>JAHHQM010000009.1 GCA_020026395.1 Alistipes sp. | reverse complement strand
AGAAGAATCTCTGCAGGACTCCGCACAATATGATGGTTGTCACCAGTCCGAGAATGACGGGAGTCGTTATGCGCATGATGTCGATGCCGTGGCAACGGGAAAAATAGGTGGCTATGCCCGTAAAAATGAGAACGGACAGCGCGAGGACAAGACTTGCCTACTATGGGGCGGTAGTTCAGATGTTCGGGTACGGTGCAGAAGCTGTCATACTTGGGAACGCTGCCGATGTAGTCCTTGCCATAGTCTTGGCGCAGTGCCTCGTTGTTCCATGCTATGCGTTTCCTTACATACCCTCCGTTCAGTTTGGGCTGCTCCACAATCTTGTAGAGCGTTGTCCCCACTCGGATAAACTCTTCTTTTGCCATACCATCATCTGATGGCGGTCTGTGGCTGTCTTGTTGTTTGTTAGCTGACATAATCAAATCGTTTTTAAGTTTGAAAAATACCAGCTACAAAAGTATAAGCATTTATCGGATAATCTGTTACGCAAAATATAGCAGAATGACGAAAATAGCACTCAAGGAATAGATATTTGAGAGATTCTATAAACTCAAGACAATTATGAATGGCAAGAATTCTCTCATTTGGGTTATTTCGAGTACCTTTGTAGTGTAATTTGTTTGAATAGTTAGCATATGGTAGAATATACAAGTAGTAGATTGTGTTTCAAGGCTGATTTGATTGAGCCGTTGAAAGAGAATGATTCATTTATTGTTCGTACTCTGAATGGAACATTCAAGTTTACAAAAGCTGATTTCTATCGCGTCTTTTCAAATGTCATTGAAACCAAGAGTTATCAAGAGGGCAGAATATATAGTTGTAAATATCCACCTAAACGAGCTATGCAGTTTCTAATATCAAGTCAATCCCCGACATTTAAGCAGTCCGAAAGGCGTATGCCTACAAAAGATTTGGTAGGGGAAGAAATTCGAATGAAAATCAAGGAAATAGGTACATTATGGCATAATTCTCCTAATAACCCTCAAATAGGAATTGATGTACTTGAAAATTGGAATAAACTGATAGAAGAATGGATAGCGGACAAGGATATGCCATTGATTATTCGTAAAGAAACAAATAAACGAGGTCAATCATTTGTGCATCCTTGTGGAAGAGAAATTATCGTTTCAGACAATACCGTAGCTATTTGGGTGTATAGTAATGTCCTAAAAGGAACGGTGTTCACCTTGTCCCAAATCAAAGAACTGTTGAACCAAAAAGAGTTGCCAATGGTGTTTATGGCTACAAAGGAGATCAAGGAAAATGCTAAGTATTCCAAGCCATTAGGCAGTTATGCTTTGTCTGATTGGAAATTGTGTCATATTCAACCTGTGGGATTTAATACTAATACAAGCATTGAAGATTTGGATATTTCTGATATTGAAGACCATTTTAGAAAATATGCAAATCCGAACAATATGTTCATACTTCCTAAAGAAATTGGTTATTTAGGGGAAATAGATGTATTTATAGAGGAGCAGAAACGATAAAAGATAAATAGCAGGTTTCCTGCTATTTATCTAATCTACAATCTACGACATACTAATTGCAGAATTGGCAAGCGAAAAGAAGATGTTTGTTTTTTCGTTTCGCAAGTACAGTCTTTCAAGGATGGCATTGCGCACCTGCTTTGCACTGTATGTGCCAATACGGAACGCAAGGGCGATTATCGTTTCAAGGCTGTAAACCTCCATGCTGCACCTGTCGGACAGGCGGATGGTGTACCTTATCTCGTATTCATTCAGAACTCCGCTCTTGCAGAGTGCCTTTATCCCTGCCCTGATGGTCGGGGCGGTTACATTGAACAACTCGCAGAGTTCCCACTCGCTCATGGCGGTTGCCTGTATATCAGTCGGCAGGACAGCCTTGCCGTACTCGTTTATGCTGATGATGTTCCTTTCCATATCCTATGCCATTTGGGTGTTTCCGAATGATTGGCTCAGCTTGTCTCCGAACATGGTCAGGTCGTGGTCTATCTTCTGCGTGGTTATCTTCGCATAGAGTTGGGTTGTGACTATGTTCGTATGTCCCAACACACGACTGACACTTTCAATCGGCATACCTTTACTGAGGGCAAGGGTGGCGAACCCATGCCTTGCGTGGTGGAAGGTGATGTTCTTGGTGATTCCCGCCGAGCGGATCCACTCCTTCATGTAGGTCTGTGTCCAGCAGCGCTGCATCTCCCTGAATACCATGCCACGCTTGTCGGGACTGTAACCGATCAGATTCAGCGCCTCTTCGCTGATGGGGATAATGTCTTCGGCACGGTTCTTCTGCGTGATGATATGCACACACTTGCCTCCGGCCGAATAGTCCACAATATCCTCCCAACACAGGGCGAGAATGTCGCTGATGCGCAGGCTGGTCATGCAGGAGAAGAGCGAGGCGGTCTTCAGCACGGGTTTCTTGCAGGGGGTCTCGGCCAGTTTGTAGAGCTCTTCCACCGAAAGGTAATCCTTGACCACGTCCTCCGTTTCAATCTTGTCGAGGAAATCATTGACATTGGTCTTGATCATTCCGTTGCGGTAGAGGATTTTCAGAAGCCCTCTGAATGTGGACCAGTATCCCGAAGCGGAGTTTCGTGTGATGCGTCCGTTGCGCTTGAGTTTTCGGGCCGTCAGCAGATACTCGCGGAACTTGTTGCAGAGGTCAAGGTCAATCTCCTCAAAAGAGCATTTCCCATGCACGAAGTTGCTGAAGTGGAGATAGACGAACTCCCATTTGGGGTCGTGCTTGCGGAGCTGGTTGCGGAAATACTCCAGAAAATCGGCCTTGAGCTTGTACTTGTCGAAGAAATCGTAACGCTCGTTCACCACCGACTCGAACCTGCGGCAACGGATGGCTTCGGCCTTCTCAGCCATCACCTGATTGAAGTCCATCTCCCGCTTGTTCTTCGGATTGGCATAAATATAAATGCCCAGCGATTCATGACGGATTACCTTCATGGTTTCCATGTCCCGACATCCCGGATAATAGTCCAGATAAAACGACAACATTCTGTTCTTCAAGGGACGTGTTCTCAATGTTACTGTCTTACACTCATTCATAACGTATATTTTTTATGGTTGTTAATCATTCGACGGCAAATCACTGCAATGTATCGTTGCAGACCACCTTCAGCGGCGATTAATTTTGGAATAATTTACGGTAGCCTGCAATTCGGTCACTTGCGTACGCCCATCACGCGGTCAAAGTCCACCTTCAGAAAGCGGACGAAACGCCCGCTCTTTTCGCGGGGAATCTGATGGAACTGCAAGACACTGTACACCGAGTCGCGCGAGAGTTTGAATTTTTCCATGGCCTCCCTGACGGTGTAGTATTCCTTGCCGCTCTCCTGCTCCGAGGTCTTGGAAAGGTCGAAGTGGAGCTTGGAGTAGAATATCTGCCCGTGTTCTTTCTTCGAGGGGATGTTGTTGCGGTAGACGTGCGAACGGATGGCGACCCGTGTCATGCCGTATTTCTCCTGAATATCTTCGGGCGTGTACCATTCCGTCAGGTCGGAGTCCACCTCATATTTGGCGAAGGCGGCATCGATGTGTTTCTTGCTGTAATAGTTGAACTGACGGATTCTCACCTTCGGAATCTTATGCTGCCGCGTGTAGGTCCATACCCACTTGGCATTGACCTTGTATTTTTCGGCAATCTCCTCCGCGGTGTAATATTCGGTGATGTCGAAGTCCTTCTTTGACACCAGCCGTTCATAAGGTTTGCTTTTGAGCAGGAGTTCGATGTCGGCTTTCCGTACCAGCGACATCTTTCCGCTGAGCCGTGAGGCGCGGAGTTTCTCCTCTTTCACCAGTTTGTAGATGTACTGGCGGCTTACCCCCATGAGCCGTGCCGCCTGCGAAAAGGTGAAGTATTCCTGCTTCTCCAGCGACGAGCGCAACTCCACCATCTCCTGCATGTGGCGCAGCTCCATCTTCCGCTCCATCATGCGGTGTTTGTAACCTCGTTTCGAGCATTGGGGGCTGCAATAACAAGTCGTTGTTTTCCGTGCAATGAACGGTTTCCCGCACCATTGACAAATCCTTTTTACTTCCATATTTTCGTTCTTTTTTCGTCCGTTTTACATGATTTCTAATTTCCCTTTTTGTACACACATGTAAACCATTGTCAACACACGTCAACTACTGCGTCAGTGTGATATTCGGGCAAACCGTGAATCGCCGTCACGGTAGAAATACGTATGAAAAATATGGATAAAAACCGTCACTTCCAAATACGGTCTGGAATGCACATAAAAATAAAAGCCGCTGATATTCAGCGACTTTACTCTAGATGGTTATGATTGGTAACGGTTATTTACAAGCCGTCATTTGCCGATGCAGAATTTTCCGAAGATGTGGTTTAAGACCTCCTGCGAGAGGATTTCGCCGCGACCCGTGATCGTGCCGATGTAGTGGATCACCTGACGGATGTCCTCCGCCAAAAGATCTTCGGGTGTGCCGTCGTCCAAACCGCGCAGGGCATCCTCCAACGCTTCGCCCGCCGCACTCAACGCCTCAACGTGGCGGCTGTGTGACACCACGACATCGCCCTGATACAAGGCATCGGTGTCGATCTGCGCACGCAGAACGCGACACAAAGAGTCAATCCCCTCCCCCCGTTTTGCCGAAATGCCAATCGCCCCCTCGGGAAGCGCGGATTGGGGATAAAGGTCGCACTTATTGATCACGTCGATCAATTTCTGATCGTCGCGTAACGTAATATTTTCGAGTTCCGGATTTCGGGTGCCCGCCTCCGTCATGCGGATGACAATTTCGGCCTTCCCGATGCTTTTCATCGTGCGCTCGATGCCCATCTGCTCCAGGCGGTCGTCCGTCTGACGAATGCCCGCCGTATCCAGAAAACGGAACACCACCCCGCCGATGTTGGCCTGCTCCTCGATCACATCGCGCGTCGTTCCGGCAATATCCGACACCAGCGCACGATCCTCGTTGAGCAATCGGTTCAAAAGGGTCGATTTACCCACATTCGGCGCACCGACAATCGCCACGGGAACACCCTGCTTGATGGCGTTACCCAGCGAAAAAGATTGCTTCAGACGGTCGATTTCGGAGCGGATCTGCTCCATGATGCTACGCAGGTGACTACGGTCGGCAAATTCGACATCCTCCTCCGAAAAATCGAGTTCCAATTCCAAGAGAGCCGTCAGATGCACCAATTCGTCGCGCAGGGCATCCAGCCGTGCGGAATACCCGCCTCGCATCTGGGTCGATGCCATCGTATGGGCGGCACGCGACGAGGAGGCGATCAGATCGGCGACGGCCTCCGCCTGCGAAAGATCCATCTTGCCGTTCATGTAGGCGCGGATGGTAAATTCGCCCGGCTCGGCCATACGAGCCCCCGACTTCAGCAGCAAACGCAGGATCTCCGACACGACATATGACGACCCGTGACACGACACCTCGACGGAATCCTCACCCGTATAGGAATGCGGAGCGCGGAAAACCGTGGCAAGCACATCATCGACGACCCGTTCGCCGTCCATGATGCGGCCGTAGTGCACCGTGTAACCTTCGGCTGCGGCAAGCGGCCGCTTTCCGCGGAACACCCGATCGCACACGGCAAAGGTCTCCGATCCGCTGATGCGGATTACAGCAATGGCGCCACCCGCCGCCGTGGCAGGGGCGACGATCGTATCTCGGTTATCGACGGTCATAGGCTTTCGTTATCGGATGCGCAGACGCTGTCCCGCACGCAGGGCACGCGGATTGCGGATCTTGTTCAATCTCATGAGTTGTTTCACGCTGACGTGATGACGGGTGGCAATACCGCCCAGCGTATCACCACGTTTGACGCGATAGTAAGAGGCCGTCCGCGCACTGCGCTCCAGCTTCTTTTTATCAATATTTGCGGGATTGATGTACTCCTTAAGGAAGGTCGAATCCTTGGCAAAAATCTCTTTCTCGTGCTCGATGAACTCGATGGCCTTGCGCTGCGGCACAACGAGCGTATAGACTTTGTTCGTGGCGGGCACAATATCCATCACATACTGCGGATTGAGCATACGCAGCGTCTCGATCGGAAGGTCGATCGTCGAAGAGATCTGCCCGAAGTGCATCAGACGGTTGATGTGGAGCGTATCGACGGCCAGAGGCACGGGCGGCTCGGTCACATGGATACCGTGCTGGGCATGATAGGCATAGGCGTACGACGCACCGATGAAGGCGGGTACATAGTCGCGCGTCTCGGCGGGCAGGTAGGGATAAATATCCCAGAACGTACGGCTGCCGCTACCGGCACGGGCAAAGGCCTTATTGACATTACCGGGGCCGCAGTTGTAGGCGGCGATGGCCAGCGTCCAGTCCTGATACATGTTGTAGAGATCCTTCAGAAAACGACAGGCGGCCTGCGAGGCGCGGATCGGGTCACGACGCTCATCGACCATCGAATTAACCTCCAGACCGTAACTGCGACCCGTCGTGGGCATGAACTGCCACAGCCCCGATGCTCCCATACGCGAGAGTGCCGTGGGCATGAGTGCCGACTCGATGATCGACAACGAACGCAGCTCGACGGGAAGCCCCGCACGCAGCAACTCCTGCTCGATGATCGGGAAGTAGTATTGCGAACGTCCCAACACACGGCTGATCACGCCGTCGGGCGATGCGGTGTATTTGAGGATCGAACGGCGCACCAGGTCGTTGAACGGCATCGGAATGGGCGATGCCATATCGTGCAGACGGCGCACATACAGCGAATCGTGATCCGTACGGCAGACTTTCGTCGAGTCGATGTGGACATATTCGCGGAAGAAATTCTCGAAGGCATCCTGACGGTGTGCCTCACCCCATACGGCCACCAGCGAATCGGTCTGCTCGGGAGTATAGCCCAATTGCAGGTCGTTGAGTCGGACGGGAAGCTCCTCACGCACGGGCTTCGTCTCCTCGGGTTCGGGTTTGACCTGCTCGACGGGTTGGGGGGCAGGGGTTTCCGTTACGCTCTGTTCGGTTTTGGCCTTCTTGCGTTTCTTTTTGGGACGACGGTCCAAATCGGCGGCGAAAATCGAAGTGGTCAAAAGGAGCGTCAATGTTACGAAAAGGAGATGTTTCATCGTGGTGCTTAAAAGTTTACTTTCAAATTAAAGCCGAATACGGGCTGGTGTGATTGTCTTTGGGGGATGTAATCATAATCGACCATCGGTTCGATGCTCATCGAAAGATCGTCGGAAATATCGTAATCCTTGAGATGGGCATCGACATGGGCATCGATGATCTGCAAGACGTACAACGCACCCGAGATGATGATACACAGGTCGCGGTTGCGTCGGTAGTTGTTTCTCAGGTCGCGGATGAATTCGGCACTATAGTGACCGCGGAATTCGTCCATCGGGCCGTCGGGGTATTTGTCGGGGTTGCGTTCGTAGTCGGCCAGGAAGCCATAGGCGCGTTTGAAACGCTTGTAACCGCGGTTGTTCCAGTCGATGCAATAGACCATCGTCGCAAAACCGCCCACCACGAACGGCACTTTCCAATAACTCTTGTTGTAAATCTGACCCGCACCGGGGAAGATACAGGCAAGGGTCGTGGCCTTCTTCACGCGCGAGACGTCGTTCGTCTTGTAGTTCACGGCGGCATCGCCGATGAAGTAGATATACGAAGCGATGGCCGCCCCCAGATAGATCTGACGACGCGTGTTGCTGCGGATCATTTTGTGTTGCAGGGCGTCGAGTTCGGGCGTACGATCGACGGTCGTTGCCGTATAGGCATCGAATGCACGGCGGAGCGGACGGTAGGTTTTGTTTTCGTTGATGTAGAGTGCCAGCGACGTACCCACCAGACCATACAGCAGCGGCAGTTTCCAATACTGCTTGTTGTAGACCTGACCGTAACCGGGCAGGACGGTGGACAGCCAGCACACCTTCGACAGCGACATCGAATCGCTCATGAACCACCCCTTGCGGCGGTGGGTCGTGGAATCGTTGCCGCGCAGCGTGTCGCACTTCGCCTCCTCGACGGCCTTGCCCGTCAGCGAATCGATCTTTTCCGACGGTTTTGCCACCGAATCCGCCCTGACACCCAGCGAATCGGCTTTCAGGCGCTCCTGCACCAGCGAGTCGATCACCGCACGACGGCGCACCGAATCGGCATGGGTCTTCAGCGAGTCCTGCATGAAGCGTTTCTGCAACAAAGAATCGCGCAAGAGCACCCGCTCGACCGAGTCGCGGCGCATCCGCACGCTGTCGGGGCGTTCCATCATGCCCTTTTTCACCAGTTGACGGTGACCGCGGTGCAGATTCTGCGCCACCACACTCCCCTCAACGGCAAAAGCGAGCAACAGGGTAAAAAGAACTATACGAAAAACTTTCATACGTAAAGTTTATCCTCTCGACGAGAATCGGTTGATGAACTGGTCAATGTCGCGATCGTCCTTGAAGTTGATGACGATGCGGCCGCCGCCCTTCTTCGTGCGACGGATCGAGATGTCCTGCGTGAAGAAGCGCTCGAGCTGCTCCACCAGACGGGCGTAGCTTTCGGGATATTCCTCCTCTTCGGCGGGTTCCACGCGGGGTTTCTCTTCGGTCAGCTGGCGTACCAGATCCTCGATCTGACGCACCGACAACGCACGCTCGATGCATTTCTCCAACAACGGAAGTTGTTTTTCGGCGGGAGCTCCGGCCAGCGCCTTGGCGTGTCCCATCGAAATCACCCCCTCCTTGACGGCCGTCTGAATCTCTTCGGGAAGTTTCAGAAGGCGCAGGTAGTTCGATACTGACGAGCGTTTCTTGCCCAGCCGTTCGGCCAGGGCGTCCTGCGTCAGGTGGCATTCGTCTATGAGGCGCTGCATGCTCTGCGCGATCTCGATCGCATTCAGATCCTGACGCTGGATGTTCTCCACGAGCGCCATCGTATGCACCTCGACGGGTTCGGCCTCGCGGATATAGGCCGGGATACGTTCCAGGCCTGCTTTACGGGCGGCACGCCAACGACGCTCGCCACTGATGATGATATATTTGCCGTCGTTGTTCTTACGCACGGTCACGGGCTGGATCACACCCATCTGACGAATCGACTCGCTCAATTCGTCCAACGAAGCCTCGTCGAATTGCTTACGCGGCTGCTCGGGGTTGGGGATGATGTCCACAAGGTCGATTTCGGCCATTCGGCTTGTCGGTTTGATCTGGATGTCCAAGTCATCCCCTCCGAAAATGGCATCCAATCCGCGCCCTAATCCCTTTTGTTTCATGTCTGAAAAATTTATTTTGTTGCTTGTTTGTTTCTCTTCAAAAATTCGCGTGCCAGATTCAGGTAGTTCTCCGATCCGACGGCACCCGCATCATACAGCATGACGGGCACTCCGTGCGAGGGGGCTTCTCCCAAACGGACATTTCGCTGAATAATTGTCTCGTAGGCCATTTTTCCGAAGTGTTCGCGCACCTCGCTCACCACCTGGTTGTTGAGTCGGTTGCGCATGTACATTGTCAGAAGGAAGCCTTCGATTTCGAGTGTGGGGTTCAGTCCGCCCTTGATTTTGCGGATCGTGGCCAACAGTTTCGACAGACCCTCCAGCGCCAGATACTCGCACTGCACGGGGATCAGGACCGTGTCGGCGGCCGTCAGAATATTGACCGTCAGAAGACCGAGCGAGGGCGAGCAGTCGATGAAGATGTAATCGTAGTTCTCGCGCACCGAATCTACGATCTGCTTGAAAATGCGGTGGGCATGCTCCAATTTGGGCAGTTCGGCATCCGCCGCCACCAAATCAATGGACGAGGGCAACACCCACAGGTTCTTGACCTCCTCACACGCAAGGATGACCTCGGAGGCTTGTCTTTCGCCCGCGATGCACTCGTAGATGCCCTCTGAATTTATGTCGAATCCCAATCCCGAAGTGGCGTTCGCCTGCGGATCGGCATCGATCAGAAGGATCTTCTTGCCGAGTAATGCGAGCGATGCCGCCAGATTGATGGCGGTGGTCGTTTTGCCCACTCCGCCCTTCTGATTGGCCAATGCAATTACCTTTGCCATGGTTGATACAGGTTTATAATCGGACAAAATTAATGATTTTCTATGAGAATCCCCAATTCCCCGCCAAAAATGCTTACCTTTGGGACACTTTTTAACGCAAACCAAACCGCACAAAGTCATGGAAGAAAGTCTGATCCAACATTCGGAACAAAAACCCGCACGCCCCACGGGCGGTTTCCCCACGCCGGGAAACCTTTTGGTGATGCTCCTTTTGTGTATCGGGGCACAATTTCTGACGGGAATCCTTTTTTCGTTTTTGGGCGAATTCCTCCCCTCCGATGCGGACACATTTCTCAGCTACACGATCGCCATGGCACTGTCCGTTTTCGCGGTGCTTTTCTACCGCTCGAGCCGGGGCGCGGAGGGGCGTTGGGCGAATTTTTCCACACGGGGATTCGACCCGTTACTCGTCCTCCACGGATTTCTGACCATTGTTGCGTTAAGCATTGTCCTTGAACCCCTTACAGAACTCCTTCCCGAAGTTCCCATGCCGATCGACGCCTCGTTTTGGGGCGTGATGACCGCCGTGGTTGCCGCCCCGTTGTGCGAGGAGATCCTGTGTCGCGGAATCGTCCTCGGATCGGCCGTCAAAAGCCGCGGAGTGGTGTGGGCATGGGTCTTTTCGTCGCTCTTTTTCGGAGTGATCCACTTCCACCCCGCCGCCGTCATTTACGCCTCACTGTCGGGTCTTGTGCTGGGTTATCTGGCGCTGCGTTCGGGATCGCTTCTTTCGTCCGTTCTGCTCCACGCCGCCAACAATACGCTGAGTTTTATCCTGCTCGCCGCGGGACTGGAAAGCACCCCCTTAAGCGAGCTTATTTCAAGCCCTGCGCTCTACGGAATCCTCTATTTTGCGATGCTTGCGCTCCTTGTCTGGGAGGCACGAAAAATCGCTGTTTGGATCCGCGAGACCCCCATTCGCCATAAAAAAGGTATCGAAGCGTAATATTCAAGGGGCAAAAGCGTTACTTTTCAAGTAAAATAACCTATCTTTGTCCTCTTGAATGATGAACACTCGCAACATACTCGTATTGCTCGCCGGTCTGCTTCTTCTGACCGGCTGTCGCGAACTGCCCGCATACTTCTCGCTGGACCGCACCGTGGCTCGGGTCGGCAGCACCAAACTGCGCCGCTCGGATCTGAAAAATGCCGTGCCCCAGGGCGTGACGGGCGAGGACAGTGTCGCGCTCACCAAAATCTACATCGACCGCTGGGTTCGTAAACAAATCAAATTGCAGGAGGCCGAAAAGGTCTTCGAGGCCTCGGTTGCCGACATCGACCGCAAGGTCGAGGAGTACCGCCAGACGCTTCTGATCCACCGCCTCGACGAACATCTCGTCGACCGCGAACTCGACACGGTCTTCACCTCGGAACAAATCGCCGCCTACTACGACGTGCACAAGGGCGAATTCAAGCTGGATCGTCCGCTGGTCAAGGGACGCATCGTCCGTTTCCAGACGGGTTATCGCCAGGCCTTGCAGCTGCGTGCACTGATGCAGGGACGCCGCGAAACGCAACAACAGGATTTCACGGATATCTGCCTCAAGAACGACTTCGCCGTGACGGACTTCAGCGACAAATGGGTCGATTTCTCGGAGTTTCTGAGCCATCTGCCGTCGCTGCGTACCGAGAACTACGATTCGGTGCTGGGTACGACCGATGTACAGGAGATGCACGACAGCCGTTCGCACTACTACTTCCAGATTCTCGACGTGCGCCGCGTGGGCGAGAGCATTCCGCTGGAACTGATCACCCCCACCATCCGCCGCATCCTCTACAAGCAGCGTCAGGAGGCGATCATCCACAAATTCGAGGATCGGATCTACGAGGAGGCCGTGCGCCTGAAACGGGTGGAATACAACGACGAGGAGACTACGCTCTCGGACTCGATCGCCGATAAAACAGTGAAATAAAAACGAAAACCGAAGATATGTTTAAAAAAGTAATATTTGCGTTCCTGTGTATTGCCGTGGCAACGGGAACGATGGCACAAAAACGTACGGTCATGCTCGACAAGGTGGTGGCCGTGGTAGGCGGATCGTCGATCCTCTACTCGGATGTCAAACACTACGCCGACGAGATGGTCAAACAGCGCCGTCTGGAGGGTTACACCTCCGACCGCGACCCGATGAACGAGGCGCTCGAGGGACTCATGACCCGCAAACTGCTCTTCAACCAGGCGCAGATCGACTCCGTGACGATCAACGACGGCGACATCGCCAACCGTGTCGAGGAACAGCTCAGCACGATGATCGCCCAGGAAGGCTCGATTCCCGCCCTTGAGGCCAAGCACCACATGGCCGTCTTCAACATCCGCGAAAGCATGCGCCGCCGTTACGAGGAGCAGGCCTATGCCTCTTCGCTGCAACAGCAGGTCATCTCGCGTATTTCGATCATTCCGGGTGAGGTGGAACAGTTCTACAAATCGATTTCGAAGGACAGCCTGCCGATCATCCCCGAGCAGTATGTCTACGCCCAGATCACCAAGTTCCCCAAGTCGATCAAGGCCGCAAAACAGCGTACCACCGAGCGACTGCTGGATATGCGTGAGCGTATCATCTCGGGCAAAACCAAGTTCGAAAGCCTTGCCCGTATGTATTCGCAGGATCCCGGCACGATGCTCCGCGGCGGTGAGATGGATCCCACCCCGCTGAACATGCTCGAAGACGGATTCTCCGCCGCACTGGAACACATGCGTCCGGGTCAGATTTCGGAAGTGGTCGAGTCGCAGTACGGCTTCCACATCATCGAGCTTCTGGACAAGCGCGGTGCCCTGTACCATTTCCGTCACATCCTGCTCCGCCCCGACTATACGCCCGACGAGTTGTCGGGAATCACCCGCGAGCTGGACAGCGTCCGCAACCTGATCCAGAGCGACAGCGTCACCTTCGAGGAGGCTGCCCGTATGTTCTCCGACGATGCCTCGTCGAAGATGAACGGCGGTATCGTATCGAACCACGACCTTCTGGAGCGTCAGTATGCCTTCGATGCCAAACTGACGGTCACGAAGTTCCTGAAGGAGGATTTCCGTTATGCACAGGACGACTACAACGCCCTGCGCGTGCTGAAGGTCGGCGAGATTTCGCCCGCTTTTTTGACGGAAGACCTCATGGGCAACCAGCTCGGCAAGATCGTCAAGTTGGTCGAGGTGATCCCCACGCACACGGCATCCTTGAACGAGGACTACCTGCGTCTGGAAGAGCTCGCCCTGCAAAAGAAACAAACCGATGCCTTCGAGGAGTGGCTCTCGAAGAAAATCGACCAGATGTATATCTTCATCGATCCCGAATTCCGCAACGGCGAATTCGAGAACAAGCACTGGGTAAAATAACGGATTCATGCGGAACTATTTCTCGATAACGGTTGCGTTGGTTTTGGCGTTGATCGCGGGCTCACTGTTTGCCGGCGGCATCCCCAAAGGCTATCCGACGCCTCCCGAAAAAACCACCCCTTCAAAAACCCAGCCCAAGGACGAGAAGCGCAAGATCGACCTCAAATGGGACGAGGCAGGCCCGCTGCACCCGGGCGATTCGGCGATTTTCCTGGTGGGCAACTTCGCCGCACAACACAACGGCGCGGTCATCACGTGCGACAGTGCCGTGCGTTATTCGGATCGTCACTTCGAATTTTTCGGCAACGTGCTGATCAATCAGAACACCACCTATATTTATGGTGATCGTGCCGAATACGACGGCGAAGAGAACGAGGCGAGAATCTATTCCGATCTGATCAAGGTCGTTGATGGCGATGCCACGCTCTACACCTACGAATTTACCTACAACACGCTCGACAACATCGGCGAATTTTCGGGAGGCGGTATTCTCACCAACCGCGACAACCGTCTGGAGTCGAACCGCGGTTACTACTACGGCGACACGAAGGAACTCGTGGCGGTGGATCGGGTCGAGATGCGCAACGAGGATTACGAGTTGCGCGGCGATTCGGTCGTGTATAACATGGCCACCGACAACGCCTACTTCTTCGACCGCACCAACATCTGGAGCCATAAGGGCGACTACCTCTATGCCGACCGCGGCGAGTATCAGAAGAACGATTCGCTCTATATCATCACGCGCAACGGTTACGTACTGACCGAGAAGCAGGAGATGTGGAGCGACACGATCAACTACTTCAGCAAGGACGAGCACATCGTCCTGCGCCACGACATCCAGATCGACGATTCGGAGCATAAGGCACTGGCATTCGGCGATTACGGCGAATACTGGAAGCATCCGGGCAACATTCTGCTCACGCGCCGCCCCTCCACGATCAGCTACGACTTGAAACAAAGTTCCGACACGGTCTTCATGTCGGCCGATACGATTTTCCTCGAGACGATCTACTACGCCGAGGAGCGTGCCCGCGCCGAAGCCGACTCCCTTGCGGCCATTGCCCGCGAGGAGCAGCGCCGTGCCGATTCCGTTGCTTCCAAGATGGAGCAGAAGAGCGGGGATCTGAAAGACAAGGCCGCCAAGATCGACTCCAAGACCGATGTCGAGACCCCGTTCCGTACGGGCAATACGACCGATATGGCTGCCGACACCAAGACCAAGGGCGATTCCGCACCGAGCGACACGACCCGCACCGCGGATTCGACGGCCGTAATGCCTGCCGACTCCACGGCCGATTCGCTGAAGCAGGATTCGCTCCAAAGCGATTCGCTGGCCGCCGACACCCTCACCGCCAAGGAGAAAAAGGCGCAGATGAAGGCAAAACTCAAGGCCGAACTCGAGAAGAAACGCGAAGAGCGCCGTCACCTGAAGGATTCACTGCGCCGTATAAAACTCGACACGCTGATTGCCCAGCGCAAGGCCAAAAATAAGATCCTCCTGGACAAGGAGCGCGAACGCGAGGAGCGCATCCTCGAGAAACGCCGCAAACGCGTGGCCGAAAAACTGCGCAAACGCAAGGAACGCGCCGAGCGTAAGGGTCGCACCTTCCGTCTGGTCGATCCCGCCCTTTTGGCGCAGATGGATTCGCTGCGTTCGATTTACGAAAAGGATTTGAGCGATTCGCTGATCCAACGTCTGTTGGATTCGTTGCTCAAGGAGGGTGAATTTGCCCCCGCCGTGCAGGATTCGCTGAAGGAGGATTCGCTGAAGGAGGATTCGCTGTACCGCCTGATGAAAGCCTACCGCAACGTGAAGATCTTCCGCCGCGACTTCCAGGCCGTATGCGACTCGACCATCACCTCGAGCGTCGATTCGATCATCCATTTCTACATCCGTCCCGTGCTGTGGAACGGAGCGAACCAAGTCACCTCCGAAAAGATCGATGTCTATACGCAGAATCAGAAACTGGTGCGTGCCGAATTTACCGGATCGCCCCTTTCCGCCTCGCAACTCGACACCGTCCACTACAACCAGATCAAGGGCAAGACGATGACGTCGTATTTCCGCGATAACGAGGTTTACCGCAACGACGTGAACGGCAACGTGCAGACGATCTACTTCATGCAGGACGGCGAGCCGCCCGTTGTGACGGGTATGGCCTTCATCGAGAGCGGTGATGCCTCGTTCCACATCGAGGACAAACAGGTGGTGCGCATCGTCTACCGCACCAACCCCACATTCCCGATCTATCCCATCGAGCAGGTGCCCGAAACGCAGTCGCTCTACCTCGACGGCTTCAAGTGGGAGGCCGACCGACGCCCCGCCCGCGATTCGATCTTCAACCGCACGCTGCGTCGTTCGTTGCGTGGTCGCAAACAACGCGAACCCCACCCCTCGTTCCCCATCAAGGAGCGTGTCGAGCGCGACAAGGTGCGTTTCAACGAGTTGTTCAACTGGATCGACCGCAACGACCACGTAGACCCGCTGACCGAAGAGTGGATGCGCGAATTGGGTTACGAGGTCGGACAACCGCGCAAGACCGAACCCAAATTCTAAACCCACAAAAAAATCCGATGCACGACTGCGTGCACCGGATTTTTTATTCTACCTATAAAATAAAAAGGTCGGATTCCGAATGTCGGATCCGACCTTTTCTATTAAGAACGGGTGCTAAATTATTTAGCCTCCTCGCATTTCTTCTCGCACTCTTTCTCGCAATCAGCAGCGGCTTTCTCGCACTTCTTCTCGCACTCTTTCTCGCAATCAGCAGCAGCTTTCTCGCACTTCTTCTCGCAAGCTTTCTCGCACTCGCCGGCTTTCTCGCACTTCTTCTCGCAAGCTTTCTCGCACTCGCCGGCCTTCTCGCACTCTTTCTCGCAATCAGCCTTCTGCTCGCAGCAGTCAGCAGCAGCCTCTACCTTAGTTTCCTCGGCAGCAGCCTCAGCGGGTTTCGTAGTGTTACCACCACAGCTTACAAATGCAACAGCTGCCAAAACGACAACAAAAGAATAAATCTTTTTCATGACTAAAAATTTTTAATTGTTATAATAAGGTTAATAAATCCTTTCTCAACTCTTTAGCGCAGCAAGTCATTGACCGTCAGCACCTCCGTTTTGGTGAACGCTTTGGGGAACACCCCGATGATGCGCCCCATGAGGATAATGGCCTCTTCGCGGGTCAGACAGTTGCCTGCGGTAACCTTGAAGTAGGGGTTGTCGTAAACCATATAGACGGGGATATCCGAGAAACTTTTCTTGCAAAGTTCGGCGGCTGCGGCAGCTTCCTGACGCGCATTTTGTCCGTTACCGAAGAACACACACACGCGATAACCGTTAAACCGATTTTTGTGGTGTTGCAGGCGGACGGCCGACGCAACGGCCGAGGCCGCTTCGGGCGCTTCCTGTACCGTGATGCGGGCTTCGTTGCCTACGGTACGTCCGTCGGTCGACAAACGAGGCACACCCAGACGAGCCTTGAACTGCTCCAAAGATTGTGCGTGAGCGGGTAAAGCCACCGCTCCGAGGATCAGAACCGCAAACAATCGGAAGAGAATTTTACGCATCATAATTCAGGTTTCTTCATTTCAGTGATCGAACGCCCAAATATATTCAAAATTTTTGACAATGGTATCATTTGATCCGACTTTTCTACACGAAAAATTCCGGCACGTCCCCGAATGTGGTAATTTACGGTGATTTTGCCGAAATCCTGACGGCGCACCTTCCTGAGAACCGCATAAAAGGCCAGCGGGTCGGAAACCTGAAGCCGCCATTTGGTATCGATCGACCCGACGCTCTTGCGCGGGACTTTCACCGCATCGGCCAGCGTCACGGTTATCAAAAGCCGTCCGCTGTGGCAAATCTCAAATTCGGCCTCCTTCAGCAGTAGGTTTTTGCCCGTCAGGTTCTTCACCCGAAAACGCACATCGACCGACGAAAGACTGTGAGGTTCCACCCGTTCGACGGCCTCGATGCCGATCTTTTCACGGGCTTTCCACGCCATTTTCTGACACGACGCCAGCGAGAGCGCCATCGCGAGGATCAGCGTAAAAAGCAGCAGCCGTTTCATCGCTCGCCCACGTAAATTTGCGCAATGCCGAAGCTCTGGCTGCGCGCCTTGCAATTCTTAAACCCGCAACGGGTCATGAGTTCCAGAAAAGCCTTCGGGGCGGGGAACTCCCCGACCGATTCGGGCAGATATTCGTAGGCACGTTTGTCGTGCGACACCGCACCGCCGATGCGCGGCAGGATGCGGTAGGTGTAAAATTCGTACAGTTTGCGGAAAATCGGGTTTTTCGGGCGCGAAAATTCGAGGATCACGACCTTGCCACCGCCCCGCACCGTACGGGCAAGTTCTCTCAGGCCGGCCTCCAGATCGCCGAAATTGCGCACGCCGAAGGCCACCGTGGCCACATCGACCGAGCCGTTCTCCAGACGCAGATGCTCGCCGTCGCCCTGTTCCAGCGTGATACGGGCATCCAGACCGCGTGCCTCAACCTTGCGACGCGCCACCTCCAGCATGCCCTCCGAAAGATCCACGGCACACACCTTCACATCGGGAATCCGACGTGCCATCTCGATGGCCAAATCGCCCGTACCCGTCGCCACATCGAGGATGTGGTGGGGCGACTGACGGCGCACGATGCGCACCACGCGGCGACGCCAGATACGGTCGATGTTCATCGACAGCGTGTGGTTCAACATATCGTAGTGCGGAGCGATGTGATCGAACATCGTGCGCACCTCGCTTTTCTTGGACTGATCCGTGTTGTAAGGCTTTACCATTATTCGTATTTTATTGTTTCTTCGGGTTTTATCGTCGAAATGATCGAGGCGGGCAACAGGAGCAACACCACGATCGAAAGCATGAATCCGACATTGAGCGGTATCCACCACCACCAATCGAGCGAGATGGGTACCTCGGAGAGCAAATACCCCTCCGACGAGAGTTTCACGAGGTGCAGTCCCCGCTGCAAAAGCGCAAGCCCCACCCCAAAGAAGTTACCGATCAAAAGTCCCTTCACGGCAACAAACGCCGCGCGGTAGAGAAAAATTGTACGCAGTGCCCCGTTGCGCATGCCCATGGCCTTCAGAAGGCCGATCATCGGCGTGCGTTCCAACACCAGCACCAGCAGTGCCACCGCCATGTTGAAGAACGACACGATGAGCATGATGATGAGGATCACCGCCGAATTCACATCGTGTGCCCGCAGCCAGTCGAAAATGTTCGGGTAATTTTCGTACACATCTATGGCGCGCAGGTTGATCAACTCGTCGCTTTCGGCGTAGAGCAGTTGCTCGTTTACCGCATCGGCATATTCGGGTGCGAGCGACACCTCATCGACATAGACATCGTAGCCGCTGATCTCGTCCGACGGCAGATCGCGCAGGCGTTGCACATTGCACATATCGGTCAGGATCAACGCCTTGTCCATCTCGTCCATGCCCGACGAGTAGATGCCCGAAACCTTGAATCGGTCGCGGCGCGGCGTATCGCCCCGATCCACGAACAGCATCTCGACCCGATCCCCCACGCCCAGGCGCAGGCGGTCGGCCAAGACGGCCGAAATCAGAATATCCTTCGTGCGCATCGCGCCTCCGATGGCGGGCAGTTTGCCCTCGGTGAGCCACTCCCCGAAAAGCGATCGGTTGCAGGTCGAATCGATACCCTTGAGCAGGATGCCCTCCACCTCATCGGCCGTGCGAACGATGCCCTCCTTCAGGACAAACGGCGAAAGCGACTCGAAATGAGGCGTTTTGCGAAGCAGTTGCTCCAGATCCGCGCTGCGCAGGATCGTATGCTCCTCCCCGCGGATGTTTTGCAGGGTGACATGCGCCGAAAAGGCCGTCATCTTGCGCGAGATCTCGTGTTTGAATCCGTAGATCACCGCCAGCGAGAGGATCATCACCGCCATGCTCAGTGCCACCGACACGACGGCAATACGCTCCATGACACCCGACTTGCGTCCGGCATCGGAACGGGTGATGCGTTGTGCTATGAAAAACGAAAGATTCACAAATATGGATTTTGCACGAAATTTATGCAAAGTAACACAATAATTTCGTATTTTTGTCCAAAGAACCTATAACAATTATGAAAAAACAAGCACTTATCACGGGAGCGACTTCGGGAATCGGTCGCGCAACGGCCATCAGACTGGCCACGGAAGGATACGACATCATCGCCACGGGACGCCGTTCGGAGCGCCTCGAGCACATCAAGGCCGAGATCGAACAACGGGGTCGGAAATGCACCGTCCTGTGTTTCGACGTCCGCAGCGAAGAGGAGGTCAAACGCTTCCTGTCGCCCCTCGAGGATATCGATATTCTGGTCAATAACGCAGGTCTGGCCGCCGGACTGGAGCACATCGACGAAGGCGACACCCGAGACTGGGATGCCATGATCGACACCAACGTGAAGGGTCTGCTGTATGTGACGCGCACCATCCTGCCGAAGATGCACGAGGGCGGTCACGTTTTCAACCTCGGTTCGATCGCCGGTACGGAGGCCTACGAGAACGGTGCAGTTTACTGCGCCTCGAAACACGCCGTACACGCCATCTCGCAGTCGATGCGTGCCGATTTGCTGAAACGCGGCATCAAGGTGACGGAGATCCGTCCCGGAATGGTCGAGACCGAATTTTCGGAGGTCCGTTTCCACGGCGACAAGGAGCGTGCCGATCACGTTTACGACGGCGTGGAGCCGCTGACGGGCGACGACATCGCCGAGGCCATCGCCTGGGCTGCCCAGCTTCCCCGCCACATGAACGTGAACGACATGGTGCTGATGCCCGCCCAGCAGGCCGGAGCATTCTACACCTACCGCCGCAAATAATCGGAAGGGAAAAATACTTTCCGAAGCCAAGGAACACACCAAAAACGGGGATTATGCGTTTATCTATATTCGGATAACCCCGTTTGTTCTCTGACTAAAACGAATAATTATGACACTTACTTTGATTTCATTCCTTCAGGCCGGGTATTACTACGCAGAACCTGCCCGCGAAGGATTCTCGTTTTCGGCCGCACAAGGCGGTATGTTTCTTCTGATCATTGCGATCGGTATTGCAGGCTATGTCGTGCAGGCTCGTCTGCAATCCGTATTCCGCAAATATTCGCAGGTGCAGTTCCCCGGCGGACTGACCGGAGCCGAAGTGGCCGAAAAGATGTTGCGCGACAACAACATCCACAATGTACGCGTGACGCACGTTGCGGGTCATCTGACCGACCACTTCAACCCGCAGACGATGACCGTCAATCTGAGCGATTCGGTCTACTCGTCGAACAGCGTCGCCGCAGCCGCCGTTGCCGCCCACGAATGCGGTCACGCCGTGCAGCATGCCCGCGACTACGCACCCCTTACCTTGCGTTCGCAGCTGGTGCCCGTCGTGCAGTTCGCCTCGACGACCGCCACTTGGGTCATCCTGATCGGTCTTGTGCTGCTGGCCACCACCCGCAACGAAACGATGTGCTGGATCGGTGTGGGTCTGATCGCCATGTCCGCCCTGTTCTCGATCATCACGCTTCCCGTCGAGTACAACGCCTCGCAACGCGCCCTGGCATGGCTCAAGGAGAGCCGCACGATGCAGGGTGTGCAGCTCGAGCAGGCCGATGAAGCCCTGACGTGGGCTGCCCGTACCTATCTGGTGGCCGCCCTGAGCGCCATCGCCTCGGTACTCTACTATGTATTCCTAATTCTCGGACGACGAGACGAATAATGACTCCAAACAATAAAGATTACTCCCCGAAGGGACGTCTTGCCGCGGTGGCTCTGGTCGCCGTGCTGATTCTCGGAAGTTTCATTCCGCCCGTAACGCTGGGCGGGGTGGAACTGCGCCGTGCAAACATCCTTTCGGAACTCCTTACCTTCGACGATCATACGGAAGCGGTTCAGGAAGAACCCGAACTCTTCAACGAGGAAGATTTCAAGATCGACCTCGAGGAGGTTTCCCAGAAGATCGAAGAAGAGGTCGAAGAGACCCCCGCGGAGGATCTGGTGACGGTTTTCCGCTGGCAGACCGACCCCGCATTCCAACCCCAGCGCACGCTTCCCCGTCTTAAAACCTTCAAGACTGAGCACACGCCGACCCCGATCGAAGATTTCAGCGCGGATCACCGCATGGAGGCTTTCTACGATACGCTGCTCCATGCCCGTCGCCCCGTGCGCATTGCCGTCCTGGGCGATTCGTTCATCGAGGGCGACATCCTGACGTGCGACCTTCGCGAACGCCTTCAGGAGGAATATGGCGGCGGCGGTACGGGATTCGCCCCGTTCTCTTCGCCCCTCACGTCGTTCCGCCGTACGATCAAAACCCTGTCGAACGGCTGGTCGGCACACAACATCATGCAATACAAAAAGACCCCCGGGAACCTGCGCGATCATTTCTTCGTGTCGGGATGGGTCTGCAAGCCCGATGCCGACGCCTCGACGCGTTGGGAGATGACCTCCATCAAACGCCATCTCGATGCCTGCAACACGGCAAGGGTCTATTTCAAGTCGCGTAACCACACCCGCGTCTGCCTTACGCTCAACGACACCCTCCACCACATCGTCGAGGTCGAGGGGGATGATGCCGTGCGCGAAATCGAGGTTTCGTCGCCCCGCATCGCCTCGCTGGCCGTCAGTCTGGACGGCGGACACGAGGGATTCATCGGTTACGGTGCCGTATTCGAGAATCAGGGTGTCGTGGTGGACAACTACTCGGTACGCAGCAACAACGGACACGCCATGTTCCGCACCAATCCCGCGGTCAATGCGCAGATCAATGCCTTTGCGCCGTACGATCTGGTCGTCCTGCAATACGGCCTGAACATCATGCAGCAGGGCGTGCTCTCCTATACGAATTACGCCGCACAAATCGAAAAGATGGTGGGCTACGTGCGCGAATGTTTCCCGCAGGCCGCCGTCCTCGTGATGGGTGTGAGCGACCGCTCGGTGAAGGGTGCCGACGGTTACGAGCCGATGGATGCCATTCCCGCAATGCTGAAACATCAGCGACAGGCCGCCCGGAATACGGGTGCAGCCTTCTGGCCGACGGCCACCGCCATGCGCGAAAAGGGCGGCATGGCACGATTCGTCGCCAACGGATGGGCGGGAAAGGACTTCACCCACATCAACTTTGCGGGTGGCCGTCAGGTGGCACTCAGTCTGGCCGATGCCCTCAACCAGGGGGTACACTCATCCTACGAACGCATCCTGGTGGAGCGTCAGCGTGAACGCGCCCGAAAAATGCGCATCGACTCGCTCGAAAACAAGATCACGCAGGCCAAACTTACCCTGCCCGATCTTAAAACCCCTCTCAAGCAATAACGAACGAAGTGGAATTTCTCATCGATAAACTCGGAACGCTGTTCGCCTACAACGCACAATCGCCTCTGATTTTCAGCAGCGGTTTGTTCTTGTTTTTGTTTACGGGGTTCTACCTGATCTACGGAACACTCCGCCGACGTCCGACGTTGCGTATCCTCTATGTCATCCTGTTTTCGCTCTACTTCTACTACAAGTCGAGCGGAATCTATTTTCTGCTGTTGGTCTTTGCCGCGACGAGCGATTTTCTGATTGCGCAGGCCATCGGACGCTCCTCCTCGAAACGCCTCCGGCAACTGCTCGTGACGTTGAGCGTCGTGGTGAACCTCGGCATGCTCGGTTATTTCAAGTACACGAACTTTCTGATCGACATTTCGAACCACCTGTTCGGCGCGGGATTTCTCGAATTTCAGAATATTTTCCTTCCCGTCGGCATCTCGTTCTTCGTCTTTCAGTCGATGAGCTACACGATCGACATCTACCGCCGTCAATTGCGCCCCCTGGACAACTGGTGCGACTACCTGTTCTACCTGTCGTTCTTCCCGCAGCTGGTGGCAGGCCCCATTGTCCGCGCCCGCGATTTCATCCCGCAGATCCGCAAAGAACCGCTCGTCACGCGCGAAATGTTCGGCATGGCGCTGTTCCTGATCCTGACGGGTCTTTTCAAGAAAGCCGTCATCTCGGACTACATCTCGCTGAACTTCGTCGACCGTATCTTCGACGACCCGTTGCACTACTCGGGATTCGAGTGTCTGATGGGCATTTACGGCTACGCCCTGCAAATCTACTGCGACTTCTCGGGTTACTCCGACATGGCGATCGGTATCGCCCTGCTGCTCGGATTCCGTTTCCCCGAAAACTTCAATGCCCCCTACAAATCGGCCACCATCACCGAATTTTGGCACCGATGGCACATCTCACTTTCGACCTGGCTACGCGACTACCTATATATATCGTTGGGCGGTAACCGCAAAGGGCGTCGCCGCCAATACATCAACCTGCTCATTACGATGGTTTTGGGCGGTTTGTGGCACGGTGCGGCCATCCGTTTTGTGTTGTGGGGTGCGCTGCACGGCATAGCGCTTGCCCTGCACAAGGCCTGGATGGGATTCTGGCACGGGTCGAAAGCCGAAGGCAGGGATATGCACTGGTGGAACCGCATTTTCGGAGTGGTCTTAACCTTCCACATCGTCTGCTTCGGGTGGTTGCTGTTCCGCGCCGAGGACATGCAGACCGTATCGCTCATGCTGCATCAGATCTTCCATGCATTCAATCCAGAAATGATCCCGCAAGTCATTGAGGGTTACAAATTTGTCTTCGTCCTGATCGGTGGCGGATACCTGCTCCACTTCCTGCCGAAATGGTGCAACCGCTTCACGCAGAACCTCGTCACGTGGGCACCGCTCACGGTACAGGTGCTGATGATGGCCGTGATGATCTGGTGCGTCATGCAGATCAAATCAAGCGACATTCAACCCTTCATCTATTTCCAATTCTAACGCTTAAAAAAACGATAAAATGTACGATTTCGACCACGACCTGTTTCTCGCGCTGAACTTCGACGGCGGCGCAACGGGCGACATGCTGATGAATACCGTTTCGGGAACCCCCATGTGGATTCCGCTCTACTTGCTGATCTTCTGGCTGATCTACCGCCGCGACGGTTGGAAGGGTCTTGTGCTTTTCCTCGTTTTGATGGTCGGCGCGATCGCCCTGGCGGACATGATCTCGGGCATCTTCAAGCACAACGGACTCATGGGCGATCTTCTGCCCCAGTTCGAACCGCGCTGGAGACCCATGTTCACCCCCTCGCTGGAGGATCTGGCCATTGCGCCCGATTCGCTCTATAAGTTGCGTCAGATGACGCCCGACGAGTTGCAGGCCGCAGGCATCATCCGCGACTGGGCGGTTCACGTACCCATCGAAGCCGTCAGCGGAAAATACGGCACGGTATCGGCACACGCATCGACCATTCTGGCGCTGGCCATACTGTCGTGCGCAGCCATCAAACGCAAGTGGTTCAACTACTTGATGATCTTATCGACCATCCTCATCTGCTACTCGAGAATCTACCTCGGCAAGCATTTCCCGATGGATCTGGTGTGGGGTTCGCTGGTCGGATTCCTGACCGGTTACCTGGCATGGGTGATCTACAAAAAGGTCATCCGACGAGAAAAACAAGAATAAGGGTACGGGTATTCTTAAAATTCGTTAGAAATTATTAACTTTGCACTCTGAATACAAGTCGAATACTAAAAATATACATCATATGGCAATGGAACTCAGCGAACAGGAACAACTTCGCAGAAATTCACTCAAGGCTCTCCGCGAGCTGGGGATCAACCCCTATCCGGCCGAGCGTTACGACGTAACGGCCACCGCACGCGAAATCAGCGAAAACTTCTCCGAAGAGAAGAACAACTATCAGCAGGTACGCATCGCAGGCCGCATCATGTCGCGCCGCATTATGGGTTCGGCCTCGTTCTTCGAGTTGCAGGATCACACGGGTCGTATTCAGGTATACATCCGTCGTGACGACATCTGCCCAGAAGGCGATCCGACGCTCTACAACACCGTATTCAAGAAACTGCTGGACATCGGCGACTTCATCGGTGTCGAGGGTTTCGCATTCCTGACGAAAACCGGCGAACTGTCGGTTCATTGCCAAAAGTTCACCGTCATCTCCAAATCGATCCGCCCGCTGCCGATCGTCAAGGAAAAGGACGGTCAGACGTTCGATGCATTCACCGATCCTGAGGTACGCTATCGTCAGCGTTACGTCGACCTTGCGGTAAACCCCCAGGTACGCGACGTATTCGTCAAGCGTGCCAAGATCATGCAGACGATGCGTCAGTTCTTCAACGACCGCGGCTATCTGGAGGTCGAAACCCCGATTCTCCAGCCCATTCCCGGTGGTGCCGCCGCCCGTCCGTTCATCACCCACCACAACGCACTCGACATCGACCAGTATCTGCGTATCGCCAGCGAGCTGTACCTCAAGAAACTGATCGTCGGTGGTTTCGAGGGTGTTTACGAGTTCGGCAAGAACTTCCGTAACGAGGGTATGGACCGCACGCACAACCCCGAATTCACCGTCATGGAGATCTACGTGGCCTACAAGGACTACATCTGGATGATGGAGTTCACGGAGCAGATGATCGAGAAGGTTTGTCTGGCCGTAAACAACACCACCGAGATCACGCTCCACGGCAAGCAGATTTCGTTCAGGGCTCCGTTCCGCCGTCTGTCGATGACCGACGCCATCCGCGAGAAGACGGGTTACGACATTACGGGACAGAGTGAAGACGAGTTGCGCGAGGCCTGCAAGCGTCTGGATGTCGAGATCGACGAGACGATGGGTAAGGGTAAACTGATCGACGCCATCTTCGGCCAGTACTGCGAAGAGGATCTGATCCAGCCGACGTTCGTCACGGACTACCCCATCGAGATGTCGCCCCTGTGCAAGCGTCACCGCAACAACCCCGATCTCACGGAGCGTTTCGAGTTATTCGTAAACGGCAAGGAGCTCTGTAACGCCTACTCCGAGTTGAACGACCCGATCGACCAGCTGGAGCGTTTCCAGGATCAGTTGCGTTTGTCGGAGAAGGGTGATGACGAGGCCATGTTCATCGATATGGACTTCGTACGCGCCCTGGAGTACGGTATGCCCTCCTGTTCGGGTATGGGTATCGGTATCGACCGTCTGGCCATGTTCATGACCAACCAGCCCTCGATTCAGGATGTGCTGTTCTTCCCGCAGATGCGTCCCGAGAAGAAAGTGGTCGCCGACCCCATGGAGAAATACACCGCAATCGGGGTTCCCGAAGAGTGGGTTCCCGTCATCCAGAAGATGGGTTACATCACGGTCGATTCGCTGAAGAAACTCTCCGCAGGCAAGTTCTTCAACGACCTGTGCGGCTTCAACAAGAAGAACAAACTGGGTCTGAAAGCCCCCTCGATGGAGCTGGTCAAGACGTGGTGCGAAGAATAAGGAAAACTATAAGGTTAAACACATTTTAATAAGTTAAGGTTATGAGAAAGAAAATTGTAGCAGGTAACTGGAAAATGAACACCCTGCCTCAGGAAGGTGCCGAGTTGGCAAAGAACGTAGTTGCAAATCGTGGCGAGGTATGCTCGTGCGTAAACTTCATCGTTTGCCCCCCGTTCACCCACCTGTCGATGGTCGCTGCCGAGCTGAAGGGTTCCGACGTTGAACTCGGTGCTCAGAACTGCGCAGCAGAGGAGAAAGGAGCTTACACCGGTGAGATCTCGGCACAGATGATTGCCGCTCTCGGTTGCAAATATGTCATTCTGGGTCACTCGGAGCGTCGTCAGTACTACGGTGAGACTTCGGAGACCTTGAACAAGAAGATGGTTCAGGCTTATGCCAACAACCTGACCCCGATCTACTGCGTAGGTGAGAACCTCCAGGAGCGTGAGGCAGGCGAGCACTTCAACGTCGTTAAGAAGCAGCTCGAGGAGGTGATCTTCAACCTCACCGAAGAGCAGTTCAAGAACCTGATCGTTGCTTACGAACCCGTATGGGCAATCGGTACCGGCAAGACCGCTACGGCTGACCAGGCACAGGAGATCCACGCATTCATCCGCAAGACCCTTCGCGAGAAGTTCGGTGCAGCAGCCGATGATTGCGCCATCCTTTACGGAGGTTCTTGCAAGCCCGCAAACGCTGCCGAGATCTTCGCAAAAGAGGATGTTGACGGTGGTCTGATCGGTGGTGCCGCTCTGAAGGCAGCCGACTTCCTGGCTATCGGCAAAGGCTTTGCAAAATAATTCGGAACACTTCCGATAAAGTAAAGGGTCGAACCTCGGGTTCGACCTTTTTTTGTGCCGTGAGAGGGCGGGGCTTTTCTATGAATGTCCCGAAAACACCCGCTATCTTTCCAAGGCACACCATCATCTCCCTTCCAAAGCTGCTCCCGCCTTTCCCCGACACACCCGATCTTTTTCCAAGAACACATCATCTTCCTTTCCCAAGGTTACACCCCATTTTTCCCTGACACTCACCCCAATAGACGCGAATATTCCGCCCCTCCATCCGCTCCAAATTTTCCGCCCGCCCCGACACAACCGTTCCACCAAAATTCCACACCTTCCGACTTTCGGTTTTTCCCCTTCCCCAACGGACTTTCGAAGAGTGTTTGCAATGTTCATAACCGGGGTAGTTATAAACATAATTATCAACAAAGTTGTTTGTAACTTTTTCAAACACTTAATTATCAATCGGTTTTGGATTTGCACAAAAAATCCTTTTTGCCTCGAAACGGGGACAAGGCCTTGCTCCTCGGGGATGGGAAGCGGAGCAAAGGAACGCGAGAACGATGGAGAAAAGGGCGGAGGAAAGGGCGAAAAAAAGTGCAGGAAAAGCGGGCGCACGGGACAGGCAAAAGGAAGGAAGAAAAAAGGAGGACGGCGGGCACGGGTGGGCAAGCAGGGGGTAAGAGCAGGCAAGCGAGATGCGGTGGGTGGAGTACGGTGGAAGGGTGCGATGTAGCGTGGTGTAGTAGAACGTGGCATGGTGCGGTGTAACGTGGTGTGGCGCATTAGGAAACGGAGAGCGTAGTGCGGCTTGGCGTGGTTCTACGCGGGGTAGCGTGGAGAGATTTGGCGCGGTATGGTATGGAATAATGCAGTGCAGTATGTCGCGGTAGAACGCAAAAAAATCCGACACCCCTTTCGGGATGTCGGATCTATCGGGATCAAGAAAGAAATTAGTCCACCTTGATGTCTTTGTTTACGTTTTTCGAACCGATCAGGGCGTAGAACAACAGGTAAGCCAGACCTGCGATAATTACCCAGTAACCGGCCATATAACCTGCCGAGTCCGAAACACCGCCCTGGATTACGGGAAGCACACCGCCACCGCAAACCATGACCATGAAGAAGCCCGAACCCATCGAGGTATATTTACCCAGACCCTCAACAGCCAGGTTGAAGATACCGCCCCACATCACCGAAGTGCAGAGACCGCACAGCGTGAAGAACATCACACTGATGGGGACCGAAACCAGCTCGAAGCTCGAACCCGTGAATGCGGGCATCGAAACGATCGTCTCTTTCGACGAGAAGATACCGGCAATCACGAACAGGATGGCTACCGAAGCTACGGTTACCAGCTGCCATTTGCTCGATACCTTACCACCGACCAGACCACCGACCAGACGGCCGATCATCATCAGGAACCAATACGTACCGACGAGCGAACCTGCGGCAGCGGCCGACATACCCATACCGGGGATCTGGGCATCCTGAGCCGACGTAAGGAAGAGGTTCATGAAGTTGGGAATACCCACCTCGATACCTACATAGATAAAGATGGCGAGTGCACCCAGACGGAAGTGACGGAACGAAAGAGCGCTGTGCTCGTCTTTCTCGTCTTTCTTCTCGGCCTCGGCGAAAGGCTCGGGAATCTGCATCGAGAACAGCACGATGAATACCACCACGAAGATACCCATGGCGATAAACAGGGCGGGAGCAGCGTCGCTGATGGTTGCCTGAGCGGCGTTACCCATCAGGGCACCTACGAGGATGGGCACGATGGTAGCCGAGATCGAGTTCAGCGAACCACCGAACTGAATCAGCTGGTTACCTTTTTTGCCACCGCCACCCAGCGTATTCAGCATGGGGTTTACGACGGTGTTCAGCATACACATCGAGAAACCCGAAATGAATGCACCGGTCAGGTAGATGGCGAAGCTTCCGGCCTGACCCGAAATGTATTGAATACCCACACCGATGAAACCTACGGCAACAGCGGCCAATGCGGTGTTTTTGTAACCGAACTTCTTGAGCATCATACCTGCGGGAATACCCATCACGGCATAAGCGATGAAGTTGGCGAGGTTACCCAGCTGCGATGCCCAGTTGGCCACGGCGAACTGGTTCTTGACGATGACACCCAGAGGATTGGTCAAACCCGTCACGAACGAAATCATCGCGAACAGGCCGAACATCATAATGATGGGTAACGTGTAATTTTTCTTCTGTTCCATTATAAGATTTTAGTTAAGTTAATAATTGTCGGTTTTAACGGTTTAGCAGTCGCGGTCTACGATGAACATACACAGGTCGGCCAGTGCTTTCTGCTCGTCCGACTTGTCGTACTGCGACAAAATACCCATGGCGCGGGTCACATACTGCTTCATTACCTCGTGGGCTTCCTTCAGACCACCCTCCTCTTCCACAACGCGGCGCAACTCATCGACCGCCTCGTCATTTTCGCGGCACTCCTTCAGGCGTTCGAGGAGCTCCTTGCGGCGTTTTTCGTCCGCCTTCTCCAGAACGACGATCAACGGCAGGGTGATTTTACCCTCGCGCAGATCGTTGCAGGCGGGTTTGCCCGTCTTGGCATCGATACGGTAGTCGAGAATGTCGTCCTGAATCTGGAACATCATGCCGAAAGCCTCACCCAGACGGCGCATCAGCGCGATCTTGTCGTGGGTGGCACGCACGGCCAAAGCACCTGCCGAAGCACTGATGCCCAACAGACTAGCCGTCTTTTTGTAGATCACGTCGAAGTAGTCCTGACGCGAAATAAGCTGCTTCTCGACGCAGTCGGCCTGCTCGATCTCGCCCTCGCACAGCGTGGCGATCGCACCGCAGATGTGGGTCACCAGATCGAACTGACCGCTCTGAAGACCGATGTTCAACGTACGCGAAAGCAGGTAATCGCCCAATACGACCGCCTTGTGCGACTGCCAACGGGCATTGACCGAAGGTTTGCCGCGACGCATATCCGACTCGTCGATCACGTCGTCGTGAATAAGCGACGAGAGGTGGATCATCTCCACGAGCGTAGCCGCCAGCGACACGCGGCGACCCTGTGCCGTGGCACGGTTCGGGGCATTAAGAACGGCGGCAAGAATCACCAGCAGGGGTCGGATGCCTTTTCCGCGGGAGGTCAGTGCGTAATTGACCATTTCGGAGATTGTACCTCCGGTTGTCGAGAACTGCTGCTCGACAAACTCATTATAGGCATTCAGCTCCGCCTCAACCGGTTTGCGGATGCTATCGAGTGTTATCATAGAGTATGAAACGAATTTGGGCGGATCGTTTGATGGCACCTGAAAAAGACCAACCCGCACACGGGGCGGACTTTCGGGTCAAGTTTCCGCATATTTTGGACAAAGATAGTGATTTTTCGGATTCACACCTCGGTAACTTTAAGATTTTTCGTACCTTTGGGCGATAAATAAACCATGAACATGAATTTTTCGAACCTCATACGCCATCCGCTTTTCGAGACACTCGCCGCCCTGCTCTTCTTTTTCGTGGTGAGTGTACTGTACTTTCTGCCCCAATTTGAGGGACGGGTACTCCCGCAATCCGACGTGATCCAATACGAAGGTATGACCCGCGACATCAAACAGATGCGCACGGAACGGGGCGAAGACCCCCAGTGGACGGGCGGTATGTTTTCGGGAATGCCCGCCTATATGATCAACATCGAATACCCCGCCCAATTGGTCAAGGGTACGGTGGGTCAGGTCGTCAAAGCGTTGGATACCCCCGCGGGATTCGTTTTTTTCGCGATGACCTCGATGTGGATCATGCTTCTGGTGTTCGGTGTGAATCCGTGGATCGGCATCATCGCCGCCACGGCCTACGGACTTTCGACCTATTTCCTACTGATCATCGGCGCGGGACACATCACCAAGATGTGGGCACTGGTCTATGCACCGCTGATGATCGGCGGTGCCCGCATGACCCTGTGCGGGAATATGTGGTACGGTGCGGCCTTTACGGCGCTGGCCACCTCGCTTGAAATCGGCGCAAACCACCCGCAGATCACCTACTATTTCCTGATGGCGATGGCCGCCCTGTGGATCAGCGAGGGCATCGTGGCGAGGAAAGGCAAACAGTTGCACGACTTTGCCAAACGCACCGGACTGCTTGTGGCAGCGGGTATTCTGGCCGTGGCCTCGAACTTCTCGCCCCTGTGGTACACCGCCCAGCACACCAAGGACACGATCCGCGGCGGTTCGGAGTTGGCCGAAACCGTCACCAAGGAGGCTTCGGACGACGGTCTCGACCTGCAATATGCCACGGCATGGAGCTACGGCATCCCCGAGAGTTTCAATATGCTCGTACCCAACCTGATGGGTGCCGTGCCTTTCCCTGCGGACGGACAGACCGCACAATTTATGAAACGTACCGGAAATCCCGGTCTGGAGCGTTACCTTCCGTCGTATTGGGGCGAACAACCCTTCACCGCGGGACCGACCTACCTCGGCGCAACGGCCGTATTGCTGGCCGCGCTGGGTCTTGCCCTCGTGAAAGGCCGCAGCAAATGGTGGCTTCTGGGTATCAGCATTCTGATGCTCCTTTTGGCGTGGGGACACCACCTGATGTGGTTCACCGAACTGGCCTTCGACCTGCTGCCCGGATACAACAAATTCCGCACGGTGTCGATGACCCTCGTGGTCGTGCAGTGGACGGTTCCCTTACTCGGTGCGCTCTTCCTGATGCGTATGTGGCGGGGCGAAATCTCACGCGAGGAGTTGCGTAAGCCGCTCCTGATCGTGACGGGCATTGTCGGAGGACTCTGCCTCGTGTTCGCCTTGTTCGGCAGCGCGCTTTTCGATTTCGGAGCGAACGCCACCTTCGACTACATCTCCTCGACGCTGACCAACAACGCCGATACCGCCACCGCCATCACCGATGCCATGACCGCCGACCGCGCCACCATGCTTTCGGCCGATGCCTGGCGATCGCTGGTCTTCATCCTTTTGACGGCAGCCGCCGTATGGCTCTTTACGCTGGAGCGCCTTTCGAAGATCATCCCGACCCTTGCATTGATTGCTCTTGTAACCCTTGATCTTACGGTGGTCGATCGCCGTTTCCTCTCGTCGAAGGATTTCGTTTCGCCCCGCACCACACAGGTACAACCCTCGGCGGCCGACCTTCAGATCTTAAAAGACACAGATCCGGGCTACCGCGTCGTAAACCTTGCGACGGGCAACCCCTTCAATGATGCGACGACCTCCTATTTCCACCGCTCGATCGGCGGTTACCACGGCGCGAAACTTGCCCGCTATCAGGATTTGATCGACCACTACCTCAGCTCGATGAACATGGAGATCTACGCCATGCTCAACACGCGCTATGCGATCGTGCCCGACGAGAAGGGCAACCCGATGGTCGAGCCGCTGTCCGACCCCAACGGTGCGGCGTGGTTTGTCGAGCAGATTGCCGACGTGAAGACCCCCCGCGAGGAGATCGACCGTCTGGGCGAGATCGACACCAAAACGACGGCCGTGGTACGCGACGGCAGCCGCTTCACGAAATTCGGTCGGGGTGACATCCGCCTGACGGACTACCGCCCCAACTACCTGCGTTACGAATATTCGCTCGACGAGGACGGATTCGCCGTCTTCTCGGAGATCTACTACGATAAAGGCTGGACGGCCTACATCGACGGACAGGAAGCGCCCTATGTGCGTGCCGATTATGTGTTGCGCGCGATGGAACTTCCCCGCGGATCGCACATCGTCGAGTGGCGGTTCCGCGCCCCCCATTGGGATGCGGTCGAGTGGGTGACGGGCATTGCCTCGATCATCGTGCTGGGTGCTGCTCTGGCGGCACTCGTAATGGCTCTTCGCCCGATATTAACGCGTAAAAATTCCCAAATAAGATGAAAGACGACAAACGACTTAAACGGAAAGTACGCAATTCGTACTTCGTATCGACCATCAGCATTGCGCTGGTGTTGTTTCTGCTCGGTTCGGTGGGTTATCTGATGGCGGCGGCCATGAATGTGGCGGGCACGCTTCAGGAGAGCATCTCGGTGACCGTCGAGCTGAAAAACGACCTTACCGAAAAACAACGCGAACACATCGCCAAGAAACTCTCCGACGAGGAGATCGTGCGTACGATCGCCTTCCAGACGAAGGACGAAAAACTCCAAAACGAGGAGTTCCGCAAGATCTTCGACAGCGAAATCGAGGAGACGCTGGGCGAAAACCCGTTGATGGATTCGTTCGAGGTGACTTTGTCGCAGTTGTCGTCCGACAAACTCGCCCTCGATGCGTTCATTTCGTTCGCCAAGAACCTCGACGGCGTGAGCCATGTGTCGTTCCCGCGTCAGATGGCCGAGCAGCTCCACGCCACGGTCAACAAGATCCGTCTGATCCTGTTCCTGTTCGGCGGGTCGCTCCTGATCATCTCGCTGATCCTGCTGAACAACACGGTGCGTCTTGCCATCTTCTCGAAACGCTACCTGATCAACACCATGAAGCTGGTCGGTGCCACCAAATGGTTCATCATGCGTCCGTTCCTCGTGAGCAGCATCTGGCAGGGACTGGGTGCGGGCATCTGCGCCTCGGTGCTCTTTGCGCTGGCCGTATTCGGACTCAACGAATCCGTCCCCGAGCTGCTGACCTTCGCCTCCACCACCAAAGTTGCCGTGATCCTCGGCACGATGATCGGCGGCGGTATCCTGATCTCGATGCTCTTCACGTACATCGCCGTCAGCAAATTCGTCAATATGACCTCCAACAAAATTTATCTTTATTAATATGGCAAACGAAACTATCAATCCCCAAAATAATTCGCGTCTTCCGCTCACCAAACGCAACTACCAGATTCTCTGCATCGGTTTTGCGGTAGTCGTCCTCGGATTCATCCTCATGGTCGGCGGTGGCAGCGACTCGCCCGACGAATTCAATTACGCGATGTTCTCGTGGCGCAGAATCACGCTCGCTCCCATCCTGGTGATCGGCGGATTCGTCATCGAGATTTACGGCATCATGAAACAATTCGACAAATAATCAAAATAAAGTAAATGGAAATTTTTGAAGCCATCATTCTCGGTATCGTCCAGGGACTCACGGAGTTTCTTCCCGTATCGAGCAGCGGCCACCTCCAGATCGCCAAGGCGCTGATGGGTGTGGAGCTCGAACAAAATCTCACGTTCGACGTTGTCCTCCACGTCGCCACCGTCCTCTCGACGATCGTCATCCTGTGGGCGGAAATCCGCAAGATCCTCCTGGGTCTGTTCTCCAAAAAATTCAACGACGAACAGGCCTACGTGCTGAAGATCATCGTTTCGATGATCCCCATCGGCATCGTGGGATTCGCCCTCGAAGACCGCCTCAACGAAATGCTGAGCCAGCCCTATATTCTGGTCACCGTCGGTTGTATGTTGCTCCTGACGGCCGCCCTTCTGGCCTTCGCCTACTACGCCCGTCCCCGCATCAAGGAGACCATCTCCTACCGCGACGCCTTCATCATCGGTATCGCACAGTCGATTGCCGCCATGCCGGGTCTGTCGCGTTCGGGTTCGACCATCGCAACGGGTCTCCTGCTCGGCAACAAAAAAGAATCGACCGCCCAGTTCTCGTTCCTCATGGTACTCGTGCCGATCCTCGGCAAGATGTTCCTCGACGTCATCGGCGGTGAATTTACCGACGGAGGCGAGATTCCCGCTATTTCGTTCGTGGCCGGATTCCTCGCTTCGTTCATCACGGGCTGTCTGGCCTGCAAATTTATGATCGAGATCGTCAAACGCGGCAAACTGATCTGGTTCGCCGTCTACTGCCTTGTGGCCGGCGTAGTCTCCATCGCAAGTTACATCCTCTAACCCCCATCGAATGGCATTTACGGAAAACCTTTCGGGCATCAATTTTGAAGAGGGCTACATCGCCGTCCTGGATAAGCCTCTGGAGTGGACGTCGGCCGACGTCGTGCGCAAAGTGAAATTCTCACTCCGCAAAAAAGGCTACAAAAAAATCAAAGTCGGTCACGCCGGCACACTCGACCCCCTGGCAACGGGCATCCTTCTGATCTGCATCGGCCGCGCCACCAAAATGGCCGACTCGTTGCAGGCCGAAGAGAAAGAATACGTCACGGACATCCGCCTGGGTGCCACCACCCCCAGCTTCGATCTGGAGCATCCGATCGATCGAACCTACCCATGGGAACACATCACCCGCCAAAAGGTCGATGAAGCGTTGGAGCGCCTTCTGGGCGAACGTCTCCAGACGCCCCCGATCTATTCGGCCAAGAAGATCGAGGGTCTGCGTGCCTACGAGCTGGCTCGTGCGGGCGAAGAGGTCGAATTGAAACGCTCGCAGATCACCATCCACGAAATGGAGGTGCTCAACTGTGATCTTCCGCGCCTGCGCCTGCGCGTACGCTGCTCGAAGGGTACCTACATCCGTTCGCTCGCCCAGGAGATCGGCGAGGAACTCCAGAGCGGTGCCCACCTTACGTCACTGCGCCGTACCCGAAGCGGCGGTTTTACGATCGAAAACGCCTGGCAGTTAAGCGATTTTTTGGAAAATCTTCAGGCGATTGAAACAAAATAGAAAAATTTGCGTATTCGATTTAATATGTCATTATTCTATACTTCGCAGTTATCGACTCAGAGTGCTATGAAACTTTCACAGTACAGCTTCGATTTTACGCCCGAGATGTTGGCCAAATATCCGGCGGAAAATCGCGACGAGTCACGTTTGATGGTGGTCAATCGTGCCACCGGCAAAATCGAGCATCGTATATTCAAGGACATCCTTGATTATTTCGACGAGAAAGACCTCTTCGTGTTCAACAACACGAAAGTATTCCCCGCCCGTCTCTACGGCAACAAGGAGAAAACAGGCGCGGAAATCGAAATCTTCTTACTCCGGGAGCTCAACCGCGAGCTGCGTCTGTGGGACGTGCTGGTTGATCCCGCCCGCAAGATCCGTATCGGCAACAAACTCTATTTCGGAGACGACGACCTGATGGTCGCCGAGGTCATCGACAACACCACCTCGCGCGGCCGTACGTTGCGTTTCCTGTTCGACGGTTCGTACGAGGAGTTCAAGAAGGCTCTGTTCGCCCTCGGCGAGACGCCCCTTCCCAAATGGGTGCGCCCCAAAGTCGAGCCCGAAGACGCTGATCGCTATCAGACGATCTTCGCCACGGAAGAGGGTGCCGTAGCCGCTCCGACGGCCGGTATGCACTTCACGAAGCACCTGCTCAAACGTATGGAAATCAAGGGTGTGGAGAGCGCCTTCATCACGCTTCACGTGGGTTTGGGCAACTTCCGCCGTGTGGATGTCGAGGATCTCTCGAAACACAAAATGGATTCCGAACAATATTTCGTCACCGAAGAGGCCGCCCAGAAGGTCAACCAGACCAAACGCGACGGCCATAAAATCGTTTCGATCGGCACGACCGTCATGCGTACGCTCGAAACGGCCGTCTCGACCCACGGCATGATCACCCCGCAGGAAGGCTGGACCAACAAGTTCATCTTCGCCCCCTACGAGTTCTCGGTGGCCGACGCAATGGTTTCGAATTTTCACCTTCCCTTCTCGACCCAACTGATGATGGTTGCGGCGTTCGGAGGCTACGAATTGGTCATGCAGGCTTACAAAATCGCCAAGGAAGAAGGCTACCGTTTCGGTACTTACGGCGATGCAATGCTGATTCTTTAAGAAATTTTTCGTACCTTTGTAAAAACAAACACAACCATGGCTAGCAAGATACTTTACGTATGTCAACAAATCACGCCTTATCTCGAGGAAAATGAGGCGTCGAGCACTTGTCGCATGCTGGCACAGGCAATGCAGGAACGTGGCAACGAGATCCGTACGTTTATGCCCCGTTACGGTTGCATCAACGAACGAAGACACCAACTGCACGAAGTCATCCGCCTGTCGGGCATGAACCTTATCATCGATGACAACGACCATCAACTCATTATCAAGGTAGCATCCATTCCGTCTGCCCGTGTTCAGGTTTATTTCATCGACAACGACGACTATTTCTCGCGCAAGGCCGTTCTGCACGATGCCGACGGCACGTTCTTCGAGGATAACGACGAACGTGCAATCTTCTTCGCACGCGGCGTGTTGGAAACCGTCAAGAAACTGCGTTGGCAACCCACCATCGTGCATTGTCACGGATGGTTCTCGGCCGTCACGCCGATCTACCTGAAAAAAATGTTCGCCGACGACCCCAACTTCAAAAACGTCAAGATCGTCCTTTCGCTCTACGACGACAAATTTGAAGGGGAACTGAGCAGCGATTTCCGCAAGACCATCACGGCCGAGGGCATGACCGACAAAAACATCGATTTATTGGATCATCCCTCATACGAAAACGTCTACCGCTTCGTTATGCAGTATGTCGACGGAGTGGTCGTGGCTTCGGAGAAAGCCGACGAAGAGGTGATCCGCCTCGCCCGCGAAAGCAGCAAACCGGTGCTCGATTACCAGTCGCCCTCCGCGGAAGACTTTTTCGATAATTACACGCGATTCTATGAAGCCATTCAATAAAATGCGTCACACGTTGCTCACGGCTGCACTTGCAGTCGTGGCAATCGTGACAACCCTCTCTTCGTGTCAGGATGTCGATGATACCATCGGCTCCAACCTCATACCCGAAAACCAGCAGATGAGAGCCGGCTACATCACCCTCCCGAAGCAGGAGGAGCTGAAGCCGGATTATCCCATGCCCCGCAACTACCTCGAGACACGTCTGTATCAGACCGACTCGGTACCCTCGGCAAACATTTCGTCGGGTTATATGGGTGTGATGTTCAACGACACGCTGGGTACGCGTACGGCGGGCTTCCTTTCGCAGTACGTTTCCTATTACCGCATCGATTCGGGTTACTTCGGCTACCGCCCCATCTTCGACTCGGCGCAGCTCAAGATCTCGATCAACAGTTTCGGTAAGGATACCACTTCGGTGCAGGAGTTCGAGGTGTACGAAATCACCACCAACGACTACCTCACCCAGAAACCCGTCTCGACGGGCAGAACCGAACGCGACACCACGTTCTACATCGGATTCAATCCCGAAAAAGTTCCCTACCTGGGCAATCGCTCCATCCTGAGCGACAAGCCGCTCTTCACGTTCAAGTTCGGCGGCGAGAACAGCACCAAGAAAGAGGCCGTCACGCTGACCCCCACCGAGGAGGGTTATGCGTTTGTGCGCCGTCTGATGCTGCTCGAGGGTAAATACAAGGGCGACTATTCGATCTACGATTCGAAAAACCTCGACAAGTTCCTCGAGGAGTTCAAGGGTCTGTACATCAAACCCAAGAGCGACCCGATGGCACTCGGAAGCGGTTCGACACGCGGTACGATCTACGGCACGGCGCTCAAATCGTCGGGTCTGGCGATCTTCGGCCGTAACCGTCAGCCGGAAGACCCCGCGCTGATCAAGGATACGCTCGGACTGTCGTTCAACTTCATCGATCCCTACCAGACCAAACACGGCAACGTATCGGTCAATGCCATTACCCACGATTATTCGACGGCCACGGCCACCGAGGCACACATCGACCTGAACAAGGCACGCGAGCCGAAACCCGGCCAGCCCGACGAGCGTCCCGAAGTGACGCGCATCATGATCGAGGGTCTGGGCGGCATCATCACCGAAATTTCGCTCGGCGAGGAGTTCTTCAAGGAGCTGGAATACACCATCGAACAGGAGAACAAGAAAGCCGGACAGGAGTTCCGTGCCCTGGCCTTCAACCAGGCCATCATGACGATCTACTTCCCCGACGGCAAGCACAACTGGCAGGAGATCGATGCACCGAACGCCGGAAAGCTGATCGACCAGATGAATTCGGCACCCGCCCGCCTCGGTATGTATACCTCCTACAAGGGTCTGACGGGTATTCCCGACTACGATTTCGTACTCGAACAACAATACAACTACACGCTGGCCTACGACGGCTACATCAACCGCAGCCACGGCTGTTATGCGATGAACGTGACGGGCTTCGTGCAGGATGCATGGAACAACTACCTCGACCAAAAAGAGAAAGCGGGATTCCCGCGTGACGCCTCGTGGAGCGCAATCAACGCAACGGGCGACGGCTGGTCGAAAATCAAATGGACGGAAATCAAAAACAGGTCGATCTTCCTCGGACCCGAAGCCTACGATCTGTTCACCTCGTCGTTCACCATATTACAGGGTCAGACCCGTTCCAAGGACGGCTCGTTACGCAACGAGGCGCCTATCCGACTGGAGATGGCCTACAACTTAATTAAGTAACGGAAAGAAAGCACACGGAACCTAAGATCAATACTCTTAGGTTTTCGTATTTCTGAAAAGACAAGATACAAGATAAACGCAATGCAGGAAAATTTAGTGATTGTCGAGTCTCCGGCCAAAGCGAAAACCATCGAGAAGTTCCTGGGTAAGGACTACATCGTGAAGTCGAGCTTCGGACACATCAGAGACCTTTCGAAAAAAGACCTTGGAATCCACATCGACAACGGATTTCAACCCATATACGAAATTCCGAGCGACAAGAAGAAAGTCGTGGACGAACTCTCGAAACTCTCGAAATCCAAAACCGTATGGCTGGCTTCCGATGAGGACCGCGAAGGAGAGGCCATCGCATGGCACCTGACCGAAGTGTTGGGTCTCCCGGTCGAAAACACGAAACGTATCGTGTTCCACGAAATCACGAAGCACGCCATTCTGGAGGCCATCGAGCATCCGCGAACCGTCAATATGGATCTGGTCAATGCCCAGCAGGCACGCCGCATCCTCGACCGACTGGTCGGCTTCGAGCTTTCGCCCGTATTGTGGAAGAAGGTACGCCCGCAGTTGTCGGCAGGCCGCGTGCAGTCGGTTGCCGTCCGCCTTCTGGTGGAGCGCGAGCGTGAGATCATCGCCTTCAATTCGACGTCGTTCTACCGCATCGTGGGTCAGTTCTATCCGGCCGATGCGCCCGAGAAGACGCTCTTCAAGGCAGAGCTTTCGACCCGTTTCGACAAGCGCGAAGCTGCCGAGAAATTCCTCGGCGAGTGCATCGGTGCGGAGTATGCCGTCTCGAAATCCGAGGAGAAACCCGCACAGCGTTACCCCGCCCCCCCGTTCACGACCTCGACCCTGCAACAGGAGGCCGGACGAAAGCTGGGTATGAGCGTATCGCAGACAATGTCCGTGGCACAGCACCTCTACGAGCTGGGTTTGATCACCTACATGCGTACCGACTCGGTAAACCTTTCGGAGCAGGCTCTGGCGCAGTGCAAGGAGGAAGTCACGAAACTCTACGGCGAGAAATATTCGCGCCGTTTCAACTATAAGACCAAGACGAAGGGCGCACAGGAGGCACACGAGGCCATCCGTCCGTCCTACATCGACCGCCGCGAAATCGAAGGCACGGCCACCGAGAAACGCCTCTACGACCTGATCTGGAAGCGTACGGTTGCCTCACAGATGGTTCCCGCCGAGCTGGATCGCACGACGCTCGTCATCGACATTGTGGGCAAGCCCCAGCAGTTCGTGGCCACGGGTGAGGTGATCCGTTTCGATGGTTTCCTGCGCCTTTACTCCGAATCGACCGACGACGACAACGCCCAGGAGGGCAGCGAAGGCATTCTCCCGAAACTGACGGCGGGCGACCGCGTCAAGAACGAGGAAATCACCGCCACGGAGCGTTTCACGCAGGCACCGCCGCGCTACAACGAGGCATCGCTCGTGAAGCGTATGGAGGAGTTGGGTATCGGACGTCCTTCGACCTACGCCCCGACCATCACGACGATCATCAACCGCGGTTACGTCGTGAAGCAGAACCGCGACGGCCAGAAACGCGAATTCGTGCAGATGACCCTCAAGAAGGGTATGGTCACGACGCAAATCAAGAACGAGAACTACGGCAAGGAGAAGAACCGCCTCTCGCCGACCGACATCGGTATGGTGGTAAACGACTACCTCGAAACGCAGTTCGGCCCGATCATCGACTACAACTTCACGGCCAACGTCGAGAAGGAGTTCGACCGCATCGCCGAGGGCGACATCACGTGGAACAAGATGATCTCCGATTTCTATAAGCCCTTCCACAAGATGGTCGATACAGCCATCGAGACCCAGACCGAGAAGAGCCATCAGGTGCGCATCCTGGGCAATGATCCCAAGACGGGTCATATCGTCAAGGCACGCATCGGCCGCTACGGCCCGATGGTCGAAATCGAGGGTAACGAGGGCGAGAAGGGCCATTTTGCCTCACTGAAGAAAGGCCAGCTGATCGAGTCGATTACCCTGGAGGAGGCACTCGGACTGTTTGCCCTGCCGCGTACGCTGGGTGAGCTGGACGGTGAGGAGTTGTCGGTGGGCATCGGCCGCTATGGTGCTTATGTGCGCTACGGCAAGTCGTTCGCATCGCTTCAGAAGAGCGACGATCCCTACACGATCACCTACGAGCGTGCCGTGGAGGTTGTCCGCGCCCACAAGACCGCCGCACTGGCCGCCAACACGCCGCTGAAGACCTTCGAAGAAGAGCCCGACCTGTTGGTCAAGAACGGTCGTTACGGCCCCTACATCGCGTTCAAAGGCAAGAACTACCGCATCCCGAAGAGCGCCACGCCCGAACAGCTCACGCTCGAGGATTGCCGCAAGATCATTGCCTCGTCGAAGAAATAATCTTTACAAGTTTTTAATATTTATTCACAAACCCAAAACCATTAATCCAAATGAAAAAGTTTTTGACTCTGTTGCTCGCCGTAGCCATGGTAACTTCGGTGGGTGCAAAGAAACCTGCCAAGCAGGAGCAGCCTGAAGGCTACAAATTCACGGACAAGATCCTCATCCCGACGACTCCCGTGAAGAACCAACACCGCAGCGGTACGTGCTGGTGCTACTCGACCGTATCGTTCCTCGAGAACGAACTCCTGAAGCAGGGTTACGGTGAGATTCACCTCTCGGAGATGTTCATCGTACGTCACGCCTACAAGGAGAAAGCCCGCAAGTACATCCGTATGCACGGTTTCCTGAACTTTGCCGAGGGCGGCGCATCGCACGACGTAATCGAGATGATCGACAAATATGGTGTGGTTCCCCAGGAGATCTACACGGGTTTCAACTATGGTACCGACAAGGCCGACTTCCACGAGCTTTCGCCCGTATTGAAGAACTACCTGGACGGTGTATTGGCCGGTTCGGCTCGCGGTCGTGAGCTGACCACGGCATGGGAGCGCGGTTTCGACGCCATCCTCGACGCTTACTTCGGTGAGCTTCCCGAGAAGTTCACTTGGAAGGGTAAGGAGTACACTCCCAAATCGTTTGCCGAGTCGCTGCCTCTGACGATGAGCGATTACATCGACATCACTTCGTTTACGCACCACCCCTTCTACTCGAAGTTCATCATCGAGCTTCCCGACAACTGGATCTGGGGCGAAGTTTATAACCTGCCGCTCAACGAGATGACTCAGGTTGTTGATTACGCACTGGAGAACGGTTACAGCGTAGCATGGGGTACCGACGTAAGCGAGAAGGGCTTCAGCCGTACCAAGTCGATCGGTATCGTACCCGATGTAAACCTCGACGGTATGACCGGCACCGAGTCGGCTCGTTGGGGCAACCTGACCAAGGCCGAGAAAGAGGCTATGCTCTACAAGTTCGAGGCTCCCGTCAAGGAGTTGGAGATCAACCAGGAGATGCGTCAGGAAGCATTCGATAACTTCCTCACGACCGATGACCACGGTATGGTTATCATGGGTACTGCTGTCGATCAGGCCGGAAACAACTACTACAAGGTTCAGAACTCGTGGGACATCAACAACCCCTACAAGGGTTTCTGGTACTTCTCGAAGCCTTTCTTCGAGTATAAGACCACCTCGATCACCATCAACAAGAACGCTCTTCCCGAAGAGATTCAGAAGAAGCTCGGTCTGAAATAAGACCTTGAGCCTTCCGTTCGAGGCTCGATATTTGAGGGGATGCTCCTTTAGGGAGGTTCCCCTCTTTTTTGTACCCCCGAAAAGTACATTTTGCGCACAGCGCTGTCCCAAAACGGAAATACCGAACAACGTGTCGCACATTTCGGAGTGAAACCCCCGCCGAGAGGCTTGGAACTCACTGAATAAAAATATACTTTTGTCTCATATATGTCCTGATCAATGAAGAATTTCAAACGCATCATACTGCTGCTGTTGCTGGTTGTCCTGTGCCGCGACGTGTGGGCGCAAAACATCGAAAGCGACGACAAGAAGATCATTCCTCTTGCCGGAGATGTCACCCGCATCGGTCAGGGCAAACGCCATGCACGGAAATATCCCCATGCCGACTCGCTCAAGGGCGACTCGATTCAACGCAAGGGCTTTTTCCGCAAAATCATCGACTACTACAACCGCTCGAACGTCGATCGCACGTTCGAAAAGAAGATCGACTGGAGTATCGCTCCGGGGCCGAACTATTCGTCGGATGTGGGCTTCGGTATCGGCTTCCTGTTGGGCGGCCTGTATCGTATGGATCGCACCGACTCGCTCACTTCGCCCTCCAACATCTCGATCTACGGTAACTTCACGACCCAGAAATTCGTGCTGTTGCGTTTCAGCGGCGACAACATTTTCAAGAAAAACAAACAACTGATCAGCTATTCGGGTGCCTTCGTCTATTTCCCGGGAGCATTCTACGGCGTGGGTTACGATGCCGGAAAGGAGGGTTACGCCCAGGAACTGACCACCACCAACGCCATTGCACGCTTCTCGTACTGCGCGGCGATTTACGGACGCTGGTATGCGGGCGTGAGCGCGGGACTGAACTATTCGGGCACGAGCTACCGCGCGTCGAACATCCGCGACCTGCTCGAGAAGATCGACGCGGGCACGATGGAGAAACCTGCGGGCGAGTTGGGCGAGATTTACGACACATGGAAGAAGGGCGACGGTTCGTACGACCCCGACAAACAAGATCCCTTCACGAACTACATCCGTCGCACGGGTGAAGATCCCGATGCCTTCAATGCCAATGTGGGTGTGTTCCTCCAATACGATTCGCGCGACATCATGCACAACGCCTCCAAGGGTATTTTCCTGAAGGGCGAAGCAAAATGGTATCCCAAATGGTTGGGTAATACGGGTCGCCACTTCGGCCGCCTGTCACTGACGTTCGATGCCTACAAGAAGGTCTGGAAGGGCGGCGTTCTGGCCTACGACTTCTACACCGACCTCACGATCGGCACGCCCTCGTGGCACATGTATTCGAAGATGGGCGGTATGGAGCGTATGCGCGGCTACTACGAAGGCCGTTACCGCGACAAGCGCCTGGTCGAAACCCAGCTCGAGCTGCGTCAGAAGATCTACCGCCGTCACGGCGTTGTCGGCTGGTTCGGCGTGGGTCAGGTATGGGGCACGCACAAATTCCAATGGGACCACATGCTCTACAGCTTCGGTTGCGGCTACCGCTTCGAATTCAAGAAGGGCATGAACATCCGTCTGGACTACGGTTGGGGTATCTACGGCAATCAGAATCTGCCGTGGGATCGCAAACGCTCGTCGGCATTCCTCTTCACCGCCTCCGAAGCCTTCTAACCCCTACCCCACCACCAAAAATACAATCCGTGCTTCTTTCGGGTAGGCACGGATTTTTTATGGGGTAAAAAATAAGGGCACTCCCTTGGGGGAATGCCCTTTCTCGTATCTTGAACCGAAGTGTTTAGGCTTCGGGCTTGCGCAGAGCCAGATACAGCTCGTCCAACTGCGACTGATCGAGGTAGCCGGGAGCGTCCAGCATCACATCGCGACCCGCATTGTTCTTCGGGAATGCGATGTAATCGCGGATCGACTCCGAACCGCCGAACAGCGAGCAGAGACGGTCGAAACCGAATGCCAGACCTCCGTGAGGGGGCGCACCGAACTTGAAGGCATTCATCAGGAAGCCGAACTGCTCCTGTGCCTTTTCGGGCGTAAATCCCAGACACTTGAAGATCTGAGCCTGAAGCTGTGCATCGTGGATACGGATCGAACCGCCGCCGACCTCCGTACCGTTGCAGACGAAGTCGTAAGCGTCGGCACGAACGCGACCCGGATCGGTATCCAGGTACTGAATATCCTCTTTCTTGGGCGAGGTGAACGGGTGGTGCATGGCGTAGAAACGCTGCGTCTCGTCGTCCCACTCGAACATCGGGAAGTCAACCACCCACAGCGGAGCGAACTTCTTCGGATCGCGCAGACCCTCCTGGTTGCCAACCTCCAGACGAAGGGCGCACAACTGGGTGAGTGCCTTGAACTTCTTGCCACACAGGATGAAGACCATATCCCCCTCCTTGGCACCCGTACGCTCGGCAATGGCACGAACCTCTTCGGGCGAGTAGAACTTGTCGATCGACGATTTGATCTTGTCCTGCTCCAGACGGATCCAGATCAGCCCCTTGGCACCGACCTGGGGACGTTTTACGAACTCGGTCAGGGCGTCAATCTGCTTGCGGGTATATTTGGCGCAACCCGTGGCGGCGAAACCGACCACGTACTCCGCATCGTCAAATACGGAGAATCCGTGACCTTTCGCAAGATCCGTCACATCGTGGAACTCCATGCCGAAACGCAGGTCGGGTTTGTCCGAACCGTATTTCTCCATGGCTTCGATCCACGGCATACGCTGCAATTTCTCGGTGAACTCAATGCCCAAAACCGTCTTGAACATGTGTTTTGCCCAACGCTCGAAGATCTCGAGGATGTCCTCCTGCTCGGCAAACGACAACTCGCAGTCGATCTGCGTAAATTCGGGCTGACGGTCGGCACGCAAATCCTCATCGCGGAAGCAACGCACGATCTGGAAGTAACGGTCGAAACCGGCCACCATCAACAGCTGCTTCAGGGTCTGCGGCGACTGGGGCAGGGCGTAGAACTGGTTGGGGCTCATACGGCTCGGAACGACGAAGTCACGCGCACCCTCGGGGGTCGAACCCACCAGGAACGGGGTCTCGATCTCGAGGAAACCCTCCTGATCCAGAAAACGGCGGATCTCCTGAGCCATCTTGTGACGCAGGATCATGTTGCGCTGCAGGGGCGGACGGCGAAGATCCAGATAACGGTACTTCATTCTCAGATCGTCACCACCATCCGATACCTCCTCGATGGTGAAGGGAGGAGTCTGTGCCTCGTTCAAAACGACAATCTTATCGGCCGACACCTCGATGTCGCCGGTCGCCATTTTGGGGTTTTTCGACTGGCGTTCGATCACCTTACCCGTGATCTGAATGACCCACTCGCGTCCGAGTTTCGAAGCGATCGTCTTGACCTCTTCGGCCGAATGCTCCTCGACGACAATTTGGGTGATGCCGTAACGGTCACGAAGGTCGATAAAGGTCATTGCGCCCAGATTACGAACCTTCTGTACCCAGCCGGCAAGCGTGACTGTCTGACCGATGTGATCTTTTCTCAGACAGCCGCATGTATGGGTTCTGTACATAATTGTGTATCTTTAAGTCTTGTAACTTACAAAGATAGAAAAAAGGTTTCTTTTCGCGTAACTTTTTCCGTGGAAAATGACATTCACGGGGGAATCCGTCCCTGCGGCGACTCTTTTTTCAGAATCTTTTGCCTACCTTTGCCCCATAAAACACCCCAAAATGGAAGAACTTACGCAAACCAAACAGGACGAAAACTTCATGCGTCAGGCACTAAACGAAGCGCGGAAAGCATTTGATAGAGAGGAGGTACCCATCGGAGCAGTCGTTGTTTGCGAGGGTCGCGTCATCGGGCGCGGACACAACCTCGTCGAGACGCTCTCCGACCCCACGGCGCATGCCGAAATGCAGGCGCTGACGGCAGCCACCTCGACCCTCGGCGGGAAATACCTGCCCAAATGCACACTTTACGTCACGGTCGAACCGTGCATCATGTGTGCGGGAGCGATCTCGTGGGCACAGGTGGGACGTGTCGTGTGGGGTACGGACGATCCGAAGAAGGGTTACCGCACCTACTCCGAACGCGTATTCCACCCCAAGACCGTCATCGCACGCGGCATTCTCGAAGGAGAGTGTCGGGAATTGATGAACGAGTTTTTTCAGACTTTACGACGATAAATTTGGCAGTCGGGGAAAAAAAACGTAAATTTGCCTTTGTATAGTCTCATACGTACCAACGTGTTGGCAGGTATGATTTTCCTCAAAAAATTTAAGTTATAATTAATACAAAACGAACACTGAAATGAAAAAATTAATTTTGACCGTCATCGCCGCAATGGCAAGTATGACACTTTGGGCGCAGGATCTTTCGGCGCTTTACAACGAGGGTGCCGCAGCCTTCGGTAAAAAGGATTTCGCAACGGCAATCGCCAAATTCGCCGAAGTTGTAGAACTCGGTGAGGATAACGAGGATGCCGAGGAGCTGGTAGACAATGCCGGCAAGAACCTCTCGATCTGCTACCTCAAGATGGCCATCTCGAACGCCAAGCAGCAGAAGTTTGACGAGGCTTTGGACTCCTGCGAGAAAGGCATCAAGGTTTCGAAGGAGCACAACAAGGTGCAGGTCAACAAGTTCAAGTCGTTGATCGCCAGCATCTGCCAGGCCAAGGGTGCTTCGCAGCTCAACGCCAAGGATTACGAAGGTGCCACCGAGACCCTGAAGAAAGGTCTGGAGTGCCGTCCCGCAAACGTGAAATTGCAGAGCCTTCTGGCTCGTTGCCTCTGTGACTCGGATCACTTTGTAGAGGGTATGGAACTCTACGAGAAGGTGGCCAAGAACGAGGATCCCAAATACGCTACCGATGTCGAGCAGGCCAAGAAGGATATGGCTCTTTACACCAACAACCAGATCGCCAAGATGCAGGCTGCTTCGGATTTCGACGGTATGCTCGCCATGGCCGAGTCGATGTTGGCCAAGAACGCCGAGAGCGCCCTGGGTCTGAACGTACGCGTACAGGCTTACACCGGTAAGAAGGATTTTGGCAAGGTTATCGAGTTGGCTTCGGCAGCTGCCGAGGCTCAGATCGACGCCGAGGACAAGAGCCAAATGTACTTCCTGCTGGGTTGCGCTTACAACGAGAAGAAGATGCCCGAGCAGGCAGTAGCCGCATTCAGCAAGGTAACCGCAGGCCCCAACGTGCAGAACGCACAGCAGGCTATCGCAGGTCTGAAGAAATAATCCTCCCCACAACGAGGAACGGAAAAGGGTTGTCCCACGCGGGACAACCCTTTTTTTTATCTATACGCCACCCTGTAAAAGGAGCTCATTCTTCCGCCCTTTTTCGGCGGCCTTCACACCCGTGCGAACCTGTCGGCACACGGCTTCTAACGCCCCTAAAAGAACGAAATCACCCCTTTATAGGCCAAAAGGATCGCTACGTAACGCAGCGCCTTACCCACGGCCATCGCCAGCGACGTGAGCCAAAAATTACTGCGCATCAATCCCAACGCAATGGCAACCGCCTCGCCGATTCCGGGAAGGAACGCAAAGAATCCCATCAGCGCACCGCGACCCGCCAGAAATTGCTGCGCACGGCGGAGCTTCTCCTCCGACACGCCCAATTTCAAGATCCACTGCATCTTGCCCAGCGATCCGATCCAATAGCAGGTCATACCGCCCAGGGTATTGCCCGCAGTCGAGGCCACGATGGCCGCAAGGGGGTCGATGCCCATATGCAGGAGGACGGCCAGCACCACCTCGGAGCTGAACGGGAAGATGCTGCCCGAGATAAATCCCGCGACAAAAAGTCCCCACGCGCCCCAATCGACCAGAATTTGCACGAATGTATCCATCACCCGAGTGTATTAAAAAAAGGGAGCCCCTCGAAAAGGAGTCTCCCTATGATGTTCCGGAAAAATTCCGATTAATAATATTTCACGGTTTTGCCCTCGATGGCCGTCAGCAGGTTGTTGGCAGCCGACGATGCACCGATACGGAACAAGTCGGTCGTGAGCCACTCCTTGCCGAGGATCTCCTCGACGATCGTGTAGTAAAGTGCCGAATCCTCGGGGGTACGGACACCGCCTGCGGCCTTGAAACCGACCTTGCGACCCGTCTTCTCGTAGTAGTCGCGGATGGCGGTACACATCACCACGGCAGCCTCGGGCGTTGCGGCGACATCGATCTTACCCGTCGAAGTCTTCACGAAATCGGCTCCCGCCAACATCGACAACAGCGATGCCTTGCGGATCAGTTCGGGGGTTTTCAGCGCACCCGACTCGATGATGACCTTCAACGTGATGTCGTCGTTCATCTCCGAACGGATCACCTCCACCTCGTTGGCGGCCTCGTTATACTCGCCCGACAACATGTGACCCACGTTCATCACGATGTCGATCTCGTCGGCACCGTTCTCCATGGCCATCGTCACCTCCAGAGCCTTCACCTCCAGATAGGTCTGCGATGCGGGAAAACCGCCAGCAACCGACGTAATACGCATCGGCGTACCATCCACGGCCAGACCCACCGTCTCGACGAATGCGGGATATACACAAATCGAAGCCACGTTGGGAATCGAGGGATATTTCTCGTAGAATTCGGCAGCCTTCTTGGCGAACTTCGTCACCGATTCCACCGAATCGTTGCACGACAGGGTCGTGAGGTCGATTGCCGAATAGCAGAATTTATAGACATCTGTGGTATGATTACGCAGAGCGATTTCGCAGATGCGGGCCACTTCGGCGTCCACTTTTTCCTGACTCCATGCCGGAGCATATTCCTTAAGCTGATTGATATATTCCATAGTCACTATGTTTTTCACAAAAATAAGTAAAATTTCGGAGTTCCGTGCATTTTTCCCGCCTAATTTTCACCTCTTTATCGCGCACAGGATTCTCCGAAAAGTCCGAAAGGGACACCCCTCCGAAAACAAAAAGATCCCGAACCCTATGCGGGGTTCGGGATCCTCTATTTGGAATTCAAGGATGAATTACTTCTGAATAGCCTTCAGGTTAACGTCCTTGGCAGCCTTCTTGGCCAGCTCGGGGTTCTTCGAGATTGCGCTCGAGAGCTCTACCTGAGCGGTCTTGGTGTCACCTTCCTTGGCAGCGATTACTGCACGCAGGTAATCAGCCTCAGCCGACTTGTCGTTGGCGATGGCCTTCTTGGCACCCGACAGGTTGTTGTTCATAACCAGAACGATAGCCTCGTTGTAACCCGACATGTTCTTGGCAGCGGCAGCGTAGTCACCCTCGGCAGCAGCCAGAGCAGCCTTCGACTCGGCGTCAGCGCTCATAGCGTACTTCTTGGCCTCCTCGGTCTTACCGTTGGCGAGGTTAACAAGCAGCAGGTTGTTGTTGATCTCGGCATTCGAATCCAACTTGGCAGCCTTGTCAAATGCTTTGGCAGCATCCTCGTTCTGGCCGTTTGCAGCGTAAGCTACACCCAGGTTGTTCCAAGCGTCAGCCTCGTTGTACTTCTTGGCAGCGGTCTCCAGAACGGCTACGCGCTCAGCCTTGTCCTCAACGAGCTCCTCGGCAGCGTACAGGTACTCCTCTTTCGAGAGCTCCTCACCGTTCTTGATGGCAGCGAGAATCTCGGCATCGGTCTTACCCTGGATGTCCGACGAGTTGATGATCTTCGAACGACGCAACTCGGGCAGAATCTCGTCCTTCAGCTCGGTGTAAACCGAAGCCATGTTCTTGATCTCCTGCTCACGCTGGGTAGCCGAGTTGTACAGGCTCAGAACCTGGAGAATGAGCTCCTTGTCCTGAATGTTCGAACGCTCAACGAGCTCTTTGAAGCCGTCCCAGTCCTCACCGTACGAAGCAGCGTCTACATCCAGACCTGCGTCCTTGAGCAACTTGGCAACAACCTTCTTGCTCGACTCCGAACGATCAGCCGACAACTCGTCGTTGAACTTCTCGGGACCATCGGGCGATGCATAACCCTTAACCAGGATGGTGTTGGTGATGCGGTCGTTATTGAGTTTCGAATCAACGTCCTCTTTGAAAGCGTCGAGGTTGGCAGCCTTCTGGTGCTTCTTGATCACGCGCGACGAACCGATTTCGTAACGGAGGTCGGTGTCGTAAACTACGGTGGTCACCTTCTTGAACTGGTGAGGCATGGTCTCCATCATGTCGCTGTACTTGATATCCTTCTGCAAGGTGTTGACACCCTGAGCGATATTCAGACCGAACTTCTGGTAGATGACCGTTTTCTCAGCCTCCGAACCCTCGGCGAGGATCTTTCTCTCGGCCTTGGTAGGCATCGAACCGTCGTTCAAGTTTACGGGAGTAAACTCGTTGCACTTGCCCTTCTTGCACTTGATCTCGGCGCGAACCTGAAGCGTACCGTTATCCATGCGCTCGTCGTAAGGCAGCTCGAAGTGGATGGTCTGGTTGCCACCGTTCTTCTTGTCGATTACCGTGTAGTTCTCCTCTACTTTCGAACCCTGGAAGTACTGGGGTTTGCCGGCGATTTCGCCACCCTCAACAACCATGACGGGAGTAACCTTAACCATGGCATCGGGCTGGAAATACTTGGCGGGGAAGGTAACGTGGAGATCAGCGGCTACGATACCGTTGTTCAACGTCAGGACTTCGGGAGTAACGGCCCAAGTCACCTGATCTTGCTTACCGCTCATTTTCTTGAAGCAGTTGCAACTTGAGAAAGTCATGGCAACAACAGCAGTTGCCAAAACCAGTTTCATGAAGTTTTTCATAATTCGTAAATATTTTTGTTGTTCTAGTATATATATAAGGTACACCAATAAAATTTTTTACCTTCTGCCAACAACGCAAAAATAGAAAAAATCTTATGATTTACAACACCCGACGAATAAAATATTCATCGGATGTTGCATTTTGGTTTTACTCCTCTTTGTGGTCGTGGTGCGGACGACGCTCGCGGCGCTCGCCACGTTCGCCTCTCTCGCCACGCTCCGAACGCTCGGGACGGGGACGACGCTCACGCTCTACCCAACCTTCGGGCTTGGGCAACAGAGCCTTACGCGACAACTTGAGTTTGTTGGTCTTGGGATCGACACCGATGAGTTTCACATCGATCTCGTCACCCTCCTTCAAACCGGTCTCCTCCATCGTCTCGAAACGCTTGTAGTCGATCTCCGAGATGTGCAGCAGGGCGTCCTTGCCGGGCATGATCTCGACGAATGCGCCGAAGGCAACAATCGAACGGATCTTACCGTGGTACGTCTCGCCTACTTCGGGGATGGCAACGATGGCCTTGATGCGAGCCAGAGCGGCATCCAGCGCAGCCTTGTTGACGCCGAAGATATCGACGATACCCTTGTTCTCCTCCTCGGTGATCGTAATGGTCGTGTCGGTGGTCTTCTGGATATCCTGAATTACCTTACCGCCCGGGCCGATCACGGCACCGATCATATCCTGCGGGATCACGATCTGCTGGATACGGGGAACCATGGGTTTGTAGTCGGCTCTCGGCTCGGCGATGGTCTGGGTCATGATATCGAGGATGTGCATACGACCCTTGCGAGCCTGCTCCAGTGCGGTTGCCAGTACGTCGTACGACAGACCGTCGACCTTGATATCCATCTGCGTGGCGGTGATACCGTCGCGGGTACCCGTCACCTTGAAGTCCATATCGCCCAAGTGATCCTCGTCACCCAGGATATCCGACAATACGGCCCACTTGCCGGTTTCGGAATCCGAGATCAGACCCATGGCAATACCCGAAACGGGTTTCTTCAACTTCACACCTGCATCCATCAGAGCCAGCGTACCGGCGCAGACGGTTGCCATCGACGACGAACCGTTCGACTCCAGAATATCGGAAACGACACGTACGGCATAGGGGTTCTCCTCACCGACGGGAACCATCGGCTTCAGAGCACGCCATGCGAGGTGGCCGTGACCGATCTCACGACGGCTCAGACCACGGGCGGCCTTAGCCTCACCGGTCGAGAACGGCGGGAAGTTATAGTGAAGTACGAACTGCTCGGAACCCTGTACGAGTACTTCGTCCTTTTGTTTTTCATCAAGTTTTGTACCAAGCGTCACGGTAGCCAGCGACTGGGTTTCACCACGGGTGAAGATAGCCGAACCGTGTGCACCGGGCAGGTAACCGACCTCGCACCAGATGGGGCGGATCTCATCGAGCTTACGGCCGTCCAGACGTTTGTGCTCGTCGAGGATCATGTTACGCATGGCCTTCTTGACCACGTCGTCGTGGTAGTAGCGGTGGATCATCACCTGCTTCTCCTCCAGCTCCTCTTCGGTGAAGCGCTCGCAGAACTCGGCTTCAAGGTTCTCGAACAACTCCTCACGCTCGTGCTTCATCGTACCCGAAGTGGCGATGGCATATGCCTTGTCGTAGAGCTCCGAGATGATCGTCTGACGCAACTCCTCGTCGTTCTCCTCGTGGCAGTACTCGCGTTTCACATCCTTGCCGAGCTCCTTCGACAATTCGATCTGTACGGCGCAGTGCTTCTTGATCTCCTCGTGGGCGAACTTGATGGCACCCAGCATTACCGACTCCGAAACCTCTTTCATCTCACCCTCGACCATCAGGATGTTGTCGATGGTACCGGCAACCATGATGTCCAGATCGACCTGATCCATCTGCGAGAAATTGGGGTTGATGACATACTCGCCGTTGATGCGGGCAACACGCACCTCCGAGATCGGGCCTCCGAACGGAATGTCCGAAACAGCCAGAGCGGCCGATGCGGCAAGACCTGCCAGCGCGTCGGGTTGGATATCCTTGTCGGCCGAGATCAGGTTTACGGTCACGTAAACTTCGGCGTGGTAGTTCGAGGGGAACAGGGGACGCAGAGCGCGGTCGATCAGACGAGCCACCAGAATTTCGGCATCACCTGCGCGTCCTTCGCGTTTGAGGAAACCGCCGGGGAAACGACCGCAGGCGGCATACTTCTCTTTGTACTCGACTTGCAGGGGCATGAAGTCGGTGTCGGGTTTGGCGTCCTTGGCGGCCACGACAGTTGCCAGCAGCATCGTATCGCCCATTTTGAGGACGACGGCGCCGTCGGCCTGTTTGGCCAGTTTGCCCGTTTCGATCTCGATCACACGGCCGTCGCCAAGGGTGATCGTCTTACGGACTGCATTGTACAGCTTCTTTTCTTCCATAAATATTTTTACCTAAATGTGTGTTTTGCCTTTAAAATTAAAATGAAGGCAACTTTTTGGAAGTTGCCCTCATTCCGGCTCTTCGGATTACTTACGAAGGTTAAGCGTTTTAACGATTGCACGGTAGCGCTCGATGTCAACGACCTTCAAGTACTCCAACAACTGACGACGTTTACCGACCAGACGCAACAAAGCACGCTGCGTGCCGAAATCGTGACGGTTGTTTTTGAGGTGCTCTGTAAGGTGGCTGATACGGTACGAGAACAACGCGATCTGACTCTCGGGCGAACCCGTGTCGGTGTTAGACTTGCCGTACTGACCAAAAAGCTCTTGCTTTTTCTCTGCTGTTAAATAAGCCATAATAATTTTTTGTTTATTTAAGTTCCACTCTACGACGCATCCCCCTTACTGCGGATCACGCCAGAGCGTGCCACAAAGGTAGGAATTTTATAAGAATAAATCACCCGAAATCAAAATTTATTTCGCATTTGGGGCTGTTTTCGGCCTTCGTAAAGTAAAAAATCGTAATTTTGTCCGTAAAATCAGACTTCTGCCCATGAAAACGAACATTTTTCGTATCTTCTTTTTGTTTGTGGCTCTTGCATTTGCGTCGTGCCAGGACGCCCAGAAGAGCTACATGATCATCGAGGGTCCGATGCTCGGTACCCGCATGCGTATTGTGGCCGACATCAAAGACCTCACGCATCAGGAAGTTTTCCTGCGTGCGCTGAAAATCGACCGTGAGATGAAATCCTCGATGTCGATCTTCGAGGAGGGGTCGCTTCTGAACCGCATCAACCGCAACGAAACCGACTCGATCGACGCTCATATCCGCTTCAATTTCCTGTTGGCCGACAGCATTTCGTCGTTGTGTGCGGGGCGTTACGACGTGACCGTCAAACCGCTGGTCGAGGCGTGGGGTTTTGCCGGAAAACACAGCCTGCCCGATCCCAACATCGACTCGCTGCTGCAATTTGTCGGCCACGACAAGATCCGCATCGAGGGTGACCGCATCGTCAAACAGGATCCCCGCGTGCAGCTCGACTTCAACTCCGTTGCCAAGGGTTATACGGTTGATCTTCTGGCCGATATGGTCGAGGAGTGCGGGGCGCAAAATTACCTCGTGGAGATCGGCGGCGAGATCCGTTGCAAGGGACACAACCGCCAGGGCGAGGGTTGGCGCATCGGCGTCGAGACCCCGTTCGAAGGCAACCAGACCAACGGCGAATACCTCCAGCGACGCATCCGTTTCACGGAGGGCGGCATGGCCACTTCGGGCAACTACCGCCGTTGCTACCGCGATAAAGAGGGCAATCTCGTAGCCCACACGATCAATCCCCAGACGGGTCGCAGTGCCCTGTCGCGCCTGCTGTCCGTGACGGTCGTGGCGAAGACGTGCGCCGAAGCCGACGCCCTGGGTACGATGTTCCTGGCGATGGGTGCGGACGATGCCCTTCAGATGGTCACCGAACACCCCCAATACAACGTCTATTTCATTCTTGCGGGCGATAAAGAGGGTGAATACGAGGAATTTGCCTCGGAAGGCATGAAGAAACTTTTGATGGAAGACTAAACCATGAAACAAGCAGTTTTTCTCTATAACAAACAGTCGGGACGCGGCAAGATCGACCGTATGGTGGATCAGATTGTCGCCGTTTTTGCCGAACACGGCTACCGGATGACCCCCCAGGCCATCGACTTCAAGGCCAACCCCTACGACGGCAATGAGGAGATCGATCTGATGGTCGTGGCGGGTGGCGACGGCACGGTGAATTTCGCCGTAAACAGCATGTGTGCCAAGGGATTGAACCTCCCGCTCGGCATCATTCCCGCGGGTACGGCCAACGACTTTGCCGGAGCACTCGGCATGTCGCACGACCCGATCGAGGCGGCACGCCAAATCGTCCGCGGCACGGAGCAGCGGATCGATTGCGGACGCGTCAATGACCAGTATTTCGTGAACATCCTCTCGTTCGGTGTCTTCACGACCACCTCGCAACGCACGCCCGACGACCGCAAACACAAGATCGGCAAACTGGCCTATCTGATCGAGGGTGCGCACGAATTCCGCACGATGCACGCCGTACCGCTGAAGGTCGTGACCGAAAACGAGGAGTTCGACTTCAACTCGCTCATGGTATTGATTTTCAACGGCGAAACGGCCGGAGGATTCCACCTTGCACGCAATTCGTCGGTGCGCGACGGCAAGTTCGAGATGATCCTTCTGGAGAAACGCAACTTCTTCCGTTCGACCCTTGCCATGAGTCGTTACCTGCTGGGCGGCAACCCCAAAATCGTCCGTCACGTGCAAGCGCACACCATTGATATTGTCTCGAAAATCGACGAGCCGACCGACGTCGACGGACAGCCCGGATCGCACTTCCCGCTCCACATCGAGTGCCTTGCAGGTGCGCTCCGCGTCATCTGCCCCGCACAGGAAGCTTAAAAAAAACGACAATTCAACCAAAAAAAGCGCCGAATTCTTGTTATCCAGAACAAAATTTGTTACTTTTGTCCTAAATAATTTACGATATGGAGGGTTCGAAGGTTATGCGCAACTTGCGCGAGGGGTTGCACAAAGTATCCATCTCGCGCATCAAGAAGGAGATGAACGACGTGTTTTATCTCTCGGATGATTTGGTGGTTACCAAACTCAGTCCCGACAACAACACGACGAGCGACTATCCCGCGTCGATCGACGGTTTCTCGGCGGTGATCATCATCGCGGGTGAGGCCACCGTGTCGATCGACATGCAGAACTACCACGTCAAACCCAACACCATCGTCTTTTTCAACCCCGACAGCATCATCCGCACGGTGAAGTGTTCGAACAATGCGCAGGCCTATTTCCTGGCTTTCTCGCGTTCGTTCGTCAATGAGATCCAGATCGACCTCTCGACCTCGCTTCCCGTCTACATGCGTTTCGGACAGCAACCCGTCATGGAGGTACGCCAGGAGGATGTCGATGAGATCCGCCAACTGTTCCGCATGATCATGACCATGACGCGCAGCGACAAACCCCGCTACCGCCACGAGATCATCCGCACGCTGTTCACCACGGCCTTCTACATGATCACCGAGATCATCCTCCGCGAACAACCCGAGGAGGCCAAACAGGGACGTTGCGAGGTACTTTTCAACGAATTCATGGCGCTTCTGGAGCAACACAGCAAACGCGAGAGAAACGTCAGTTTCTATGCCAAGGAGCTGAACATCACTCCCAAATACCTCTCGTCGGTAGTCAAGGAGGTGAGCGGCAAGACGGCGGCACGCTGGATCGACGAATCGGTCATCCTCGAAGCCAAAGCCCTGTTGAAATATTCGGGTATGAGCATTCAGGAGATTGCCTACCACCTGAATTTCTCGACCCAGTCGTTCTTCGGCAAATACTTCAAACAACATACCGGTACTTCGCCTTCGCGTTTCAAACGCCGCGGTTAGCTCTTTTGTCGGACATCCGATCTAAAGCACTTGCCTCGGGGCAGGTGCTTTTTTTGCTCTATATAAAAAAAATAACTGAAAAGAGCAGCCTTATACCCATATTAATTTTTAAGAGACCGCGCCGATATTTTAAAATATTATTTTAACAAAAGCACGATTTATCGAAAATATATTTGCAAAAAGACTTGTTATTTCAGATATTTTTATATTTTTGTAATCGTTTTAAACCAAAAACAAGATGAAAAGCAGTTCAAAAAAAGATTATTCACCCGAGGATTTGAAATATCTGGATCTTTTGGCCGAAAAGTTCCCGACTATTTCGGATGCCGCCACCGAGATCGTAAACTTGGAGGCCATCCTCAATCTTCCGAAGGGAACCGAACATTTTTTGACCGACCTTCACGGGGAGTTCGCCGCTTTCCAGCACGTGCTGAAGAACGGTTCGGGCGTGATTCGCCAAAAGGTGCATGATTTGTTCCAGCACACGCTGCGCGAATCCGAACAACGCGACCTCTGCACGCTGATCTACTACCCCGAAGAAAAACTCGAACTGATCAAACGCACGGAAAAGAACCTTCAGGACTGGTATCACATCACGATCAACGAACTGATCGAGGTTTGCCGTACGGTATCGACCAAATACACGCGTTCGAAAGTAAAAAAGGCACTGCCTGCCGACTTCGCCTATGTCATTCAGGAGCTCCTGCACGAATCGGGCTCGCGCGAAAAAGTCAATAAAGAGGAGTATTTCAAATCGATTCTGCGCTCGATCATCTCGGTGGGACGTGCCGACGAATTTATCGTGGCCATCTCGCACGTGATCCAGCGTCTGACGATCGACCGCCTGCACATCATCGGCGATATTTTCGACCGAGGTCCGGGCCCGCACATCATCCTCGACACGCTGATCAACTACCACACGCTGGACATTCAGTGGGGCAACCACGATATGTTGTGGATGGGTGCCGCCGCCGGAAACCCCGCATCGATCGCCAACGTGGTGCGCATTCAGGCACGCTACGCCAACCTCGACGTGTTGGAGAACGGCTACGGCATCAACCTCTTGCCGCTGGCACGTTTTGCGATGGAGACCTACGGCGACGACCCCTGCAAGTCGTTCCTGCCGCGTCTGATGCCCGATGCATGTCTTGACGAACGCGACATCCGTCTTTCGGCGCAGATGCAGAAGGCGATGGCCGTCATCCAGTTCAAGCTGGAAGGTCAGATGATCGCCCGTCACCCCGAATACGACATGAAATCGCGTTTGTTGTTGGACAAGATGGATCTGAAGGCGGGTACGGTGGAGGTCGACGGTAAGGTTTATCCGCTGAACGACCTCAATTTCCCGACACTCGATAAGAAAGATCCCTACAAGCTTTCGCCCGACGAAGAGGATGTCATGCAGCAGCTCTCCTCGTCGTTCCGCAACAGCGAGAAGCTCCAGAAACACATCCGTCTGCTCTACCGCAAGGGCAGTCTTTATCTGGTTTTGAACTCCAACCTGCTGTACCACGCCTCGATCCCGATGAACGAGGACGGCACGTTCAAGGAAGTGGAGATCTGCGGAGAGCGCCGCAAGGGTCGTTCGCTCCTGAACCGCGTCGATCAACTGGCACGCGAGGCTTTCTCGGGGGAACGTGGCACGCCCGAACAGCAGGAAGCACTGGATTACATGTGGTATTTGTGGTGCGGTAAGGATTCGCCCCTGTTCGACAAGGACAAGATGGCAACCTTCGAAGCCTATTTTATCGACGACAAGGAGGCACGCAAGGAGCACAAAGGCTTCTACTACGCCCACATGGAGGATGCGAATGCCTGCGGAATGATCCTCGAGGCATTCGGTCTGGATCCCGCCACGTCGCATATTATTTCGGGACACATTCCCATCAAGAGCGGTAAGGGCGAAAGCCCGATCAAGGCAGGCGGTCGTCTGCTGATGATCGACGGCGGTTTCTCGCGTGCCTATCAGAAGGAGACGGGCATCGCAGGCTACACGCTCATCTACAACTCATGGGGCATGCAACTCGTCCAGCACCAGCCGTTCGTATCGCGCCGTCGCGCCATCGAGGAGGGGTTGGACATCCTCTCGACGAAATTTGTCGTGGAATCCGTCACGCGCCGCATCATGGTACGCGACACGACGGTGGGTAAGGAGTTGCAGGTACAGATCAATGATTTACGGCGACTTTTGGACGCTTATCGAAGTGGCGTCATAAAAGAACGTAGATAAGTTTTGTTTTTCTTTTTGGTTGGCTGATACGAAGCGGGAAAAGGTTGTCGTGATTTAAAAAGTCCGTTCGTATCCGATTTAGGGGAAGGGAGCATACGTGCTCCCTTTTTTTGCGCCCGTATTGGGGGTGGACATCGGAAGTGGCCGTCGGGAACAGCCTGGAAGAGCAGTTCGGCAACCGCATATCGGCAGAGACCATCAGCAGTATTACGGACCGTGTCCTTCCTGAGATACAGAGCTGGAAAAATCGGCCTCTGGACCGGGTGTATCCCATCGTATGGCTTGATGCGATTCATTACAAGATAATGGATGAGAAGAACCGTCTGATTCTTGTTTTTTTGAGACAACAAGACATAGCATTCCTGTAGATTTACCTGGTTTTGCAATTCTATCAGGCTGCCGTCTGATCATCTTTCGAGTCTTCTTCTGATTGTGTCGGCACTATTTCCTGTAAACAAGATTCGCTTCAGCGATGTCATTGTATTTTATTCTCATCCTATGTTCTCCAAGACTTGCACTGATCTTGCACATCATAGGATAAACACGTTCGATGCATTCCCAAAGCAACTTTACATCTGGCGGATATCGCATCCAGCTTTCATAGCAGGTCGCATCTGTATACACTGTATCAAGATTCTTCATGTACGGCATCCACATTTCGGCAAGAACTTTCTGCTGCCCCTGAATGCGCAGGCTCTTCGAGAGCTCAAGCAATATACTGTCAATGAACTTGTAGTTGGTCATTGGATAATCAGGTCTGATTCTGATACCGCAGAAAATCCGATAATAGATGTTGGCATTCAATGCGTCCATCAATTTTGGTGCCGACAGCCCAGTATACGATTTCAGAACGGCCAAAGTCACCTTTCCTTCCAGAGGGAAGAAAATCTTGCAACCACGCTTCATCTTCAAACTATTTGGACACTCTTCCATGAGGCCAAAACTGATTGACAGCTTCCGGAGTAGCAAGAGTATCTTGATACGGCCAAGTGCTGTATGTTTGAAAGAATCTTCGTAATTTTTATAGAAATCGGATTCTGTAAATGCAATTTCTGGTTGAATGTCTGAGATATCTTGTATTTTTGCTCGATTCCCCTGAGTTTATCTCTTTGCCGTGGTTCGGGGGAATTTTTATTTCTACATACTAAGATACATAGCCATTTATCAATCAGTTGATTGCATTTTTTAACATTTCACGATATTCCCTAACTTAAATCAAGACCATTTTAATACTATGTTTATTGTTTCGTTGTTGGGTTTGTACTCATTCCGAATTCTTGGAGCAGAATCATAACTAATTTTTCATATCATTTGTCCTATGACCAATAGTGCTGTCCTTAACATATTGGATATACTTATCAATGTGGTCACGATAAAAAGAAGAGCGTGAACTATTTATACTTGGAAGATGGGCAAACGGATATACCTTTAGTCCCAATTTGTTTTCATCGGGTTCAAGATAGTGGAATTCACCATTCTTATAACCCCAATAATCTTTCACAAAATGATTTTTGTCTGTCAATAATTGAAGTAAAGGTTCGCCCAAAGTAATGATAATGCAATCATTATATTCAGACAACTCTTTTTTTAGCAAAGCCAAATTGCTTTCTAAATGAGCAGCCAAGACCTTTGGTGTCGAGGCGGGCTTTTTTTCGTAGAAATACTTAAAAAGATTTGTGGCATAGACATTCTCGATTGTAATCTCTAAACCTGCACAGATACTTTCAATGTATTTTCTAAGTGGTCCGGGTACATCAAGCTTTAATGTTTTGTTGATTTTTCCCCTCCCATTTACATCTGTTATTGTCGGATCCTGACCAATCACTACTAACCTTATCCTGCCGCTACCCTTGAATGGCGGAACAGGTTCAAGGTCTGTATCAATGTGATTTTCTTCATAGTCGGCAAGACTACCTCTGACTTTCAGAGCTTCTGCAACAATATTCATAGCCATTAATATTTATGTACTTTGTTTTCCGCATCAACTTGAATGTAGTCAATCGGAATACTATACTTATTGCGAAGAGTTCTCAAGTAATTTTGCGCATCGTTGGTAAGTACAATACTACCAACAATATGGTAATTACGAACCTTGATGTCGGTATGGTATAAACCATACTCAAGTAATTGTGAGAGCGCTTCACGAATGCATAGACGAATGTCAGATGTCGTCTTGATTTCGTAAAGATCATATTCATCACCATGCTTGGTCACGATATCGATTTCTGTTCCAATAGGAGTACGAATTTCCGTACCTACATTCTTTTTTCCATATTCATTTACAAGATAGTGGTAAAGAGCTTTCTGGATGTCCGGATGGCGCTTTGAAATATGAGAACGATGAGGAGAACCACCTTTGGCATCTATTTCAGTTTCTTCTGTTCGGAAGCCGGGTTGAAAGACGAAATGATCTTCAAGTTTGAAAATTGTTTTAAGGTTATAAAGAGATGTATAATAGCTTGTCTTAACATTGGGCTCATTTCTGTCTACAGGTTTCAGAATGTCAAATTTTCGGAGGTTTTCGGGTCTATATCGAAGATTAACCTCCAATTCATTAGAAATTCCCTTTGAGTATTCTCCGAGTTGTTCCTGCATTTCGGCATACCAACCCTTTTTCTTGTACTCACTAAGAATCGGCGTCGCATCTTCATTGGAAACCCGTTCTACATCAAGAATTTCTCCGACCCAATAACGCTGCTTTGTTTTATCATTTATCGTAAAGAGTGATATATCAAAGGGAGACTTTTTACTATATGAAGCAACAGCTTGAATATGGCCATAATGATAGCCTCCTATCGTCTTGGCAATATCAAATAACCATTCTTCGTGACCGAAACCGTGGTTATATTCATATGAATCCTTATTCTTGCTTTTACCAATTTGTCCGGAAGGATAAATCCAACCATTTGTATTCCAGCAAATGCGTGCTATCTTTTTTAGTCTGACATTGATTTTGAGCTTTTTGAATGCATCGATATAATCAAGTTCATCGGAAGGATCAAACTCTTCGCCATATACTATCCTTGCCACCTGAAGGAGAGGAAGCAATGCTGTATTATCGCCATTACAAATCCACCATCCACTGATGAAGGAATTGTCTACTGATGCAGTATTTTTTATCGCATCAAGAATAATCTTTTTAGTCAGATGTATCATAGAACTATAGTAAGAAATAACCTTAAACAAAAATAGGGAAAAAATTTGGACACACAGGTGTTCCCATCAGTTGAAAATATTACCAGAAGTTAATTTTAAACAAATTATCGGCACTAATTCAATATAGTACCGATAATTTTCTTCTTTTTCAGCCATATTCTATGCATGAAGTTTTATGTGTCCCTCCGGTTGCCATTCTGCAAGTGAGACAATCGCCTGATATTGCTCTTTTGTCAGAACCGAATTACCATCCTCCGAGCATTCGTATTCCCACGGCAGTTCGTAGACCGTACCCTCTTCCTGATAGCCCATATAGTTGTGATAGGCGTCGGGAACCAACCGCACATCATCCTCTTCGAGCAGGATTCTTAGCAGCTTCTCTGCGTCATATATCAGCAGCGGCGCCCCGGCCTTATACAGAGCTGTCGCCACTTCGATGGCCAGTCCGGCATTAGCCGAATAACTGTTGGAAACAACAATCTTCCATCCCTGTTGTCGGTCGTTTGAGGCAAAGATATTCAGGCGCGAAAGTCCCAGTTCCCCGTAATGGTCTGTCGCGAATCGCATGAAATCCTCCGGACTGTCAATGTCGTACATTTCCGTCACATCCACGAACTTCTTCCGCTTGTAATAGACCACATCACGCAGTTCTTCCGGAGTATCCTGTGAATCTATATAGACACGCCCCTTGAATCCCCGCTTGCGGTGATAAGCTTCATAGACTTCGTTGGCAATGCGGAAATAGGTGCAATACCTTCGGATGGTCATGGTTTCAAAAAGAGGGGCAGAATACCCGTGCACCGAGTCTTCCAATGCCTTGATGGCCATTTCCCGATCTTCCACCTCAATTTTGGAATTAGGGACTATGCGGTTAAATTCCCTTTGTGCAATCCGTCCTATACGCTGTTGGTACGGCAGGTTTTGCGCCACGTAATCGTTGAATCCGTCGGGATTCGCGACAACGACATCAATCAGCCGTCGCAGATAGTCGAAAAGACGAGTCAGGTTCTCCCTGCACCATGCATCATCTGGCTCTACATCGACACACTTGGAGTGATTCGTAATGACAAAGCGAGTATGTTTCCGGTCCGTAACACGGATTGACCGGGAATCCCCGTATCGGCTCGAAGCGACATGAAACCATCTCGTCTCCATCGGGTTGAAAGCAAGCCAGTCCGCGAGGAATGCCTCCCGACTGTCATATTCCCCCGAAGCAATCAAATCCTCGGCATCACCCCATTCTTCCGGCTCGGGTCGCGGCACCTCGATATAGAATCCCCGATACCCATCGTCACCCATTGCAGCCAGCCGCTCGAACCGATGTTGAATCTCAATCAGCCGCTCCTGCATATCGTCACCAACGACAATCTCCCACTGGCGGCTTTTGCCCAACGCCTCCAAATGCGAGGCATTCAGGCCAACCTCCTTCGCCAAATCGGAAAGGGACTTTCTGTCGATAATCTTTCTTTCGTCCATTTCTAGCATACTATATTTAGGCTTTTTCTGCGCTATCAGGGATAATTAATTGGTCAATACTTGCTGTGGCAGCAGAATAAATATTATTTACATTGTCATTGCTTTTCATACTCTTTAAAATATCCTGAGACATTTCCTTACAATGCGCCATTATACCAAAGTAAAAGTCCTTATACTCAACAATAATCTTTGCAGACTCTATGTCATTCACAACTGGCTTTATTAAATTCGATATAAGTCCTCTCGCCGTATGATCATCCATGCTATTCCCCAGCTCTGGCAATAATTTACCAAATACCTTAAATACATTAATTTGACATGGATGTTTTGCAAAGTAATCCAACTTGGCATTAAAATATTCAATCAATGATGACCTCCTACATACGGATAATAATTTATTCAGCAAGTCTGGGTATTCAACACCATTCGCAGTTATGACACGGTCTAAAAGGCTTTCCAATTCTCCATATAAGTTATCCGTTAATTCAGACAAAAACGGTGTTTCTAAAAACGATTGAACAAACAGGCTCCAATAGGTATTAGGACTGCTATTAGGACTATATAAAAAGCCTTTGGATTGCTTTTTTAATACCTTTACTCCTAAATCTACTATGCCATTTGTAAATGGGCCGGGATATTGTTTATAAGTATCGAACAACTCCACATAGCAATATGATGCATATGACGTTTCGTCAGCATCATTCCATTCTGATTTCCACCTATTAAAATGTGAAAATATTTCAGAATAATCTAAACCTAAATTCTGCTTAATTGTCTTGATATTTTTAGCTACATATTTAACATCCAGTGTTTTCCCCAATTTATTTTTTATGATGTAAACATTCAGTAATCTATATGCAGAATGCTGGATACCGTCCCGTTTGAGCAGATAGTCATAATCCATATATTTCTCAAAACAATCAGCTATTCGAGGTATTATTGTTTTACTTATATTGGCAATATCATGACCATCAGCCAGAAACATGGCAAATATGTCCTCGACACCTCGTTTTTCTGTGCTTGCGGCAGATGTTGCATCTATTTTCTGAATAGTCTGAGAGATAAAACTACTTGTAAAGCGGGTTGTAATTCTACCATCACCTTTATCAAGCAGTCTGTTTACATAAGATACAATTCTAGGCTCCTTAATATTAGGCTCAGCCTTTATATAGTTAGAGACTTTAGTTCTTAAATTTGATAAGTTGTATGTTGTATCTTGATATACCAGTTCGACAAACTCATCTATCCTTTCTGTCCCTTTCTCAATTTCTGAGAATACATACTCATTGAGACTCGCATTATCAGCACTGACTTTATAAATATTGTACTCCTTTCCTGCAGCAACCACAAATTCTACAAAATGTTTAGGTTCAAGTTTAATAGGCTTTATAACATCTTCAAACCTAATATCCTTACCAGAATCAGCCAAACATTCCTTCAGTTTGTTTAAGACATTGAAGTAGGCAGAACCTGTTTCAATCTTACACTCTTGGATGGTTTTAATATATGATTTACACATGTATTTTACACGCAAGTTGGTTGCATGATATATGATTGTTTCAAGAGCATCATCGAATTGCATACTATCACATGAGGCATCAGATCTTAAATTTGCCAACATGTCCCATTTCTTCTGAACTTTCTCTTTGTCTTCTTCCGACAAACTACTCATATCCAATGTGGACAAACTTTTTACCGCCTTATCAAGTGACGCTGTCGTCACTTCTTTTGCAAGAATATTTTCTAAGACAGATATAAAATGAGGCTTGTCAACAAAGTTAATTAATGAACCTCCTGACTTAATAGCAGCGGACAACAATCTTCTTAAAGGTAATTCTCCGGCTAATGATCTATCCTGCAGCCCATAGGCAAACTGACATAATTGAGTTCTGACAGACTCTTGGTCTGGATAGAAGGAAGATACATCTTTAAACAATGTGTCGCTTAGCAAATTCTCTTCTAAAGAATTATTATCATACAGGAGTCCATCTTTTTTAAGGATGAATAGCGCTATATTTTGCAACCTGTATTCCGTAGCAGGCCACTGCAAGCGCATGGCAACAAGTTCATTGATAAATGATATCACAGTCCGAGGATTAGGATTAACATGAAACAGCATAAATACCTGACATATGTGTTTTTGATCATGTTCTTCTGTACCAAAGGCATCCTCAAAGTATTTGTTGAATAACCTACTATAGTCAGTTATTACAGGTTGCGGAACAGTATATACGACAGGGAATGTCTTATTGATAAAACGTTTGAATTTATCTTTGAATTCTTTCTTGTCGCTTTCATAAATTGCTTCACACAAGTGCTTATAATCATATGGGATAATAGTCCATATATTTTCAAACTCACTACCCGCAAAAAATGTATATATGGCAGACCAAAGCTGCATCACCTTTTCAGATGGCAGTCTGTCCATATTATCAAATACAATTATAATTTTCTTTTTATTCCCCTTTGCTTTACCAAGATGAGATGAAATGGCATGCATCCAATTCTTAAACTCCATCACAGAGGGTTCCTCACTGGATGTAAATTGTTCATCAACTTTATTGTCTTCTTTTTGAGTCAAGAGTGTAATCACTCGATCCCAATTTTTATCCGTCAATCGAAAATATATAGCTAATGCGACTCCTGCAATAATGGGGAAACTTTCAATACAAATAGCCCAACCTGCACATAATTCAAGACTGTCACTGTCAAGTATTTGTCCAATGACAATATTCAAGATAGCAAATAAACCGATTAAGGCAATACCACAAATTGCAGCTCCAGAAAGTTTTGGCTGAGATTTGGTAAGTATCGTTGTCTTATTAGATAGTAACAATGAAAGTTGATCTTTCCACTCTGCTTTATTTACCTTTCCATTTCTCATTCTTATTTCAACTTTCCCTTCCAGAACCTTATCTTCTATAAGATCATTAGTGAGTGTTTCCAGAATAGATCGGCGCTGTAGATCTTCTTGATGTCCCCACGCATCATATGTAAAAGTATGATATCCTTCTCTGTCAAGGTGCTTTTTTATATTCTCTACCACATTAGATTTTCCAGAGCCCCACTTTCCTTCCAAGCCAATTATCCTAGGCATCTGCCCACGAGAAGGTGCAGAATCATTAGAGCGAATGTAATTACAAATATTATTTGCAAGATTGGTCTGAGATTGACCTTCAAAAACGTCATCTCCGTTTGGTTTATCAAGTATAAACCGAGGATGCAGCCCATTATTTGCCATTATATTTTTATTTTTTAATTTCTCCAACAATGTGACTATAAATTTATGAATTATACTAGACATAGCCAAACAAATCCACGATAGTTATTCAAGTCATTACGAAGAACCAAGTTGCCATAATCCCTGAGCCATACTGAGATTCCTGCGCAAACGAGCCAACTTGACCTGCTCGCCAATAATCTGTGCTTTCTGCATCTGTTTTCTTGGCAACTTGAAGCCCATTGTATTCTTTGCCATATTCAACATATCATATAATACATAAATACATGTCTTTTTATATATTTTGATGTATTACAAGAAAAAACTACAAGATATGGCGACTGAATTTAGTTGACTGTTCAGAACATTACATTCCCCAACGAATCAGCCTGCCTTCAAACACTTTCCATCAGATCCCCCCCTTTACTTTACCCTCGTATTCCTATATACGTTCATTAAAGTAAAGTCAAAATAAGGGAAGAAAAAGAGGACTGCCTGTTCGGGGAGAGTCAATAAAAAGCGTTAAATTATTGATTTTCGGTAAGAAACAAGTAAATTTTAGAGGAGTATACCTTTTAAATCGTAAACAACAGATAATCAGTAGAAATATTATAGTGCGTCGATGTTTCTGACACGGACATCCCGGCTGTAAATATGCATACACATCCAAGAGTAATATGGAATTTTGGGTTAACAAGATATCAGGTAACCAAGAACGGGATGACATCACAAGATGTAAACTAAAAGAATCAGGCTGGGGAGTAATCGTCATCTAGGAATGCGAGATTAGACACGAAAGGGATTTTATAGATTTGATAGAACGGCTATCAGTAGATATCTGTAAATAATAGGAACTGTAAATATTCAAACATTCCTTCAAACGACTCACTGCTGTCCACTAAAAAATGTGGACGATAATATAAAGTTTAACAATTAAAAT
>JAHHQM010000008.1 GCA_020026395.1 Alistipes sp. | reverse complement strand
GCACGGGGGCGGAGGGGTACGGGGAGCAGACGGTACAGGTACGAACGGACATCGGGGAGGACGGGCACGGGGGAAACCCGACAGGCAGAACTGAAGACATCGAAGAAAACCTCTTCGCAAAAAAAACACCTCCGCGCACAATCGGCGGGTTGTGATGTACCGACAGGCAAGAACGACCTTCCCCGCCGAACCTGCTCCCCGACCGTCTTTTTCGGAGCATTTTTCGCACTTAAAATCGGGCTGAATCCCCTCCCCTTACTTCCGGCAAGAATTATGCCCCGTTCCCCCACCCCCGAAAGGCAAAGTCACGAGCAAAATATTTGGAAATTCGGAATTTAGTCTTTATCTTTGCTTTCGTTATTAGAGCAGGGTTCCAGCCTTTTCCGAGGTTGGGATTCTTATTTTTTTGTTTTAGCATATGGGAAAAGAGATTATTTACCTCACGGCAGAGGGATATAAAAAATTGAAGGAAGATTTGGATCACATGCGTTCGGTGGAACGTCCTGCGATCTCCGCAGCCATTGCCGAGGCTCGCGACAAAGGTGACCTCTCGGAGAATGCCGAGTACGACGCAGCCCGCGAAGCTCAGGGTCTGCTCGAAATGCGCATCGCCAAGATGGAGGATACGCTGGCCAATGCCCGTGTGATCGACGAGACGAAGATCGATAAGAGCAAGGTGCAGATCCTCAGCAAGGTGACCATTTTGAACCACAAAACCAACCGTCAGGTGATCTATACGATCGTTGCCGAACACGAAGCCAATCTCCGCGAGGGTAAGCTTGCCATCGGTACGCCGATCGCCAAAGCACTGCTCGGCCACAAGAAGGGCGACATTGTCGAAGTCGATGTTCCCGCAGGCAAGATGCAGCTCGAAATCACCGACATCAACATCTAAACCACACCCCTCCCACAGGGGCGGTTTATAAAGCGATCCGATTCACGGGTCGCTTTTTTTGTGGCATACGGGAAGGTGCGGCCGTTTTTCTCCGCAGGACACGTATACCAAGCAGTCAGCGACCCTACCCACGTAAAAACGCCCCCGTTTCGCCCCGTAGAAGAGGAGCGTCCCAAGCATCGGTGGTGGCAGAGCACGCCCACTACCCGCGCAAAAAACATCCGCAATCACCGCACAAAACCGTCCTCCACCACATCCCGCCACCCGCACGCAAAAAAACGACACGTTCCCCGTGGAACGTGTCGTTATCCCATTGTTTTCCGAAAAATCTATCCGTGGAAAACGGTCGTGGTAATCAGCGAAGTGGCACCCTGATGGCTCATCGTGTACTCCTTCGACAAACTGCCGCATTTCTGCAACAAAGCCTCATCGTCGCGCAACGGCTCGAACCAGGCCTTGAGTTCGTCGTAGTTGTTGATCGAGCGGGCAGCCTCCAGCGACACCAGATCGCGTGCCTCCTTGAATTTATGGTAATTCGGGCCGAAGGCTATCGGCAATCCGAACGTGGCGGCCTCCAACGTGTTGTGGATACCCACACCGAATCCGCCGCCGATGTAACTCCACGTAGCATAACTGTATGCCGACGAGAGCATCCCCATCGTATCGAGTACCAGCAACTGTTTCGATCCGAGGTCGGTATGTTCGTCACACTGCGTGAAACGCACACCTCCGCCCTTCGTGTCGCTCAACAGACGCGCAATGCGCCCCTCGTCCATCTCGTGCGGTGCAATCAGGAATTTCACCTTCGGGTTCTCGTTCATCAGACGGATCAGCAACTCCTCATCGGAGCCCCACGACGATCCCGCCACAAAAAGGCGCTCTTCGCCACGGAATTTCTCGATCAGCTCGATGCGTTTGGCATTGCGTGCGATTTCGGCCACGCGGTCGAAGCGCGTATCTCCAGCAACCACCACATTGTCAAAGCCCAACTCCGCCAACAGGCGTTTCGATTCCTCGTTCTGCACAAACATCACGTCGAAAGTCTCCAGCGCCTGACGCCACATGCCGCCATAGGGTTTGAAGAAAATCGAATTGCGACGGAAAATCGCCGATACGATGTAAGTGCGCACCTTCTGACGGCGCAACTCCGAAAGATAATTCAGCCAGAATTCATACTTGACGAAAATGGCGATCTCGGGATGCGCGATCTTCATGAATTTACGCACGTTGCGCGGCGTGTCGATCGGCAGATAGAAAATGTAATCCGCCCCCGCATAATTCTTGCGGATCTCGTAGCCCGACGGCGAGAAAAACGTCAAAAGGATTTTATATTCGGGATGTTCCTTACGGATTCGTTCGATGATGGGTCGTCCCTGTTCGAATTCGCCTAGCGAGGCCACGTGAATCCAGACAATGCGCGCCTTCGGATCAATCGCGTCGGCCATTCGCTCGAAAAGATGTTTGCGTCCCTCGGTGAATTGTTTGGCCTTCAGATGTTTGACCGCTGCGAGTTTGACAATACCCCCATAGAGTCTCAACCCCAGATTATAGAGCCACATTCGGTAAATTTGTTTAGAATATACTTGGGTTATACTTCCGTTTGCCCCGGCGCATATCGGGGCACATTAAGTCTTCAAAGGTAATACTTTTTTCGGGGATATCAAAATCGGATTTCCCCGCAGCCTTTACCAATGAAATTCCACGGCATCTTCCACCAGCCGCACCTCATAACGTCCGTCGGGCAACGCCTCGACAGCCGCCAGATCAAACTGCACTTCGCCCCGCCACCCCGTCAGGGCCAAATAGGCCTGTGCGGCACGGCGCAGTGCGCGTTGTTTGCGAAGATCCATCGCCTGTTCGGGAGTGGTAAGACCGTCCTTGCGGCGTGTCTTGACCTCGACAAAATGCAGACAGTCCGCCTTGCGTGCCACGATGTCGAGTTCGTAGCGACCCTCACGCCAGTTGCGCGCCTCGATCGCATACCCCTCCCGACACAGATAGTCGCAAGTCTCCGCCTCCCCCCGAAACCCTGTTTCAGAAGCAGTCGTCATCTTTTCGCCAATGAATCTTCCGGTAATCAGTCGTTGTCCTTCTCCTTGAGTTTGCGCATTTTCAGCCAACACATGACGCAAAGGAAAGCAAACAGCACCGTCAGCACTGCCTTACCCACAAAATGAGAGGATCCCATCGGCGAATAAAACATTCCCGTACCGAAAATCAACATGCCGAAAAAGGAGAGCAGGGTCAGTACCCGCATTTTATTTTTGTGATCCATAATGCCAACATTATCTGAGAAAATAGTACAATCCACATTATTATGTATTTATACCTGTTATTCCTCCCTATAATATAAGTCAGACACGTTGCCAAAGCCCATATGTCGATTAATGTATTTTTAGAATTAAATGCACCTGTCCATATTTCCCGGATCATATAGCCCAAGATTACAATCAGGCTGATGATTACCACACATTGATAAAATGTGCCGGAATATATGTCGAATATATTTTGGGATATGGCTGATTTATCTAAACAATGTTTTCGCATAAAGTATGTTTTTGGGTCTGTAACTATAAAGATATTGTATCTTCTAAAATTTGTCGAGTTTATAATGTATCCCTTACTTCCCTTGATTTTGGAAAACTCCACCACAAGATCAGAAATAAACTCCCTTCCAAAAACCTTTAACGCCCTCTCCGGCCACTTAAGCGACCTCGATGGCGGCTTCTTTTCGTGCCTTGCTTACGTTGAGCTGCTCTGTTTCAGCTTTAATCGTTTCTTTTTATGGTTCTCTTTTTTCAGAAATAAGCCGCGGCACAAGGCCGCGACTTATATTATAGAATGGAATCCTTTTATTTGAGCAGGAACGAAAGATCGTCACCGGGCTGTACCTCGAAGGTCTCGACACCCTTCTTGAAGATACGCATCGGCTTCTTACCGATCAGCTCCAGCTTGTCATCCACGTAGCGGAGCATACATCCCTCGCGAAGACCTGCCACCCAACGGCGCGGATTGGCCTGGATATACTCCAGGATACGCTGCTCGCGCGTCTCTCCGGCGTGACCCGAAGGATTGGCATCCATATAGTGAGGGTTGATCTGGAATTTGATGGCACCGATGGCCTTGAACGACTCGGGCTGTACGATGGGCATATCGTTGGTCGTGCAGATCGTCGGGCAGCAGACGTTGCTTCCGGCCGACCAGCCGACATAAGGCGTATTCTCCTTGATCTTACGCAGCAGAACGGGCAGCAGACCCTGCTCCTGCATCTTCTTCGACAGGGCAAACGTATTGCCGCCACCGATGCAGAGTGCCTCGGCCTGACGGATCATTTTGGCGGGATTGGGCGAGCGGTGAATCGAACGAACCTTGATGCCCAGCTCCGAAAAACGAGCCTGAACCCTACGCTCGTATTCTGCATAAGAATAAGTTACGGCTGCATAAGGCACGAAAACGATTTCCTTGACACACTCCAGGAAACGACCGATCTCGGGCATCGGGTAACGCAAATACTCCTCTCCGGCATTGGTCGAATTGGAGATCATTAAAAGTTTCATAATTACTTGGTTTATAGGTTATTATACTTCAAATTGTGCTAAATGTCGAAAAAATTAATAATAAATTTTTCGGGCGTTTTGTCAAAAGTAATAAAAAAAGTGTTACTTTTGCCCAGATCCATTTAGATTTTGAGTATTTTCACTTAAAATTTGTAAGAGACGAACAAAACTATTTTAAATACATGTTTAACTAAAAATTTAAGATTATGGCAGATGTTCAATCTAAAGTTGTCGAGATTATCGTTGACAAACTCGGCGTTAAGGAGTCGGAAGTAGTACCCGAAGCCAGCTTCACCAACCACTTGGGCGCAGACTCGCTCGACACCGTAGAGCTGATCATGGAATTTGAGAAGGCTTTCGATATCACCATCCCCGATGAGGATGCTGAGAAGATCGGCACCGTTGGTGACGCTATCAAATATATCGAGGAGCACAAGAAATAATTAATCTTGATTTTTTCACAATCGAATTTAAGTTTTGAGTAATATGACTGAAAGAAGAGTAGTTGTAACCGGCATCGGTACCATCAATCCGATTGGCAACAATATTGAAGAGTTTTTCACAAATTTGGAGAATGGAGTCAGCGGAGGCTGTGCCATTACACACTTCGATACCGAAAAATTCAAAACCCAAATCGCTTGTGAAGTCAAGAACTACGATCCGAGTAAATACTTCGATCGCAAGGACGTACGCAAATACGACCTCTTTACCCAGTATGCCCTCATCGCAGCCGAGCAGGCCGTCGATGACGCCAATATCGACCTCGAAAAGATCGATAAGGAACAGGTGGGTGTGATCTGGAGCTCGGGTATCGGAGGACTCAAATCCTTCTTCGATGAATGTGTGGGCTTTGCCGAGGATGATAAAACGCCTCGGTTCAGCCCATTCTTTATCCCCCGCATGATCTCGGATATTGCAGCCGGCTTCATCGCCATGAAGTACGGTTTCATGGGTCCCAACTATTGCTGTGTATCGGCTTGCTCGTCGTCGAACCACGGCCTGATCGACGCATTCGACGCCATCCGCTACGGAAAGGCCGACATGATAGTCGCAGGTGGTTCGGAGGCAGGTGTCAACGAACCTTCGGTGGGCGGTTTCAACGCCATGAAGGCACTTTCGACCCGCAACGACGATCCCCAGCATGCTTCGCGCCCCTTCGATAAGGATCGCGACGGTTTCGTAATCGGTGAGGGTGCCGGAGCCTTGGTGCTTGAGGAACTCGAGCACGCCAAAGCCCGTGGTGCCAAGATCTATTGCGAGATCGTAGGTGGCGGTGCATCGGCCGATGCCTACCACTTCACCGCGCCCCATCCCGAAGGAAAGGGTGCCATCAAATCGATGCGCGACGCATTGAAAGATGCAAAAATCAATCCCGAAGACATCGACTACATCAACGTACACGGCACTTCGACTCCCGCAGGTGACATTCCCGAACTGAAGGCCATCAAGGAGTTGTGGGGTGAAAAGGTATACGATGTAAACATCTCTTCGACCAAATCGATGACCGGACACCTGCTCGGTGCAGCCGGAGCCGTAGAGGCAATCGCCTGCGTCTTCGCACTCACCCACGGCACGGTTCCCCCGACCATCAACTGCGAGAATCTCGACCCCGAAATCGATTCGAAACTGAACCTGACGCTGGGTAAAGCCCAGAAACGCGACGTGGAATATGCACTGAGCAATACGTTCGGATTCGGCGGACACAACGCAACGGTCATTTTCCGCAAATACTAAAAAAATTATCACGATCTGATGTGGGATTTTCTATTACGCCCCATTAAAAGAAACTACGGTCAGGATCGCGATTATTACAAGATTGTCGATGATATGTTCGGATTCATTCCGCATAACATCGAACTATACAAGCTGGCTTTGATTCACAAGTCAGCTTCTTTAGTTTTGGAAGACGGCAGAACGATCAACAACGAACGCCTCGAATTTCTGGGCGATGCCGTGATCGAAACCGTCACTTCCGACTACTTGTTCATCGAATATTCCGACCGTGATGAGGGCTTTTTGACGCAAATGCGCTCCAGAATCGTCTCGCGGCAGTCGCTCAATGCGCTGGCCGTGGAGCTGGGTCTGGACAAATATGTGATTTCCAATTCGGCGGCCACCGTGACCCAGAAACACATCTACGGCGATGCCTTCGAAGCGATGATGGGTGCCGTGTATCTGGATCAGGGGTATGAGTTTGTCAACCGACTGTTGATCAACAAGCTCTACTACGAGCACCTCAATCTGGACAATCTGACCCACTCCGAGACGGACTACAAGAGTCGTCTGATCGAATGGTGTCAGAAGAACCACCACCACATCGAATTCCGCACGGAGCACGACAAGGGTTATTCGGCCGTACATCCCGTGTTTGTATCGACGGTGCTGATCGACGGCATGGAGACGGGACGCGGCACGGGCGATTCGAAGAAGATCGCCGAGCAGCAAGCCGCCCAGTCCGTAGCGGGACACTTCAGCGACGAGGCCTGCGCCGACATCCTCGACAAGATGGATCGCATCGCCCGCTAAAGGGTACGGAAATCAAGAGCTAAGAGGCAAAAAAGGAAGTTTTCTTAAGGCGTCCCGAAGACCGGACAGGAAAAGTTTGGACGGAGAGGGGCACGGAGAAAAGGAGCACGAAAAAGCCTGACGGAAAGAGAACGAACGGAAGGCAGGACAAAAAGCAAGGCCGAGAGAGGTTGGGAAAGGGCAAGCCGAGCAAGAGGCAGGTTGCAAAAAGTGCCCGCAAAGGGGCAGGAAAGGACACCCCGCCCGCAATCCGCAACAGGATATTTCTCTGCAACCACATTGCAGGACAACTACCGCGACACGGAAACATTCCCGCCACAAACGGCGTTCTACGAACCGCGCAATCCGCTTTTATCGGGCAAATTCCGCCGCAGAACACGCCGCTCCACCACTTCCAACGACACAAAGGGAAACAACTTACGGGTTGTTTCCCTTTTTTCGTGGACGAAGGCGGGATTTATCGGAACTTTTTTCGTAAATTTACGGAAAACCAACAACCCCGAACATGAATCTTCTGATCAGCAAACTCGCCAATCGCGGCGCCGAAGCCCTCTCAAATCGGGAACTGCTGACGCTCCTTCTGGATGACGAGACGCTTGCCGATGCCCTCCTCGCGGAGTGTCACGGCGCACTCGGCAAACTGGCCGACAAGGGAACGCCGCGGCTGCGTATGGTGGGCGGTATGGGACTCCGCCGGGCCATCGTTCTGGAGGCCGCCCTCGAATTGGGACGGCGCGTGGCGGTCGAAAAAGCCAAACAAGCCGACACCATCAACGGCACGCAGGACATTGTACGCATTTTTAAGCCCCAATTGGCGGGTTTATCCCACGAGGAGTGCTGGGCGTTGTTTCTGACCTCTTCGAACCGTATAATCGACCGTATGCGCGTCAGTCAGGGCGGTGTGCAGGCCACGGTGGTCGATCACCGACTGATTATCAAACGCGCCCTGGAACTTTTGGCCGCGCAAATCGTCCTCGTCCACAACCATCCGTCGGGTGCCGCCCTGCCGAGTCAGCAGGACATCACGATGACCGAACGCGTCCGTCAGGCCGCCGCCCTGTTCGACATCCGCCTTCCGGATCACGTCATCATCTCGCGCGAAGGCGACTATTCGTTCCGTCGCGAAGGACTTCTAAAATAGGATTTTCGGGCGGAAAACTCAAGGAAATTTTCCCGATTTTTCCGCCGTTTTTTCGAGAATTTTTCAGGAATTTTCGTCCCAATTTCAGTCAAGAAATACGGGTAAAAATTCCGTCTTCAATATTTCCGCAATAAATTGATTATTCGGCAGTTCATCCAATGGTGAATTGCCGATTTTATTTCTTTTCGGCCTAATTACAGCTCGGCAAAAGGGGTGCAAAATACGACATTTATCAAGGCGCAATCAGGGCACAAAAAAAGGAGGCGGTCACCGATGCGACCGCCTCCTTTACTGAATCCGAAAAATTTATTTCGCTTTCGATCTTACATAAATGTTAGCCAGGTTGGGATCATCGGGAGCTACGCAAGCGAAGTTACCCATACCTGCACTCATATCGGGGTTGTAACCCAGGTAGTGGGTACCCTCCATACGAGCACCGTACAACTTACCCTTCTCATCGAGTTTCAGGTAAGCACCGTCGGCAGCCCAGTTCGTCGGTATCGAATCCTCGACACCGGCCATACCGCCGTTCGAACGGATTACGAAGAAGTAACCCTTCTTGTCGGTCAGGCAAACAAATCCGGCGTGAGCGGCATCACCTTCAACAACCGTCAAAGAATAGGGAGCGTCGGTGATCTCACCGTTGGTTACGGTGATGGGCGAACGCGAGCTGTTAGGACCGAAGATATCCTCGTAGCAATCGTAGCACATGGTGTTGTCGGGGCTGGTGATTACCACCTCGTCACCGATCTGCAACTGATAACCGGGAGTAACAAGCTTGAAAGCACCTGCCGTCTGACCGGGGTCGGGCGTGGGATCGGGATCGGGCGTAGGATCGGGCGTTCCACCGTTACCTGCAAGGATCGTCAGCGGAACGATCACCTTATCACCGACCTGCGTGTGCTCGAACATATGCTCTGCCCAAACCTCAACGCTGATACCCGTGATCTCCTGACCGGTCTTGTTGGGCAGCGAAGTGAGGACGATATCACCCTCGAGGTTGTAGTTTATCCAATCCATAACGGGCTCGTCGAAGTGCGTGTGCGAGTCGTCACCGACCAGAGCATACTTCAAGACGTTCATACCGCCTACGAGCAGTTTCACGTGCAGTCTCTGGGTAGCACCCTCGGCAGCGAATGCGGGCATCGGCACGGGCGAAACCTCAACAGACTTCGAAGCATCGGGAGCAGCCTCCTGAGTAACCTTAACGGTCTTGCTCATAAAGCCGTCGTACGACGAGAAGGTGATGTGACCTACACGTTCCTGAGCCTTATCGTTGGGATCGATCTTGAAACCGTACTTCGTCTCCTCCATGGCACGGGTCGGATCTTTCGGCTCACGCTGATGGATCCAGTTGCAATCGGTCTCGATCAGCAACTTGAAGTTATGACGAACGGCAATCCAGATCTCATCACCGCTATGCAGTGCGGTGTACTTGGTCTGATCGATGAACATACCCGGCATACCGTTCTGTACGACGAGTACCTCGTGTTTGCGACCGCTTTCCTTGGCAATGAACGTAATGCGTGCCTGACGATCGGCGTTGTCGGGCTCGTAGTTGGCCTCAGCCTTGAAACGAACCTCGGTCTCGGTAATACCGCGGGTGATAATGCGCTGAATCCAGTTGCAATCGATGGCAACGTCGAAATCCACATTGTGCTGCAGTTTGATCGAGAATTCCTGCTCCTCGTGCGAGATGTTCACCTGCTGCGGGCAATCAAGGGCGATGTTTGCCTCCTGGTGGATCATCACTTCCTGCTTGAGGGCGGGGTTACCGCGGCATACGAATACCATCTGTGCATCACGGGGATCACCGGTGGTGTTGGGAGCGATTACGAAGGTAATCTCCTTCTCGGCCAATGCGCGGGTTGCGGGATCTTCCTTGCGGGTGATCCAGTCGCAATTGATGTTCACGTCGAACTCTACGTTGTGAACAACCTTCAGGGTCAGCTCCTGGCCGTCACCCGATACGGTGTATTCGCTCGGTGCAACCACGATGGTAGGCTCTTCGTATTTACGCTCCTGCGTAACCTTAACGACCTGCTTCATCTTACCGTCCTTCGAGGTGAAGGTGATCTTGCCGACGCGGTCCGACTCACCTTCGTAAGCGGCAACCACAAACGTCAGATCCTCTTCAACATAGGCACGCGAACCCTTCTGCGAAATCCAGTCGGCATCGATCGTCATGTCGAAATCGACGTTGTGACCGACCTTGATGACGATCTCACCGCCTTCCGAGCCGATCTCGTAGTTCGACTTGGCAACAACCAGGGCGTCCTTCTGAACCTGCGAAACCTTGATGGTCTGCACACCCTTGTTATCGTCGGTCTTCAGCACGATTTGACCCTCACGTGCTTCGGTTGTTTCGTTGGCGGCAGCTTTTACCGTCAGTTTGATGTCACCTGCTTCGCCCGATGCAGGATCTACGCTCAGCCAATCGGCCTTCTCGATTACGGCCGTCCAAGCCATATTCGAATTGAACGCTACGGTCTTCGAACCTGCCTCGGCGTTGAACACCAGGTCGGTCTCACCGTTCACGGTAATCACACCGTCAATTTCTCCGGGAGTCGGAGGTGTCGGGGGTGTGGGGGGCACAACTTCATCATCGTCGCTACACGAGGCGATAAAGCCTACACAAAGCAACGAAAGCATCAAATAAGCTAATTTTTTCATAGGTTTTAATTTAGGGTTGGTATTTGGTTTTATTAATATTTTTACGATTTTTTGTCGTTTTTAAATATTTTCATCTAAAGCGACAAAGGCAAATATATATTTTTTTTCGCAATCTTCTATATTTTTTTTCGTTTTTATTTTCATTTTATCCTTTCAAAAATATTTTTTCGCGAAAAAAGCCCCGCAAAACACACCACGGAAGAAATCCTCGGATAAAAGGGACTTTTATCGTCAAAAATTCCTATATTTGCGAGTTATACTATATATATGCTCGAAAAATTAGCCAAACAAACCGCCATCTACGGCATCAGCACCATCGTGGTCCGCTTCCTGAGCTATCTGCTCACGCCCTACTATACCCGTATTTTCGAGCAGGGGGTGTACGGAATCGTCACCGATGTCTACGCGCTGGTGCCTCTGGCTCTGACCCTTCTGACAATGGGTATGGAGTCGAGTTATTTCCGCTTTTCGGCAAAGGCCGACGAGGCGGGTGGCGACGTCGTTGTGGCAAAGCGCAAACTCTTTGCCACAACGTGGGGCATCACTTCGCTGGCCGCACTGATCTTTGCGGTGGCGGTCATCCTGTTCCGCAAACCCCTCTCCGCCGTCATGGGCGAGGCCTATGTGCCCCACCCGATGTATGTCGTGCTCGTCGGACTGATCATCCTGTTCGATGTGGCGGGGTGTATCCCCTTTTCGCGCCTCAGGGAGCAGGGTCGCGCCCAAACCTTCGTGGGCATCAAGACGCTCAACGTCCTCATGAACGTAGGCATCGCCATCGCATTCGGATGCGTGGGATTGTACAACTCGGATTTCGGCGTGGGTTGGGTCTTTGTCGCCAACCTGATCGCCAGCGTGGTGACCTTCCTCGTGATTCTGCGCACGACCGACCACGTCGTTCCGCATATTGACCGCCGTCTGTTGGGACGCATTCTGGTCTACTCGATGCCGCTTCTGATCGGCGGATTGGCAGGCACGGCCAACGAATTCCTCGACCGACAACTGATCAAATACCTCATCCCCGACTGTAGCGACCCGATGGCGCAGCTGGGTATCTACGGCGCAATCACCAAGATCGCCGTGGTGATGATGTTGTTCTACCAGATGTACCGTCTGGCGGCCGAACCCTTCTTCCTGTCGAATTTCAAGAAAAGCGACTTCGTGGAGATGAATGCCGCCGCCCTGAAATACTACGTGATGGCCTCGATGGTCATCTTCCTGGGCATTGCCCTCTTCCGCGATCTTTTCGCACTGATCGTCGGACGCAACTTCCGCGAAGGCATCTACATCCTGCCCGTGGTGCTCGGTGCGAACATCCTGGCGGGCGTATGGCTCAACCTCTCGTTCTGGTACAAGAGGGAAGAGCGCACCTCGCTGGCCATCGTGGTGACGGGTTGCGGTCTTGTGGCCATGTTTGTGGCGGGTTGGATTCTGATCCCGCTGTTCGGCTACTTCGGTGCGGCCTGGACACGTCTGGCGAGCGAAACCGCCATGGTCGCTGTCAGCTGGTGGCTGAACCGCCGCTACTTCCCCACGCCCTACGCCTGGAAACGAATGGGCGAATATGTCGTCGTGGCACTCGGCTTGTTCTACGTCTGCGAGTTCACGGGACGCTGCACGGACAATGTTTTTCTCGGTTATTCGTTTAATCTGCTGGCATTTGCGGGTTATCTGGGCTACCTCATCCGTCGTGAACACATCGACGTCGGCGCCCTGATCCGCTCGGCACTCAAAAGAAGATAACAACATGCAATTCAAGGACATCATCGGTCAGGAGGAGTTGAAACGACACCTTGTGCACGCCGTCGATACGGGGCGCATCAGCCACGCGCAGCTCTTCTCGGGCAACGCCGGGGCGGGCAGTCTTGCGCTGGCCGTTGCCTATGTGCAGTACCTGTGTTGTCCGCACCGCCACGACGGGGATTCGTGCGGCGAGTGTCCGTCGTGCCGTCAGATCAGTCAGCTGGCGCACCCCGACCTGCACATGGTCTTCCCCGTGAACCGTCAGGGCAAGAAATCGACCGACGTGATGCTCAGCGACCTGTTTATGGGTCAGTTCCGCGAGCTGTTCACCGAGACGGGCGGTTACTTCTCGCCCCACGAATGGTACGCCAAACTCGACCTCGGCAAAACGCTCAAGGGCGTCATCTCGGCGGGTGAGGCCGACGAAATTATCCGCAAACTCTCGTTCAAGAGTTTCGAATCGGAGTACAAGGTCGTCCTCATGTGGCTGCCCGAGACGTTGATCGAGGTGGCGGAGAACAAACTGCTGAAGATCCTCGAAGAGCCGTGGGAGCACACGTTGTTCCTGCTGGTGTCGGAGCAGTCCGATCTGCTGCTGCCGACGATCCTGTCGCGTACGCAGGAGGTCAGCGTACCGCGCATCACGCCCGAAGTGTTGCAACGCTATGCCACGGAGCACGGCATACGGGATGCGGAGCAGAGCCGTGTGTTGTCGCGTCTGGCAGCGGGCGATATTCTGCGTCTGAAGCAACTGATCAAAGGCGAGGACGATGCCGAGAGGCAGGAGAATTTCGAGCTGTTCTGCCGTCTGATGCGTCTGAGCTACAACGACAAGCACCTCGAACTGATCACCTGGGCGGAAGATGCCGCCCGACTGACGCGCGAGCAGCAGCGTTCGTTCTTGAGGAATGCCCTGCGTCTTCTGCGCGAGAGTTTCATGCTCCACTCGGGTATCCCGCAGGTGGGTTACCTTTGGGGCGAGGAACTGAAATTCTGCACCAATTTTGCACCCTTTGTCGGGGCGCGAAACATAGAACCCCTGGCGGATGAAGTCGAACGCGCGATGAGTCAGATCACGCAAAACGGCAATCCGACCATAGTATTCACCCATTTTGCTCTTGCCGTGAGCAAGATGATCAAACATTTGTAGCATTATGGCACGTGTGATTTTGTTGTTAGGCGGAAATTTGGGGCATATGAAGCGGACGCTTCACGCCGCCCAGCGTTTGATCAACGCCCGCATCGGAGCCGTTCTGCGCTGTTCGCACCGCTACGAGACGAAGGCGTGGGGATTCGAATCCGATGATCTGTTCTCGAATCAGGCCGTGGAGATCACGACCGACCTCCGCCCCGAAGAGATCCTCCTGGAGATCCACTCCATCGAGCACGAACTGGGACGCGACCGCAAGGTGGAGGCCGAGGAGAAGGCCGCAACGGGTGCCCGTTACACCTCGCGCACGATCGACATCGACATCATGTTCTACGACGATGAGATCATCTCGACGCCCGATCTGGAGATTCCCCACCCGCGGATGGGCGAGCGCGAATTTGCCCTTGTGCCCCTGTGCGAGATTGCCCGCGACCGCATCCATCCCGCGACGGGAAAGACCCTTCGCGAAATGCTCGACGAACTGAAAACGAAAAATTAAAAAACGCGAAAATACGTGAAATTGAAATTCCTATACTGTATGCTGGCTGCGGCGTTGTTCTCGGGCTGTCTGAAGGACAACACCATCGCAACCACCTATGTACTCAAACCGCTTGTGCAGGCCAAATCGGTCGATCAGCCCGAACCGCTCGAGGGCGTACGGCTCTTCACCTATGCGGTCGATACGACCACGTGGCAGGTACTTTCGTACGACGATGCCCTGGCCGGCGTGATCTCCTCGAAGGAGACCCCCCGGGAGCAGCAGAGCGAACCCGCCGCCATCGGCACGCCCTATCAGTTCACGGGAACGGCCGCCGACGGCACCCCTTCGGAGGCGGTCGGATGGTTGCAGATGCCCATCTCGCGTCAGCCGCAGATGGTCGTGGCGGTTGATCCGACGAACCGACTCTTTGCCTACACGATGCAGGAGAGCGTATTGAATGTGCCGTTCCTCTATGTTTCGCTGGTTTTCGCCCCCTACAAGGAGGGACGTTGCTATACGTCGGGACGCTGGGTGTTCCGCAACGATTTCTACAACCCGCCCGCCAAGCTGAAGGTCTATGTCGATCCCAAATTCAAGACGACGGCCGAGACTGCGGAGGAGGCTTACGCCAACGGCCAGATCAAGATCTACGCCTATGTGGCCGACACGACCGACTGGAAGATCAAATCCTACGAGGATGCCTGGGCATCGCGCATCACACTCAAACGCGACGAGCGTCAGCAGCGCGACGAACCCAACTTCATCGGCTATGCGGAGGAGAACGGCAAATACGGCATGACGATCAACTCGACGCCCATCATGATCGTGGCGGTCGATCGCGCCAACAAGATCTACGCCTACACAAAGCAGACACCCGACCTGAAGGGTGAGGAACCCACATGGAATGTGCTGTTCAGCCTGTGGCTGGAGGATTGGATCCGCGAGGAGAACGGCTGGACGATCGTCAACGAGAAATTCTCGCCCGAGAACCAGAAACCCGATCCCGAACCGGAGCCCGATCCCGATCCCGATCCCGAAGTTCCCGATCCGAATACCGACAAACAGTAATTTAAACCCAAACTGATGACACGCAACAAACGACATATGCTCCACATCGTGCGCGCGCTTCTGGCCGTTGTTTTCCTGTCGGCCTTTCTGACGCGTTGCGCCCACATGTTAAGCCCCACGGGAGGCCCCATCGACACGCTTCCGCCCGTCATCGTGGCCATGACGCCCGACAACTTTACGAAAAACCGTCCGCTGACCAAGCACGAGAAGATCTACATCGAATTCAACGAGTTCGTGCAGCTGAAGGATCAGCAGAAGGAGTTCTACACCTCGCCCGCCATGAAGAAGAAACCGTTGCTCACGTTGCGCGGTCGCGGTATTGTCGTCCAGTTGCGCGATACGCTGGAGCCGAATACCACCTACGCCCTGAATTTCGGCGGTGCGGTACGCGACAACAACGAGGGTAATCCCCTCTTCTCGATGCGTTACGTCTTCTCGACGGGCAACGAGATCGACTCGATGTACATGTCGGGCTATACGGCCGACAGCTACAAGGCCGACTCCGTGCCGAAGAGTTTCATCTGGTTCTTCCCCGCCGATTCGGTGGAGGACAAACCCGAATACGACTCGACGATCTTCAAATACAAACCCGCGGTGATCGCCCGCGCCGAAACCAACGGTATTTTCATCGCGCAGAACCTCAAGCCGATCGACTACCGCGTCTATGCCGTACAGGACAAGAACGACAACCAGCTCTACGAGCCGGGAGCCGATCAGGTGGGCTTCATCGAGGGGCGTTACAACCCCGCCAAACTGCCCGATTTCTCGATCTGGTATGATTCGCTGCGCCGTTACGTGTCAGCCGAGCCGCAACTCTACATCCGTATGTTCACCGACAAGGCCTTCCGTCGTCAGATGCTCTCCGAGCAGCAGCGTCCCATGCAGCACAAGGCCATGCTCTTCTTTGCGTCGGCACATCCCCAGATCGAGTCGATCCATTTCGACAGCATCCCCGACGACCATGTGATCATCGACCCCCAGACCGAGGGACGCGATACGATTGCCCTGTGGTTCAACCACCCCGCAAAGCTGTTGCCCGATACGATCCGCGGTAAGATCACCTACATGAAGCACGATACGCTGAACGTACTCCAGAAGGTCACCGAAGACCTGAAACTGCCGTGGAAACTCGTCGAGTCGAAGCAGGAGGAGAAGGAGCGCAAGCGCATCGAGGAGGAGAAGAAGAAGGCCGAAGCCGAAGGACGCGAATACAAGAATCCGTTGGAGAAGAATCCCTTCGTGATCAAGTTCCCGACCTCGGGCGAGGTGAATCCCGAGAAGTACCTCGAGGCCGAATTCGACCACCCGATCGTCAAGATCGACTCGGCGGCCATTTCGCTGGTGGAGGTCGACGAGAAATCGGGGTCGGAACAACCCCTTGCGGTGCATTTCGTCCGCGACACGGCCAAGATGCTGCGTTGGGAGGTGCGTGCCGCCTGGAAACCCAAAGCCAAATACAAACTGACGATCCCCGCAGGAGCACTGACCAATGCCGCCGGATTCCGGAACGATTCGATCTCGGGCGAATACACAGCCTACGATCCCGAAAAGTTCGCCATCGTGAAACTCCACGTCAAGGGTCGTGCCGATGCCACGAAATACATCATCCAGCTGACCGATGCCTCTAACCGCGTCCAGGAGGAGCGTCGGGGCGTATCGTCGGGCGACGTGCAGTTCAACTACGTCGCTCCGGGCGAGATCAAGTTCCGCATCATCGAGGACAAGAACGGCAACGGCAAGTGGGATACGGGTAATGTGGTGGAGCGCCGCATGCCCGAACGCGCCGAGTTCTTCATCAACGAGGATGCCGAGGAGGTTTTCGCCACGAAAGCCAACTGGGAGGTCGAGGTGACGATGGATTTCGAGAAACTCTTCGCCCCCGTGACGATGCAGTCGCTGCAACGTATGCTGGACGAACGTGAGAAGCAACGCCTCCGCAAAGAGGCCGAACGCCTTGCCAAGGAGGGTCCCAAGAAGAATCGGGAACGCGAACGCATGGAACGCCAGCAGCGCGACCGTAATTTCGGCTCGGCCGGCAATATGTTCGACCGCCGATAAAACGCACATTTTGACATGAAACGAAAACTCATTCTACTTACGCTGTCGCTCTTCGCCCTACTGTGGGTCGGAGAGGCCGCCGCACAGCATACCCTCGGTTTCACGGCGGGTTACGGACTTTCGACCGCGCGTCTGAAACCCGAACAGGAGATGAAAGGCCTGTGGGACAGTTACTCGGTGGGACTCACGTGGCGTCACTACAGCCGTTCGCGCATCGTGGGCGGTTTCGGTATCGACCTCGAGTTCATGAACCGCGGATTCTCCTACGCCCAGAACTCCACCGCAACGGACGACCCCTCGGAATACCTCTACTACACGCGTCACGTCAAATCGATCGTGATGCCTGTGGTATGGCAGCCCCACTTCTACATGTTGCACAACCGTCTGCGTTTCTACTTGGAGGCCGCCGCGACCTTCTCCTACAACCTCTCCTCGACCTACGAGAACGAGTTTGCCCACGAGGTCATGAACCGTCCCGACTGGAAGGGTGACTACAACTTCCGCCTCACGCGCGACAACCGCTGGGGATACGGACTTGCGGGAGGTGTGGGTCTGGCCTTTCTGATCAAACGCTACGAAATTAACGTCCGCGCCCGTTACTATTTCGGGTTTTCGGATATTGTCCGCAACCGCAGCAAATACAACGACAACCTCAACGACAACATGTCGGAGAACCCGTTCCGTCTGACCCCGCTCAAATCGCCGCTCGACAACTTCATCATCTCGATCGGCGTCAGCTACCGCTTCAACAAGGCGGGATTCGACGAATGGAAACCGCGCCGCAGACGCGAGAAAAATACCGAAGTATTCAAATACGCACTTTAAACAAGAATAACCATGGAAACAACACGTCAGCAAAAAATTGCCAAACAAATCCAGAAGGATATGGCCGAGATCCTGCAAAAGGAAGCCCCCGAAGTCGTACAGGGTTCGCTGGTGACCGTCACCGCCGTGCGCGTTTCGCCCGATTTCGCATATGCCAAGATCTATGTCAGCGTCTTCCCGTTCGATCATTGTGACGCGGTGATGACCTCGTTGGACAAACACATGCGCCAGTTGCGCGGCCTTCTGGGCAACCGCATCCGCAATCAGGTGAAGAACATCCCCGAAATCCAGTTCTTCCTGGACGACTCGCTCGAATACATCGAACAAATCGACAACGCGCTGAAGAAATAACCGCTTCATGCTCTCCCGGATCTTCGCCAAACGCTACCTGTTCTCGTCCCAGTCCCGATCGGTCGTCAATCTGATTTCGGGACTGAGCGTGTTCTCCGTAGCCGTACCCGTGGCGGCGATGATCATCCTGATGTCGGTCTTCAACGGCTTCGAGCAACTCGCCGCTGGGGTCTGCTCGGCCGTCGATGCGCCGCTGACCGTAACCCCCCGAAAGGGCGGCACGTTCCGCGAGGAGGAGCTTCCCGTGGAGAAGATCCGCTGTCTAAGGGGCGTGGAGGCCGCTTCGCTCCTCTTGGAGCAGGGCATCCTGTTGGAGTATGGCGGACGGCAGGCCACGGCCACCCTGCGCGGTGTGGAAGACTCCTACGAGCAGGTGCTCCCGATGGAGGATTACATCTCGGCGGGTCGTTGGGGCGTGACGCTGGGCGATTTCGACCGTATGATCATGGGGCAGGCACTGGCCATGCAGCTGGGCATCCGCACGCTGGCCGACACCGAAGTCTCGACCTATGCCGTACGGCGCAATTCGTTCTCGTCGCTGTTGCCGTTCGAGAATTACACGCGCCGCAAGATCGCCCTCGAAGGGATCTACATCCTCGATCTGGAGACCGAGCAGACCTATGTCTTCACCTCGCTGCGTTATGCCCGCGAATTGCTCCGCTACGACGACCGTGCCTCGGCGCTGGCCATCCGTGTGCGTCGCGGGGAGATCGAACGCGTACAAAAAGCCGTGCAGGAGTTGGCGGGCGACGGATTCCGCGTCGAGACCCGCGAACAGCTCAAGGCCTCGTTCTACCGCATCATGGAGTTGGAGAAATGGGGCATCTTCCTCATCGCCCTGCTGGTGCTTCTGATCGCCTCGTTCTCGATTGTGGGCGCTCTGGCAATGCTCATTGTCGAGAAACGGCAGGATATTGCCACTCTCCGTGCTTTGGGTGCCGACACACGGCTGATCCGACGCATCTTCCTTACCGAGGGGCTTCTGATCTGCACGTGGGGAGGCGTACTCGGTGTGGGGATCGGTGTGGGGCTCACGCTCCTGCAACAAACCTTCGGATGGATCGAAATCCCCGCCGAGACGTTCCTGGTGAAGAGTTACCCCGTGATTTTCCGCGCGGATGACCTTGTGATTATACTCGTTTCGCTGGCCGTCATCGGATATACGCTGTCGCTGGTGACCGCACGCAACATGATAAAGTCGAAATTATGAATACGAACCGCATTATCACCCTCATTTCCGTCCTGCTGCTTTCGGTGGGATTCTCCTCGTGCCAGAAACGCACGGTCATCCCCGACCCCGAGCTGGCCGACATCTTCCACGACATCTTCCTGGCCAACGCCTACACCGCCTCGGATGTCAATCGTTTCAGACTCGATTCGCTGAACATCTACGAACCGATTCTGAGGGATCACGGCTACTCGATCGAGGACATCCAGTACACCATCGGTAACTTCTCGAAACGCAAGAGTGCCCGTATCGGAGATGTGGTGGAGGTGGCCATCGCCCGTCTGGAGCAGGAGAGCGAATACTACAAGCACGAAGTGGCGATCCTCGACACGATCAACAACGTGGCACAGCGCACGTTCTCGCGCACGATTTTCGCCGATTCGCTGATTCGCGTGGGACGTCTGAAGGATACTTCACGTCTGAAGATGGATTTCGAGCTGCAACCCGGCGAATATACCCTCTCGCTCGACTACGAGATCGATTCGCTCGACCAGAACGAAAAGAAGGGACTCCGTGCCAACGTGTGGGTCGAGCGTCACAACAAAGAGCGTGCTTTTGTCTACAACGTCTCGCTCCTGCGCGGGGATCGGGAACATTTCCGCCGTCGTTTCACGGCCGATACGACCCACAAAACCCTCCATTTCGACTTTCTGCACTTCAGCGGCAAACCGCAGCGTCCCTCCATCACCATTCGCGACATGAAGCTCGAATTCAAACCGATGGCCGAACCCGCCGTGGACAGCCTCTTCGAAAAGCAGATGAACCTTCGTCTTTTTACCGATGAATTCTTCGCACCCTTCTTCCCCAAGACGGACAGCCTCCCATCTCGCGTGGACGGGGAGTAAGTTTGTCCGGAATCCGCTCCTGACGCTCTCCGAAGAGGGGGAAATCCTCTCGATCGAGGAGTGTACGGAGATTGATCGGATGGCCTGCACGGAATTTTATGCGGGGATCACCGTGGGGCATTTCCCGCGGGACTACCGCGAAGCCTTTGCGCGTATGTTGGCACGGAAAGCAACCCCGCTGGAAGATCTTTTGCGGGAATTTACCGCCCCCCGGGGCATCACGGTCGTGATTTCGGGGGTGGATTACTCGGCGATGCGTCTTACCTGTAGGGCGCAGATCCGCCGTCTTTAAGCCTTATTCATCAACGGAAGATGCTCCTCGAGGGTTTTGCGCAGGTGCGCACGATCCAGGTGGGTATAGATTTCGGTCGTGAGGATGCTCTCGTGGCCGAGCAGTTCCTGCACCTGACGGATGTCCGCCCCGCCCTCCAGAAGATGGGTTGCGAACGAATGTCGGAAGGTGTGGGGCGATACGGGTTTGTCGATGCCCGCCACGGCTGTCGCCCGTTTGATGATCGTGAAAATCATCACGCGCGAGAGTTTGCGCCCGTTGCGGTTTAAAAATAAGGTATCCTCCCCCGCACGCGCGGGTTTCCTTATATCCAAATATTGACGGATGCGTCGTTTGGCGGCATCGCTCACGGGCACAAGCCGCTGTTTGTCGCCCTTACCCACCACACGCAGGTAGCCTTCCCCGAAAAACAGATCGGAAATACGCAGGTCGGTCAGTTCCGACACGCGCAATCCGCACGAATAAAGTACCTCCAGCACCGCCCCGTTGCGGATGCCGCGTTCGGGGTCTTCGCCCTCGGCCGCCGCGATCATACGGTCGATCTCCTCGACCGACAGCACATCGGGAAGCGAACGTCCGATTTTGGGCGTGGCGATAAATTCGGCAGGCGAGCGGTCGATGCGGTCATTGACGAGCAGGTACTCGCACAGGCTGCGTATGGAGCTAAGTTCGCGTGCTTCCGTGCGTTTGGTCTGCCCCTCCTCGTAGAGCTGCGAAAGATAGGCCTCGATATCCTCCTTGCGGATTTTACACGGATCGGCAATGCCGCACTCCATGCAGAACGCCGCAAAACGCTCCAAGTCCCCCGTATAGGACTGAATCGTGTTGCGCGAGAGGTTTTTCCCGAAGCGGATGTAGGTCTTGTAGCCCGCAAGGATTTCCCGCCATTTTTTGGAGGTTTCGCTCATCGTGTCTAAATTTGGAAGATTATCATTAACTTTGCATGGGATCGGAAAATCCCGATCGCATTGGCGAAGATACGAAATTTTACGGACATGAATTACACCGCACTCGACATACCCTGTTCGGAGGATCTTTCGGAGATTCTCACGGCCGAACTCGGCGACTACCCCTTTGAATCGTTCCTGTGGGAGGACGGCACGCTGAAATCCTACATCCAGACCTCAAACCTCGAGGCGCTCGACAAGGAGGAACTCTCCGCCCTGATGTCGCGTTACCACGTGGAGGGCACTTATGAGGAGATCCCCACCGAGAACTGGAACGCCCAATGGGAGGAGCACGATTTCACGCCGGTCGATGTGGACGGCCGTCTGCGCATCCGTGCCCCGCATCACGCCCCCGCCCCCGAGGGTGAGCGCGAAGTGGTGCTGCGTCCGCGGATGTCGTTCGGATCGGGCCATCACGCCACCACGTGGATGATGTCGCGCGAGACGATGGATCTCAATGTGGCAGGTCGCACGGGATTGGACATCGGTTGCGGTACGGGCGTATTGGCCATCGTGGCGGCCGAATGGGGCGCACGCCACATGGATGCCGTCGATATTGACGATGTTTGTGTGGAGAGTTGCCGCGAAAACATTGCGCTGAACGGGGTCGAAGAGCGCATCACGCCGATTATGGGCGATATTTCGGTCGTGGGTGACCGTCATTACGACTTTATTCTGGCCAATATTCACCGCAATACCCTCATCAACCAGATGGCGATCTCGGCGCGTCTTTTGAACGAGGGCGGAGATCTTCTGATGAGCGGTTTTTTGGAGGAGGACATTCCCGCAATCCTCGAATCCGCCGCGGAATGCGGTCTAAGGCACATCGCCACCCGTTCGCGCGAGGGCTGGCAGTTGGTTCACGTACGTAAATAATGGGCGGACTGAGGAAATACTACAAAGCCCGCGGCATCGTCCTTCACACGTTGAAATACGGCGATTCGTCGTTGGTCGTGCACCTCTTGACCGATGTGCGCGGACGCCAGAGCTACATGGTGCAGGGCGTGCGCAGTCGTTCGGGGCGCGGTTCGAAGCTGGGTCTTTTCCAGCCCGTGTTCCCCGTGGAACTCGAAGGGGCGGAGACGGCACACGGCGAAATGCACCGTTTCCGCGAAGTACATGCGGGGGTTGCGTTGCAATCCATCCCGTTTGATGTACGCAAATCGACCCTTGCGCTGTTTATGGCCGAGGTGCTCTATCGTCTGGTGCGCGAGTGCGAACCCAACGAGGAGCTGTTCGACTTCGTATGGCGGAGTGTCATGGAGCTCGATCAGTTGGAAGAGGGGGTTGCCGACTTCCACCTTTGGTTTATGGCCAACTTGAGCCGTTACCTCGGCTTTTGCCCCGGCAACGAATACCGCGAGGGAGCGTGGTTCGACATCAAGGAGGGATTGTATGTTAATGAAAAGCCCGAACACCCCTGCGTCATGGATCGTTCGTGCAGTCTGATTCTGGACACGATGCTCGAAAACGGCACCGAGATCCTCGGCCGCATGCCCCTCAACCGCCAGAACCGCCGCGACTTCCTCAACGCCATGCTCGTCTATTTCGGCTACCACCTCGACGCCGTCGGTTCGGTGCAGTCGGTACGCATTCTTCAAGAGGTATTTTAGCAATTTCGGAACGATTTTACGAAAAACGGCAGGCGACATTCTCCAAATTGTCGCTTTTTATTGTTTTTTTAGGTGTTTTCACTTATTGCCAACCCTATTCATTATCCGTACTTTTGTACTCGCAACGTAAAGTCAATCCAAAATTACAAATATGAAATACATTTTTACCCTTTTATCCCTTTTGATGGTATGCCCCCTGTTCGCACAGGAGAACACTCCCGCCCCCACCCTCGAAGAGCTCGCCGCCAAAGTCGAGCGTTTGGAAAAAAATGCCGAGCACATGGAAAAACGTGCCGCCCGTTGGGACAAGATCACAAAACATCTGCCCAAAATCTCGGGTTACATCCAGCTGAAATTCGACTGGAACGAGGACAAAACCGATTTCTCGATCAAACGTGCCCGTCTGAATTTCCAGGGCGACCTGCTCAAAGACAAACTCGACTACCGTCTGCAATTGGAGTTCGCATCGCCCAAGATCGTCGATGCCTTCGTGCAGTATCACCCGCTCGACGAGTTGAATTTCAAGATGGGTCAGTTGAAGATCCCCTTCACGATCTTCAACACCTCGTTCAAGCCCGCCTCCTATGAATTTATCGACACGCCGATGGCCATCTCGAAACTCGTCGGCGGTAAGGATCTTTCGGGTGTGAGCGGTTCGAACCGTGACCTCGGTTTCAACGTGAACGGCCGTTTCTTCAACCTGATCAGCTATGATTTCGCCGTGCTGAACGGTTCGGGCATCAACACCAAAGACGTAAACAACCACAAGGACATCACCTTCCGCATGGGCATTCACCCGATGAAGGCGCTGACCGTGTCGGGATCGCTCTACTCGGGCAAAAGCGGCGCGGACAAAACGACGCGCGACCGTTACAGTGCAGGCGTTCAGTACGAAGGCAAGCGTCTGATTCTGCGCGGTGAGTGGATCGGCGGCAAAACCGGCATGGCCGATCTGACGTCCGCAGAAGAAGTAAAACCCATGAAGGAGGTCACGAGCAGCAGCTGGTATGTATCGGGTGCCTACAGCTTCGTGAAGAAGGCACAGGTTGCCCTGCGTTACGATACCTTCCTGCAGGACACCGACTTCAACAACTCGCGTCAGACGAACTACACGCTGTCGCTGGTATGGAATCCCGTGAAGCATTTCCGTGCCATGATCAACTACTCCTATATTGATTACGCCAAGTCGAGCCCCTTCTTCCAGCACTTCAAGGGCGGCAACAACCAGATCGGCGTGATGGTCACCGCACAATTCTAATCCCGCAACAAACAAAAAAACATCAATATCATGAAGCAATTTTTAGACAAACTCCGCACCGAAGACTGGGTAACGGTCTGGGTCGCCATTCCGCTGCTCATCCTTGCAGGAACTTTTGCCAAAGATGTACCCAACGTACCCTCGACCCTGTTCGGTGAGGTGGCCTGGTACAATATCCTCATCCTGTTCGGTATCGTGGCCGTCATCACCTATGCAGGTATGGCACTCCTGAAGCGTCCGATGAAGGGACTGCTGATTTCGCTCGTATGCGTCTTCGCCCTCTCGATCATCGCGCAGATGCTCGCCAAGATCCCCTTCATCAAAGCCTACGGTTTTGAGGCCGTATTCTTCTCGGTGATCCTCGGTCTGATCGTCCGCAACGCATGGCACGTGCCCGCATGGCTCAAACCCGCCATTCAGGGTGAGTTCTTCATCAAGATCGGTGTCGTGTGCCTCGGTGCCACGATCATGATTCAGGATGTGATGAAATCGGGTGTATTCGGTCTGGTACAGGCCATCATGGTCGTGACCATCGTCTGGTTCTTCGCCTACTGGTATGCAAGCCGTTCGGGTGTTGACCGCCCCTCGGCCATGATCCTCGCCAGCGGTCTTTCGATCTGCGGTGTGTCGGCCGCAATCACCGCCGAACGCGCCACGGGCAGCAAGGAGAACAAACTCCCCTACATCGTGTCGTTGATTCTGATTATCGTCGTGCCGATGATTTACCTGATGCCCTGGCTGGCCAATATGATCCTCCCGCTGATCTTCGATGATCCGCAGGTCGTACAGGAGGTGACGGGCGCCTGGATCGGCGGTACGATCGACACCACGTCGGGTGTCGGCGCATCGAGTATGATCGCCGGAGAAGTGGCCAACACCCACGCCATGATCATCAAGGGTACGCAGAACGTACTGATCGGCGTCGTGGCCTTCTTCATCGCCCTCTACCTCTCGACCCATCAGCAGGGCAGCGGCGCACAGAAACCTTCGTTGGGCATCGTTTGGGAGAAATTCCCGAAGTTCATCATCGGTTTCGTCGTAGCATCGCTCGTTTTCTCGCTGCTGAAGGAGTACGGTGTATTCGTTCCCAACGAAATGGGCAAACTGCCCGAAAAAGATGTGGCCAAGATGTTCTCGACGCTGTTCTTCTCGCTGGCGTTCGTCTGCATCGGTCTTGATACCCGTCTGAAGGACATCATCTCGAAGGACAACCGCAACGTATTGCGTTCATTCCTCGTGGCTCAGACCTTCAACATCATCGTGACGTTCGTCATCGCCTGCGTCATGTTCGGTATTCTGAAGCCGATGTGGTAGGCCGAAAAGTTCGAAACCAAAAAATCCCGAAACCGGAGTGGGTTTCGGGATTTTTTTATGCGGGTTTTAATAGCGTTTCTTCTTAAAGGGTGCCGTTCCACGTGGAGCAGCGCCTTTTTTCGTGCCGAAGCGGTCGGGGCGTGAGTCCGTGCGGCGATCTTCACTGCAGGCGGTTTGACGGCCATCTCGGCGGTCGTCACGGCGGTCATCTCGGCGGAAGGGCTTTCCGTTTTGCACCTTACGGCCTCCGTGCGGGATCTGGTGGGGATGGAACTCGCCACGCAGGGCTTCGCGTTTCTCGTCCGTGAAGAAATAGCTCTTCTGGCGGCGTTTGTCCTCCTGCGACTTGGCCACAAAGACCTCTTCGCCCGTATAAGGATTCATGCCCGTATAGAACATCACCGACGAGAAGGTCATCGGGGTCGGCGTAAGATCCTGCACCTGCTCGAGCGTGAAGTGCAATTTACCCAAAACCTTCTCCGAGAGGTGGCGCATATCGCACTCCTCGCATCCGGGGTGGGACGAGATGAAGTACGGGATGAGCTGGTAGCGCAGACCCTCCTTATCGCAGATGCGGTGGAAATCGGCGTTGAGTTTCTCGAACAGGGCGAAGGGCGGCTTGCGCATGAGGTTCAGCACGCGATCCTCCGTGTGTTCGGGAGCGACCTTCAATCGACCCGACGTATGGTATTTGACGACTGTCTCCGGGTAGGGCGAATCGTCGAACAAATCGTAGCGGATACCGCTGCCGATAAAGGCCTTTTTGATGCCTTTCACGTTGCGGATCTTCTTGTAAAGTTCCAGCAACGGACGGTGGTCGTTATTCAGGTTGGGGCATTTGCGCGGATGGAGGCACGACGGACGGCGGCACTTGGCGCAAAGTTCCTTGTTGCGGCCGCCCATACGGTACATATTGGCCGAGGGGGCGCCCACATCCGACAGGTAACCCTTGAAATCGGGCATATGGGTGATCTGCTCCACCTCGTTGAGGATGGAGCGTTCGCTACGCGAGTTGATGAATTTACCCTGATGCGCCGAGATGGTGCAGAACGAGCAGCCGCCGAAGCATCCGCGGTGGATGTTCACCGAGTGTTTGATCATCTCCCAGGCAGGGATGTCGCCCTTGCCCTCATAGCGCGGGTGGGGCGCACGTTCGTACGGCAGATCGAACGAGTGGTCGAGTTCCTCGGTCGTGAGGGTCGCATTGGGCGGGGTCACCACGATAAAGTGATCGCCCACCCCCTCAACCAGCGTCGCCTGCGGGTTCATGAGGTTACTCAGGGTCTCGATCTGCACGAAGTTTTCGCCAAAGGCGCGTTTGTCGGCACAGCACTCCTCGAACGAGTGGAGGCGGATGGTCGTGGCGGGGTCGAGGCGTTCGACATATCCCGCATCGGCACGGAACGCCACCTGACGCACCGAGCGCAGGAGTTTGGCGTTATAGCCGTTACGCATCTTACGGGCAACCTCCTGCACGACCTTTTCGCCCATGCCGTAGATCAGAAGATCGGCACCCGACTGCTCCAGAATCGACGGGAACAGCGAATCCGACCAATAGTCGTAGTGCGTCAATCGGCGAAGCGACGATTCGATACCGCCGATCACGACGGGAACGTGCGGAAAGAGGCGTTTCAAGATTTGGGAATAGACCGTGACACAGCGGTCGGGACGGAATCCCGCCTTGGCTCCCGACGTATAGGCATCGTCGTGGCGCAGGCGCAGGTTGGCCGTATAGTGATTGACCATCGAGTCCATCGCTCCGCCCGAAATACCGAAAAACAGACGCGGCGTGCCCAACTTCTTGAAATCGCGCAGGTCATCCTGCCAGTTGGGTTGGGGTACGATCGCCACACGGTAGCCCTCGGCCTCCAGCAGACGGCCGATCACGGCCGCACCGAATGCCGGGTGATCGATGTAGGCATCACCCGAAAAAAGGATCACATCCAACTGATCCCATCCGCGTTCGCGCACCTCTTTGACTGATGTGGGTAAAAACATGGTTGTAACTTTATGCTGACACGACTTCGCACCGTTCCCCGCTCCCGTGGAGCAGAACCCGGCGTCGGAATCGGCAATATATTTCTTCTTATTCTTCGGGCGTCACCTCGCGCGATGCGACATAACCCTCCCACTTCTCGATCAAACGGCTGAAATCCTCGGGAAGCGGACTCTCAAATTCGACATATTTGTGGGTCGTGGGGTGAATGAATCCCAAAACCCGCGCGTGGAGCGCCTGTCGCGGCATGATCGCAAAGCAGTTTTCGATGAACTGCCTGTATTTGGCGAAGGTCGTGCCCTTCAGGATGCGGTCGCCGCCGTAGCGTTCGTCGTTGAAAAGCGGGTGGCCGATCCACGACATATGCACGCGAATCTGATGCGTACGTCCCGTCTCCAGACGGCACTCGACCAAGGTCACATAGCCGAAGCGTTTCAGAACGCGCCAATGCGTCACGGCACGTTTGCCCTGCGATCCGTCCTCAAAGACGTACATCTTCTGGCGATCCTTCGGACTGCGGCCGATATTGCCCTCGATCGTACCCTCATCCTCGGTGAAGTTGCCCCACACCATCGCCACATAGCGGCGCGTGATGGAGTGATCGAAGAACTGTTTGCCGAGGTAGGCCAGCGCCTCCTCGTTCTTGGCCATCACCAGGATGCCCGACGTATCCTTGTCGATGCGGTGCACCAGTCCCGCACGCTGATTCCCCTCGGAGAACATCGGCAGGTTTTGCAGGTGGTAGGTCATGGCATTCACCAACGTGCCGTTGTGGTTGCCCACACCCGGATGCACCACCATGCCCGCCGCCTTATTGACGATGACCACATCGTCATCCTCGTAGGGAATATCCAACGGAATGTTCTCGGGGATGATCTCGTACTCGCGTTTCGGGTACGGCATCACCAGCTGGATGTGGTCGAAGGGTTTTACCTTATAGCTCGATTTGGCGGGCGTGCCGTTCACCAGGATGTTGCCGTTGTCGGCAGCCGCCTGGATGCGGTTACGCGAACAGTTCTCGGTATGCGCCACCAGATATTTGTCCAGTCGGAGCAGTTTCTGCCCCTTGTCGGCCGTGATCGAGAAGTGTTCGTAAAGACCGTCGGTCTCTTCCTCGTCATCCTCGGGAAGATCCGTCGCAAGATCCTCCTTCAGAAGGTCTTCGCGTTGTTTCAAATCCTCCATGTCTACTCTTCGATCGGTTCAAGTTCGGGATGGGCAACGGCCGCCGAGTCGATCGTCACCTCAAACGAAGAGGATTCGCCCAGAAGCTGTTGCAGCGAGTCGCGGCGCTGTTCGTCGAGTTGGCGTTCCTGCTCCTCGATGGCGTTGGCGCGTTGTTCGGCCAGGGTCTTCTCGCGGTGGAGTTTCTTCGTATCGAGCGTCAGGCGGAAGCCGACCTTCGATCCCAAAGCCACACCGCGGCGTGCCTCGGGCGTCTGCACATAGACGCGGGCATTCTTCTGGTTCAAGAGGTTGATGTCCTCGTCAAATTCGATCTTGCCCACATTGAGGCCTGCCTCCCAAAGGCGGCTCTTGGCATCCTTCATCGAAAGACCCACGACCATCGGCACGATCGTATAGCCCACACCGCCGTGCATACCCACGTGGAGCGTGATGCCCGTACCGAATTCGGTCATCATGCGCGAGGTTTCGAGCACGGGTTTATTCTTGCAGTACTCGGCCAGCACGTAGTTCGTCGCCAGGTCGGGTTCGTAGACCAGTTTCTCGATCTGAAGGCCTGCCGTCTCGAGCATATTTTTGGCCTGACGCAGCGAGTAGCCCGCCACAAACGGCACGGGAACCATCTTCTCCTGGAACGAGTTGATCGTCACATAGACCGTACGGCCGGGTTTCACCTCGACACCCCCTTCGGGCAGCTGGTCGAGGACAATACCGCCGTCGTAAGCCGGCACAAAAAGCGAGTCGTTGATGCGGATGTCCAGATCGCTCTTGCGAGCCATTTTCAGCGCTTCGTTGATGTGCACGCCCGAGAAATCGGGTACCGTACAACGTGCGCTATGACGCGTGCCGACCTGCATCAGGAAGTGGCTCAGGATCGCCAGCACAAGGATCGACAACAGGATGAGCAGCAGGTGGTAAACCAACGGATACTGCTTCAAACGGATGAATATTTCTTTGAGTTTGTCCATATTTCGGTTTATTTGGGTGCTTTCTGATAAAGGTAGATCGCAATGAACAGATAGATGATGTTCGGCAGCCACACGGCAAGTCCCGGCGAGAGTTCACCGCCCTTGGCAAACTCCTGGAAGAACCTCAGGATCAGGATGTAGGAGAAACACAGTGCCGTACCGATACCGATGTGTTGTCCCGTTCCGCCGCGCACCTTACGCGACGAAAGCGACACGCCGATAAGCGTCAGGATGAAGGTCGACAGCGGGTAGGCGAAGCGTGCATGGCGTTCCACCTCGATGATGTTGATCGAGTCGGATCCCTTGCGGCGTTGTTGCGAAAGGAAGGTGTTCAGCTCGGTGATGTTCATCGTCTGCACCAGCTCCGTGATACGACCCAGCTCGGTGGCCTCGAGGTTGATGAGCGTGTCAAGGTTACGGTGCTGGGTGAAGGTCTCCACGCCCAGCGAGTCGAACGAGCGGCGGATGTATTTCTGGGCGCTCCAGCGTTTCGATTCGGGGTCGAACTGGACGTTGGACGTCTCGAGCGACCGGGTGATCTTACCGCCGTCGTAATGCTCCAAGGCGAAGAACGAGGCGCGTTTCTCGGCATCGGTATAGCCGCGCACATAAACGAACGTGCCCGGTTCGATCTGGCGGTAGATGTGCTGGTCGTAGGTGGCACGCATACGGCGTTTGTTGTATTTCTGCTCGAATTTCACGACGTGGCGCTGCGAAATGGGGATTACCCACAGGTTCAGCGTCAGCGACATCGTGCCGATGATCAGCGCTCCCAGAAAGTACGGCCACATCAGTCGGCGGAACGACATACCGCCCGACAACATGGCGATGATCTCGGTCTGGTAGGCCATCTTCGAGGTGAAGAAAATACAGGCGATAAACGTGAACAGTCCGCTGAACTGATTCGCGAAGAACGGGACGAAATTGAGGTAGTAGTCGAAGACAATCGCCTTGAGGGGCGCCTTCAACTCGGTGAAGTCGTCGATCTTCTCCACATAGTCGAAGATCACCACGATGATGAGGATCATCGCGATGGCAAAGAAGTAAGTCGAAAGGAACTTACCCAATATGTAACGATCCAAAATTTTGAATCCCGGAAACCGAAGCTTCATGGTTGAACTTTTTTAAGTTTAAAGTCTGCGACCCAGTTTTGCGACCATCATCTCCTTCCATTCGGGGAAATCGCCCGCGAGGATGTGTTGGCGTGCCATGCCCACCAGACGCAGGTAGAACGCAATGTTATGCAGCGAGGCAATCTGCGCGGCAAGCATCTCGCCGCACACGCACAGGTGATGTACGTAGGCCTTCGAGTAGAGCGTATCGACAAATGCCGTGCCTTGGGGGTCGAGCGGCGAGAAGTCGTCCTCCCACTTCTTGTTGCGCAGGTTGATCGTACCCTCCTCCGTGAAAATCTGACCGTTACGGCCGTTACGCGTCGGCATCACGCAGTCGAACATATCCACACCGCGGGAAATCGCCTCCAGAATGTTGATCGGCGTTCCGACCCCCATCAGGTAGCGCGGGCGGTCTTCGGGCAGGATGGCATTCACCACCTCGATCATCTCGTACATCGTCTCGGTGGGTTCGCCCACGGCCAAACCGCCGATGGCGTATCCGTCGGCATTATACTGCTTGACGTTCTCGGCCGCGTGGGCACGCAGGTCGGGATAGGTACAGCCCTGCACGATGGGGAACAGCGCCTGATAGTGTCCGTATTTGGGTTGGGTCTGGTGATAGCGGTTAAAGCAGCGATCGAGCCAGCGTTCGGTGAGTGCCAGCGACTTGGCGGCATATTCGCGCGACGCATCGCCCGGAGGACATTCGTCGAAAGCCATCATGATGTCGGCACCGATCGTACGCTCGGTATCCATCACGTTTTCGGGCGTGAACAGGTGTTTCGAACCGTCGATGTGCGAACGGAAATGACAACCCTCCTCCTTCAGCTTGCGGCACTCGGCCAGCGAAAATACCTGAAAACCACCGCTGTCGGTCAGCATCGGCCCGTTCCACGTAGAGAAACGATGCACGCCCCCCGCACGCTCGATGATGTCCATGCCGGGTCGCATATAGAGGTGGTAGGTGTTCGCCAGGATGATCTGGGCATGCGCCTCGTCGCGCACGTCCCGATGGAAAATTCCCTTGACGGTCGCCGCCGTACCCACAGGCATGAAAATCGGGGTAAGAATGTCGCCGTGGTCGGTCTTCAATACGCCGGCACGCGCCTTCGAGCGGGAGTCCTTCTGCTCAAGGGTGAACTCCAGTCTGATGGTTGCTGTCATTCGGTTGCTTTTTTATTTTTGTCGTAAATACCCGTCGGGAATCGCCCGGTTTCCTTAATCGGTTGAAACCCGACACTCTACCCCGACAAAAGTACACAAAAATATTCGTATATTTGAATTTTGAATTCTGAATTGTTTTGTACCTTTGCAGGGATTCGCATAGATTATGAGTTTTTTTGATCAAATATTGGCCGCTTACGGCTGGGAAGGGGTGACACTCTTCCTCATTTTAGCCCTGTTGTTCTCCGTCCAGCTGTACTACTACGTGTTCCGCTACGGGAGGATCGCTTCCTACAAAAACAACAAACGAAAAGTAATCCGCAAGGAAGATCCCCCCCTGTCGGTCATCATCCCCATGTTCTCGGAAAACTACGTCTTCCTGGAAGACCATCTGCCCCGAATCCTCGGACAGGATTATCCCGAATTTGAGGTGGTGATCGTCTATGTCGGTCAGGACAACGATTTCTTCGAGGATCTGCAACAACTCAAACGATCCTTCCCCCAAGTCACCGTCACCAAGCTCCACCTCGATCCGCGATACCCCATTTCGCGCAAGATGGCGCTGAACCTCGGCATCAAATCGGCCTATCACGACTGTCTGGTCTTCACGTCGGTCGATGCCGTGCCCGAAAGTCAGAACTGGCTCAAAATCATGGGCAAGGGATTCTCCCGCGGAGACATCGTGCTGGGCTACTGCGGCATGGAGGAGAAGGCGGGATTCACCCCCAAAATGATGCGTACGTGGCGTCTGATGGACTCCGCGAACTGGCTCGCGGCCGCCGTGACCCGTCACCCCTACCGCGGCATTCTCCACAACTACGGCTTCACGAAGGATCTTTACTTCGGCGTCAAGGGATTCAACTATCTGGCGATGAACATCGGCGAGGACGACCTCTTCATGCAGCGCATCATCCACAACGACAACGTCAGTATCGTCCTTTCACCCCGTGCCCTGGTACGCGAACGCATCTGGGGCGGTTGGGGCTGGTGGTTCAACACCATGCGTTACTTCTCGTCTGCACGCAAATACTACAGCGAACGCGCACGCAGTTTCGTCGAATGGGAGAAGGGTTCGCGTCTGTTGTTCTTCCTCGCGTCCGTTGTGACCCTGTGCGTCATGCCGCTGGAATTCAAGATCTACGCCGCACTGCTGCTCGCGATCCGTCTGGGAATCGTCCTCTGGGAGGTCAAGCGCATCTCGAAACGACTGGGCGAAAAAGGCATGTGCCGACTCTATCCGCTGTATGATTTCTTCGGCTGGATCGGCGATGCGATTCTTTCCGTAATGCTCATCCGTAAAGACGAACGGGTATGGAGATAGCCGACTACATCGTTGCCGACGACCGACATTTGGTGGAGCTGGTGCTCAAGGGCGATGACGTCGCCTTCGAATACCTCTTCAACCGCTACCGCGAAGCCATCCGACGGCTTTTCGTGGCGCGTCTGGGCGGCGTGAACGATGCAGACGACCTGCTTCAGGAAACCTTCATCAAGGTATACATCAACATTGCGCGTTATTCGCCCGAATACACTTTCGGACAATGGGTCTACACCATTGCACGCAATACGTTCATCGACTTCATGCGGCGGAAAACCGACGAGGAATCCATCGACGAGCAGTTCACCTCACCCGCCGAAAATTCGCCCACGCCCGAGGAGCGCGTCATCAACCTCCAGCAACGCACCCAGTTCGAGGATTACCTCAACCGACTTACGCCCCGCTACCGTCAGCTGATCATCATGCGTTTCTTCGACGAGCTGTCCTACGAGGAGATCGCCCAGAAACTGCAACTGCCGATGGGCACCGTCAAAACACAGATTCACCGCGCACGCAACCGCATGTGCCACATGATAGAAAACGAAAAATAGACATGGAACTCATTCTGAAATATTTTCCCGACCTGACACCCGTCCAGAGAGAGCAATTCACTGCGCTCTACGCCCTGTATGCCGATTGGAACGCCAAGATCAATGTCGTTTCGCGCAAGGATTTCGACCAGTTGTATCTGCGTCACGTCCTCCACTCGCTGGCCATTGCCAAGGTATGTCAGTTCGAACGTGGTGCCCGCATCTTGGATGTGGGTTGCGGCGGCGGATTTCCGTCCGTTCCGCTGGCCATTCTCTTTCCCGAGGTGCAATTCCTGTCGTGCGACTCGATCCGCAAGAAGATCACCGTGGTCGAAGGGGTCCTTGCGGGGCTCGGTCTGAAGAACCTCGAGACGCATTGCGGCCGTGTGGAGGCCATCGACCGCAAATTCGACTATGTCGTATCGCGTGCCGTCACCGCCATGCCCGAATTTGTGAAGTGGATTTGGAAAAAAATCGAGACGGGTCAGAAAGGAACGCTCCCCAACGGCATTCTTTACCTCAAGGGCGGCGATCTGGACGAAGAACTCGCCCAGACCCACATGCGCTGGTATCTCTACGAAATCAAAAAATTCTTCGAGGAGGAATTTTTCGACACCAAACTGGTCTGCTACACCCCCAAGCTGTAATCCCGACCGATAAAAAGACAAAAAGGACATCGCCCGCTTCGGACAATGTCCTTTTTTAATATATAGGTATATACGACAAAAGCGGCCTTCAAGCCGCTTTTTGTCGGGAGTTTTCCACCAAAAACAAAAGAGGACAATCCGATTGATTGTCCTCTTCAGAGCTGTTTCCGGGACTTGAACCCGGGACCTCTTCCTTACCAAGGAAGTGCTCTACCACTGAGCTAAAACAGCGTTTACCCCTTAAAACGTTGCAAAAGTACACAAGATTTTTGAATATGCAAAAAATAAAGACGATTTTTTCTCGAAAAAAAATTGTTTTTCATAAAATATGCCTACCTTTACATCACAATTTAACATTAACCCAATGAAACATATTCTTATCGTTGGTGCAGGCGGACAGATTGGTTCCGAGCTCACCGTTTATTTAAGAAGCATCTATGGCAACAATAACGTTGTCGCAACCGACATGCGCGACTGCCCCGCTCTGGCTGCAGACGGTCCCTTCGAGCAACTCGATGCTCTGAATACCGAAGCCGTTGCTTCGGTCGTTAAGCGCTACAAAATCGACGCGATCTTCAACCTCGTTGCCCTGTTGTCGGCTACCGGTGAGAAAAATCCCCAACTGGCTTGGAAAATCAACATCGGCGCGCTGATGAACGCTCTCGAAATCGCTCGCGAGAACAACTGCGCTGTGTTTACCCCCAGCTCGATCGGTGCTTTCGGTCCTACGACGCCTAAAGATATGACGCCCCAGGATACCATCATGCAGCCTACCACCATGTACGGTGTCTGCAAGGTAACCGGCGAAATGCTCGGTAACTACTACTACCAGCGTTTCGGCGTTGATGCCCGTTCGGTTCGTTTCCCGGGTATCATCTCCAACGTAACCCTCCCCGGCGGCGGTACCACCGACTACGCAGTGGAGATCTACTACGAGGCCATCAAGACCGGCAAGTTCGTTTGCCCCGTTCCCTCGGATGTATACATGGATATGATTTATATGCCCGATGCCCTGCGCGCATGCGTTGAGCTGATGGAGGCCGATCCTACCAAACTCGTTCACCGCAACAGCTTCAACATCGCTTCGATGAGCTTCACGCCCGAAATCATCTACGCCGAGCTGAAGAAACGTATGCCCGAATTCACCATGACCTACGACGTAGATCCCGTGAAGAAGGCTATCGCAGAGAGCTGGCCCAACAAGCTGGATGACTCGTGTGCACGTGCCGAGTGGGGTTGGAAACCCGAATGGGACCTCTCGAGCATGACCGACGACATGTTGGAGAAAGTTCGTATCAAACTCGGTAAATAATTCCGTTCCACGGACTCGATAAAAGACCTGCCTCTTTTGGGGCGGGTCTTTTTTTATGCCCGTTCTTCGAAGCAATTGCGCTTTTTTTCAGTATCTTTACCCTCTCAAAAGAAACCGAAATCCCATGAAACGTATCCTGAAAATCGCGGTATTTACCCTGATCGGCCTTGTGCTTTTACTCTCCGTCGCCAGCAAGATCCTGCTCTCGGTGGCGCTGACGCCCGATTTTGCGGCCGAGAACACCGATTCGGCCTCCTTTGCCTACATGGCCGGGGAATATCCCCACATCGTGCCCTGGATGGATTCTCTGCATCAAAGCGGAGCTTTGCGCGACACGGTGATCCTTGGTGAGGAGGGCGAGCGTCTTCATGCGCGTTATGCCGCCGCAGCCCGTCCGACCGACCGCACGGCCGTCATCGTCCACGGTTACACCGACAACTCGATCCGCATGATGATGATCGGATACCTCTACAACCACGATTTGGGGTACAACATCCTCCTGCCCGACCTCCACGCCCACGGCCAGAGCGAGGGCGAGGCGATTCGTATGGGATGGTTGGATCGGTGGGACGTCCTTCGCTGGATGGAGGTGGCCAACGGGATCTTCGGAGGCCACACGCAGATGGTCGTACACGGCATCTCGATGGGTGCGGCCACCACGATGATGGTTTCGGGCGAGGAGCAGCAGCCCTACGTAAAATGTTTCGTGGAGGATTGCGGCTATACGAGCGTCTGGGATCAGTTCGAGAAGGAATTGCAGGAGGATTACGGGTTACCCGCCTTCCCGTTGTTATATGTGGCCAGTTTCTGGTGCGGAGAGTCCTACGAATGGGATTTTCGGGAGGCTTCCGCGTTGGAGCAGGTCAAGAAATGCCGTCTGCCGATGCTCTTTATTCACGGCGATCAGGACGATTACGTCCCCACGCGGATGGTTTATCCGCTCTACGAGGCCAAGCAGGGCGAAAAAGAGTTATGGGTGGTGAAAGGTGCCGCGCATGCGAAGTCCTACCGCGACAACCCCGAGGCTTACCGCGACAAGGTCGCCCGATTTGTCGGCCGTTACATCCGATAGTTTATTTGGAGGAGGCGGTACGGCTGAAGGTCACCAGAAGAACACCCGAAAAGACCGTCACGATGGCCAGAACCTTCTCCCACGAGAGGGTATCCATGCCGAGGAAGATCGAAATGATGATGGCGATGATCGGTTGCACGTAAGAGTACATGCTCACCAGCGTCGGACGGATGCGTTTCTGGCCGACGGGAATCAGGAAATAGGTGATAAACGTGGAGCAGACGATCAGGAAGGTCAATTCCCAAAGGTGTGAGGCGGGAATCGAGGCATAGTCCAACGTCAGAATCTCACGTCCCGCAGCAGGGGCGGACAGCAGAAACGAAAACAAAAAGATATATTTCATGAAGGTCACCACCGAATATTTGGTGATGATCGGTTTGAACACGCCCAGGTAGATCGAGAAGCAGAGGCTGTTCATGAAGATGAGGAAAATACCCGTCTGGGTACTCTCCGCCACACCGCCCGTGCGCCCCACGCTATTGAGGATCAGGTAGATAATACCCACAAACGACAGTACGACACCGCCCGCCTTTTTCAGCGTGACAGGTTCTTTGAGGACGATTGCGGCGATGAACATCGTATAGATGGGCGACATGGAGCTGATGATCGAGCAGTTCATGGGCGTAATGTCGGGGATGGCCATCAGAAAGGTAAGCTGCGTCAGGAAAAATCCGAAAATCGACGCGGCAAAGATCTTTCCGAAGTCGCGCCTCTCGACCTTTTCTTTCGGGAGGAACAACGACAAGAGCCAAAACAACATTCCCGCACCGATGGAACGCATGCAGAACAACGCGATCGGCGAGATCAGATGGCTCGACGTCAGATCCTTACAGACAATGATATTGATTCCGAATATGGCGTACGCCACAAAGCACGCGGCATGACCCGCCAAACTCCCCTTTTGCTCCATAATTGATTTTTTTCGTTCGATGGTCGTTCCCCCGGGGAACGGACGTGCAAAGATAGGGATAAAGTGCCGAATCTGAAAACATTCCCCCTTCAGAGATCGGCAATCACCCCGAAACCGAGGCGTCCGTCGCAGATCCTGACCCGCATCGGGCGATTGACGGAAGTACGGGCATAGCGCCCGTCAGACACCTCCAGTTCGTATTCCGAGCCCGATTCGCTGCGTACGACCACATGGCGGGTCGTATGGGTTTGGCGGAATCCGGAGTGCGGACGGCGCGAGGTATGGCGTTTTTCGTATTTACGGGTAACCATCAGTTCCGTCTCGTGTGCCGTGGCGGGATCCAGCCCCAGCGAATTGACGGCCAGCACCCCGAAATAGCACACCCCGCACAAAAACGCCCAGGCGAGTCCCATATCGAAGGGTTCCCACGTGCGTCTGCGTGCAAATCGGACGGCAAGAATTATCAGGGTTGCCGTCAGGACGGCAATCTCGACGGGCAGCCACCAGCTGACCAGAGTGCGGTTATGCAGGTACGCCCCGCCCGCAAGAAGCACGATCAGAAACAAAATTCCCACGACGGGCAGGATACGGGCACGGCGGAAGGCAGAGGAAGCGGGTATATTCATAGGCACAACGATTTTTTCCGCCCTAAAATTAATCCTTTCCCCGAAGAATCGTTCCGCCCGACCCAAAAAAAATGAGGATGACCCCCAAAAGGATCATCCTCGTTTTTCAAGAAGTCTGTTCTAAGCTTACTCAGCCTTGCCAGCCGAACCCAGAACGTTCTCGCACTTGTGGATGTAGAGCTTCTTCAACTCGTCACGAGCGGGACCCAGGTACTTACGGGGGTCGAACTCGGCAGGATGCTCAACAAATACCTTACGAACGGCAGCGGTCATAGCCAGACGACCATCCGAGTCGATGTTGATCTTGCAAACTGCACTCTTGGCAGCCTCACGCAACTGCTCCTCGGGAATACCTACTGCATCCTTCAAAGCACCACCGTGGGTGTTGATGATCTTTACATACTCCTGGGGTACCGACGACGAACCGTGGAGCACGATGGGGAAGCCCGGGATACGCTTCTCGATCTCCTTCAGGATATCGAAACGCAAGGGAGGAGGAAGCAGAATACCCTCGGCATTGCGGGTGCACTGCTCGGGTTTGAACTTGTTGGCACCGTGCGAAGTACCGATCGAAATAGCCAGCGAATCAACACCGGTCTTCTTTACGAAATCCTCAACGTCGGCGGGATCCGTGTAGTGCGAGTGCTCGGACGAAACCTCATCCTCAACACCGGCCAATACGCCCAGCTCACCCTCAACCGTTACGTCGAACTGGTGTGCGTACTCAACAACCTTCTTCGTCAGAGCGACGTTCTCATCGTAGGGAAGAGCCGAACCGTCGATCATTACCGACGAGAAGCCCATGTCGATACAGCTCTTGCACAGCTCGAACGAGTTACCGTGATCCAAGTGCAGGCTGATCGGAATGTTCTTGCCCAACTCCTTGGCATACTCGACAGCACCCTGTGCCATGTAACGCAGCAGCGTCTGGTTGGCGTACTTGCGTGCACCCGACGATACCTGGAGAATTACAGGCGACGAGCACTCTACACAAGCCGAAATGATGGCCTGCATCTGCTCCATGTTGTTGAAGTTGAACGCGGGAATAGCGTAACCGCCTTTGATTGCCTTGGCAAACATATCACGCGTGTTTACCAAACCGAGATCTTTGTACGATACCATAATTATTTTATATTAGATGTGAATTAATTTATTTTTTAGTTCGAATCCGTGGATTCGGTACAAAACTAATAAAATTCCCTAAACTAAACCGCCACCATCCATTTAAATTTAAAGAAACAAGCAAACAATTCCTCAAAATTTAAGGAACGACTGTTTTTTGGCGTCCGAATTGGTGTATCCCTAACCCGAATCACCAAATTCGTGGCAAATTTAATAAAAATTCTAAAGAACGACTATTTTTCGCAAAAAAAATAACGCTCCGAGGGTAAAAGTTGCGCAATCCCGATAGTTTTTTGTACTTTTGCGTGGATAATCAATCATTTGAATACAACACAAAAACATCACAAACATGGCAGATTTCATCTACAAGGATCCGTTCCCCGTGGGAGAGGACAAGACCGAGTATCGTCTTCTGACGAAAGACTATGTCAAAGTCGTTGATTGCGACGGCCGCAAGATCCTCAAAATCGACCCCAAAGGCCTCGAAGTACTCTCCGAAGCCGCATACTCCGACGTCTCGTTCTATCTGCGCGCAAGCCACCTCCAGAAGTTGAGCAACATCCTCAATGACCCCGAGGCAAGCGACAACGACAAATTCGTGGCTTACACCATGTTGCTCAACCAGACGGTCGCCGCCGACCACGAACTGCCCACCTGTCAGGATACCGGTACGGCAATCTGCTCGGCTCACAAGGGCGAAGACGTATATACGGGTGTCGATGACGCCGAGTACATCGCTCGCGGTGTCTACGAGACCTATAAAAAGAACAACCTCCGCTATTCGCAGGTCGTTCCCTTCACGATGACCGAGGAGAAAAACTCCGCCACCAACCTGCCCGCACAGATCGACATCTACGGCGGCAAACCCGGCATGGAGTACGAATTCCTGTTCATCACCAAAGGTGGCGGTTCGGCCAACAAGAGCTTCCTCTACCAGAAAACCAAGGCGCTGCTCAACGAGGAGTCGCTGACCAGATTCATCAAGGAGCACCTGATGGATCTCGGTACGGCTGCCTGCCCGCCCTACCACCTGGCCATCTGCATCGGCGGTACGTCGGCAGAAACCTGTCTGGCCACCGTCAAGAAGGCTTCGGCCGGATACCTCGACGAGCTGCCCACCCACGGCGACGAGTCGGGTCACTACTACCGCGACCTGGAGTGGGAGGAGCGCATCCTCAAGATCTGCCGCGAGAGCGGTATCGGCGCACAGTTCGGCGGTAAATATTATGTACACGACGTACGTGTCATCCGTGGCCCGCGTCACGCCGCATCGTGTCCCGTCGGCATCGGCGTAAGCTGCTCGGCCGACCGTAACATCAAAGCAAAGATCACGCCCGAAGGTATCTTCCTCGAGCAGCTGGAGAAGAACCCCGCCCGTTTCCTACCCGCACAGTCGCCCTCGATGACGCCCGCCGTCGATATCGACCTGGACGAGGGTATGGACAAGGTTCGCGCCATCCTGACGAAATACCCGCCCAAGACCCGTCTGAACCTCAAGGGTACGCTGATTGTTGCCCGTGACATCGCCCACGCCCGCATCAAAGCCATGCTCGATGCCGGAAAGCCCATGCCCGAGTACTTCAAGAAGCACCCGATCTACTACGCAGGCCCCGCCAAGACCCCCGAAGGCATGCCCTCGGGATCGTTCGGCCCGACGACCGCTGGCCGTATGGACCCCTACGTCGATCTGTTCCAGGATCACGGCGGTTCGATGGTGATGGTTGCCAAGGGTAACCGCTCGCAGCAGGTAACCGATGCCTGCAAGAAGCACGGCGGTTTCTACCTGGGTTCGATCGGCGGCCCCGCCGCAATCCTTGCCCGCAACTCGATCAAGTCGGTCGAGGTCGTAGACTTCCCCGAACTGGGTATGGAGGCCGTACGCAAGATCTATGTGGAGAACTTCCCCGCATTCATCATCGTGGACGACAAGGGCAACGACTTCTTTGACGAATTCAAATAGGAAATTCCTCAAAAAGTGATATTTATCGAGAATTAAAAACGGGAAACACGCACTAAATCAATTAGTCAATTCGTTTATAAATTTGAAATAAGTAACATATCCGCAAAACTCAATGAGAGATTTTGTTTTAAAAACGGCTTTTGCCGTAGTCTTCATCACAACTGCAATCTTCTCGGCATTCGGTGCCGAGAAGATTGTGTTTCAAGCATCATGCCCGCTGACGGTGGCCATGGGCGAACCCTTCCGCGTGGAGTTCCAATTGAACGCCTCGCCCGAGGATGATTCGTTCCAAAGTCCCGACTTCGCGGGATTCGACGTCATTGCAGGCCCCGCCGTATCGACAGGCTACTCGTTTTCGAGCATCAACGGCTCGATGACCCGCAGCGTAAGCTACACGGTAACCTATGTGCTGATGCCCCAAAAGGCCGGAAACGCCACCATCGGGGCGGCATCGATCAAGGTCGACGGTACGGAGTATCACACCAAGCCGCAACCAATCGAGGTGGTAAACGAAGGCCAATCGACAGGCGGCAATGTGCAGCAGGGCGCGTCGGACGAGCAATCCCGCCCGCAACAGCAGCAAAGCAACACGACGAAAATCGCCCCCGAGGACATTCTCCTGCGCACGATCGTATCGCGCACGTCGGTCTACAAGGGCGAACCGCTGAGCGTGATGTTCAAACTCTACGTAAGGGTAAACGTGGTCGGATTCGAGGATGTGAAATTCCCCTCGTTCAACGGTTTCTGGGCACAGGAGCTGGATCTGACCAACCAGCGCGTCAAGCGCGAGACCTACAACGGTAAGGTCTACGACACGCAGGTCGCCCGCGAATTCCTGCTCTATCCGCAGCAGACGGGCACGCTGACGATCGATCCCGCGTCGCTGACGGCCATTGCACAGGTGGTGACCCAGTCGCGCAACTACGACCCGTTCTTCGGGCCGGGACACGACGTCTACAACGTACCGCGCAAGATCCAGAGCCAGAAGGTGACGATCGACGTCAAACCGCTTCCCGCCGGAGCACCCGAGAGTTTCAACGGTGCGGTGGGTCACTTCAAGATGTCGGCCAAGGAGCCCGCATCGGAGCTGGCGGCCAACTCGGCGGCAACCTACACGGTGAAGATCTCGGGAACGGGCAACATGACCTTCGTGCAGGCACCCAAATTGGAGGTACCCTCCTCGTTCGAGTTATACAACGTGAAGACCACGGAGTCGATCAACACTTCGACACAGGGAATTTCGGGATACCGCCAGTTCGAGTATCCGTTCATTGCCCGCGCCGAGGGTAATTACGACATTGCACCGATCGAATTCAGCTATTTCGATCCCGACCAGCACCAATACATCACGCTGAAAGCCGGCGGAACGACCCTGAACATCACTCCCGACGCCAACAGCTCGGGCAACGGCGAAGTGGTCGTCAATCGTCACGGCATGTCGAAGGAAGAGGTGAAACTCCTGGGGCGTGACATCCGCTTTATCAAGCTGGGACGTCCGAATCTGATGGAGAACCGCCGTCCGTTCCTGTTCAGCAACCTCTATTGGGCGTTGCTCGTCGGTACGGGTGTCGTCTTTACGGCCGTTTATCTGATGCTCCGCAAACGTATCGCCGAATCGCAAAACACCGCGCTGATCCGCGGCAAACGCGCCAACAAGGTCGCCGTACAGCGTTTCCGCACCGCCAAGAAGTACATGGAGGAGCAGAACCTCCACGCCTTCTACGAGGAGATGTTGCGTGCCTTGTGGGGTTATATGAGCGACAAGTTCAACATCCCGGTATCGAACCTCACGAAGGAGAACGTCCGCGAGGAACTCCACAAACGCGGCATCCGCGAGGAGGAGTCGCAACGCTTCACCGCGATCATCACCCTGTGTGACGAGGCGCAGTATTCGCCGATGGCCTCCGCCCACATGACGGATGTCTATGCGGAGGGTGTGGATTTCATTTCGCGCATCGAATCGGTCATTAAACGCTAAAAGCCATGAAGAAACAAATATTAACCACGTTTTTGATGTTGTCGGTGTGGTGGTGTATGGCACAAACTCCCGAAACCGCCCCCGCCGATTCGCTCCACGTAGAACCTGCGGAAGAAACGGCCGCAGCGCCCGCCTCGGAAGAGACCTCCCTTGAGGAGGATTCGCCCGAAAAATTGTGGGATGCCGCCGCAACGGCCTATCTGAACGGCAATTACCACCAGGCAGTGGTAATTTACAACCGCCTGGTGGATCGCAACCTGAGTTCCTACAAGCTCTACTACAACCTGGGCAATGCCTATTTCAAGGAGGACGAGATCGCCAAGGCCATCCTCTACTACCACCGCGCGTTGAAACTCGCCCCCGGTGAGGAGGACATCCGTTACAACCTGAGTGTCGCCGAGACGAAGGTGAAGGACACCATCGAGAAAGTGCCCGAATTTTTCCTCTCGCAGTGGTTCACCGCATTGCGTCGCACGATGAGTTGCACGGCGTGGACGATCTTTTCGCTCGTGGGGTTGGTAGCCGCATTGAGCCTGTGTCTGATGTATCTTTTGGCGCGTCGCATGACCCTGCGCAAGATCGGATTCTACGGCACACTCCTGTCGATCATGGTCTTCATCTTCACCACGTGGTTCGCCCTGGGCGAGCGTCGCAGCATGCTGGATCGTTCGGATGCCGTCGTGATGACCTCGTCGCTTGCCGTGAAGAGTTCGCCCGACCGCTCGGCCACCGATCTGTTCATCCTCCACGAAGGTACCACCCTCAAGATCCGCAACAAGCTGGACGGCTGGTGTGAAATCACCATCGCCGACGGCAAGAAAGGCTGGGTCGAAGAGCATAAAATCGAAGTGATCTGATGACCTCGAAACTCTTGCAGGATGTGGTGGGCGAATTGTCGAGACTGCCCGGAATCGGCCGCCGTACCGCCCTTCGGTTGGCCATGCACCTGTTGCGCATGGAACCCGAATCGGTCAGCGACATGACGCGCAGCATCGACCGTTTCCGTACCGACATCAAATACTGCCGTCTGTGCAACAACCTCTCGGACGAGGACGTTTGTCCGATCTGCGCCGACCGCGAACGCGACCACTCCACGATCTGCATCGTCGAGCAGGTGGCCGATGTGTTGTCGATCGAGAATACCCGTCAGTACAAGGGTTTGTACCATGTTTTGGGCGGTGTGATCTCGCCGATGCAGGGCATCTCGCCGTCGGATCTGAAGATCGACCTCTTGCTGGATCGCATTGCACAGGGCGGGGTTCGTGAGGTGATTCTCGCCATCTCGACCTCGGTCGAGGGTGAAACGACGCTGTTCTATCTGATGAACCGTCTGAAGCGATTCGAGGGGTTGAAGATCACCTCCATCGCACGCGGTATCGGATTCGGCGACGAATTGGAGTACGTCGACGAGCTGACGATCACGCAGGCTTTACGCAACCGCCGCGAAATCGAATAATCATTGAGCAAAATACAAAAAGAGCAGGTCTGCCCGCATGGGCAAACCTGCTCTTTTATTATATAGGTAGGGTTCCGTTATGCCGTGGCGCGGAGTGCCTCGATAAAATCGGGCCACTGTGCCCAGATGTTTTCGGTCTGGAGCCACAACTCGCGGGCGAGCACCTCGTCGGTGGGTCGTTCGGCATCCAGTCCCTTGAGGTAGGCCTCGTCGGCGGGATGGGTATCGGCCACAAATTCGCGGTAATAGGGGGCGTAACGGCTCTTGAAGCGTTGCAGTTCGCCCTCGGCGAGTTTGCCCGTCTGGCGGTAATCCGCCCACAACAAAAGCAGCACACGGCTCGGATATTTATCCGACACGTCGTTGATCACCTCGTCGAACAATTCGCGTTCGTCCATGCAGAGGTAGTTCCACGCCAGGGTCTCGCTTCCCTCCAGATGATCTTCGGGGTCAAGATCCAGCAACAGCTCCAACAGGGCGGCCGACATCTCGAAATCGTTGATCAGGAAGTGGTCGATCGCCGAGGCATAGATCAGTTGCAGTGCCGCACGCGAATTGGCGTGCTCCCACTCCAGGTTGATCTCCTCATCGTCGGGAAGCAGTTCCTGAAGGCTCTGGAAACCCTGAAAACGAAGGTTACACGCCTCCTGGACATGCCCCTCGCGTTCCAATTTACGCGAATCGGCAAGAAGTTCCTTGAAATTAAAGCGGCCTTCACCAATCACTTCGAAGGTCTGGTCGGGGGTGGGTTTAAGATAAGCGTTTTGCATCACGTTGTAATTTGTAAATCATCATAATAAGCACTGCCAGCGTCACGACACCGCCCAGAACGGAGGCCATCGTATGATCCCGCATGCCGAAGAACTGATCCGACACAAAGAGGAACATCGAACAGATGAACGTCATGAAAACCGACGGCAGAAGTGCAATCCACTTGTTGCGTTTCAGGCGGTACATATAGACCGTGATGCTCCACAACACGATCGTGGCCAGCGTCTGGTTCGTCCATGCGAAATAACGCCACACGACATCGAAATCGACCTGCGTGATGATGTAGCCGACGACGAACAGCGGAATGCAGATATAGAGTCGTTTGAGTTTGTTTTTCTGGTCGATGCGGAACATATCGGCGATGATAAGTCGTGCCGAGCGGAAGGCCGTATCGCCCGAAGTGATCGGGGCTGCAACCACACCCAGCAGGGCAAGGATACCGCCCGCAACACCCAGCATACCGTTGGAGATCTCGCCCACTGCCCATGCGGCGCTGCCGCCGTGTTCGCTCAATACCTGCGAGAGTTCGCCCGCACCGCCGAAGAAGGTCATGGCCACGGCTGCCCACACCAGCGCAATGATCGACTCGGAGATCATCGCGCCGTAGAATACCGAGCGGCACTCGCTCTCGTTACGCACGCAACGCGCCATGAGGGGCGACTGTGTGGCGTGGAATCCCGAAATCGCACCGCAGGCAATCGTGATGAACAACGTCGGGACGATCGGCAGTTTGTCGGGATGGAGCTGGAAGTTGGCGAAGGTGGTCATCTCGGGGATGTCATATCCGCCGAAAAGCAGGGCTCCCATCAACCCGACGGCCATGGCGACCATGGCGACACCGAATACGGGGTAGATCTTGCCGACGATCTTGTCGATCGGCAGGAGCGTGGCCACGAAATAGTAGGCCAGGATGATCCACACCCACACCGACGTGGAGAGAGAGGGGGTCATATCGCCCAAAAGTTGGGCGGGGCTCAAGAGGAACACCGCACCCACCAGGATCAGCAGCAGCACCGAGAAGACCCGCATAAAGCGGCGCATACCCTCGCCCAGATATTTGCCGACGACTTCGGGAATGCTCAATCCGTCGTTACGCACGAGCATCATGCCCGACAGGAAATCGTGCATCGCACCCATAAAAATACCGCCGAAGGTGATCCACAGGAAGGACACGGGGCCGAAGCAGGCACCGAGCACCGCACCGAAAATGGGTCCCGTACCCGCAATGTTCAGCAGTTGGATCAGGAACACTCGCCAGCGCGGCAGCGGCACATAGTCCACACCGTCATACAAGCGGTCACACGGAGTCTTTGCCGAAGGATCGACATCGACCTTGTGTTCCAAATAGCGTCCGTAGGTGAAATAAGCCAAGACGAGCAATCCGAGACAAATCAAAAATGTAATCATATCCCTTATTTTTTAAATCTATCGTTCGGTGGTGGTCGGTGGTGGCCGGATCTAAAGCCCCTCGGTAAAAGGTCAAGTCACTCGTGGAAAGCCCCCGAAAACGGGACTTCGCGCCGAAATTCACGCCTCAAAAAATTTATTTATGCAAAGATAACAACAAAAAGTAAGATTTTTTACGGTTTTTCTTGCGAACACCGAATATTTTTCGGATATTTGCAAACCGAAAAGGGGAAAGAAATCCCCCGAAGGCCGAAATAGCTCAGTTGGTAGAGCGTTTCACTCGTAATGAAAAGGTCCCGGGTTCAAGTCCCGGTTTCGGCTCGAAAAAGGTTGCTTCTCGAAAGCAACCTTTTTTGTATCCCCATCCCGTCCCGCAATCCCAAAATATTTCCTATTTTTGCATAGACGTAAATCAAATACTTTACACCTATGAAGAAAATTCTTTTGATGCTGGTATTCCTGACCGCCGCCCTCGGCCTTACCTCTTGCGAAGAGTCGAAAGGCTGGAAAGAAGTCGACGGAATGATTGTTTTCGATACGCCCGAGCGTGCTCCGGGACAGAAATCGGTTTTGGGACTGAGAACCGAACCGATGGAGGTTGTCCGCGTGGGATTCATCGGTCTGGGCATGCGCGGCCCGAGTGCCGTAGATCGTTTCACCCACATTGACGGGGTGGAAATCAAGGCGTTGTGTGACCTCTATCCCGACCGCGTGGAGCGATCGCAGGCCATCCTCAAGCACCACAACCTCCCCGAAGCCGCCGAATACAGCGGTGAGGAGGGTTGGAAACAGCTCTGCGAGCGCGACGACATCGACCTCGTATACATCGCCACGCCGTGGTTGCAGCACGTGCCGATGGCCGTCTACGCCATGGAGCACGGCAAGCATGTCGCCGTCGAAGTACCCGCCGCCACCTCGCTCGAAGAGTGTTGGCAGCTGGTCGATACGGCCGAGAAAACCCAGCGTCACTGCATGATGTTGGAGAACTGCGTGTATGATTTCTTCGAGCTGACAACGCTCAACATGGCGCGTCAGGGTCTTTTCGGCGAGATTCTCCACGTAGAGGGTTCCTACATCCACAACCTCGAACCCTTCTGGGACGAGTATCAGGGCAACTGGCGTCTGGCCTTCAACCAGAATCATCGCGGCGACGTATACGCCACGCACGGTCTGGGCCCCGCCTGTCAGCTGTTGGACATTCACCGCGGTGACAAGATGAACTACCTCGTGTCGATGGACACCAAGTCGGTAAACGGTCTGAAATTGGTGAAGGATCGCAAGCAGGCCGACACCTTCGCCAACGCCGACCACACGCTGACGCTCATCAAAACCGAGAAGGGTCGCACGATCCATCTCCAGCACAATGTCTACACGCCCCGTCCCTACAGCCGTATGTATCAGTTGACCGGTACGAAGGGTTTTGCCAACAAATATCCCGTCGAGGGTTACGCCTTCGAGCCCGAACAGCTGGCCGAGACGGAAGTGCCCGACCACGAAAACCTCAATGCCCACAATTTCGTGTCGGACGAGGTACGCAAGGCACTCATGGAGCAGTACAAAGACCCGATCGCCATCGAGATCGAGGAGAAAGCCCGCGAGGTGGGCGGTCACGGCGGTATGGACTTCATCATGGACTACCGTCTGATCTACTGTCTGCGTCACGGACTGCCGCTGGATCAGGATGTTTACGATGCCGCCGAGTGGTCGTGCATCGGTGCGCTGACCGCCATGTCGATCGAGCACAAGAGTGCTCCCGTGGCCGTGCCCGACTTTACGCGCGGCGACTGGAACAAGATCAGGGGTTACCGTCACGCCATGCTGGTCGATTAGCCCCCTTCAGGCAAAAGCCACAAAAAACCCCGCACCTCATTACGAAATGCGGGGTTTTCTTATTGAAACTTGAAGCTTAAAGCCATTTTTTATAGCGGAAGAACCAGATGGTCAGACCCGAACAGAGCACCATCATGAAGATGGCGAAGATATAACCCATCGGGATGGTCGTGCCGTTCTCGAGGTGGATCAGCCAGTTCAATTCGGGGATAAACTTGAAGTTCATGCCGTAGATACTTGCGATGAGGGTTGCGGGCATGAAGATCACGGCGGCCACCGAGAAGATCTTGACGATCTCGTTCTGCTCGATGTTGATCAGACCCAGCGATGCATCCTGGATATAGTCCAAACGCTGGAAACTGAAATCGGCGTGGTTGATCAGCGAGTTCACGTCCTTGATCATCAGTTGCAGACGCGGGTAGATATCGTTCGGGAAGCGTTCCGAACGCAGGATGCCCGACAGCACGCGCTGACGGTCGAAGATGTTCTCTCGCAGCAACATGGTACTCTCCTGCAAGGCACTGATGCGGTGCAGTACCTCCTTGTTGATCGTCGCCTCGGAGTTGATCTCCTTGGCAAGCGTGGCAACCTGTTTGGCCACCAGCTCCACAAGGTCGGCATCGAAGTCGATGCGCACCTCGAGCAGCGAAATCAACAGGTGATAACCCGTCGAATAACTCCGGTAGTTCATCTGAAGGCGTTTTTCGGTCTCCTTGAAGGTGCGGAATTCGGCATTGCGCAGCGACACCAGCACACCCTCGTTCGAGATGATGAACGATACGGGTTCCACGACGAACGAATCGCCGGTCGGTATAAAGAAGTTGGAGTTCGAAATGATGGAATTCTCCGTTTCGAAATATTTTGAGGTGGACTCGATCTCCTCGACCTGTTGTTTGGTCTGAAGGCTGATCTCCATGAAGTTCTCGACCGCCTTCTGCTCCTTGATGGTCGGTGATACCAGATCAATCCACAAAATATCGTCGTAGCCCAACTCATCGAAGAGTTTCGTGTCGGCATTGCGGATGATCTTGTTGTATTGTTTGAGATAAATGGTAATCATAAAAAACGCCTCTTAAAAAATTGATGAACTCGTTTTGTCTGAACGGGCAGAACCTCAAACGGCCTGCCATCTATCCCCCAGGCTAACCTCTTCAGCCGGGTTTGACCCTCAGCGGGGTATCAGACCCGGAAGTCCAGAATTTTTTAAGCGTTTCTTCCTTCTCACTGTCGTAGATGAAATCCAGATGCAACAAATGGTCGTAGGCATCCTCCGGATCCTCCACACCACCCTCCAAGATAGACTCGTAGAGGTGTTCCAGTCCGTAGGTCAGGGCATGCTGAAGACCCGATATGAGATCGGGATCCAACTCCTTGTGTCCCACCCATACCGCATAAGTCCACGGATGATCCGAATCCAAAAATTGAGCCAGAGGGGCATCATCGCCGTCGAAAAACGTCAGGATCGGCGAATGGGGATCGACAATCGGCAGGTACTCGTCATCCTCGTCGTTGCCCGAATACCCCAGGCAATACTCCGTGACCAGACGCGCGTCGTGCAACTCGGGCACGACGTGTACCGGAACCAGCGCAAAATCGGCGCGTCCCGCTTTGAAATCGGAAATGACAGTGTTGAAATCGGACAATAGCAGTTCGGCACGGAAGTTTCCTTCGTGCTTAATTCCATAGAGAAACGGCATCGTATCCAAATACGACACAGCAGCTATACGGGGAACCATGACCATCGTCCATAGAAATTTCGTGAATTGATTTTAACCGAAACAAAGGTAAGCATAATTTATAAACTTTTCCAATTTTTTTAGAAAAAGTGCATCGGGGTATTGACAAGCCCGTAAGTTTTGTTGTATCTTTGCCTCACCAAAACGAACGAGGCGTTCTGCTTCTCGCGGTTATCAACACCGTTAACTTTCGTTTAATCAATTCATTATATTTTACCAGAGGGACTTATCCACAGATATTGACCCTTTATCAACAGGTTTATGCACAAATTTTCGGTTTGCATACACCTCCTCCCTTTCCGAGGGGCGGATTCTTCCCGCCCGCACTTTTTCTTCTTCGGAAAAAACCAACCAAAACCACATTCATATGGCTTCCCATTTCATCAAACTCCCTCCGGAGGGTGCATCCGTATTCGGTGCGTTATGCTATGTCTTCGAACCGCAGCAGACGGCGCAGACCCTCGATGTCAAGATTCTCGACGCGACACAAAACACCACGCTCGGCCGACTCCGATTCTACAACACGCAACATCTCGAATGCGACATCTCGCCCTACCTGCTTGCGTTGGCCGACTGTTCGCCCCTGCCCCCGATCAGCCCCACGGGCGTTTACCCCGCCACCGACCGCGAAATCAACATCGAACTGAGGGTCACCTACAACACCCTGCCCGACACCCCCGGACAACCCTCCGTGTTCCACGAGGAACGCTCCCCGCGCCGCCGTTTTGTCTTCGCCCGCCAACGTCTTGCGGGTAACGAAATCCGCTCTTCGCTCCCCTCGCAACGCCTCGCGGGATTCTCCGACAGCGAGGAGATCCTCTTCCACAACCTTTCGCCCATCCGCATCACCCTCACCGCCACGGGACGCAAACCCATGCCCATCCGCACGTTTGAGGTACGCGAGGCGGGGCAACACATCTTCTGCCTCAACTGCTCGGAGTATCCCGACGCCGAGAAGATCACCGTCGAGATCGAAAAAGCAGGTCGGATCGAGTACACGATGATCCGCCGTCCCCGCGGATCGGTACGCATGGCGTGGACAAGCCGTTACGGGTCGGTCGAGCACTACACCTTCCCCGTGGTGCAGGAGATCGACCGCCACAGGGTGAAAAACGCCGCCCGTTCGGAGGTGCGTTGCACGCTGCGCTCCGCCTTCGAAAATCGCGCCATGATGGAGGGATTGAGCGAAATCATCTCCTCGGCGGGGGTCTGGATGCTCGACAAGGGCACACTCCGCACGGTGGACATCCTGACCGACACCCTGAAAATCCACGAACACGGCTCGCTCTCGGTGGCCGACATCGTGATCTGCACCCCTCAAAACGACCCGCTGCGATGGAACTGAAGATAGACTCCCGCCTTTGTGCCGTACCCGACTCCGAGATGCGGCTTCCGGGGTTGGATGCCGCCCGCACCCGAGACCTCAACGCCATGCGCGAGGGACGCACGCTCCGCATCCGCATCCCCGCCACCCCTTCGAGCAACGCCCTTTTGGGGTTTGCGTCCGATCCCCACGCCCTCCAAAAATTCAATCTCTCGCCCCATACGGCCGAGGTCACCGACCACGGCACACCCCTTTTCCGGGGTTCGGTGCGACTTTTGGAGGTTTCGCCCGAGGGCTTCCTCGTCGAGATCCGCGAGGGCGGCATCGATTGGGCAAAACGTGCCGCCACGGCCGACCTCGCCGCACTCGATGTCTCCTACTTTGCCCTGCTCGACGCCACGACCATCATGGAGAGCTGGGAGGAGAAACTCCCCGTGGTCTTTCTCCCGATCCACCGCGACGACTACCTCCCGCAGAACTCCTCAAGCGACTTCATGCCCATGATCCGTGCCCTGTCGATCGACGACTACCACCCGTTCCTCCACCTGCGCACGCTGATCGACACCCTCTTCAAAAAGACGGGCTATGCGCTCAAGAGCAAATTCATGGATTCCGCCTTTTTCCGTTCGCTCTACATCTCGGGCGCCTACCGCACGCGCCACAGCCGCAATGCCGACAACCGCATGGGATTCCTCGCGGGGCGCATCTCGGAGGCCACCGCCCAGGCCGATTCCGAAGGACGCGTCTACACCGATGTCTATCGTCCGTTTTCGACCATCGGCAACTTCGTGGAGACGGCCACACCCCGCCAGCTGAACGACGAGGGCAAGGAGATCCCCGACCTGAAGAACAACGGCAACTGCTTCAAGATCATCGACGGACAAATCGCCTACCAGCCGCTGGTCGATACCGTGGCGCAGTTCGAATTCTACCTCAAGTACTACACCGGTCACCGCATTGTCGATCGCGAGCATCTGGCGGGATTCGACACCATCTTCACGGGACGCGGCGTGAAGGTTCGTTTCACGATCCCCAACCGCTACATCGACCACCGCGCGAAACTCACGGACAACCACCTCTACCAGATCTTCGTCTTCAACCACCGCGAGGGCAACACCTACCGTCTGAGCTACACGCTCAACGGCCAGAGCTACACCGACGAGGAGTTCACGACCCGCACCCACCCCTTCGGCACCCTCCGCAACGAGATCCCGACCGATCCCCAGCTCCTGCTGCTCAATGCACAGGGCAATTGGGTGCCTTACCTCGAGGATTGGGCACTGTACGACGGCTTTGTCGAGGAGCGGGGCGAGACGCTCGTCGAGTTCCGCATCCGTTCCGACTCCCAGCAGCTCTCGGCCGACAAACCCTACTTCTTCAACCGCATGTTCTTCGAGGGTGCCGACCCCGACACCAAGCTGACCCTCACGAGGGATTGTACGCTAAAGGTGCTTTTCACCGACATTCCCGGATACGGACAGGAGATCCGATTCCGCGATGTGGCGCAGATCGACTCGACGCAACTCTCCCTTCTGGAGAGCGTCGCCCAGATGTTCAACCTGCGTTTCTACACGCAGGACGAGGCGCGGACGGTCTACATCGAACCCTACGACGATTTCTACCTTCACAAGGAGCCGATCGACTGGCGCGACAAGGTCGTCCTCACCGAGCCGATCCGCCGCGAAGACCGATCCTCCGAGGAGCAGGAATACCAGCAGTTCGAATACCGCCCGGGGCGGGGTGCCGTCGCCCGATTCAACCTCAAGGAGGACACGACTCTCGGACGCTGGAGGTATCATTCGCCCTCGTACGCCTCTCTGATGGGTACGCACAAACATCCGAATCCGCTGTTCGAAGCGACGCTTTCGTCCAAGGGGCATTTCTGGAATGCCCGCTCGGCCTCGGTGCTCGAGATCGGCGACCGCGATGCCTTCGACAACGAGGAAGAGACCCGATCCTCACGCATCGTCGTCTACGACGGCATGAAGGAGCTGCCCGAAGGCGAGCAGTGGAACTACCCGACCCTCGGCCGCAAGTACCCCTACGCATGGTTTCACGATGCGGAGCAGCACCGTACGCTCTGCTTCGAGGACCGCGACGGCGCACGCGGCCTGAACCGCTACCATCAGAGGGCACTCGACGAGCGCAGCCATCTGGAGCGGATCACCCTCACCCTGAGGCTCTCCCCCGCGGAGTTTGCCCAACTCAAAACCGACCACGACCAAATCCCCAACCTGCGTTCGGTGTTCCTCGTTGCGACCGGCAACGGCACCATCCGCGCCACGCTCCGCAAAACCGAAGCCTACGCCCCCCAGAGCCGCACCGTCGTCGCAACATTCGACCGAATCGCGCAAGACTAATCCCGAATGACCCGACAACAAGAACGCTTTGCGGAGGTGCTCCGTGCCCAAACGCGGGGCATGGATCTCGACACCGCCCTCCGCACCCTTATCGAAAAAAATCTGATCAATCACGTGCTTTGCGAGCGCATCGCCATCTGCAACCGCCTTCTGGAACTGGAACGCGAGGGCATTCCGCGCTGCGAGGCCATGCTGATTGTCGCCGACGCATTCTGCTGCTCCTACGAAAAGGTACGGGACAGCTTTTACAACCACCTTAAATCCAAAAACTACTATGAATTCGGAAATCAAAATCAAAAACACGGCCGATGAAACCCAAATCGACATCGAGGGTACGATCGGCGTTCCCGAGGAGTGGCAGTTCGACGAGCCCCGCGAGCGGGTGGCCACCTACGAGAAGTTCCGCAATGTGGTGGAACAGATCGCCGCCATCCATTCTGCGAAGGTTGTCGTGAACATCCGCTCGACGGGCGGTGACGTGAACGACGCCCTGCTCATTCACGATGCCCTCACGCAGCTCAAGGCGCACATCACCACGCGATGTTACGGCTACACGGCTTCGGCCGCCACGATCATCGCACAGGCCGCCTCCGAGGGTTCGCGCGAGATCTCGTCCAACGCCCTCTACCTGATCCACAACTCGATCTGCGCCACCGAGGGCAATGCCGAGGAGATGAGCCAGAAGATCGACCTGCTGCGTAAGACCGACGAACGCCTTGCGGGGATCTACTCCGCCCGTTCGTCCCGCCCCGAGGAGGAGTTCCGCACGCTGATGGCCGAGAACAACGGCAACGGACGCTGGCTTTCGCCCGACGAGGTGCTCAAAGCGGGATTGGCCGACCGCATCATCGACGAAAAACCCGCCCCCGAACCCGAGAGGAAGCACACACTGAAGGACTCCGTACGCCGCGGTTGGGAACACCTCTCGAACCTGATGCACCCGTCGCCGAAAGAGCCTCTTCCCGAAGATCGCAACGTGTTTCATTTCGATCTGATGCATCAGGAAGAGGAGCGCCACCGCTACTCGGCCACGCGTACCCTTCCCCGCGAAGACCCCTCCTACGGCGATCCGATCCGCCACGCCAACGATGCGGCCTACGACGCCGACGCCCAACTTTTCAAACACTAAACCCCATTCATAAACCTTTTAAAACACAAAACATTATGAGTTACATCGAAAATTCCAAGCAGTACACCGGCACTGATCTGGCCAACACGTTTTTCATTCCCATGCTGACAGGCGATTCGGCCAAGGATCTGGGCATCCGCGTCCTGTACAACATGCCCGTGCCGACCATCGTCACCACGTGGACGTCGAAACCGGGCATCATGCACAAATTCGCGTCGAAGGGCTGGGTCGGCGGTCAGTCGGCCGAAAAGAAGGATCTGGAGATCCCCATGACGCGCATCAAGGCCGAAAACGCCTACTCGGCCGCCGAATATTTTTCGATGGTCTACGAGAAGGTCGCCGCGATCACCTCGATGCACATGGACGATCTTTCGGGTACGGAACTCGAGAAGGCCGAGACCGAACTCTTCCGCAAGACGCTTCAGGAGGAGATCCGTGCCACGATGTGGTTGGGCGACACGACCCGGGCCTCGCTGAACACCTTCGACGGATTCCTGAAACCCATCTTCAAGGGTGTGGGCGACAAGTCCATCCGCTCGATCGAGTTCCCCGCAGTAGAACTCTCGCCCTCTCATCCTCAGGATGCGATGACCCAGCTTTTGACACAAGCTCCCGCAACCTTGCAACATCTGCGTTCGGAGGGTCATCTGGCTTTCTTCGCCACAAGCGATCTGATCAACCTCTACGAGACCTATCTCAACGGAACCGGATCTTCCACCTCGTACCTCGACCTTAAGGAGGGTATTCCGCAGCTCACCTTCCGCGGTATTCCGGTCATCGACCTCAAAATAGGCGGTTACACCCTGCCCTCGACCCTTCCCAAGTCGTTCATCATCCTCACCGACCGCCGCAATCTGGTGCTGGCCGTCAATACGGCCGACCTTCCCGGCAACGAGGTGCGCATGTGGTACAACCCCGACGAGATGGAGAACCGTCAGCGAGCCGTCTTCATGGCGGGTTGCGGCCTGTTGTCGAAAGACCTGGTCATGGTTGCCAAAACCAAGGCCTAAACCCTCTTCCAACCCACGTAAAAGGAGCCGTCGGAGCGATTCGGCCGCTCCTTTTTTTAACACCCGAAAATCCATGACACGCAAAAAGAAAACTGCGGCCGTTGCCGTTGCAAACCGTACCGATCCCTATATGACACTTTCGTCGCACCGTGTCGAGAGCGACAAGTTCTGGCGTTGGGGCGACGACAACCTCTTTCCCCAGGCGCTGGCTCTGATGGCACGCCGCTCCACCACCCACCGCCGCATCATCAACGACAAGGCCGACTACATCTCGGGCAAGGGATTCACCTGCGACGAGGAACACCAGCCCCTGCTTGCCGAATTCCTACGCCACGCCAACGGCGACGACGAAACGCTGCGTCAGATCCTCAACAAAGTCGCGTTCGACAAAGCACTCTTCGGCAATGCCTTTCTGGAGGTGGTCACCGACCGCCGCCATTCGTTCCTCTCGCTCTATCATCAGGATGCTTCGCGTTGTCGCATCGCCCGCGACTCGGCACACGTCATCCTCCACCACAACTGGGCGGATTTCCACGAAAAGGAGGCCGCAACCCTCCCGCTCTATCCCCGTTTCGAGGAGCAGCAGGACGGATCGCTCCGCTCCATCGTCCACTACAAGGACTACGAACCCACCTATGAACACTACGGCGTTCCGCCCTACATCGCGGGATTCGGCGTGTCGGCCATCGCCTACAAAACCGACCGCTGGAACATCTCGCGTCTGGACAATTCGTTCCAGCTGTCGGGCGTCATGATGCTCGACTCGTCGGTCGATAACGAGATCGAAGCCGAACGCATCGTGCGTCTGGCCGAACGCAAATTTGCCGGAAATCCGGGACAGGTGATGTTCGTCCTGCGGGATGCGGGCAAGGAGCAGGACCACTCACAGTTCATCCCGATTCAGTCGGGCAACGAAGGCGACTGGCAGGCGCTCCACGAACAGGCCGTGGGCGATATTGTGGTGGCTCATTCATGGTTCCGCACCCTCAGCGGCCTCGACTACTCGACGGGATTCAGTGCCGAACGCATCCTCCACGAATATGAGGTGGCGCTCAACACGGTCATCCTCGGCGAACAGGAGGAGCTGCTCGACCCGATCCGCGAACTGCTCCGCAACATCCTCCACGCCGACTGCTCCACGATGGAGGTCATCAACCGACCGCCCACACGCTCGAAACCCATCTACATGAAGATCTGGGAGGCACGCAAGGCCGACGGTCTGGATTACGATCCCGAGGATCCGCGTCAGCAGAAGTACCTCTCCGAAATCACCAAATACAACATCCGTCGCATCGACTAAAACCCCGAAACACCATGAAACGAACACTCATCACCCCCGCGGAGGTCATCTCGAGGGCATTCTCCACGGACGAACTCCTTTCGCCCGATGCCCTTCTCGAGGAGGATATCGCCGCCGCCGAGGAGGGGCGTCTTGTCCCCGTCATCGGCCGCCCCCTGTGCGAAGCCCTCCACCAGGGACTCCATCCGGAGCTCATCGACGAATACATCGCCCCCGCACTCGCCTTTCACACCCGTCTTCTGATTCAGGGACGGCTGAACATCCGCACCTCGTCGGTCGGCACGACCGCCCCGCGCAACCGCCCCTCCGAGGGCGAACTCCACGCCCAGCGGGCATCGCTCCGCCGACAGGCCTCGCTTCTGATGCGCCGCCTGACCCTCCATCTGAACCAGAACTCGGAGCGCTACCCCGAATACGACCCTTCCCGTAACCCCTTAAACCGCTGCTCGACCGATGGAAACCTTGTACAGACTTTTTAGCGGAATTGCGGCCTCGATTCTGGCCGTTTTTGCCCCCGTCAGCCCGCTGATCATCTCGACGGTGGTTTTTATCGGGGTCGATTTTCTGACGGGCGTGGCGGCCGACCGTGCCGAGAACCGCCGCCTCGGTCGGGCGTGGCGCTTCCAAAGCCGCAAGGCGTGGAACACCGTCCTCAAACTGCTGATGGCCCTGTTGTGCATCATCCTCGGATGGCTGTTGGAACACTACATCCTCGACTTCATGCGCATCCCCCTGTCGCGGATCTTCACGGGATTCATCTGCGGTGTGGAGCTGTGGTCATTCCTCGAGAATGCCGCCGAGCTCTCCGACGCCCCCGTATTCCTCCAGCTCCGCCAATACGCCCGCCGCCACACCGACGAGGATCTTTTCCCCAGGAAATAATCCTTCCGACCGCTTCTCCTTTTCGGGGAAGCGTTTTTTTTCGTATCTTTACTTACGATGCACCCCATACCCCACATACCCGTCCCGATGCTCCGCCTGCTGCTGCCTTTCGCGGCGGGCATTCTCCTGTCGCAGGCAGGCACATTGCCGTGGGGATTTCTCGGTGCGGGGATCATCCTTTCGGGATTGCTCGCCCTCTGGATGCAGAGCCGTGCGGCGGCCTTCGTGATGGTCTTTCTGGCGGGATTTGCGGCCGCCCGACTCGATCAGCCCCAAGCACAAGTTCCACGTGGAACCGACCTCGAACTCGCCCTGAGGATCGAATCCATCCCCTCGGGGAACAAGGCCACGGCCGTATTGGAGGCATGGCGGGACGACCCCCGTGCGGAGTGGCAGGCCGCCTCGGAACGCCTTATGGTATGGGGCGATTCAACCCTGAGGTTTATGCCCGAGGAGCGGATCGTGTGTCGCAGCCGCATCCGTCCCTTGAAAAGCCGATCCCGATCCTATCTGAATCTGATGCAACGCCGCGGTTATACGGGCAGTGTCTTTGTGGCAGGGTCATCAATCGGAGAGCGCACCCCCGCCCGAACCCCTTCGCTCCATCTGCGGGCGGTCGAAAAGATCCATAAGCTCCACACCGAGGGCGAAACCGAAGGCGTGATCCGCGCCATGGTGGCGGGGGATCGGAGCTGCCTCGGAAAGGAGCTTCGCACGGCCTTCTCGCGGAGCGGTTTTGCGCACCTGTTGTCCGTATCGGGGTTGCACACGGGCATGGTGTTTCTGCTGGTCAATCTGCTGTTGTGGTGGATGCCCCTTTTGCGGTACGGCCATCTGTTGCGCAATCTGATCTCAATTGCCGTCGTGTGGTGTTACGTCATGGCAACGGGAGCGGCTCCGAGCGTGATCCGTGCGGGCATTATGTATTCGTTGTTGCAGTTTTGCCTGTTCCGCGGATCGGAATACCTGACGCTCAACACCCTGGCGGGTGCGGCCATGCTGATGCTCCTGTGGCATCCCGCCTGGATTGGCGACCTTAGTTTCCAGCTGTCATTCCTCGCCGTGACGGCCATTGTCGTATGGGGGATTCCCCTCTGCCGTCGGATTCGCAGCCGCAACATCTGGATCGACCGTCTGCTTCAGGCGTGGATCATCTCGCTGGTGGCGGGCGCAGCCACCGCGCCCCTCATCAGCCACACCTTCGGGCAGATTCCCCTGCTGGGGCTTGTGTTGAATCCCGTGGCAATCCTGCTGGGCATGGCGATTGTGGCCGCGGGGACGCTGTGGCTGTTGATGCCCGCGTTTTTGGCGGGAGTCTTCTCTTTCCCGATTGCGCTGGCGACCGACCTTCTGGTTCGTCTTGCCCGAATCACCTCCCGGGCGGAGTGGGGATTTGTCTCCTGTTCGATTTCGGGTGGGGCGACCCTTCTGATCTACCTGTTTTTCGCAGGAATAACCCTCCTTCTATGGTTCGCGGATCGCAAAAAAGCACTACCTTTGCACCTATGACAACCATCTCAAAAGAAGAATTCCGCCGTTTGCTGATGCCCGATCTGCAGGAGGCCATCCGCTCGGCCATCGACCGCGATCCCGTGGCCGTCGCCCTCGACCGCCGTCTGCCCGAACCGCGTCTTGTCGCCACACAGGTCAAATACCTGCGTCGCGCCCAGTCGAAACTCCCCTCCTATGCCGCCGCGTGGTGCATCATCCCCTCGTTGGCGTTCGAACAGTCGTCGAGCGAGCAATGTGCCGCCCACAAACCGCTGGAGGGCGATCGTGTGCTGGATCTCACGTGCGGATTGGGGGTCGATGCGTGGTATCTGAGCCGTCATTTCCGGCAGGTCACGACCCTGGAACGCGATCCCCTTCTGGCCGAAGTTGCCCGCGAGAATTTCAAGCGACTCGGCGCAGAAAACATCGAGGTGGTGAATTGTGCGGCCGAGGAGTATGTCGCCTCGAGCACAGAGCATTTCGACTGGATCTATGCCGATCCCGACCGACGTTCGGAGCGGGGCGAAAAGCTCGTCCGATTGGAGGATTGTTCGCCCGACATGATCGCGCTGATGCCCCGTTTGAAAGTGCTTGCCCCGAAGATCTGCATCAAAAATTCCCCGCTGTTCGACATCGACGAACCGCGTCGTTTGTTCGGCGCATGTCGGGTCGAAGTCGTTTCGCTGAACGACGAATGCAAAGAGGTGATGATTCTTTTGGATGGCGCGGAGCACTCCGAAATCACCGCCACGGCCATCGGTCACGGCAGTTTTTCCGCTCCGGCCGATCATCTGCCGCCTGCCCGTCCCCCGAAATTCTCCGCCGATGCCTATCACTGGCTCGTCATCCCCGATGTGGCGCTTCAGAAAGCGAGGTTGGCACGCCTGAGTCTTGAGGGGAAGGCCGATCTCTGGTCGGAAAACGGATTCGGATTTACGGCGGAGCGTCCCGCGGATGTCATGGGTCGCGTATTCGAGATCGACGAAATCATGCCCTACGACCCCAAGCAGTTGAAACGCGCTCTGAAAGGTCGCGGCGTGGAGATCTTCAAGCGCGATTTCCCGTTCCGCATCGAGGAGGTGATGCGCCGTGCGGGATGCCGCGCGGGCAGCGAAATCCGCCTCGCCATGACGAAAATCGAAGACAAACATTGGGTTATCCGTCTAAAATAGTTAGCTTTGCAGACGGAATGCGCCCGTTTTCGCGGCACGACATTTGACCCTCGGGGCTAAAATTCACGATATGATGAAAATCAAGGAGATACCCACCTATTTCACCGAGACCATCTTCAAATACGACGAGGACGACCTCCATTCGCCCTTCAGCCGATGGTTTGTCCGTCAATACAAGTTGGTGTTCTACACGGCACGCGGTGTGATGGAGCACGGCACCATGGTACGCTCGGCCGCCCTCACCTTCTACACCCTCATGTCGCTTGTCCCGATCGTGGCCGTGGCCTTCGCCATCGTCAAGGGATTCGGCCTGGCCGACACCCTCACCGAAAGCCTCTACGACCTCTTCCCCAACAACCCCGAAACCGCCCAATATCTGCTGGATTTCGCCGAGAAAGCCATCGCCCGCACCCGCGGAGGACTGGTGGCCACGGTGGCACTGATCACCCTGCTGTGGGCGGTGATCCGCGTGTTGTCGTCCATCGAAAGCGCCTTCAACGCCATCTGGGAGGTGAAAATCCGCCGCAGCGTGGCACGCCAATACACCGATTACATCGCCATCCTGTTCATCGTCCCCATCCTGTGGATCACGGCAAACGCCGTCGGCAACTTCGCACAGCGTCTTCTGGGGTTTGACGACAGCTGGTACTACATGCTGCTTTCGAAACTCATCTCGCTGATCGTCGTCTGGTTCATGTTCACCCTGATGTACGTCATCATCCCGAGTACGAAAGTCAATTTCGGAAGCGCCTTCCGTGCGGGTGTCTTCACGGGTACGCTCTTCCTCCTGTTCCAGTGGGGTTACATCTACTTACAGCAGTGGATGACCTCCTACAACGCCATCTACGGTAGTTTCGTCGCCCTGCCGCTGTTGCTGGTCTGGATGCAGACCTCGTGGCAGATCCTCTTGTTCGGTGCGGAGCTTTCGTTTGCCTATCAGAACATTTCGCGTTTCGATGCCGAGCGGGAATCGCTGCTCGTCAGCCACAACATGCGCCGCAGAATCATCCTCGCGGTGATGCTGGTCGTGGTGCGTAATTTCCGCAATCGGGGCGGTGCCCTGCCCGCCGAGGAGATCCGCCGCGAGCTGAAACTCCCCACGCGTATCGTAAACGACGTCCTGTACCAGCTCGTCGAAGCCAAACAGCTGATTGCCGTGGCGGACAACGACTCGCAGCACGAAGTGAGCTACACACCCGCCTATGAGATTTCGCAGATGACCTTCTACGGCATCATTCAGGCCGTGGAGGAGTGTGGCGGTCAGTTCCGTCTGCCCGCGACGCACGATCTGAAGGAGATCGACCAGATCCTCAACCATATGGACGAAGAGTATGTGAACAAGCACAAATTCATCCATGTGACCGATTTAGTCTAAACTCGAAAAATGGAAAAATGTCCTGACATAGAACGGGTCGCCATCCTCGGAAGCGGCAATTTGGCCGAGGCACTCGCCACGGCACTCGCCACCAACCGTCTTACGCCCGTTGCCATCATTTCGCGCAACGAGGAGCGCGGTCGCGCGGTCGCCTCGCTTGCCCGTTCCGCGTGGTATCCGACGGCGGAAGATGCCCCCGAGGCAGATCTGTACCTCATTTCGGTCAGTGACCGTGCGGTTGAAGAGGTCGCCGACGGGTTGCACATCCCCGCGGATCGGATCGTGGCACACACGGCAGGCTGCGTCAGCATCGACGCCCTCAAAAAGCATCCGCGTCGCGCCGTATTCTACCCCTTGCAAAGCTTCACGAAGGGGCGTCGGGTCGATTTCCGGGAAATTCCGATCTTCACGGAGGGCAATACCGAAGAGGTCGAACAATGTATCACCGCTTTTGCCCGCCGCATCTCGCGCACGGTGACCCACGCCTCGGGCGAACGCCGTCGTAAAATTCATTTGGCGGGGGTTTTTGCCAACAATTTCGCCAACCACATGTTCGCCCTCGGCGAAGAGGTGATGCGTTCGGCAGGGTTGGATTTCGACCTTCTGAAGCCCATCATCCGCGAAACGGCCGCCAAAGCCTGCGATGCGGAATCACCCGTACAGGTGCAGACGGGACCCGCCGTTCGGGGCGATCGGGGGTCGATGGAGCGTCATCTGGAGCTGATCGACGATCCGAACATCAAAGAGATATACATCAAAACAAGTCAAAATATATGGGAAATTTCAAAGAAGATATAGCACGCTGCGAAGCGTTCGTATTCGATGTGGACGGAGTGATGACCGACGGAGGCATCATCCCCACCCTCGAGGGTGATTTCATCCGCCGCTACAATGCCAAGGACGGCTACGCGCTGGCCTACGCCGTAAAGCACGGTTACAAGATCTGCATCATCTCGGGCGGTCGCGGCCGCAACCTCGAGCACCGTCTCGAAATGCTCGGCATCCGCGACTACTTCACCGACTGCATGGACAAGATCACCACCATGCGGGAATACTTCGCCAAAAACGGCATCAACGCCGAAAACGCCATCTACATGGGTGACGACATTCCCGATCTGGAGTGCATGCGTGCCGTAGGTATTCCCGTGTGTCCGGCCGATGCCGCCATGGAGGTCATCGAGGCCTCGCGTTACGTGTCGGAGTTCAACGGCGGACAGGGTGCCGTGCGCGACATCATCGAGCAGGTACTGCGTGCCAAGGGCGATTGGGCAAAGGATTCGATGGGTGTGACCCCCTCGTCGCTGTGCGCCTCGCGCTAAACCGCTTTATACACAAAAAGAGCCTTGACCCCATTAGGATCAAGGCTCTTTTTTTATTTATTCCTGTCTGATCGAAACATATTCGTAGTAATCGATGCGGCGGAACGTGAATTGGAACAGACGTTTCGCTCCGGTTTTGTTTTCAAAAACCTTCACGCGGATCTTTTGGTTTCCCTCCTCGATCTCGAACCTCAGATCCTCATCCTCATAGACGGGTTCGTTCTCATAATTGCCCGCGCTTCCGCCGTGGCCGAATTTCGGGACCTGATTGATGCTCACATTCACCATCTGATCAAACGGGATGGCGGCCGTAAAGACCCATTCGCCACCCTCACGGGGACAATTTACGGTTTTGGGGGACAGGTGCATCGGAGCATCGTTTCCGTCCTCATCGTCGGAACAGCCCGCAAAAAGCAGGGTGCAAAACGCAAGCAGTCCGAAAAATTTGTAAATAATTTGCTTCATAGAAATTGAGTTTTTAAGGTTTTGTGCAAATATAGCATCTTTTTCTACCCCACCCGTCAAATTATCGTCAAATTGTCTTAAATTGTAAATTACAGGCTTAATATCCACAAAAAAGGAGCAATCCGCAATCGGATTGCTCCTTTTCTATCTGGAAGGAATCGTCTACTCGATGAAATCGACATTCACCTGACGGGAGAATGCCTCGAGCAGCGAGATGCTGGTTTCCGTAGCCGAAACACCGGGGATACGCAGAATACGATCGAAAATCGTGCGCATCAGATGTTCATTGTCCACACAATACAACTTGACCAGAATGTTTCCCTTACCCGTGATGATGTGACATTCGACGACTTCGGGAATCTCCTTCAGATGTTCCACCGTTTCGTGCAACAGCTGGGGATTGGTCAGCGTGATGTTGATGTGCGCACAGATGTCAAAACCCATCATCTTGGGATCGACAATCAGGCGGCTGCCCAAAATCACACCAGCCTCGTCAAGTTTGCGAATACGTTGATGAATGGCCGCCCCCGAAATACCACACTCGCGTGCGATCTCCAGAAAAGGCATACGCGCATTCCGAATCAAGTACTTCAGAATCTTGCGGTCAATGGCATCCAAATTGGTCTTCGGCATGGCTACCAGCCTCCTTATTTAATCACGTTCAACTCCTTGCCGACCTTTACGAAGGCTGCGATACAACGGTCAAGCTGCTCGGTGGTGTGACCTGCCGATACCTGAACACGGATACGTGCCTGTCCTTTCGGTACAACGGGGTAGTAGAAACCCGTTACGAAGATACCCTCGTCCTGCAGACGTGCGGCGAAGTCCTGCGACAACTTGGCGTCGTAGAGCATTACGGCGCAGATAGCCGACTGAGTGGGTTTGATGTCGAAACCTGCGGCCATCATGCCCTTGCGGAAGTGCTCCACGTTGGCAACCAGACGGTCGTGAATTTCGTTGCTCTCGCCCAGCATCTTGAACATCTCGATCGAAGCACCTACGACAACGGGAGGCAGCGAGTTCGAGAACAGGTAGGGACGCGAACGCTGACGCAGCATGTCGATGATCTCCTTACGACCCGTGGTGTAACCACCTACTGCTCCACCAAATGCCTTACCCAGCGTACCGGTCAGGATATCAACCTTACCGCGCAGGTTATACAACTCGGTGATACCACGTCCGGTCTTACCCAGAACACCTGCCGAGTGGCACTCGTCAACCATTACCAGTGCGTCGTATTTGTCAGCCAGCTCGCAGATCTTGTCCAGCGGAGCGGCATTACCGTCCATCGAGAATACACCGTCGGTGCAGATGATACGGAAACGCTGTGCCTGAGCCTCTTTCAGTTTCTCCTCGAGGTCAGCCATGTCGGCGTTGGCGTAACGGTAACGAACAGCCTTGCACAAACGTACACCGTCGATGATCGAAGCGTGGTTCAACGAGTCGGAGATGATGGCATCCTGATCGGTGAACAAAGGCTCGAATACACCTCCGTTGGCGTCGAAGCAGGCAGCGTAGAGGATGGTGTCCTCCGTACCGAAGTAATCGGCGATGGCCTTCTCCAACTGCTTGTGCAGATCCTGGCAACCGCAGATGAAACGTACCGACGACATACCGAAACCGCGCTCGTCCATAGCCTTCTTACCGGCCTCGATCAGACGTTTGTTGTCCGACAGACCCAGGTAGTTGTTGGCGCAGAAGTTCAGAACAGGTGCACCCTTAACCGTAATCTCGGCGCGCTGAGGCGATTCGATGACACGCTCTGTCTTGTAAAGACCGGCAGCTTTCAACTCTTCGAGTTCGTGCTGCAAATGCTCTTTGATTTTTCCGTACATAATATTGATAATTTTAAGATGTATTGGCTATATAAGTTTCAAATCATTAGCAAAGATACAACATTTTTTGACTGATTGTCATCTTTTTGCGTTTTTTTTCGCTTTTCCGCCCGTTTTTTGGAGCCGCCACACCAAAGGGCGCCCCATACCTATATTATCGAGAAGATGCCGACCTGAAAAATCCGCGGTCACATTTGTCGGTAAATATACGAAAATTCGGGAAATAATCCTTATTTTTGCCTACAAATAAATCACACAAAACCTCAAATCATGAAAAAAGAGTGCGTTTTAGTCTGCGGAGGTGCCGGATACATCGGTTCGCACACCTGCGTGGAATTGATTCAGGCCGGTTATGACGTTGTTGTCGTGGACAATTTCTCGAACAGCGACCCCTCGGCCGTTGACCATGTCCGCCAGATTACGGGTGCGGAAATTCCGCTGATCGAAGCCGACTGCTGCGACCGCGAGGCATTCCGCAAAGTGTTCGAAAAGTATGCGTTCAACTCGGCCATCCATTTCGCCGCGTCGAAGGCCGTGGGCGAGTCCGTTCAGAAGCCGATGCTCTACTACCGCAACAACCTCACTTCGCTCATGAATCTGATCGATCTGATGCACGAGTTCAACCGTCCGAATCTGGTGTTCTCATCGTCGTGTACGGTTTACGGCGAGCCCAAGAAGCAGCCCGTAACCGAGCAGACGCCCCGTCAGGAGGCCACTTCGCCCTACGGCAACACCAAGAAGATCTCGGAGGATATTCTGCGCGACGCGATGAAGGCCTACACCGACATGAAGACCATCGCCCTGCGCTACTTCAACCCCATCGGTGCACACCCCTCGGCACTCATCGGCGAGCTGCCCCGCGGGGTTCCCCAGAACCTCGTTCCCTACGTGACGCAAACCGCCGCAGGCATCCGCGAGTGTCTGTCGATCTTCGGTGACGACTATCCCACGCCCGACGGATCGTGCATCCGCGACTACATCGACGTGGTGGATTTGGCCAAAGCTCACGTGGCCGCCATCAACCGCATGACGCAGGGTAAGTCGGAGGAGAATTTCGAGGTATTCAACATCGGTACGGGACGCGGTGTTTCGGTGCTGGAGCTGGTCAACAAGTTCCAGGAGGTCAATCACCTGAAGCTCAACTACAAGATCGCACCCCGCCGCGAGGGCGACATCATCGCCATTTGGGCAGATCCCACCCGCGCCAACACCGTCCTCGGTTGGAAGGCCGAACACACTCTGGAGCAGACGCTCGAAGCGGCCTGGAATTGGGAAAAACACCTGCGCGGCATCAAATAACCGACGTATTTAAATATTTGAAAATCCGATCCTTAAGAGGGTCGGATTTTTTATTTTCGCTTCCACTGCCCCAAACGGCAAAGTATTTGATCCTACACCCCGCGCAGGAAAACCTTTCCTCGTTTTTCCTGCTGCGGGTGGTCGGCTTTCGGGCGGATCACCCGTTTTTTCGGGGGGACGCGATACGATTCTACCCGCTTTTTCGTATCTTTGTTGCATTATGGCAGTAATCAGACTTACAAAAGAATTCTCGTTCGAGGCGGCGCACGCCCTGAACGGCTACGACGGCCCTTGCCGCGAAATACACGGACACTCCTACCGCCTGTTTGTGACGGTCAAGGGACGTCCCTCAATGTGTGCGGATGACCCCAAATGCGGTATGGTCATCGACTTCGGCATCCTGAAAAAAGTGGTGAACGAAGTGGTGGTTTCGCGTTACGACCACTCGCTCGTGCTCCAGAACAATCCCGAGGACGAAGGCCTGCGCGAAATGCTCCGCAAACGCTTCAACAACGTCATCACGGTGGATTACCGACCCACGTGCGAAAATATGTTGCCCGATTTCGCCCGCCAGATCCAGCAGCGCCTTCCCGAAGGCATCACGCTCCACGCCCTGCGTCTGCACGAAACCGCAACCTCCTACGCCGAGTGGTTCGCCGAGGATAACGCCTGAGTTCCACGTGGAACACACCCCTTCACAATCCCGCAAAACCTATGAAACGATTATTTTTGGTCGATGCTTATGCATTGATTTTCAAATACTACTATGCGTTTTTGACGCGTCCGATGCGCAACCGCGAGGGACTCAACACCTCGCCGATTTTCGGGTTCGTCAAATTCCTGCGCGACATCCAGCACCGCGAACATCCCGACCTGCTGGGTGTGGCGTTTGATCCCAAGGGCGGTTGTTTCCGCCGCGAGATCTTCCCCGAATACAAGGCCAACCGTTCGGCCACGCCCGAGGACATTCTGAAGGCCGTGCCCTACATCAAACGCATCCTCGAAGCGATGCGCATCCCGATCCTCGAGGTACCCGGATTCGAGGCCGACGACGTGATCGGCACGCTCTCGCAAAAGGGCGTGGAGGCGGGTTACGAGGTGTTTATGGTGACCCCCGACAAGGATTACGGACAGCTCGTGCGCGACAACTGCAAGATCTACAAGCAACGCGGACAGGACGGTTCGATCGAGATTGTCGATCGTGAGGCCATCCGCGAGAAGTACGGCATCGACGATCCCGTGCTGGTGCGCGATATTTTGGCTTTGTGGGGTGATACGGCCGACAACATTCCCGGTGTGCCGGGCATCGGCGAGAAGAGCGCCACGAAACTCGTCCAGCAATGGGGAACGGTCGAAAACATCCTGGATCACGTCTCCGAAATCAAGGGCAAACAGGGTCAGAACATCGCCGCCTGGAACGACAAACTGCGTCTGTCCAAAACGCTGACCGCCATCCGATTGGATGTTCCCATCGAGTTGGACGAGAAGCAGTTGGCCATCTGCCTGCCCAATGTGGAGGAGCTGCGCGAGTTGTTCCTCGAGTTGGATTTCCGTGCCTTTATGGGCGATCTGCCGATGATCTCCGCGCCGAAACCTGCTCCCCAACCGAACGTTCAGGGCGATTTGTTTGCCGCCGCCGAGCCGCAACCCGCCCCGCAGGAGGCCGCCCCGATCGTCGATGGCGAAACGGAGGCTACGGAACCCGCCGAGCCGGATTTGTTCTCGTCGCTGGCATCGCCCGAGGCGGAAGAGCCCGCCACGGCCGAGACTACTCCGCACGAATATGTGCTGATCACCGAAGCCGCCGCGCTTCGTGAGGTGGTGGATCGTCTGAACCGCACAAAGGAGTTCTGCTTCGACACCGAGACCACGGGATTCGACATCTACAACGACCGCATGGTCGGCCTGTCGCTCTCCGTCGAGCCGCACAAGGCGTGGTATGTCTCCTTCACCAAGGAAAACACGGCGGAATTTATCGAAATCATCCGTCCGCTGTTCGAAAACGAGGGGATTGCCAAGATCGGACAGAACATCAAGTTCGATCTGATGGTATTGCGCCATGCGGGCATCGAAATCCGAGGACGTCTTTACGACACGATGCTCCTTCACTACCTGCTCGATCCCGAATCGCGTCACAACATGAACGCCCTGGCATTGAGATACTTGAACTACAAACCCATCGAGATCGAAACGCTGATCGGCAAGGGTGCGCGTCAGCTTACGATGGATCAGGTGGAGGTGGAGCGCGTCAAGGAGTATGCCGCCGAAGATGCCGACATCACACTCCGTCTGAAGCAGGCATTGTGGCCTGAGATCGAGAAAGCCGACCTCGTGAACCTCTACACCGAGATCGAAGAGCCGATGATCGGCGTGTTGGCCGACATCGAATTGGCGGGTATCAAGGTCGACATCCCCGCACTGAACGAATATGCCGTCGAGTTGCGTCACCGCCTCGAGGAGCTCGAGACCGAGATCCGCAACGAAGCGCAGGAACCGACCCTGAACATCAATTCGCCGCGTCAGTTGGGCGAGATTCTTTTCGGACGCATGAAGATCGCCGAGAAGCCCAAGATGACCCGCACGAAGCAATATTGCACGGACGAGGAGTATCTCCAGTCGTTCGCCAAGAAGCACCGCATCATCGATCTGATTCTGGAGTATCGCGGGGTGAAGAAGCTGCTTTCGACCTATGTCGAGGCGTTGCCTTCGCTGGTGAATCCCGCGACGGGACGCATCCACACCTCATTCAATCAGGCGGTTACGGCCACGGGACGACTCTCCTCGACGAATCCCAACCTGCAAAACATTCCCGTACGCGATGCCCTCGGCAAGCGCATCCGCGAGGCGTTCATCCCCTCCGACGAGAACCATCTGCTGCTCTCGTGCGACTATTCGCAGGTCGAGTTGCGCATGATGGCGCACCTGTCGGAAGACGAGGGGCTGATTGCCGCCTTCGAGCACGGTGCCGACATCCACGCCGCCACCGCCGCCCGATTGTTCCACAAGGAACTTTCGGAGGTCACCTCCGACGAACGCCGCAAAGCCAAAACGGCCAATTTCGGCATCATCTACGGCATCTCGCCCTTCGGTCTGAGCCAGCGTCTGGAGATTCCCCGCAAGGAGGCCAAGGAGATCATCGACAGCTACTTCGCCTCCTACCCCAAGGTCAAGGAGTATATGGATCGCGTGGTGGATCAGGCGCGTCAGGACGGCTACGTGAAGACCATCTGCGGCCGTCGCCGTTTCCTGGCGGACATCACCTCCCGCAATGCCGTTGCCCGCGGACTGGCCGAGCGCAACGCCGTCAATGCCCCGATTCAGGGCTCTGCGGCCGATGTGATGAAGTTGGCGATGATCCATGTCAGCCGCCGATTCAAGGAGGAAGGGATTCGTTCGCGCGTGATTCTTCAGGTACATGACGAATTGATCGTCGATATGCTCATCGAGGAGCAGGAGAAAGTCGTACGCATCGTGCGCGAAGAGATGGAGAATGCCGTGCATCTGCGTGTGCCGCTGACAGCCGACGCAGGCATCGGAAAGAACTGGTTGGAAGCGCATTAGTCGTTTCCACGATCACCAAAAAAGGAGGCTCTTTCGAAGCCTCCTTTTTTATTCGTAGCAGAGATCTGCCGTAATGAGTTTATGGTCACTCAACGGATCGTCCAACGTCCTGAATCGGGTGCATCGGAACGCATCGTCGTAGAAGATGTAGTCGATACGCAGCACGCCCAGGATTCCGCGGAACGTCGCCCCGAATCCGTTGCCCGCCTCACGGAACGAATCGTGCAGGTCACCCTTCATCTTGCGGTACGTGTAAGACGAGGGCGTATCGTTGAAATCACCCGTCACAAGCACGGGATAAGGACTCGAATCGATAATTTGGCGGATCGTCCCGACCTGTTTTCGGCGCATCCGATTATTTTGTTCCAGCGTGGAAACCATTTTCCGAATCGGCACCTCACCGCCGTGTTCCTTCCGGTATTGTCCGCGCAATTGGGAGATTCCAGAAGATTTCAAATGGGTCGTAATCACACGAACGGTATCTTTCGGAGTCACAATATCCGCCCACAAATAGTTATTGCCCGCCACTTCAACTCCTTCGCTCTCAAAAGCGACGATCGGGAACCGACTCACGATGGCATTATCACTGCCCAATGCCACATGGAATCCGTAGTGCTCCTCAAAATATTGGGAGACCCGTCTTCTAATCTTGGGATCCGTCCGCAACCCCCAATCGTAATGCTCCTGAAGGCAGAGAATGTCGAAATTTTCACGTTCGTATATCGCAAACAACATATTTTCCTCTCGTGCGACAATGTTCAAGCCGTCGGACGTATCCCCCAAAAGATAAAAACCGGCATTGAGCGAAGCCACTCGCAAATCGGGTTTTTCATCCGTGGATCGGGTATACTGAACATTCGAAAGGATGTACCCCAGATTAAACAGGATGGCCAGCAGGGGCAGTAAGGCCACCCACCATTTCCGCCACAAGAGCCATACGACCAGCGCCACGCAGTTTGCAAACAATACCAGAGGGGTTGCAAGGGCAATAACACCCCAAAAACAGCCGTTGGTGGGCGGAAGGAACGATACGAACCAACACAACAAAGCCGCCACCAAGAGGACAAGCGTCAGGAGCAGTCCCGCAAGGAAAAGTTTCGGATATTTAAGATTATTCACGTTCTAAAAGATATTTAAAGAGGCTTTTCCAAAGTTTTTTATTCGTAGCAGAGATCTGCCGTAATGAGTTTATGGTCACTCAACGGATCGTCCAACGTCCTGAATCGGGTGCATCGGAACGCATCGTCGTAGAAGATGTAGTCGATACGCAGCACGCCCAGGATTCCGCGGAACGTCGCCCCGAATCCGTTGCCCGCCTCACGGAACGAATCGTGCAGACGTTTTTTCATCATGCGGTAGGGATAGGATGCGGGGGTATCGTTGAAATCGCCCATCACCATCACGGGATGGGGACACGAATCCACGATTTCGCAGATCATTTCGATCTGCTCGCGGCGCAGGCGGTTGTTTTTCTCCAGCGTGGAGACCACCGTTCGCATCGGCACCTCCTGGATGTGATCCTTCTTATACTTGGTACGCAACGAAGAAACGCCCGAGGTCTGCAAATGTACCGTAATGACACGAATGGTATCTTTCGGCGTCACGATATCGGCCCACATATAATCGTTGCCCGAATCTCCGATCCGTTTGTATTCGGAATTGATGATCGGATAACGGCTCACAATACCGATTCCCTGATCCCCCACGGTATAGTAACCCAGTCGTCGCTGGAAACTCCGAGAAACCCGTTCCCGCGGTTTCCAATTCCAATCGCAATCCAAAAACTCCTGCATACAAAATACATCGAACTGCTCGCGTTCACACGTCAGAATGATATTATCGATGGATTTTATGATGTTGGGATTTCCGTTCATATAGAAACCTACGTTGAGCGATGCCACCTTCAAATCGGGTTTCTCGCCCGAAAGGCGGTTATACTGAAAGTTCGAAAGAATATACTCCCCGTTGAACAGGATAGCCACCAGAGGCAACAATGCCACCCACCATCTGCGCCTCAACAGCCAAAAAACCATCACGACACCGTTAGCAACCAGCACCAGGGGTGTCCCCAGGGTGATAACACCCCAAAAACGGCCGTTGGTGGGCGGAAGGAACGATACGAACCAGCACAACAAAGCCATCACCAGAAGCCCGAGCGTCAGGAGCAGACTCACAAAGAAAAGTTTCGGATATTTGAGATTATTCACGTTGCGAAAAGAGATTTTAACCGACTAAAAAACGCACCGCGTCGGAAAATATTATCCCGTCCGGCACGAATCCAAAAACTGCGGGCGAAGGTATGAAAAAGGCCTCTTTTCTCCAAGAAAGAGGCCTTAATTCTTTCATTTGTATCCATTTCGGAGAATTCACGCTCCAAATTCCGGAGTGGAAAATCAAATGATATTTTCGAAAATAATAGCTTTTATCTATTCCTTGCGGAATTTGATGCGTTCCAGATGCGCCCGCAGTCGATCGGCAAACTCCTCGCGACGATGTTTCAGGTTGGCCTGCCAACCCTCCCAGCGCGTGTAACGGTCGCGTTTTTCGGGATAGATGTCCGAGATGGTGATCAGGATACCCGTCTCCTCGACATCGCCGAAATCGGGATTGCACACCGTGTCGAACACCTTCATCGACGGCGAAAGATTCATGTAGGCGTTGATCAGCGGCGGAATATTCTCGTTGAATTCGCGGATTTTCTGAATCAGGATGCGGTAATTTTCCATATAGTTGCGTCCCGTGAACAGTTGCTCGTAGTAGGGGTCGTCCAAATCCAACTCGATGGAATGCACGCCCGTTATAAGCCCCTCACGATCGGGGAAATAACGGCGCAGGAACCAGATCAGCGCATTGCGTGCCACGGCCTTGTAGGAGGTGTACATCGTCACCTTGCCGAAAAGGTATTTCACCGAAGGATTCAGCACCAGGATGGCACCCAGTCCGTCCCAGAGATTATCCAGCGCAAAGAGGCTTTTGGGATTCTGGCGCACCTGATAGGCGTGCTGGACGAACGAGCGTCCCAACTCCATGGTCTGGGGCAGGTATTTCTTGCGGAAACGGTCACTGAAGTGGAAATAATGCTCCGTGGAGAGGTGTCTGGGGAACTCCGACGAGCAGATGATGAAGCGGTAACCGCCGACGATTTCCTCGGCCTGCGGATCCCACACGATAAGCTGGAAATAGCCGTCCGACGCCAAATCCTCTTCATCTACATCGAGCGGTTTTCCCGTACCTCCGCCCGCGTTACGGAATGCCTCTTCGCGCAGACGTCCCACCTCGCGCATCAGCATCGGACACTCTACGGCAGAAAACAGGTAAATTTCATTTCCCGCCTTGTGCGTGTCGCGCACCTTACGCACGGCGGCAAGTTCCTTCTTGAGCGCCTCGCGATCGACACGGGGAATGATCGGTTGTTGTGATTCTGACTGCATAATGAGCAAAGATATCTCTTTTATGCGAATATTTGTCGTTTTGTCCGCTATTTTTTCAACCTTTCACCCAAGGCGTAGCACTTTTGGCGCACAAAATCGAGCTGTTCGGCAAGTGATCCGCGGGGGGCAAGCTCCTCCTGAGAGAGGGGTTCGCCGACTATGATGCGGAAATGACTGCCCGCCTGACGGAACATTTCGTCCGGCAGCCACAACATCTCGATGTTAAAACGGATGCCCAGCGCCTTGCGGATGCGATCCACGCGATAGAAGAAATCGGAGAGCTCGCCCTCGACAAAAATCGGCACGATCTGACGGTTCGAGGCATAGGCTTTTTTCAGGAAATTGGGTCGCCACCTCAAGTCCTGTACCCGTCCGTCGATGCGCCGCGAACACAGTCCCGCGGGGAACGTGAGGATGGGTTTGTCACTTTGGAATACCTCCTCGATGCGTTGCGCATAGGCCTGATTCTGAACGCCGTGCTTGTTTACGGGAAGCCACAGCGGCCGCAGGGGTTCGATGTGCATCAGGATGTCGTTCACCACAACCCTTACATCGCCGAAACGGTCGATCAGTTTGTCGGCCAACATCATGCCGTCCATGCCGCCGAACGGATGGTTCGACACGAAAAGATAACGTCCCTCGCGGGGCAGACGATCCAACCCCACGATCTCGTAGGTGATGTTCCACTCCCGAAAACAGGCCTCGATGAAGGGTTGGGGAGCGAGGTGCCAGGAGGTTTGAAGTATGTGGTTGAGTTCGCGTTCGTGGATCGTGCGGCGCAGCCAATTCACCACCCACCGCGGAACCCACCGCGCCAATCGGGGAGCCTTTTCCCGGAGGACGGCTCCAACATCTATTTCAGGCATAAAGGTGCTTAAAAAATATATCTGAACAAAGATAGGGATTCTTTTTTGAAAAATCGTTATCTTTGATCCCAAATAGACCTATGTAAAAAAGATTATGTCGCAATACCACACACCCGTCCTTTTGGAGGAGTCGGTCGGCCTGCTTGAGATCCGCCCCGACGGCATCTACGCCGACCTCACATTCGGTGGCGGAGGACACTCGCGCCGCATCCTTCAAGACCTTGACACGAAAGGACATCTCTATAGTTTCGATCAGGATCGCGATACCCGCCAAAACTGCCCCGACGACGAACGATTCACCTACGTGGAGAGCAATTTCCGCTTCCTGCGCGGAGCACTGCGTCTGCGCGGCGTGCGCGAGGTGGACGGCATTCTGGCCGATCTGGGTGTGTCGTCGCACCACTTCGATGCCGTGGAACGCGGATTCTCGTTCCGTGGCGATGCCCCGCTCGATATGCGCATGAACCAGCGCGGATCGCTCACCGCCGCCCGCATCGTCAATGAATATGCGTCGGAGGAGCTGACCCGCATCCTGGGCGATTGGGGAGAAATCGAGACCCCGTGGAAGGTGGCCAACTGCATCGTCAAGGCACGCGCCAAAGCCCCCATCGAGACCACGGCGGAACTCGTCGAGGCCGTTGCGCCCTGCACCCCCAAGAAAGATCCGTCGAAATTCCTGACCAAACTCTTCCAGGCACTCCGCATCGAGGTAAACGGCGAAATGGAGGCGTTGAAGATGGCTTTGGAGCAGAGCCTCAAGGTGTTAAAACCCGGAGGAAGACTGGTCGTCATCTCCTACCATTCGCTGGAGGATCGTCTGGTGAAGAATTTCATGCGAAGCGGTAATTTCCGCGGCGAGGTCGAAAAGGATTTCTACGGCCGCGCCGAGACCCCCTTCAAGATCATCACCCGCAAGGCCGTCACCCCCACGGACGAAGAGTTGGAGCGCAATCCGCGTTCACGATCCGCCCGTCTGCGTTCCGCCGAAAAATTGTAAGCCATGTATCGGGACGACCGACATATTCCCGCCGAAGATTCCGCCACCCGCGAGGAGACGGAGTTCGAACGTCGTGTGCGTCTCGAAGTGCACCGTCATACGGACATCGATGAGGAGGATTCCCAAGAAGCCGAAATACCTCGGGAGGAGCCGCCCAAAGAACCGAAAAACGATACCCGCCTCGAGGAGGATCAGCCGCGCCCGCGGAAACGCCGTCGCGCGAGCACTGCCCGTCAGCTGCTGACGGGTTCGATCCTGATCCGCGAGGATATTTCGAAATACTACCGCTACCTGTGGGGCATTGCGGCGATGTGCTTTGTGAGCATCTTCGTGATGTTCCTCGCCCTGCAATGCGACGTGAAATGCAGTCGGCTGGAGCGTGAGGTACGTGTGCTGCGTGCACGTGCCATCACCATGGAGAGCCGCCGCTTCCACCAGACCACCCACACGGCCATCGTGCGCGAACTCGAAGCCCGCAAGATCCCCTTGCGTACGCCCGAGAAGCCCGCACGCCAACTCGACGACTGACCATGAACGAAGAACAACCCAACATCAAAAAAGACATCCTCTTCAGGGTGCATATGCTGTATCTGTTCTTTGTCCTGATCGGCGTGGTGGTCTTCGGACGGCTGATCTGGGTACAATGGGGCAGCGGCGAGGTGCGTTCCAATTCGGAGCGTGTCGCGGCGAAGATCTTCACCGAGGAGACCCTTTCGGCACACCGCGGCAACATCCTTTCGCGCCACGGCATCCCGTTTGCCACTTCGCTGTTCCGCTATCAGGTCGAATTCGACTTTGCGGCGCAGGGACTCGATTCGCTCGAGACCTATCACGAGCAGGCCGATTCGCTGGCGGGGCTTTTGGCGAAATTTTTCAAGGACAAACCCGCCCGCGCCTACCGCAAACTCTTCCGCGAGGAGCACGCGCGACGCTACCGTCTGGTCAACCCCCACCCCGACACCACGATGCGTTCCGAAGGGTGGTTCGGCCAACTCATCGACCGCATCATAGGTAAGCCCTACAAGATCCGAACGGTGTACGACACGCTGCGCGACCATCGTCCCGTGAAGATTTTCCCGCGTACGGTGAACTATGCCGAATGGTCGGTGCTGAAGGAGTATCCGCTTCTGAACTGGAACATGGGTATGGTCTACCATCTGGTCGAGACCGACGAACGCATCTATCCCTTCGGGGGATTGGGACGGCGTACGATCGGTTCGATTGCCACCGAGGGACACGGCTACGGCATCGAGGATGCCTTCCGTAAGGAGCTCGAAGGCAAGGACGGCAAGGCACTGCGCCAACGCATCGCCCACGACTTTTTCGGACGTGTGGCAGGCGAGGTCGAGAACCCCGTCGACGGCCTCGACATCGAAACGACGCTCGATGCCGAACTTCAGGTCATGGCCGACAACTATCTGCGCGAGCAGATGATCCGCCAGAAGGCTTTGTGGGGTACGTCGATGATCATGAAGGTCGAGACGGGCGAACTCCTTGCACTGGTGAACCTCGATCTGATGAAGGACGGCGTTTACCGCGAGGCCGAGAACCGCGCCCTGAAGATGACGATGGATCCGGGTTCGACGTTCAAGCTGGCGACCGTGCTTACGCTGCTGGACGATGCGGGGATGTCGCCCCTGGAGGAGCACGACTCGAACGACGGCCGGCCGATGGTCGTGGGAGGCGTCCGCGTGGTCGATTCGCACCGCGGCGACCACAAAATCGCCCTGAAACGTGCCGTGGCAGGTTCGTCGAACATCTATTTTGCCCAGGCCGTGTGGGAACACTACGGACTGACGGGCAAAAAACAACAATACTCCGACTTCCTGGCCGAGAACCTGTGTCTGAATGCCCCGATGGGATTGGAGATGCTGGGCGAACGCTCGCCGAAGATCATTTCGGAAGGGAGTTGGAAGGAGGTACCCGACCCCGCATTCAAGTTGGTGAAGATGGCCTACGGCTACCGCGTGGCCATGGCTCCGATCCACATGCTGACGCTCTACAACGCCATTGCCAACGACGGACGGATGATGGCCCCGATGCTGATCCGCGCCTTGAAACGCGACGGAAAAACCGTCCGCGAATACGAACCCGAGACCCTGAGCCGTTCGATTTGTTCCGACCGTACGCTGAGGATCGTCAGGGAGTGCCTCGAAGAGGTGGCCAAGACGGGTACGGCCTCGCGCTTTTTCCGCGACACCACCTTTTTGCGGGTGGCCGCCAAAACGGGTACGGCGCAGGACACCTCGCCCGAGGGACGCAAATACAACCAGTACCTCGGCTCGATGGTGGCCTTTTTCCCGGCCGACAACCCCAAATACACGGTGATGACCTCGATCCTGACGCGCCGTCAGTCGGGTTACGCCTACTACGGTGCTCCGCTGGCGGGACCCGTCGTAAAGCGCATGGTCGATTACATCGCGATGCACCAGCCGCAGGAGACGCCTTTGGCCGCCGAAAACAGCTTTGCCCCCGTCCGTCTGAAGGGCGGTGACCGGGAGCAGATCGCCGAAGTGGCCGACGAATTGCTGCCCGACTGGGACATCGACGACGAGAAAGGCTGGATCCGTGTGCGCAAGGACAGCCTCCTCCACGTCGAAGAGGTCACCACGGCGCAGAACATCGTGCCCGACGTTCGGGGTATGGGACTTAAAGAAGCGCTGTTCCTGTTGGAGAGCCGCGGCCTGAAGGTCGAGGTCGAGGGACAGGGCGCAGTTTATGCACAAAGTATTGCTGCCCGCCAAAAAGTAAAGGTCGGACAGAAAATAAAGATAAACCTCAAATAGGATGAAAAAACTTTCGGATTTAATTGCTCACACCTCCACGCTGGGGGTGTATCCCGACGCAAAAGTTGAGGTTGCGTCATTGACATACGACTCCCGTCAGGTGGCCGCAGGTTCTTGTTTCTTTGCCGTGCGCGGCACGCAGTGCGACGGCCACCGTTTCATCGCATCGGCCATTGAGGCGGGTGCCGTGGCGATCGTCTGCGAGGAGTTGCCCGAAGTACGCCCCGAAGGCGTATCGTTTGTGTTGGTGAAGGATTCGCAGGGAGCCATGGCCGACATGGCCGCCGCCTTCTACGACTTCCCGAGCCGCGATTTGAAGCTGGTCGGCATCACGGGTACGAACGGCAAAACGACGACCGTAACCCTCCTCTATGACCTTGTCCGCCGCATGGGCTACAAGGCCGGACTGATCTCGACGGTGGTCTACAAGATCGAGGATCGCGAGATTCCCGCCACGCACACCACCCCCGACTCGATCCGTCTGAACAGTCTGATGCGCGAAATGGTCGACGAAGGGTGCTCGTTCTGCTTCATGGAGTGTTCGTCGCACGCCATCGTACAGGAGCGTACCCGCGGCCTGTGCTTCACGGGCGGTTTGTTCTCGAACATCACCCACGACCACTTGGATTACCACAAAACCTTCGCCGAATACATCCGTGCCAAGAAACTCTTCTTCGACCACCTTCCGAAGGAGGCCTTTGCGCTGGTGAACATCGACGACCGCAACGGACGCGTCATGGTGCAGAACACCGCGGCACGCATCCGCACCGCCTCGCTCAAGGAGCTGGCCGACTATCGCTGCAAGATCCTCGAGATGCATCTTGACGGCATGTTGCTGCGTCTGAACGACCACGAATTGTGGGTCAAACTCGTCGGACGCTTCAATGCCGAGAACCTGTTGGTGGTTTACGGTGCGGCGTGCGAGTTGGGACTCGACCGCGAAGAGGTGTTGCGCATCCTGAGTACGCTGGGTGCCGTACGCGGACGTTTCGAGGTGATCCGTTCCGAGGAGGGCAAGACCGCCGTGGTGGATTACGCCCACACGCCCGATGCGCTGGAGCACGTGATCGAAACGATCGAGGAGTTGCGCAAGAAAGACCAGCAGCTCATCGTCGTTTGCGGTTGCGGCGGTAACCGCGACAAAACCAAACGCCCCGAAATGGCCGCCATCGCCGTACAACACGCCTCAACGGCCGTTTTCACGTCGGACAACCCCCGTCACGAAGACCCCGAGGCCATTCTGGACGACATGGTCGACGGATTGAAGCCGACGGATCGCTATCTGCGCATTGCCGACCGTCACGAGGCCATCCGCACGGCCGTCATGCTGGCCCGACCGAACGATGTGATCCTCGTTGCGGGCAAGGGTCACGAGGATTATCAGATCATCGGCGACGAAAAACACCACTTCGACGACCGCGAAGAACTCCTCAACTGTTTTCAAATGAAATAAACCCCAAGTAACATGTTATACCATCTTTTCAAGTATCTGGATGAGGCCTTCGACATGCCGGGTGCGGGTATGTTCCAATACATCTCGTTCCGTTCGGCGATGGCCATCATCATCTCCCTGCTGATTGCGATCATCTTCGGTCGTCGGATCATCGACTTCCTGCAACGCAAACAGATTGGCGAGACGATTCGCAACCTCGGCCTCGAGGGTCAGATGCAGAAGAAAGGCACCCCCACCATGGGCGGTATCATCATCCTTCTGGCGATCCTCGTACCGACCCTTCTTTTCGGCAAGCTGACCAACACCTACGTCCTTTTGATGATCATCTCGACCATCTGGCTGGGTCTGATCGGCGGTCTGGACGACTACATCAAGGTCTTCCGCCACAACAAGGAGGGTTTGAACGGCCGTTTCAAGATCGTGGGACAGGTCGGACTGGGCATCATCGTGGGACTTACGATGTGGCTCTCGCCCGACATCGTCATCCGCGAAAAAGTCACCCGTGAGGCCGAAACGACCTTTATCGACAAGACGGGTGAGGCGGTGAACCTCCACCAGAATGTGGTGATCGACTCGCGTCCCACGAAGACCACCAAGACGACCATCCCCTTCATCAAGGACAACGAATTTGACTACGGATGGCTCACCGGAGGCAATCAGAAGGCGATGTGGATCGTCTATGTGCTGGTGGCGATCCTCGTGGTGACGGCCGTATCGAACGGCGCAAACCTCACGGACGGTCTGGACGGTCTGGTGACGGGTGTCTCGGTGCCGATCGTCATGGTGCTGGCCGTGTTGGCCTACCTCTCGGGACACATCATCTATGCCGACTACCTCAACATCATGTACATCCCCGATTCGGGTGAGCTGGTGGTCGTGGCGGCCGCCATCATAGGTGCGCTGGTCGGTTTCCTGTGGTACAACTCCTACCCCGCCCAGATCTTCATGGGCGATACGGGTTCGCTGGCCATCGGCGGTGTGATTGCGGTCTTTGCGCTGTGTCTGCGTAAGGAGCTGCTGCTGCCCCTGTTGTGCGGTATCTTCTTCGTGGAGAGCCTCTCGGTGATGATTCAGGTCAGCTACTTCAAATACACCAAACGAAAATACGGCGAGGGACGACGCGTATTCCTCATGTCGCCCCTGCACCACCACTATCAGAAGAAAAACATCTTTGAAACCAAGATCGTGCTGCGTTTCTGGATCATCTCGCTGCTGCTGGCCGCAATGACCCTCATCACGCTCAAGATCAGATAAAACGACATTGCGAGAGCCCCAACCGACTCCCGAACAAAAAATTGGAATCATGCAACAAAAAACGATTGTAGTGCTTGGCGGTGGAATCAGCGGTTACGGATCGGCGATTCTGGCTCAGAAAAAAGGGTTTGACGTATTTCTGTCCGATTCGGGCAAGATTGCCGATCGGTTCAAGAAGCGTCTGGACGAATGGCATGTGCCCTACGAGGAGGGCGGTCACTCGGAGGAGCGCATCCTCCGTGCCGACGAAGTGATCAAGTCGCCGGGCATTCCCGAAAAAGCCCCCATTGTGCGCAAACTGCGCGAGAGGAACATCCCGATCATCTCCGAGATGGAGTTTGCCTACCGCTATCTGGGCAAGGCACGCACCATCTGCATCACGGGATCGAACGGCAAGACCACGACCACGTCGCTGATCTACAAGATCATGCGCGATGCGGGCATGAATGTGGCTTTGGGCGGCAACATCGGCGAGAGTTTCGCCTATTCGGTCGCCACGGGCGAATACGACTGGTATGTGTTGGAGTTGAGTTCGTTCCAGCTGGACGGCATGTACAAGTTCCGCGCGAACATCGGCCTACTGATGAACATCACCCCCGACCACCTCGACCGCTACGACTACTGTTTCCAGAACTACATCGACTCGAAGATGCGCATCACACAGAACATGAAGTCGAACGACTACTTCATCTATTCGGGCGATGACGAGACGATCTGGGCGCAGTTCCCAAAATATGATTTCCGCATGAAGCAGCTCCCCTTCGCCGCCAAAGCCGCCGTGGCAAGCGGTGCGGGCGATGCCTTCCTGTTGGACGGCCGTTTCACGGCCTCGGTCGGCAAGCGTTCGGTCGAAATCGACATGACGAAAATGCAGATCAAGGGTCTTCACAACGCCTACAACGCCATGGCGGCCTCGCTGGCAACCCTTGCCGCAGGCGTCGATCCCGAGCAAATCACCCGTTCGCTCTACGACTTCGCCCCCGTGGAACACCGTCTGGAGCCCGTCCGCGAGGTGGACGGCGTGCTTTGGATCAACGACTCGAAGGCCACCAACGTCGATTCGGTATGGTATGCGCTGGAGAGCATGACGCGCCCCCTGGTGTGGATCGCCGGAGGTACGGACAAGGGCAATGACTACACCCCGCTCAAGGAATTTGCCCGCAAGAAGGTACACACGCTCATCTGCATGGGACTCGACAACGAGAAACTCCTCCGCGAATTCAAGGACGTCATCCCCCACATCGAGGCTTACGACAACTTCGAGGGTGCGATGCAGGCCGCGCACAAAGCCGCGCACAAGGGCGATGTCGTGCTGCTGTCGCCTGCCTGCGCAAGTTTCGACCTGTTCCACAGCTACGAACACCGCGGCGAAGAGTTCAAAAAGTGGGTTAAGGAAAACCTCTAAACCAATCCTCGGACGATGACATTCAACAAAACAACCCTTTCCGACACGCTCCGCAAGTTGCGCGGTCCGATCGATCACCCGTGGTCCATCTTCACGGGCGACCGCGTGTTGTGGGTCATCATCATCGCCCTGATGGTCATCTCGGTGCTGGTCGTCTACTCGTCGACCGCCAAGATGGCCTACTCGTCCTATGCCTCGACCTCCTCGGCGCAATTCCTGAAGCAGCAGCTCACGATCATCTTCGGCAGTTTCCTGGTGATGATGATCGTCCAGCGCATCGACTGCTTCATTTACCACTTTCTCACCCCGATGGTCTTCCTCCTGTCGCTGTTGGGTACGATGGCCGTCTATTTCATCGGTACTTCGACCAACGGAGCGGCACGATGGATCGACTTGGGATTCATCCAGTTGCAACCCTCCGAGGCGTTGAAGGTGAGTGTCATCATGTTCATGGCGCGGCAGCTGGCTGCCCGTCAAAAAAAGATCGACACGCTGAGGATCGTCCCCTCGTGGAAGTTCTGGACGTGGTTCCGCGACCCCGTACAGCGCAAAATATGGCGGGAGGGTACCCGTCCGATCCTGCTGCCGATCGTCATCTCGTGTGCCGTGATTCTGCCGGCGCACACCTCGTCGGCCGTGTTGTTGTTCGGCGTGTCGTGGGTCATGATGCTGATCGGACGCGTGCGGTTCTCCGAGCTGATGAAGCTCGTCGGATGGGCTTTGGCGGGTGTCATGCTCATCTGGGCGCTGAATCTCGGCCGAAGCGAAACGGCCGAAGGTCGTGTCGGCACGTGGATCGATTTCTGGTTCTCGGCCAACGAAGAACCCAAGCCCATCGAGCACCTCTCGGATACCGAACGCTCGCTCATCGCCATTCACGACGGAGGCCTCATCGGCAAGGGTGCGGGGCAGAGCGCCATGCGTGTGGAGATGATCCACCCCGAAAGCGACTACGCCTATGCCTTCTTTGTCGAGGAGTACGGATTCATCCTCGCATCGGCCCTGCTGATGCTTTACCTGTGGATTTTCTTCCGTGCCATCGAGATTTTCCGACGGTGCGGAACGGCTTTTCCCGGACTTCTGGTGCTGGGTATGGCGCTGATGATCACGTGTCAGGCCTTGTTGCACGTGATGGTGACCCTCAACATCATCCCCGAGACGGGTCAGACCCTGCCGCTCATTTCGAGGGGCGGTTCGTCGATGCTCTTCACCTCGATTGCGCTGGGTATGATCCTCAGCGTGAGCCGTCAGAACGACGAGAATTCCCACCTCAAACCCCGCGGAGAGAGTCTGCTGGAAAAACCATAAACCCTTTTTATTTACTATGGATCAAATACGTTTGGACAAATATCTGTGGGCCGTACGTGTATTCAAGACCCGCAGCGATGCCGCCGAAGCCATCCGCACCAACAAGGTGTGGGTCAACGGATCGACCGTGAAACCCTCGCGGGAGGTCAAGATCGGCGATAAAATAGAGGTACGCAAAGTACGCGTTACCTATTCTTATAAGGTACTCGACCTGGTGTCGAGCCGTCAGCCTGCCGCCAATGTCCCCAACTACTGCCTCAACATCACCCCGCAGGAGGAGCTGGACAAGCTGGTCATCCCCCGCGAGACGATTTTCGTGTCACGCGACCGCGGTACGGGACGCCCCACCAAGAAGGAACGCCGCGAAATGGATGCCCTGATGGAGGACTTCTACTACGGCGACGAGGACGACGAAGATTAACCCGCATCGCGGGTAACTTTTCGAAAAAGACCGATTTACGGGTTACGGGCGTAAATCGGTCTTTTTTATTATTCGACTGGTTTATAGCGGTTTAACGATTTTCGGGAGTTTTCGGCAGGGATAAAAATCGTTAATAAATTGTTAAATATATTTAAAATATTCCTAAAATATTTGCAGTTTCAAAAAACTGCCGTATCTTTGCAACGAAGTTTTAAGGTTCATTTAGGTTAGTAGT
>JAHHQM010000007.1 GCA_020026395.1 Alistipes sp. | reverse complement strand
GAACATAAAATGTTTGAATTGCATAAAACTAAAATTGAAATAATAATATTGTGTATTGATTACATGTTCTCTTCAATCAGGCGCACATTCTCGCGCTTGGCGTGCAGCTGTTCGAGGTTGGCGGCCGCCTGTGCCACTCCCTGCTCGTGCGCACGGCGGAGCAGGCTCTCTGCTGCGTCGTAGTCACCGGTCAGCAGCGCCAGCACACCGCGTGCATGCACCGCCTCGGGTGTGTCGCCGCTACGCTTGAGATAGTTCGCCGCCGCCGTGTAGTCACGCTCCGAGAGGGCGATGTTGGCGGCATTGAGGTTGGCCGTGGCATCGTCGGGGAACAGACGCACCGCAATGTCGAATACCTCGCTGAACTCCTCGCTGCCCGGCTCATAGGTCTGGGCGATGAGGAACATCTCATTGAGACTCAGCAGACGGGGATTGGTCTTCAACAGACGCTTGCCCTCCTCGACACTGAACGGACGCACGACATACTCCACCGTATAGTCGGAGTGGCGCAGCATGGGATACACCTCACGAAGCAGGAACTCATAGCTCTTGCGGCCGTCGACCTGCTGCAGCAGCCAGTTCTTGCGGTCCTCCTCCTCGTCCTTGTCGATGATGCGGAGCAGCTCGGCACGGCGGGGCATCTCCGACGACTCGACATAGCGGCGCAGACCGGCCCAGTCTTCGGGCGTCGACTCCACGGTGAAGATATCCTCCGGGAAGCCGTAGAGCTGCGCCACATAGTTCTCCAGCGCCTCGGCACGACCCTGTGCCAGACGGCGGTTGTTGGCGAAGCTGCCCTCGGGCGAAGCGTAGCCGTGGATACGGATATAGGTGATGCGGGTGTTGGTGTCGTTCTTCACCTTGTCGATGGTGGCGATGATTTTTGCCAGCTCCTCACTGTTGCGGCGGTAAGATGGATTGATGACCGTCTCGTTGACCGGGAAGTCGAGATAGGCACTGCCCGACTCGGCGCGCTGTTTCACCGCCTCGGCGCGCGGCTTCACAAAAGCCATCAGCGGCTTCACCTCATAGACGGGGATATCGAACATCAGCTTGCGCAGCGGCGTCTGCTCCTGTGAGCGCACATCGCCGCCACAGCCGCATAGGTCCTGTGCCAGAGAGAGCTGCGCGCCCTCCATCCAGGGGCGGAAATCGGTGGACATCTGACAGAACAGCGGTTCGTTCTGCTTGCGGCGGTTGATCAGACGCGAGTCGTCGCCGTGACGCTCGGCCAGAATCATCTGACGGCGGCCGCCCACCAGTATCGGTTCAAAGGCGTAGACATTGTCGCCGTTGGTCAGCACGGGAGTGAAACGCATGGCCTTGTAGGTCTGGGGCTTCACCTCGTCGAGATTGAGATAGAAGCTCACCTCCAGACGCTTGTTCTCCTTGACGACCGACAACTCCTCCACCGAGGCACGACCCATATTCTTGTTCTTCTTTGCTGCCTGTGCAGACACAGCAGGGGCAAGAAGTGCCACTACGAGGCACCACTTAATAATGCTCATCATGTTTGTTGAATTAGAAACGGAAAAAATTTAAGGACGACTAAAAAACGTAAGCGATACAGAACGCCAACTTGGTGATACCAAAGTAGTTGTCCTTGCCGGAAGAGATGCGCTTGCCACACGAAGCGCAGGGGTATTTGTCGTAGATGACACGCGCGTAGCCCACACCGAGCGCACCTTCGAGATTCCAGTGCTTGCCCAGCGGCAACGCATAACCGTAGGTGAGACCTGCGCCGTACAAATCGCCCTCATAGCGATTGTCGCGCAACTCCTTCCACAGGCCGAAAGGCATCTTCACCTTGGCCAGATTGAACTTGCTCCAATGGGCATGCAGACCGAAATAGTGGCCGTTCATCGACTCGCAGAGCCAATAACGGAACTCCGGCTGCACCAGTATATGGCGCCATTTGCGACCGCCGGAGAAATCCCACGCATTGTAGTTTCCCGCCACTTCGAAGCTCCATTTCTTCGACAACGAAAATTCAAGCCCCGCATTTATGGAGGCTGTCGCGTCGTAAATCAAGTTGGTCTTCACGGCAACATGCTGTGCCCGAGCCGAGAAACACACCGAAAACAAAGTGAACATCAAGAAGAAAATACATTTTCTCATTTATGAAAATTATTAAGTATAATAGAGATATGTCATATCTTTAACTGGGAAAAATCTTGTAAAATTTTCTTTTCAATTTTTTATTCAGTATATAGCCAATGCCTTAATGAGGGGGCAAAGATAATGATTAAAATTTATTTCCCTTAAAAAAAGAGAAATAATCCCATCAGAACACAAATATTTTAGGAATAGTCATTTAATTCATTTGAATTCCAGGTTCTGAGACATCACCATTCCTTGTTTTTGCAGCTGATGCAGTATTTTTGTATAGGATCAGCGCTTTATATGGCTGATTTATGTTTTATAGCGCTAACACGGCGCAATACTCCTCGCTGAAGCAACAGCTTCTGTTCCGTCTTGAAGTTGAACGGTGGACAGGTATCCACTTCAATCTTTATCTTTATTGACTTCTCCGTCTGGAAAGTCACATCATAGACATCGGTATTATCTTTGAGAAATGCCGATTCGACCTTTCCGAAATTCTTTTTGTCTTTTTTCTTTATATCAACCTCACGGCCTACCATTGCAAAGGCGTCAATGACAGCAGGGAAGTATTTCGTGAAATCGAACTTATCATCTTGTGCAAGCAGTGAAAAATCCATATCCTCGCTGAAACGCTGCAGGCCATGAAAGATTCTCAAACAAGTTCCGCCATAGAACGCAGCTGACTCAAAAAATCCTCCGGCATGCCCCAAAAATACTGAAAAAATTTGAGAACGGCATACCTAATTATAGGGTATTCTTTTTTCGGCAGGAGCAACACAACAAGGGGGAGTAATCCCCGAAGGAAATCCGCAGGGCTTTTTGTGCCGTGACGAATCGCAAAAAAACGACACATTGCACATAAGTAAGGATATTCGGGCAGTACATCTTATGCAACAAATACAATTGCTCTCGGACAATACCGTCATCCTCGTCGTCATGTGTATTTTCACCGCTTTCCTCCGAACGCCGATACGCCCCGAAAAAAATCTGCACCCCTGCTTCGGATGCAGATTTTTTTATTTTATTCCAAAACACAGATCGAATCAGAAAGCCAGAATCGGACGAGCCACGTTATCACAGTTGTACCAGTCGGTCATACACTCTACCAAGCCATCGTTTCCGAGGTTGAAAATACAAACGGCTTCATCCTCATAGGCGGACGAGGTCCACAGCGAACAGAACTTGTGACGATCATCGTTGATAACCATCTCGACCTTGTTCTCGGCAGGGACCAATTCCATGACCGAATTAAAACGGGCGATCACATCATAGGATACGCGCCCCGAACAATAATAAGTGGCATCATAATCCATCGTTCTCCAATCCTTCATCAGGGTTGCGACTTCTCCGCCACACAAGTTAGCCACCATGTCCCACAACTGCCCCGTGCTGGGTAAGAACCAGCCGCTCGTCGAAGCAGGAGCAGGCGTAAACTTATTCAGAATCAGATCGAAGGCAGAAGCCTGTTCGGGATTACCCATAAACTTCTCCCATACGGCCATCGTCTCGTCATACCCGTTCACGTTGTTATACCATGAAGATCCTAATTTCACACCCTTCAGTCCTTGGAAATCGGGAATTTCCGTCCAATAGGTCGTCAGTTTCTCGGACGAATGAGCCGTCTGGGTTGCAATTACATATCCGTGTACAAACCCCTTATCCCTGTCGCTTGGAGCAATGCGGTCGGACATCGTCTGAAATACGATACCGATAACGGTCTTACCTGCGACGGGAGCGGGTTTCTGATCGACCCATACGGGGTTTATACCGGTTGCGTCGATACTGACCAGACCGCCGTCACTCCAAGTCCCGTCCGAATAGAAATAATCACCGATCTTGGGAGCAACAGTCACACGAGCCTCTGTTACCACTTCGGTCTGCGTGATGGTACGTCCGCCTTCGGCGTTACGAGCCTCCAATACAAACGTATAAGCAGTTTCGGGAGTCATCTCCTCATGCGGTTGCAACAACAGCCCTTCACTTCCGTTGAACAGACCCAGCCACTTGCTATTGACATGTTCAAACGAAATACTCTTGCGATCCATGAACTGTTCGATGGACATCGTACCGAGTTCTTCTGTAAAATCATTCGTCGTTGCCAGATAGTAACTTCCGTAAGAGGCATCCCCCGACATACAACGTACACGGAAGCGGATAATCGTATCCTTATGCTCGCCATTATCATCACCCAAACCGGGTTCGATGCTTATCTCCGGGCCTCCGCCAACAGCCTCTCCGGTCAGAACATCCGCACGTTTGATCGTACGGCGATCTGATGCGTTCTTCACATCAAGAACCATCGTATAACTTGATTTTGCCAGACATTCGTGCATCTCGAAAGCGATCTCGTCTCCTTTGACAAAACGCTCCATTTCTTCCTTTTTTAAAGGAGTCGTCAGTTCCGTAAAATTCATCACATCCTCAAGGGTCATACCATCAGCCAACACTTCTTCAATTTGGTCGGTCGGCGACTTCAAATATGCGGCATAAACAGCATCCTTCGACAAACATCGGGCCTTGAAAGTAACGCAGGTCGAAAGATGTTCACCAGCGACATCGCCTGCCGCACCCTCCAGACTTACTTCGGGATTTTTCACGGAATCGGTACACACCTCAACATCCTTTACTATCACCACCTTATCAGCCGACTCTATACGACAGGCAACCGTATAAGGCGTATCCGCCTCCAAAGAAGAGTACACGATCGTAATGCCGTCACCCTGAATTACGGCCAGTTCTTCGGTCGTAAATTTGTGGGCATCCTGTTGTTCCATAATGACCTCTTCCAGCGAATTGCCTTGAGCCAGCAATTCTCTCATTGCCATACTCTGCTTCAGCAACATACGGCATTTTACGGCCGTCTTGCTCCGAATTGTAACGCTGATCGCCGAATCGGTGTTCAGTCCCTCTTTGTCACCGGCTTCGGCTTTCAGCAAAAGTTCGGGAGTTTCGGGTGCAGCCAATGTCTGAAACACACTCTTTGCAAGCAACGATCCGGCATGTCCGTCTGCATAACCTACTGCCCAAACCATATAAACTGTTTCAGCCTGCAAATTATCGAAACGCCCCTTTTTCTCCCCATGTGCCGTTTGTGGCTTGTTACCCGCCACAATCGTAATGATTTCGGCATCGGTCTTTCCCGAAATTGCGGACGAGGGAATCACTCCGTATGCATAATCCACATCATTACTCGAAGGAGTAATCTTAAATCGTACATCGTGATCGGTTACATCCGAAACCGAGATTTCGAGCGCAAGCAGATCTTCAGGCTCCGGGGTGTTCAGATTGTCATCATCATCACAACCAACTGCTGCCACTATCAGACACAGCATGGACAGCATCCATCTCAGGTAAAAGTTTCGTTTCATAAGCATTTGGTTTATTTATTAAAACTTTAAACTCATATTTTAATATACATCAATATATATTGTAAAATTAAAAATAAATTATCGAATTATCAATGTGTTTTTTAATATTTTATTCATTTCCCAAACTTCCAAGGGATTTTCCCGCTCAAAACACAAATCGCATCAAAGAAGGTCTTTCCTCTCCCTCTGTCCCCGCTCCCAAACAACGCACCCTCACAAGCGAATACCCTATAATTAGGTATGCCGGTCTCAAATTTTTTTCGTATTTTTGCCCCGGAACTTAAATTAATACGATATGTCTCTCACAGAAATAAAACCCGGCATTCGTTATGTCGGTGTAAACGATCGCAAAACCACACTCTTCGAGGGGCTCTGGTCGCTCGGCAGGGGTGTGTCCTATAATGCCTATCTGGTCATCGGCGAGAAGATCGCCCTGATCGATACCGTGGAGGAAGGTTTCGGCAGCGAACTGTTCGACAACATCCGCCGCGAGATCGGATCGCGTCCGATCGACTACCTGATTGTCAATCACATGGAACCCGACCACTCGTCGTCAATGGCTTTCCTGCGTCAGATCTATCCCAATATCGAGATTGTCGGCAATGCCAAGACCATCCAGATGATCCGCGGCTACTACTCGATCGAGGACGGATTGAAAGAGATCAAGGAGGGCGAAACGCTCGATTTGGGTCTAGGCAAAGTCCTCTCGTTCCACCTCATCCCCATGGTGCACTGGCCCGAGACGATGGTTACGTGGTGCGAATCGGAGAAGACCGTATTTTCGGGAGATGCATTCGGCACGTTCGGAGCACTCGACGGCGGCATCACCGACGAGGCACACGCGTTCGAGGATTTCCGCGAGGAGATGCGCCGCTACTACGCCTGCATCGTCGGCAAATACGGCGTTCCCGTGCAGAAGGCACTGGCCAAGTTGTCGAAACTCGACCTGGGTACGATCTGCCCCACCCACGGCCCCGTATGGCAGCGCGAGATCAAACAGGTCATCGACCTCTACGACCGCATGAGCCGCTACGAAGGCGAGGACGGCGTGGTGATCGCCTACGGTTCGATGTACGGCAATACGGAGCGTATGGCCGAGCAGATCGCCAGCGAACTTTCACACAACGGCGTCCGCAACATCACGGTCTACAACCTTTCGGTGGCCGATCCTTCGTACGTGCTGCGCGATATTTTCCGCTATAATTCGCTGATCCTCGGTTCGCCCACCTACAACGGCGTGCTCTTCCCGCCCGTGGCAACGCTGATCGAGGCACTCGCCCTGCGCGGTATTCCGCAACGCCACTTCGCCGCCTTCGGTTCCTACACGTGGGCCAATGCCGCCACACGTTGCCTGAACGACTTCGCCACCCGCATGAAGTGGGAGCCCGTCGTACCGATCGGCGAGATGAAACAGGGCTTCAGCCAGACGGCCAACGGCGCCACCGCCCGCGAGATCGCCGAGGCCATTGCCGCCCGCTTGAAACATTAATCCGTACAAGGCGCATTTTACGCCAAAATTCTTCTAAAGATCCGTTTTTTTGGAGAAAAACGGATCTTTTTTATCCCTTTTCAACAAAAAAAATCCGATATTTTTCTAAAAAAGTGTGTTTTGTCCGAAATTTCGCCTGCCTACCATAAGAAATTCTTCTTGCCAACATACCCAACGATCTGTCTTTGCGGATACTAACTATTTGTCATTCCCCGCCGCCTCGACTGTAGCCTTTTCTGAAATTCTCCAAAACCTTACAAAAAAAGAGCCTAACGACTCCCCATTAATAGGGATTTTCGCGTGGAACGATCCGACGATAATTTGTATTCAAAAAATATTAATTATTTTTGTGCGCCATTTAAATAACATTTACAGACCTATTTAATAGAAACAAAAATTATATGGAATCAAACAGATTTATAGACGGACTCTGGTCCAGCGAAATCAACGTAAGTGATTTCGTCAGCAAGAACATCACCCCCTACCTGGGCGATGCGTCGTTCCTTCAGGGACCGACCGAGCGCACCAAGCACCTTTGGGACATCTGCCTGAAGGCCTTGGAGGAGGAGCGTGCCAACGGCGGCGTACGTTCGTTGGACAACGTAACCGTATCGACGATCACCTCGCATAAAGCCGGTTACATCGACAAGGAGCACGAACTGATCGTAGGTCTCCAGACCGACGAGCTGCTTCGTCGTGCCATCAAGCCCTTCGGCGGCATCAAGGTTGTCGAGAAGGCTTGCCACGAGAACGGTGTCGAGGTTGATCCCAAAGTCAAGGATATTTTCACCCACTACCGCAAAACCCACAACGACGGTGTATTCGACGTATATACGCACGAGATCCGTTCGTTCCGTTCGCTGGGCTTCCTGACGGGTCTTCCCGACAACTACGCCCGCGGTCGTGTCATCGGTGACTACCGCCGTCTGGCTCTCTACGGTACCGACCGTCTGATCGAGGCCAAACAGCACGATCTGGATACGTTGCTCGGCCCGATGACCGATGCCCGCATCCGTCTGCGTGAGGAGGTTGCCGAGCAGATCAAGGCTCTGAAGGACATCCGCATCATGGGTGAGTACTACGGTCTGGATCTGAGCCGTCCCGCCACTACGGCACAGGAGGCTGTTCAGTGGGTTTACATGGCTTACCTGGCCAGCGTTAAGGAGCAGGACGGTGCCGCCATGTCGCTCGGTAACGTATCGTCGTTCCTCGACATCTACATCGAGTACGATCTGGCTCACAACAACATCGACGAGACGTTCGCACAGGAGCTGATCGACCAGTTCGTCATGAAGCTGCGTATGGTTCGCCACCTGCGAATGCAGTCCTACAACGATATCTTTGCAGGCGACCCCACTTGGGTAACCGAGTCGCTGGGTGGTCGTTTCAACGACGGTCGCTCGAAGGTCACCAAGACCTCGTTCCGTTTCCTGCAGACGCTCTACAACCTCGGTCCTTCGCCCGAGCCCAACATGACGGTGCTCTGGAGCCCCGAACTCCCCGAGGGATTCAAGAACTTCTGCGCCAAGGTTTCGGTAGATACCAGCGCCATCCAGTACGAGAACGATACGCTGATGCGTGAGGTTCGCGGTTCGGACGACTACGGTATTGCCTGCTGCGTTTCGTACCAGGCCATCGGTAAGCAGATCCAGTTCTTCGGTGCACGTTGCAACCTGGCAAAGGCACTGCTGCTGGCCATCAACGGCGGTCGTTGCGAGAACACCGGTACGCTGATGGTGAAGGGTATTCCCGCCCTGAAGGGTGATGTCCTCAACTTCGAGGAGGTTATGGCCAACTACAAGAAGGTGCTGACCGAGATCGCACGCGTGTACAACGAGGCGATGAACATCATCCACTACATGCACGACAAGTACTACTACGAGAAGGCCATGATGGCATTCATCGACACCGATCCCAAAATCAACATCGCTTACGGTGTTGCCGGTTTGTCGATCGCCATCGACTCGCTGTCGGCCATCAAATATGCCAAGGTTAAGGCTCACCGCAACGAGGAGGGTCTGACCGACAACTTCGAGATCGAGGGTGAATTCCCCTGCTTCGGTAACAACGACGACCGCGTAGACTCGCTGGGTGTCGATCTGGTATACTACTTCACCGAGGAGTTGAAGAAGTTGCCCGTTTACAAGAACGCACGTCCGACGCTGTCGTGTCTGACGATCACTTCGAACGTCATGTACGGTAAGAAGACGGGTGCTACGCCCGACGGTCGCGCCAAGGGTGTCGCATTCGCACCGGGTGCCAACCCCATGCACGGACGCGACAAGAGCGGTGCCATCGCATCGTTGAGCTCGGTTGCCAAACTGCGCTACCGCGACTCGCAGGACGGTATCAGCAACACCTTCTCGATCATCCCCAAATCGCTGGGTCCGACGCCCGAGGAGCGTGTCGAGAACCTCGTAACGATGATGGACGGTTACTTCACGAAGGGTGCACACCACCTCAACGTGAACGTCATGAACCGCGAGATGCTGGAGGATGCCATGGAGCACCCCGAGAAGTATCCGCAGCTGACGATCCGTGTATCGGGTTATGCCGTGAACTTCACGAAGTTGAGCCGCGAGCATCAGCTGGAAGTAATCAGCCGTTCGTTCCACGACAGAATGTAATATGCTGAAGGTACACTCCTACGAAAGTATGGGAACTATCGACGGGCCGGGTATCCGGCTCGTCGTTTTCCTGCAAGGCTGTCCCTTCCGCTGTCTCTATTGCGCCAACCCCGACACAATCGAACTCAAGGGCGGGAAACCGACCGAGATTGAGGAGATCGTCCGTATGGCCGTGAGTGAAAAACCGTTCTTCGGCAAGAAGGGCGGTGTCACTTTTTCGGGCGGCGAACCGACGGTGCAGGCACGCGAACTGATTCCCCTGATCAAGGCCTTGAAAGCCGAGGGAATCCATACGTGTCTGGACAGTAACGGTGCGCTGTGGAATGACGATGTCGAGGAACTGCTCCGACTGGTCGATCTGGTGCTGCTCGATGTCAAGGAGTTCAACCCCGAACGCCACAAACACCTGACCGGACACCCCAACACCCAAACCCTCCGTACGGCGGCATGGCTCGAGGAGCACGACCACCCGTTCTGGATGCGTTATGTGTTGGTACCCGGTTATAGCGATTTCGAGGAGGATATGCGTGCCATGGGCGAACATTTCGGCGGATATAAGATGATCCAACGCCTGGAGCTTCTGCCCTACCACCGCCTCGGCGTTCACAAGTACGAAGCCATGGGTCTGGAGTACCAGCTCAAGGACGTACGCGAGAATACCCGCGAACAACTCGAGCGTGCCGAATCCATTCTGAAGGAATATTTCCCGTTTGTCGTCACGAACTGATTCTAACACACTACATAAAAAGAGCCGTTCTTCCTTTCGAGAAGAACGGCTCTTTTATTTTGTGCGGCAATCTTTTCAGACCTCGTGTGCCGTGCGATCCTTGTCGCCATTGGCTTGGGCTTTACGATAGAAATCCTCACCCACCACAATGCGGATGGCTTTCGAGAGGACGGTGAACTCCAAGGGTGTTTCGCCCAACGGCTCGCCATCGACCTCGACCGACACCTCGGGCGACGATTCGATGCGGATCTTCTGACCACGCTGCTGCAAGATATGTCCGATGCGGTAAATACCACCGTTGAACAGGTAGTGGAAACGGAAGAGGATGTGCCAGAAATGCACGGGTTTGATGAGCGATAAATCGAGCATACCGTCATCGGCAATGGCGTGGGGCAACTGCTGCATACCGCCGCCGTTGTACTTGCAAATACCGATGGCAATCGACATCAACAGATTGTTATAGACCAACTTATCGTCGATCCACACCTTCATACCCGTATTCTTGTATTTGAAGAACGAGCGGATCGTCGACCACAGGTAACGCCAACGGCTCGTCCGACATTTTTTCTTGAGGTGTGCGATGCGCTTCACGACGAAGGCATCGAATCCCACGCCGCCCACATTCGCAAAATAACGGCTCTGACGGTAGTGCGCCTCGTTGTAGGTCACCACGCCGACATCCTGCAAGAACGAATACTCCTCCGCAATGGCCTTGACGGCATCCTGATAACGGCTCGAAATACCGAACGTACGCAGCCAGTCGTTGCCCGTACCGACACCGATCACGGCCAATAGCACCTCGCTCGGTGCAACCTCCTGCTGGATGAAAAGGCCGTTTACGACCTCGTGCAGCGTGCCGTCACCTCCAACCACAATGATGCGGCGATATCCCTCCTTGACGGCCGACACGGCCAATTCCGTAGCATGGAACTTATGCTCCGTAAAGACGGGTTCGCACAGGATATGCTGATCGCGCAGATATTTCGAGATCTGCGGCAGGTCATCCAATCCGCGACCACCTCCGGCCGTGGGATTGACGATGACGAACCATTTGTGTTGTTCGTTCTGCATTTGCTTAAAATCTTGAGCCACAAAGGTAACAAGATTTTTCCAAACCCACGAAAGAATCCATCGTCCATCCTCCTAAATTTGTCGAAAACCCGCCCCAAAACAAAAACCTGTCGGCAGACTGAATCCGCCGACAGGTTTTCTATAGGAAATATTTTCTCGAAAGATTATTTCTTCGGGCAGTTTTTCAACGTATCGACCAGGAAGTTGTAGAACTTCTCGACCGATTTGATCTCGACTTTCTCGTCAGGCGAGTGGGGGTAGCAGATCGTCGGGCCGAACGAGATCATATCCATATTGGGATAGCTCGTGCCGATGATACCGCACTCCAGACCTGCGTGGATGGCCGTAACTTTGGGTTTGATGCCGAACAACTCCTCATACGAGAGGGTCATGGCCTTTAGGATGGGCGACTCCATGTTGGGGTTCCAACCGTTGTAGCAACCCGTGTAAACGATCTTGGCTCCGGCCAGTTCGAATACGGCTGCAATCGACTCCGAAAGCGCCATCTTCTCGGAATTGACCGAGCTACGCAGCAGGCACTGCAATTTGACACACTTGCCGTCGGAAACGACGCGGGCAACATTGACCGAAGTCTGTACCAGACCCGGCATGGCCATCGACATGCGCCATACGCCGTTGGTCGTACCAACTACGGCTTTGATCAGGTTCCAAGCCACCTTCTTCTCGATGATGCAGCAGGGCTGCTCGACGGCCTCCATGCGGATCGAAATCGAATCCTCGATTCCGGCATATTCCTTGATGATGGTCTGCTCGTACTCCTTGAGTTCCTTCTCGACTGCGGCATACTCCTCTTCCTTCACAAGGATCGTAGCCCAAGCCTCTCTCGGGATGGCATTGCGAAGACCGCCGCCATCCACCTCGGCCAGCAGCAGATCGCGCTTCATGAGGCATTCGTTCAGGAAACGGAACAACTCGCGGTTGGCGTTGGCACGCTGGCAGATGATCTGAATACCCGAGTGACCGCCCTTCATACCTTTTGCGGTGATGCGTGCAGCCTTGTAACCTGCGGGCACAGCCTCGGTCTTGTAGTCGAACGTGATGTTACCGTCCAAACCGCCGGCACAACCTACGTACAGCTCACCCTCGGTCTCCGAGTCGAGGTTCAACAGGATGTCGCCCTTCAAAAGGTCGCCCTTCAATGCAAATGCACCGTCCATACCCGTCTCCTCGGTTGCGGTGAACAGACCCTCGATCGGGCCGTGTACCAATGTTTCGTCCTCCATAACGGCCAGGATGGCAGCTACGCCGATACCGTCATCGGCACCCAGCGTCGTACCGTTTGCGGTAACCCATTCGCCGTCGATGTAAGCCTCGATGGGATCCTTCTCGAAGTCAAATACCTTGTCGGCATTCTTCTGGGGAACCATATCGCAGTGCGCCTGCAGGATAATGCCCTTGCGATCCTCCATACCGGGAGTTGCGGGCTTGCGCATATAGACGTTGTGACCTTCGTCCTCCTTGCACTCCAAGTTGTGCTCCTTGGCGAATTTCTTGATGTATTCGCGGATGATCTCCTCGTGGTGCGAGGGACGCGGGCATTGGGTAATCTCATGGAAATGTTTCCAGACCAATTTGGGATTGAGTTTCGTTAAATCTCTGTCCATTTTTTTAGTTATTTTTGGTTGTTAATGTTTTGCTATTCTTCACCGTCGTCGATCGGTGCTTTCAGATCGATCAGCGGGGCTTTGTATTTCTTTTCCGGTTTCGGGTCGTGCTTCTCGGCATCATGCTCGAAGGCATCGACGATAAATTTCACCAGATCGTGACGGATGATGTCGCGCTTGTCGAATTCGACCATGCCGATGCCCTTCACATCTTTGAGGATCTGCATCGTGCGCACCAATCCGCTGTCCGACTTCTTCGGAAGGTCAATCTGCGTCACGTCGCCCGTAACGATAAACCGCGAATTGCGTCCCATACGCGTCAGGAACATCTTGATCTGCGACAGAGTCGTATTCTGCGCCTCATCCAGAATCACGAAGGCATTCCCCAGCGTACGACCGCGCATGTAGGCCAGCGGCGCAATCTGCACCGTGCCGTCCTCCAGGAATTTCTCCAACTTGGCGGGCGGGATCATGTCGTTGAGTGCATCGTAAAGCGGTTGCAGGTAAGGGTCGAGTTTCTCCTTCATGTCACCGGGCAGGAAGCCGAGTTTCTCGCCCGCCTCCACCGCAGGACGCGTCAGGATGATGCGTTTCACCTCGCGTTCCTTCAAGGCACGCACCGCCAGCGCAATGGCCGTATAGGTTTTACCCGAACCCGCAGGCCCCACGGCAAACAGCAGGTCGTTCTTTTCGTACATCTTCACCAACCGCTCCTGATTGAAGGTCTTGGCACGGATGATGTTTCCGTTGTTGCCATAGACGATCACATCCTTGTCGAGCAGCTCCTCATGATCGGTCGCCACCCCCGAAAAGCACTGCTCCACCACCACGGGCGAGATATGGCCGTATTTCTTGTAGTATTCGACCAGTCCGTTCAGCCGTTCCTCGAAGCGTTTCGTTTCGCGTTCCGAACCGAGGACTTTGAGTTTCGATCCGCGGGCGACGATCTTCAGCGAGGGATTCATCTCCTTGATCTGATCCAGGCAGACGTTCTGCGCCCCGTACAATTCGCGCGGATCGACTCCGTTAAGCGTTATTTCCCGTTCTACGTGTTCCAACTCCATCGACTAAAAAGAATAAATGAAGTTAAACGCAAAGCTGTGCATACGCATCTTGTCGAGCACCGCACCGTCGGGCAGGACGACATCGTGCTTGCTGCGGAGCTGTCCGTTGTAGCGCAGATCGACCACCATACGCGGCGTGATGGCCACACCGATACCGATCGCACCCGACACGGTCGGACGCAGACGGCTGAAATCGACCAGATCACCACCCGTCTTCTGCTTGCAGTCGTTCATCACCGTGAATACGGGACCCGCATAGATGCGCAACGGGCGCAACATACGCAGCGAGAACAACACGGGCACATCGATCGAATTGGTTTTCACGCGGTAGCTCAATCCGTCGGCATGGAGGTTCATACCCTGACGGACGTAGATGATTTGCGGTTCGATGGCAAACGCGCCGAAATTGACGGCCGTAGCCAGACCGACCTGCCAGCCGAGTTTGTCCTTCACGTCGGACCACTCGTCCGAAGTCGAGTAGTCGGGGATGTTCAAACCCACCAGAATACCCCACTCCACACGGGCACGCGGGCCGCGGCGGTGCGACGAACGGTCACGGTAGGGTTCGTTGTAGTTTTGCGCCACGGCAGAGGCAAGGCTCAACGCCAATACGAGCGACAAGATTATTTTACGCATCATACGTTTCAAAATTTTTTATTCGACATTCAGTTTCCACGATGCCCAGAACATGTATCCGACAGCGGCCAGCGGCAGCAAAAGCCCCATCGACGTATCGCCCAGCGCACCGATCAGCCACCCGCACACGGGACAGGCCACGGCACCCGCCGAGATCGAAAGGATCATAAGACCCGCCACGCCGTTTCCGTCACGCTCCGCGACCGCCTTGGTGGCGGCGGCAAAGAACGTGGCGAAGACGCACGAGATGAGGAATCCCATCAATCCCATCGCCAGATAGAGCAACGACTGCTGTTGCATGAAGAGCATCGCAAAGCATAGCGCGAATGCCACGGCCATGTTCCAGCGCAGATATTTCACGTCGGAGATTTTCCTCAGGAGGAAATATCCGATCACCGTTCCGATAATTCTCGAAATGTAGAATCCCGTCGAACCGAGGATCGACGAGGAAGTTCCGATGAGCTGACCGCCCACGAAGTTGATGCCCACATCGGCCATGATGAACGAGCCGATGCCGAGTGCCGAGATCAAGACCGTCCGATTGCCCATCAGACGCACACAATCGGCCAATCCCGCAGGTTTCTCGTGCGGATCGGCTTCGGGGAATCGGATGCGCAGCAGCCACACCCACCCCACAACAGTCACCAGCGCGTATGCCACCAATGCCAATTGCCACTCGCCCAGCCACACGGCACATCCGAGCGCCAGAGGGCCGACCAACAGCAGCGACACGTTTCGCCAAATCTGCCCCACGGTCAGATAGCTTGTCATGCGGTTTTGCGGGACGATTGCCGCCAACAACGGGTTCACGGCCATTTGTACAAAGGTATTACCCAGCCCCAAAAGGCCGAATCCCACGAAATAACCGATTAACGAATGTGCGCCCGCTGCCCAGAAGGCGATCATAAGACCCAGGAACGAGGAGACGCATCCGATTTGAGCGGCAATCTTGCGGCCGCGCCGATTCATGAAGGCTGCGATGGGGATGGCCAGGAACAGGAACCACAGGAAAGCCATCGACGGCAGGAAACTGATGCGATCCAACGCATCGGCATTGTCGGCAAAATCCTTGACGATGATGTTGCCCGTAAGCGGTGCCACGATGTCCGAATAGCCCGACACGAAGAACCCCAACAATACGGGGATCAGCAACCGTTTATCTGTATAATTCTCGCGCATCTGGTTATCCATCCTACTTTTCGATTTTTCAAAGTTACTATTTTTTCGCGGAAATCGTATAAGATTTCCTCACTTTTTTCACGCCTCCGGCCTCCTTTTTCGCGCCCCGAAACGCCCCGAAAAACGCACTACGCCTAAAAAAACGGGCACAAAGGCTTGGTTTTCGCACGCCGATATACTATCTTTGCACCTGTAAATGGCCTTATATCAACGTATGAAGCCACCCCGAAGTTTAACACTTACGCAAAGAATCCTCCCGCGAGGGGAGCAAGTTTGCGGGATATTATTAATTCTGAAAAACACAACACTATGAGTCTCGTAGCAATTGTAGGACGCCCCAACGTGGGCAAATCGACGCTCTTCAATCGTCTGGTCGGCGAACGCAAGGCCATTGTCGATTCCACGGCCGGCACCACACGCGACCGCCACTACGGCAAAACCGACTGGAACGGCCGCGAATTTTCGGTGATCGACACCGGAGGTTACACGGTCAATTCCGATGATATTTTCGAAGATGAAATCCGCCGTCAGGTGATGCTGGCCATCGATGAGGCCGACCTGATCCTGTTCCTGGTGGAGGTTTCGACCGGAATCACCGACCTCGACGCCCTGATGGCCGACATCCTGCGCCGCTCGTCGAAAAAGGTCATCCTGGTTTGTAACAAGGTGGACAACAACGACCAGGTACTCCTGGCCTCCGAATTCTACGCATTCGGTCTGGGCGATCCCTTCTGCATCTCGTCGATGACGGGTACGGGTACGGGCGATCTGATGGATGCCATCCTCAAGGAGCTTCCCGAAGACACCTCGGCCAAAGAGGAAGAGGATCTTCCGCGCATCACCGTCGTGGGACGCCCCAACGTCGGCAAATCGTCGCTGACCAATGCCCTCCTGGGTACCGACCGCAACATCGTCACCTCGATGGCAGGCACCACCCGTGACTCGATTCACACGCGATACAACAAATTCGGCATGGACTTCTATCTGGTCGACACGGCAGGTCTTCGCAAGAAGAACCGCACGATGGAAGACCTCGAGTTCTACTCCGTGATGCGTTCGATCCGCGCCATCGAAGGATCCGACGTATGTATTCTGATGCTCGATGCCCAGCAGGGTCTTGAACAGCAGGATCTGAACATCCACAACCTGATCGTCCGCAACCGCAAGGGCTGCGTCATCGTCGTGAACAAGTGGGACTTGATCGAGAAGGGCAACAACACGATGAAGGAGTGGACGGAGTTCCTCAAGAAACGTCTTTCGCCGTTCAACGATATTCCGATCATCTTCACTTCGGTTCTGAACAAGCAGCGCATCCTCGATGTGCTCCAGACGGCCATCCGCGTTTATCAGTCGCGCAAACGCCGCATCTCGACCTCCGAGCTGAACGAGTACCTGTTACCTCTGATCGAGAACTACCCGCCCCCCGCAACCAAGGGCAAGTACATCCGCATCAAATACTGCACGCAGTTGCCGACCCCGACGCCCCAGTTTGCGTTCTTCGTCAATCTGCCCCAGTACATCAAGGAACCCTACCGTCGTTTTCTGGAGAACAACATCCGCGACCAGTGGGATTTCTCGGGCGTACCCATCCAGATCTATTTCCGTCAGAAATAAATCAAGCATACACCATACGAAAAAGACCTCCGAACGATCGGGGGTCTTTTTTTTATGCACCTATACAAAAAGAAGGAGGCCGAATCTTCGGATTCGGCCTCCTTCAAAAGGGAAATATCCGTTCGGGGATTATTTCTTCTGCTGGTGGGCAGCACCCTCAGCCAGCATCTCCTTCACGGCACGTGCCAACTGGGCATCCTCACCCTCCAACTGCGATTCGGGCGCATTGTAGATCTCGATGTCGGGGATCAGCTCCTTGTTCTCGAGGTAGTTGCCCTGCATATCCTTCATACCGACCTGCGGGATACCGAATACGATTCTCGGGTCGATCTGCGTCTCCCACCAAACGGCCGTCATGGTACCGGGAACGGGAGCACCGATCAGTTTACCGATCTTGAGCGTTTGGTAAGCCCACGGGAAACCGTGTGCATTCGAGTAGTTGTCCTCGCAAACCAATACGCACGAAGGCTTCGTCCAACGGTTGAACGGATCGGGCGAGATATACTGACCGCGTGGCTCATACGTACCGAACAACTCGCCGCTGAGCAGGATGCAGAGATCCTCGTGCAACCAACCGCCACCGTTGTGACGCGTATCGACAATCACAGCCACCTTGTCGCGGTTACGGCCGAGCAGGTCGGAGTAAACCTCGCGGAAGCTGTCGCTATCCATACCCTTAACATGTACGTAACCAACCTTACCGTTCGACAGTTTCTCAACCATCTCACGTTTCTGCTCTACCCAACGGTGATACAGCAGGTTAATCAGACCGCCTCTCGGGATGGGTTTCACCTCTTCCTCGAAGCGTTTCTTGGTGTCGGGATCGTAAACCGTCAGTACGACACGCTCACCGGCCTTGTTGCCGAGCAGCGGATAGTAATCCTTACCCTTCTCGATGAGTTTGCCGTCGATCTTCTCGATGATGGCACCCTCCTTAATCTTGGTGTTGGCGTTGGTCAGCGGGCCGCGGGCAATAATCTCCACGATCTTCAGACCGTCACCCTTATACTCCTGATCGTAGAATGCACCCAGTTCGGCCGTCTGAATACCGCGACCGCCCATGCGTGCCGAAGCACCCGTGTGCGAAGCATTCAGCTCACCGAGCATCTCAGACAACATCTCTGCGAAATCGACATTGTTGTTGATGTGCTTCAGGAACTTCGAGTACTCCTTCTTGTAGCCTTCCCAGTCGATGCCGTGGATTTTCGGATCATAGAACTTGTCGAGCACCTGACGCCATGCGTGGTTGAAGATGTATTCGCGCTCCTGTGCGGGACGATGCGTGAAGTCGGCCGAGAACGAGATGGGTTTCACCTGATTGTTTGCCAGCGAGATCTTCTTGATCTGACCTCCGGCTACCATATACAGGTCGTTGCCATTCTTGTCGGTCTTGAGGCTTCCGCCACCGATACCCTTAATCAAAAGACGCGTATTGAACTCCTTCAAATCGGCCATCCACAAATCGAAACCCGACTCGAATGCGGCGCAATAGTAAATCTTGTCACCGGCCTTGTTCAGGTAAGCATCACCCAGGAACGACGAATTGGGCGTCAGGCGCAGGATGCGGTGACGACGGTTCTCCAAGTCGAACTTCAACTCGGGCTCCTCGGCCTTCTTCTTGTCGGCCTTCTTATCTTTCTTGTCGTTCTTCTTCGACTTCTTCTCCTTTTCGGCCTTTTCCTTCTCGGCCTTCTCCTTCTGCTCCTTGGCGTAACGCTCCTGCTCCTCGAAGAGCTTCAGCTCCTCCTTCGACATGCAGAACTTGTCGTAAGCCTCACCGTCGAAGAACATGATGTAGTAGTCGCGCTGTGCACCCCAGCTGCCGTGGCTGCGGTAACCCGCACGATCCGACGACCAGAGCATGGCCTTACCGTCGAGTACCCACTTGGCGTTGGCATCCACGTAACCGCTTTCGGTCAGGTTGGTCATCTCACCGCTGCCGTCGGCCTTAACCAGCACGATGTCGGTGTTCTGCCATCCGCCTACGCCGATGTACTGCGAGAGGAACCACTTGCTGTCGGGCGACCACTGGTAATCCTGGTCACCGTCGGCATACGAGTAGTTGAACTTACCGTCGAGTACCGTGCGCACCTTCTTCGATTTGAGGTTGATGACACGCAGCGTCGTACGGTTCTCCAGGAAGGCAACCTCCTTACCGTCGGGCGATACGGCGGGCTGGAACGAAGGTTTGTCGCTCAGGACGAGCACCTCCTCCTTGAGTTCGTGTGCATAGGAGAACATCTTGTCCTCGTCACGAACCAGGTCGGTCTTGTAAATACCCCAAACACCGTCGCGCTCCGACGAGTAAACGATCGAACGACCGTCGGGTGCGAAGCTCAGGTCACGCTCCTGCTGGGGCGTGTCGGTGATGCGCTTGGTGGTCGAATAGTCGGTGGCCGTTACATAAACATCGCCACGCAGGATGAAGGCAACTTCCTTACCGTCGGGCGATACGGCGATTTCGCTGGCCGCACGCATCATGGTCATGGGAACCTGCTCGGGCTCGATCACATCCGACACGATGCGGATGTTCACCTTCTGGGGTTTCGCGCCCTGCTTCATCGTATAGATCTCACCGTTGTAACCGAAGCAGAGGTTTCCGCTCTTGTCCGACGAGAGGAAACGTACGGGGTTCTTCGTAAACGAGGTGAGTTGTTTCTTGGTTTTGCCGTCGAGGCTCGAACGATAAACGTTGAACGAACCGTTCTCCTCGCTCAGATAGAAGAATCCGTCCTCTTCGGGCGTCCACACGGGGTTACGATCCTCACCGCGGAACGAGGTGATCTTCGTAAATTTGTCGTTGGAACGCATCCAGATATCGCGGGCAATCGACGAGGTGTGGTGCTTACGCCACGGATCCTCATAACCCTTGATGTCCTGATACAGCAGATCGCCCTTCTTGTTCATCGAGAGGCGTTCCATGGCCAGAGCCGAGAACATCTCGGGACGACCGCCCTTCAGATCGACCTTGTAGATCTGGGCAAACAGACCCGAGGGGAACTGGCTGTCCTTCACGTCGGGCATGATCCATGCCTTGAACAGCACGTGGTCGTTATCCACGAACAATTCGGGCAGTTCCGAACCCGAGTGAGTCGTCACACGCGTCGGAGCACCGCCTTCACGACCCACTACATAAATATCAAAACTGCCTTCGCGGTTCGAGGCGAATGCAATTTTCTTACCGTCGGGCGACCAGATCGGACGGGTATCCAGACCCGGATGCGAGGTGAGTTGCTCGGCACGACCTCCGGCCGAGGGAACGGTAAAGATATCACCTTTATAGGTGAACGCAATGGTCTCACCGTCGGGTGAGATTTGCGGATAACGCATCCACAGGGGATCTTCGTTGGCCGCAAAAACACTGGACGACAACATGAGTGTCGAAGCCAGAACAGTCAATAATTTCATAGGCTCAAGGTTAAAATAACATACAAAGTTAAGATTTATTCGCGAAGAATCGAATTTTCGGCCTTATTTCTTTATGTCGTGGCGAAATTATTGCATCCTTAAATATTTGCTTTTATCCGATGTACAACGGGACTTTGGAAAAATCGTTTCGAGGGTCAATCGCGGATTTGAAAAAAAAGCGTTATCTTTACGACAAAATTATAAAAACACGTCATCATGGATTTTCTTCAATTGGCCAAAGAGCGGTATGCCTGCCGCACCTACACCGATCGCAAGATCGAACCCGAAAAACTCGCCCGCATTCTGGAAGCGGGACGTGTTGCCCCTACGGCGGTAAACTTCCAGCCGCAGCGCGTGCTGGTGATCGACACCCCCGAGGGACTGGAACGACTGACCCGTTGCACGCGCGACTTCAAGGCGCCCGTAGCGCTGTTGGTATGTGCCAACGAACGCGAAGCGTGGGTACGCAAGTACGACGGCATGAATTCGGGCGTGATCGACGCCACGATCGTCACCGACCACATGATGATGGAGGCTCAGTCGCTGGGCATCAATTCGTTGTGGGTGTGCTGCTTCAAGCCCGAGATCGTGCGTCAGGAGTTCAACCTACCCGAAGGCATCGTTCCCGTGAACCTGTTGCTTCTGGGGTACACCTCCGAAGAGCCCCTGTCGGCCGACCGTCACGACACGACCCGTAAACCGCTTGCCGAAACCGTTTTCTACGACAAATTCTAATCGGGCGGTTCCGCCACAAAAAAAAAGAGCATAACCTTTCGGGGGTTATGCTCTTTTTATTTGGATCGGGCGGGAGGTTACTCCAGCTCCAGAATCGACATGATCTTCTTGGCAAGATCCGTGTTGTCCATCACACCGCGGATCTGATCAAAGCCCGTTCCGTAGAGGTAGACGGGCACCATCGTACCCGTGTGTCCGTGGGTCGAGAATTGGTAGTTGATACCGTTGTCGGGACAGATGAAATCCGAGTCAAACGCAGGGATGGTCAGACCGCCCGTCTCGTGATCGGCCGTGATGACCACCAGCGTGCCGGGGGTGCGGTCGGCAAAATCCATCGCCTCCTTGACGGCCATATCGAAATCGCGCATCTCGCCGATGAGCCACTCCAAATCATTCTTGTGACCCGCCTTATCGACCTGCGAACCCTCGACCATCAGCAGGAATCCGTCCTTTCCGGCACGTTTCTGAAGGATGTCCAACGACTTGGCCACGGCACGCGGCAGGTAATCGCCACGCCCAGCGGCCTTGGGCAGGTGCTGATCGGCCATGACGGCCAACACGCGATCCGAATCGATCTGCTCCAGCGCATCGATATCGCCCACCACGCGATAACCCTTGCGGGCAAAGGCTTCGAGGTAGCTGTCGCCCTCCTCGCAGGTGTCGATCAGCCAACGGCGACCGCCACCCACCAACAAATCGACATTGCAGCGCAACATATCGGCCGTGATTTCCTTGGGCATACGGCGATATTTCACATGGGCATAGAAAGCGCCGGGCGTAGCGTGTTGCAACGAAGAAGTAACCACGATCCCCGTCTGCATGCCCTTCTTCGTGGCTTTGGCAATCATCGATTCACAGGGCGTTCCATCGGGTTTCTGACCGAGCATCGAGTTGTCGGTCTTCTCGCCCGAGGCCAGAGCCGTACCGGCAGCCGCAGAATCGGTCACACGGTTATTCAGCGAACGGGTTGTGGTGAGCGCAATGCCCTGAGCACGATCGAACGACGTGGGACGGAAGTCGTTCTCCACCTGCAACATCGACACGTAACTCAATCCCATACCGTCACCGATCATAAAGATCACGTTGTGCACTTTCTGCGACTCTTGGTCGCGCGAACAGCCCCACATGAGGGGCAACAGCAAAATCAGTAAAAGGAGTCTTTGTTTCATGGAATAGATTTATTACTCTTTTTTATTTTACACAAAGATACGCGAATAATCGCGATTTTTGCGTACTTTTGAAGAATAAAACCGAGCGAAAGACAACCAAAACGGTCTTTTGCGGGGAAAAAACAAGGAACAAGATTCGGGAGCACCGCCGCACTTTTTCGGGAACCGCACTTTTCAAAGGAAGGGATTGTCAAAATCAATGACAATCGGGGTTAGGAAATGCTTGTGCTCCCCACAACCGAACAATACACAAGAAAAACATGGAAGTAAAAATGGCCCCTGATTGGAAAGCGTTGCTTTCCGAAGAGTTAGACAAGCCCTATTTCGAAGAGCTGGTTCGTTTTGTCAAGGCGGAATACGCCACGCACCGCATTTACCCGCGGGGCAGCAATATTTTCCGCGCCTTCGACAAATGCCCCTTCGACCGTCTGAAGGTGGTCATCATTGGCCAGGACCCCTACCACGGCCCGGGACAGGCCAACGGACTGTGCTTCTCGGTGGGCGACGGCGTGCCGTTCCCCCCGTCACTGAAAAATATCTTCCAGGAGGTGCACGACGATACGGGCGCCCCGATCCCCGCATCGGGTAACCTCGACCGCTGGGCAGAACAGGGTGTGCTGCTTCTGAACTCTGTTTTGACCGTCCGCGAACACGAGGCCGCCTCCCACGCAGGCCACGGCTGGGAACGCTTCACGGATGCCGTCGTGAAGGCCATTTCGGAACATAAACAGGGCGTCGTCTATATGCTTTGGGGCAGCTACGCCCAACGTAAAGGCGCCATCGCCGACCCGAATAACAACTTCATCCTCAAGGCCGTACACCCGTCGCCCCTGTCGGTTTACCGCGGATTCTTCGGCTGCCACCACTTCACGCAGGCCAACGCCTACCTCCAAAGCATCGGCAAAGAACCCATCGTGTGGTAATACACCCGACAACCCATAAAAAGGGGAGCGGCCAAGTCCGTTCCCCTTTTTATTATAGGTAATCCCCCGCTGCGGCACTTTTTTTCGGAAAAATTTGGAAGGGGAAGAATTTTTGCTTACATTTGTAGTGTGTTAATACATTAATACAGTAAAACAACCCACTAAAAATAAAAAGTCCATGATCCAAATTACTAATCTTACCTACGGTTATTCCTCCCATCAGGAGGTATTCCGCGACCTCGGCCTCACTATTACCGAGGGACATACGCACGGCTTGTTCGGATGTAACGGTGTGGGCAAAACGACCCTTCTGAAATTGATTTGCGGTCTTTTGAACCCCACTTCGGGCAACATCTCGGTAGACGGCTACAAACCCCACGACCGCAAAGTCGGCTTCCTTTCCAACATCATGTTCCTTTCCGAGGAGATCTGGTTGCCGACGGTTTCGCTCGAATGTTACGCCCGAACGACCGCACCCTACTACCCGAATTTCTCCGCGGGGGACTTCAAGCGCTTCTGCCAAATCATGGAGATCGATCCCCGCCAATCGTTCCGCAAGATGTCGATGGGTCTTCGCAAACGCGCCTACATGGCCTTCGCCTTGGCCTGCAACACGCCCTACCTCATTATGGACGAGCCGACCAACGGACTCGACATCCCCTCGAAAGCCGCTTTCCGTCGTATGGTGGCCGAGGTGCAGACCGAGGAGCGTACCATCATCATCTCCACCCACCAGGCCAAGGAGATCGAATCGCTGATCGACAACGTTATCATGCTCGACGAGAAGGGTCTCATACTCAACTCCTCGATCGAGGAACTCGGCCAGCGCTTCACGTTCGGCCGTCCCGTGGCCGGCGAAACGCCCATCTTCACCCAACAGACCCCGACGGGCACCTTTGCCCTGATGGAAAACCGGGGCGAAGAGTCGCAACCCGACATCGAGCTCCTGTTCAACGCCACGATCGACCACCGCGATCAAATCATCAACCTGCTTAAAAAATAACACACCATGAATACCCTTAGTTATAAACGCCTCGCGGGAATGTTTCAGAAACACTTCCTTGAAAACACAAAACCCGTTCTAATCGCACTCGGGGTCATGTTTGCCGCCCTGTTGTTCGGGCTTTACATCCTCAATTTGAGCCCCGAAGTATGGAATGCCGAAGCCTACTTTATAGGAGCACGCTCCGTCTGGATCTTTTGGATGGTCTTTACCGCCTACCTCGCGATCCGCGGTATTGCCTCCCGACACTGCCACACATTGGGCTTCACGCTTCCCGTAAGCCGTACCGAACGTATGACTTTTCTGGCGCTGCGTTCCCCGATTCTGGCGACCCTCGAATTTTTGGTGGCATTGTGGATTGTCACTACGCTCAATAACTTTACACCCCAAAGTGTGCATCTCGATTACAGCTTCTTTTTGAGCAATTTTTTTACCTACGACTCGCTCCTTACTGTATTGATCGTTCCGGCCATAATATTCGCTTTGGGATCGGACAACTCCTCCCTGAAAACCTATCAATTGATTTTGGTCATCGTTGTGATCAACTTCTTTGTCAAGTCGTGGGAGTTCGGCGGTGTGACCTTCAACACCCTGCTGCCCGTATCCCACAACAGCGTAACGCTCCATGACGACCCGAATGTCACCCTCACCATCGGCGACTGGGGTTTCTCGTGGGTGATCTTCCACCTGTGGATGTGGGGTGTGGTCGTTTACCTGTGGTGCTACACCGGATTCCGATTAAAAGAATATGAAACAAGATAGTTATGGATTTTAACGATAACCAACCCATCTGGCTGCAAATCTACAATCTGATTTGCCGACGCATCGCCGACGGAACGTACCCCTCGGGGGAACGTATTCCCTCGCTGAGGGATCTGGCCGTCGAGTTGCAGGTCAATCCCAACACCTGCGTACGCGCCTACAACCGCCTCGAAGCGGAAGGCATGATCTTCAACCGCCGCGGTATCGGCTACTTTGTTTCGGATCATGCCGAGGAGCAGGGGCAAAAGCTCCTCAGGGAGGAGTTCACCGAAAAGGAAATTCCGCTGTTCTTCGAACGCATGACGCAGGCGGGAGTTACCCTCGACGAGTTGTGCGCCCTTTATGAAAAATACCTAAATCAAAAAAGCCATGAAAACAAGTAACATAGTTTCAATCATTTTTATCGCCTTCACGCTGACGCTGATCGGTGTTTCGGTCTATAATTCGCTCTCGCTCTACACCGAGAAAGAGGCGGAGCTCAAAGAGTTATACGCGCAACTCTCCTCGCGCGAAATTCACGTTGCCGTCATCGAAGCCGACGGCAAAGGCATGTCCTTCGCCCGTACGGGGGATCACGTCGAGCTCCGATTTGCCAATCCGCCCGAGAAAGGCGATGTCCGTCTTTCGGGGGACACGCTTTATCTGAAAAAGAACATCAATACACTCCACCTGCCGCACCTTAGAAAGATGTGGGTCGGCGGTAAGGAGCAAAACCTTCCCGATCTGCCCTACACCAAGCTGGGTCGATAAGGGCATAAAAAAGGGATGAACTTAAGAAAAAGTTCATCCCTTTTGCTTTCCCCCAAAGGAAAGGTGTTCCTCTCATTAGCCCAGATAGGTCTTCAGTAATTTCGAACGCGACGAATGACGCAGACGACGAATTGCCTTCTCCTTGATCTGACGCACACGCTCACGCGTAAGATCGAACTTCTCGCCGATCTCCTCCAGCGTCATCTCCGAGCAACCGATACCGAAGAAATAGCGGATAATATCACGCTCACGGTCGGTCAGCGTCTCCAAAGCACGTTCCACCTCGGTGGCCAGCGACTCGTTGATCAGTCCGCGGTCGGCGTTGGGCGAATCGGGATTGACCAGCACGTCGAGCAGCGAGTTATCCTCACCGTCGGCAAACGGGGCATCGACCGAAACGTGACGGCCGGCCACACGCAACGTGTCGGTAACTTTCTCCTTCGGCAACTCCAACTCCGTAGCCAGCTCATCGGGCGACGGGGTACGTTCGTGCTCCTGCTCGAAACGGGCAAATGCCTTGTTGATCTTGTTCAGCGAACCGACCTGGTTCAACGGCAGACGCACGATACGCGACTGCTCGGCCAGAGCCTGAAGAATCGACTGACGGATCCACCATACGGCATAGGAGATGAATTTGAAACCACGGGTTTCATCGAATTTCTCTGCGGCCTTGATCAGACCCAAGTTACCTTCGTTGATCAAGTCGGGAAGGCTCAAACCCTGATTCTGATACTGTTTTGCCACGGAAACGACGAATCGCAAGTTGGCTTTCGTCAGTTTCTCCAGAGCTTCCTGATCACCCTTTTTAATTCGCTGGGCGAGTTCCACCTCCTCCTCAACCGTGATCAGCTCTTCCTTGCCGATTTCCTGCAAGTATTTGTCCAATGAAGCACTTTCACGGTTGGTGATGGACTTCGTAATTTTTAATTGACGCATCTCTTAATATATATCCTGTAATATGATTGTACCAATCAATCGATCCGCCCCCACGCCACAAAGGGGTGTAAGACCTACTCCACGAGGATGTAGGTTGCGGATCTTCCGTCGGGATAAACACCGTCGATCGAACGGATCGGTTCGAGCAGACGCTGCATTTCGCCAAGCGACATGACGGGTTTGTCATTGATGTAGGTGATGACAAAACCACGCTTCACGCGGGCACGAGCCAACACGCCGTCGCCCTTGATGCCGACCACTTCGACACCGCCACGGATGCCGAGTTTCTGGCACAGACGCGTACCTGCATCGGCAAACTGACCGCCCAGTGCCTCAACGACATCGACGTCCTTTTTCGAAAGCAATTCGGTTTTCCCTGCTTTATTACGCAAAGTACATTCAATTTGTTTCACCTGTCCGTCTCTTTTTATCGTAAGCGTCACTTTATCGTTGGGACGGTGCTTTGCGATGAACTCCTGAATGTTGGAACCGCTCCCGATCTTACGGCCGTCGATTGCGGTGATGATGTCGCCCTTGCGGATGCCGGCCTCCGAAGCCGAACCACCCTCAACGATCTGGAGCACATAAGCTCCGCCCAGTTCCTTCACACCGACTTCCTTACCCATCTGATCGATGAAATCCTGATCGACCATACGGAAGCTGATGCCGAGGATGGCACGCTGTACGACGCCGAACTCCTTCAAATCACATACGACCTTCTTGACGATGGATTCGGGTACGGCAAACGAATAACCGATGTAGTTTCCCGTCTGGGTTTTGATCAGCGTATTGATGCCGACCAACTCGCCGCGCGTATTGACCAGCGCACCGCCCGAGTTACCGGGATTGACGGCGGCATCGGTCTGAATGAAAGACTCGATCGAGAAATCCGAGGGAATGGCACCCAGCTGACGCGCCTTGGCGCTGACGATACCGGCCGTGATGGTCGATTGCAGGTCAAACGGCGAACCGATGGCCAACACCCATTCGCCCAGACGCAGTTCGTCGGACGATCCGAAGGGGATGGCTGGCAGGTTCTTGGCGTCGATCTTCAAAAGTGCAATATCGGTCGTGGCGTCCGTGCCCACCAGGCGAGCCTCAAACTTACGGCCGTCGTTGAAACGGACACGCAGGCTCGATGCGCCCTCGACCACGTGGTTGTTCGTGACGATGTAACCGTCCGACGAGATGATCACACCCGAACCACCGGCATGACGCTCTCTATATTGTGCATCGCTGTTGCCTCCGTGGGGAATACCGAAGAAGTCGAAGAAGGGATCATATCCGCGCGATGCGGGTACGCGCAATACCGACTCGACGTTTACAACGCCCTTCACGGCACTTTCGGCCGCGTAGGTCAGGTCGGGATAACGCTCCGACTGATAAGCCGTAAAATGCGATTCGGCCTTTTGGCTTTCGGGCATTTCAAACGGCTCGACGGGAGTAACGGTCTGGGAGAGATTTTCCGCTTTGTTTTCGTGAGCGGTCACCATCAATGCCGAGCCTGCTCCACAGAGCGTAGCCACGGCAGCAAATCCTAAAAATACAAATGCCTTGTTCATGTTGAATATTTTGATGTTTTCTAAATAATTCGTAGGCAATTTATTTCATAGGCTTTCAAGTAGTTTTTTTTAAGAATTTCAATAACCAAACGCAATTCTTTGCGGGTTATTATATTTTCGGTCGGTGAAATAATTCTGCAAAGATACATTTTTTCCAACTTTTGCAAAAACGCCATCGACTAAACATCCCCAAATCATACGATTATACTATCTTTTCCGACTTTTTAGGGGACCGCAAGAAAAAGGCGGCTTTGTGTCGAAGCCGCCTTTTTTTTGATTTAAATCGTCTGCCGTCTTTGGTTGATCTCCAACTCGACGGGATCACCCTCGCGGTGCACCTCAACACCCCGATGCGTGATGTCCACCGACAGCACCCGCCCGCGGTAATTGACCTTGAAGGCAAGGCGTGTCCACTGCGTAGGCAGTTTTGGTGTAAACGACAACACGCCGTCGTGCATCCGCATACCGCCGAATCCCTCGACCACCGACAGCCACGATCCCGCCATCGAGGTGACGTGACACCCTTCTTCAGCTTCGTGGTTGTAGTCGTCCAGATCCAGACGCGCCGTTCTCAGATACATCTCGTAGGCCTTCTCTTCCATACCCAAGCGCGTAGCCAGAATGCCGTGCACACAGGGCGAAAGGCTCGATTCGTGCAACGTGCGCGGTTCGTAGAAGAGGTAGTTCCGACGAATGGTCTCCAGATCGAAATCATCCTCAAAGAAATACAAACCCTGCAACACATCGGCCTGCTTGATGAAGCACGAACGCAGGATGCGATCCCACGACCAGTGCTGGTTGACGGGTCGCTCGGCGGGATCGAGATCCTTCGCCAGAATCTGCTCCTTATCCAGATAGCCGTCCTGCTGGAGGAAAATACCCAGCTTTTCGTCCTTGCCGAAGTACATCTTTCGGTTGATCTCCTCCCAACGGGCGCACTCCTTGTCGCAATCGAAGTTGCGTTTTTTGACGATGCGCTCGAAATCCGCGGGATGGTTTTCCCGAACCCAACGCGCCACCTCGGCCGCATAACGCATCGACCAGCAGGCGATGTACGACGTGTACCAGTTGTTGTTCACGTTGTTTTCGTACTCGTTGGGACCCGTCACGCCCAGCATGACATACTGACCGCGAGCCTCCGACCAGGTGATGCGCTGCGCCCAGAAACGGGCAATCGACAGCAACACCTCCAAACCGTATTCGGCCAGATAGTCGCGATCCTGAGTATAACGCACATAATTATAGATGGCATAGGCGATGGCACCGTTGCGGTGAATCTCCTCGAAGGTGATCTCCCACTCGTTGTGACACTCCTCGCCGTTGATGGTCACCATCGGATACAACGCCGCCCCCCCCTTAAAACCGATCTTCGCGGCATTCTCGATGGCGCGATCCAACTGGTTGTAGCGATAGATCAACAACTGACGCGCCACATCGCGCCCGACCGTCGCCAGATAGAACATCAGACAGTAGGCCTCCGTGTCCCAATAGGTCACGCCGCCATATTTTTCGCCCGTGAATCCTTTCGGGCCGATATTCAGACGGGAATCCACACCCGTGTAGGTCTGCAACAACATGAAGATGCAGAAACGGATGCCCTGCTGCGCCCGCTCATCACCCTCGATGACCACATCACCCGAATGCCAGCGTTCGCTCCAAGCCTTCGTCTGCTCACGAAGGAGCTTCTCGAATCCGTCCCGACGCGCCTCGAGTGCCGTTTGGCGTGCCACCCCGACCAACTCTTCGGAGGGGTGATTCAGCGACGAACAAATACCCACATATTTATACAGGGTCTTCTGCTCGCCCTTCCTGCAATGCACGCGGGCAGTCTGACGCACCCGCCACGGCTCGGTGTGATTCTCCATCGAAGCGCCCTCCAGCTCCACCTGCTGGAACCAGGCCACCTCAAAACCGCTCTTTTTGGTGCGGCACTGCACACCGTCCGCTTCGGTCGTGACCTCTTCCCAAAACAACTCGTCGTAGTTGGCATCCTCGTTGCGCACATCGGCTTCGATATAGGCCGCGAAGGTCAGATCACACGCGCGGTTCAGCGGACGCACGGCATAACGCACCACGCCCGTTTCGCGGCGACGCATCGACACGAAACGCTCCGATTCCAGCTCCAGCTCCACGCCCGACGGTGTTTTCAACACCACCCGACGGCGCAGTACCGAGCAACGGAAATCCAGCTCACGGCGGAACTCCACAACCTCACATTTGGCCAAATCGACCGCCTCTGATTCGTCATCGACCGTCACCTCCGCGCCGATCCAAAATGCCGAATTGAGCACCTTGGCGAAATATTCGGGGTAGCCGTTTTTCCACCAGCCGACCCGCGTTTTGTCGGGATAATACACCCCGCCGATATAGTTACCCTGCATCGAGTCGCCCGAATAGTGCTCCTCGAAGTTTCCGCGACCGCCCATAACGCCGTTACCGATCGAGAACAAAGACTCCGACGCCTTCACACGGGCGGGATCAAACCCTTCCTCGACCAACATCCACGGATCGGTCTTCAAACAATGCTTCATATCCTAAAATTTAATCCAATTTCTGCCGCAATTCGTCGAACGTGAACCCCTCGAACGACTCGATGCGCATCGAGGCAGCCGCGAGCGCCTCACTTTTACCCACGCCCACCGAGCGCATACCGCCACGCCGTGCGGCTTCGATGCCCGCTACGGCATCCTCAAAGACGACACACTCCGCGGGATCCCGTTTGGCCATTTCAGCCCCTTTCAGGAACACCTCGGGGTCGGGTTTTCCATGTTGGATCATCGTCCCGTCGACCACCGCATCGAGCCAGCGTCCGATCCGACACTGCTCCAGAATCGCCCGCGTATTTTTCGAGGCCGATCCCAGAACGATTCCGATCTTGTGATCCCGAAGGTCTTTCAGAAAATCCTCCACGCCGGGCAATACCTCCGCGGGGGTCATCTTGGCGATGAATTCGCGATAGCGTTCGTTTTTGCGCATGGCAAACGCCATCTTCACCTCGTCCGAAAAACGGCCTTCCATGCCGCCCGCACGAAGTACAATATCGAGCGACGCCATACGGCTCACGCCCTTGATGGCCTCGGCCTGATCCTCCCGAAACTCGAATCCGAGTTCCGCAGCCAGCTCACGCCACGCCAGGTAGTGGTATCGGGCGGTATCGACAATCACACCGTCCAAATCAAATATACAGCAAGAAATCATGGTTTCATTGAATTTTCACGAATCACAAATTTCGCAAAAAATCGTCAAAAAAACAAGACTTCCCGTGCGATCCGCCCCCGAAAAACGGCGGCTTATAATTTGGCGAATCACGCCCGTTTTCGTATCTTTGTTGGATAAGCCGATAAAACGATGGAAATAATCAAAACCGAATTGGATGGCGTTGTGATCCTCCGCCCGCACATTTTCAACGATGCCCGCGGTTATTTTTTCGAATCGTACTCCCAACGCGAATTCGACCAGCAGGTCACACCCGTGCGTTTTGTGCAGGATAACGAGAGCCGCTCGTCGCGGGGCGTGATCCGCGGCCTGCACTTCCAACGGCCGCCCCACACCCAATCGAAACTCGTACGTTGCACCTCGGGACGGGTGCTCGACGTGGTGGTCGATCTGAGGGTCTCTTCACCCACCTACGGACGATGGATTTCGGTCGAACTCTCCGACGAGAATCACCTCCAGCTCTTCATCCCGCGCGGATTTGCCCACGGATTCTCGGTCTTGAGCCCCACGGCCGTATTCCAATACAAGTGCGATAATTTCTACTGCCCCGAATCCGAGGGCGGCATCACGTTGGACGATCCCGATCTGGCCATTGACTGGCAGATTCCGCCGTCGGAGGCCATTCTCAGCGAAAAAGACCTCCGCCATCCCCGTTTTCGGGATTTCACATCGCCCTTTATCGAAACCGACAAATGCTATAAACCATGAATATTTTAGTGACGGGAGGCAACGGACAGTTGGGCAACTCCCTGCGCGTGGCATCGCGCAAAAGCAACGATCATTATATTTTTACGGACATCTGGGATCTGGACATCACCGACACAGAGGCCGTCAAGGCCTTTATCGAAAAGGAGGAGATCGATCTTGTGATCAACTGCGCCGCCTACACCAATGTGGAGCAGGCCGAGGATGACCGCGACCGCGCCGAGGAGCTCAACGCCAAAGCCGCCGGAACGCTTGCCCGCGCCATCCAATCCCGCCACGGATTTATGATCCACATCTCGACCGACTATGTATTCGGGAAAGAGCCCTCCGCCAAACCTTTCACGGAGGATGCCGCACCCGCACCCCTCAACGTATACGGACTTACGAAACTCCACGGCGAGGAGGCCGTCACCGCTTCGGGATGCCGTCATCTGATCCTCCGCACGGCATGGTTATACAGCGAATTCGGCGTGAATTTCGTCAAACGTATGTTGCATCTGACCGAAACCTGCCCCGAGCTGAATGTCGTATTCGACCAAGTCGGCACGCCGACCTATGCAGCCGACCTGGCCTCGGTGATTTTCAAGATTTGCGAGGAGCGCCTTTACGAGGGTCACGAAGGCCTGTACCACTACACGGACGAGGGCGTAATTTCGTGGTACGACTTCGCCTGCGCCATTGCCCGCATCGCGGGACATACCGACTGTAAGATTCGTCCGTGCCGTTCGGAGGAGTACCCCACAAAAGCCGCCCGCCCGAATTTCTCGGTCTTGGACAAATCGAAAATCAAAAAGACCTTCTCCATCGAAATTCCCCATTGGGAGACCTCGCTGGAGCAATGCATCAAAAACCTAAAAGGGTAAGATCCGTTCGAAAGCGCGGCGTTCACCCGCCCCGTAACGACACAAACCGCAATATGTGAAGCCCAATTGATCGACGAGGCGGAGCATATAGCGGTTTTTTTCGTGGGTATCGACACGGAACACCTCCACCCCGCGCTCCACGGCAAGACACCCGACCCGCAGGAAAAATTCGCGGGCAATGCCCCGATGTTTCACCTCATCGGCCACCGCCAGACGGTGCAGCACGACATAGGTTTTTCCTTGGGTGAGCCACTCCCCCTCCAGCGCATCGTACGAGGGTTCACCGTCAAAGACGACCGCCCCGTAAGCCACCACGACCCCGTCCTGCGTAAGGACATACCCCTCTTCCGAGGCAATATCTCGCAGGATACTCTCCCGATTGGGGTATCCGTCCTGCCATTGGTCGCTTCCCGTAAGAGCGATTTGTCGGCGTCCCTGTTCGATCAGTTGCAGGATGCGGTCGCACTCCGAGGCGGCTGCCCTGCGAAATAACAAAGTCTCATTCATACGGTCAAAGGTACAAAAAAAGAGTCGGTCACGCAACATGACCGACTCTTGATTTTTCGGGACGGAACCGCCTTATTTATCCGTCAGATTCAACTTACGCCGATAGTAGGATTCGGCCGTATAGAGCGCGGCAACGGGGTTATGACCCGTCACGCGATCCTTCGTGATCAGCGTCGTGACATAAGCATCCGAATATTTATAGAACAGACTGTCGTGTCCCACGCACAAGCCCACCGCCACATTCAGATCGGTCTTTGCCCGATTCAGCAGGCGTGCCTGAAGGATCGGGTTGCACATCGCCGCTCCGATCTGCTCGCACTCCTTGGGAATGCCGATGGCCGACTTGGCCTTACCGCCCACCTTGCAGATGATCGTGTAGGGTTCGAAGCCGTTGGCCTTCAGGATGCGGGCAAAGATCCGCGCCTCACACACCAGACCGATGCAGTGGGCAATGCCGATTTTATGGGCATTGATCTTGCGGGCAAACTTCATGATCTCCTCCACGCGGGTCAGCTGGCAATAGCCCTCGAACTCCACCTCGGCACTCGCCACCATGATTTCGTGGTTGCGCCCCTCTTCGTAGCGTTCCAAAGCCCACTGCCAATCCTCCTCGTCGAGGTGGGTGGTGGCACAAAACGGAGGATAGGTGCGGGTCTTGAACTTGCAGTTCTGCGTACCGCAATCCACACACCGAAGGGTATCCCCGCGTAATTCTTCGTCGTTCATTAGTTGTAGATCTCGTTCAGCAGACGACCCAGACGAAGTCCCGCACGCAGGAACTGCAACTCAACCACGGGTGCGTACTTCGAAATGTAGTCATACGACAGGCGCGAACCCTCGGGCGTCGAGTCGTAGATCTCCGTGCAGATGGCGTGTACCTCGTGTACCCAGTCGTTGGGCGTACCCGAAGCCAGTTTGTCCGACTCCTCCTTCGAAAGGCGGTCGAGTTGCTGCTGCCACTCGGTGTAGCTCCATTTGTGAGCCGACTCGGGCAGGTTGCTGTCCCATACCTTATGTAATACGGTCGAACGGCCGAACCACGACACGGGACGGCGGTTACCACCCAGATCCGACTTGCGACCCAGGTGCATCGGGCAGTGCATGTCACCCACGAGGTGGATCAGCATACGCAGGCAATCCTTCTCCTCGTCGTGGCTCAGGCCGCCCTTCTTCAATTTCTCGGTCAGCTCCTCAACGGCACGCAACACGTCACCGCGCTGCTCCTTGGGCATGTTCTCGATGGTCTTACCCTCATCGACATTCAGGTAATGCCACGTCTTGCTGTAGGCATATGCGGGCGTGTGGCTGGCATCATCCATCCAGTTGGCGTAATATACGGGCGAGTGACCGTCCAACACGCGGTCGATTTTTTGTGCGGCCTTCTTCGTGAGGTGACACTCGGCAATGTAAGCAATCACATCGTGTCCCTTCTGTCCCCAGCCGAATACGTTACACGTTAGGAGTAACGAAAGCATCAAAACGACAATACGTTTCATCATTTCAGATTTTTTTTTGATTGTTATTGATTCATTGTAGCCAAAAATTCCTCGTTGTTTGCCGTGAGGTTCATCTGCTTTTGCAGGAACTCCATCGCCTCGACGGGGGTCATGTCCGAAAGGTACTTACGCAGCACCCACGTGCGGTTCATCACCTGCGGTGAGAGCAGCAGATCCTCACGACGCGTACCCGATGCGATGACATCGACGGCCGGATAAACACGTTTGTTGGCCAGCTTGCGATCCAGCTGGAGCTCCATGTTACCCGTACCCTTGAACTCCTCGAAAATCACCTCATCCATCTTCGAACCCGTGTCGATCAGTGCCGTGGCGATGATCGTCAGCGAGCCCTTCTCCTCGGTGTTACGCGCCGCACCGAAGAAACGCTTGGGTTTGTGCAGGGCGTTGGCATCGACACCACCCGACAACACCTTACCCGATGCGGGCTGCACGGAGTTGTAGGCACGTGCCAGTCGCGTGATCGAATCGAGGAAGATCACCACATCGTGACCGCACTCGACCATACGCTTGGCCTTCTCCAAGACCATCTCGGCCACCTTCACGTGACGCGAAGCCTGCTCGTCGAAGGTCGAAGCCACCACCTCGGCCTTTACGTTACGTGCCATCTCGGTCACCTCCTCGGGGCGCTCGTCGATCAACAGGACGATCATATACACCTCGGGGTGGTTGTCGGCAATGGCATTGGCGATCGACTGCAAAAGCATCGTCTTACCCGTTTTGGGCTGTGCCACGATCAGTGCACGCTGTCCCTTACCGATCGGCGAGAACAAATCGACCACGCGGTTCGAGAGGTTGTTGTGACCGTTGCCCGTCAGGCAGAATTTCTCCGAGGGGAACAGCGGGGTCATATACTCGAACTGCACACGGTCGCGCACGAAGTTGGGCGCAAGGCCGTTGATCTCATTGACGCGTACCAGCGGGAAATATTTCTCGCCCTCCTTCGGGGGACGGATTGCGCCGTTGACCGTATCGCCGGGTTTCAGACCGAAAAGTTTGATCTGCGAGGGCGACACGTAAATATCGTCGGGCGAATTGAGGTAGTTGTAATCGGCCGAACGCAGGAAGCCGTAACCGTCGGGCATCACCTCCAACACGCCTTCACCCTCGATCTCACCCATGAAATCGTCCTTGGTGATCACCTCCTCGTCGAGGGGTTTCTCCTCCACGGGGGCGGGCTCTTCCGACGGAGCGGATTCCGCGTGCTTTGCGGAAAGGTCGGTTTCGGGGGCGGGTTTCTGCTCCACGTAATTCTTGGGTTTGCGACCGCGGCGTTTGGGGGTCTTCTCCTCCTCGTGCGGTGTGGCAGCCGTTTCCACGGGTTTGGCCTCGGCGGGTTTCTGCTCGGCAAGAGCGGCGGGTTCTGCCTTCGGACGCTGTTCGGTGTGTTTTTCACCCGAAATCTTCGTGACCGTCAGGCGCGAACGCTTCGGACGCTTCGGTGCGCCTTCTGCGGCGGGCGAAGAAGTCGCGGGCGAAGTTTCAGCCTCTTCACGGGGAGTTTCGGCCTTTACGGACACCGAAGCCTCCTCTTTTTTGGGCTGATCCTGGGTCGCAGCCGCTACGATGCGCTCGATCAACTCTCCCTTCTTCACCATTATCTTTTTGAGTTTCAGAGCCTTTGCAATTTCTCGCAACTCAACCAGACTCTTCTTCTCAAGTGCATTTAAATCCTGCATATCGTGTATTTAAATCAAGTGTGATTGTACGAAACCGGACGGACACCCGGTTGTGTGAAAAATATAACGCAAATATAAGGCATTATTTTCTAAATCAAAACATTTAAATAATTCTTTTAGCATCTTTCGGAACACATCACATCTCAAGTGAATTTATTGTGCAACAATATTAACTTTACGTTAATTAATTGTTTTATAATTGTTATCTCCTGCTTTAAATTTTACCTTTGTACGCCTGTTCCCCCCCTCAAGGGGAGGAATTTGCGATCCGCTACCAAATACCAATGTAATGGAACCTATTTATACATTTATGTTGGCCGTAATGACTGTTCTTGCAATTACGGGTCTGTTTATCGGCGTTATGAACGATGCCGCAAATTTCCTTAACTCTGCAATCGGCTCGAAAGCCGCCCCCGTGAAAGTGATTATGGGCGTGGCCTCCATCGGTATTGTGGTGGGTGCCGTGACCTCGAGCGGTATGATGGAAGTGGCACGAAGCGGTATGTTCAATCCCGCCTGCTTCTCGTTCCGCGATGTGATGATCCTCTATGCGTCGGTCATGCTCGCAAACATCATCCTGCTGGATGTCTACAACACGATGGGACTCCCCACCTCGACCACCGTCGCCCTGGTATTCTGCCTGTTGGGTGCGGCCGTGGCGGTCTCGATCATGGTCATCACGCAGAACGACAGCATCTCGCTCGTCGAAATCGGCAACTACATCAACACCACACGCGCAATGGCCATTCTGGCAGGTATCCTCCTGTCGGTCATCCTGTCGTTTACGTGCGGTACGCTGGTGATGTACATCTCACGCGCCATCTTCTCGTTCCGTTACCACCGCATTTTCAACCGTTTGGGTGCGTTCTGGTGCGGTATCTCGTTCACCGCGATCGTCTATTTCGCCGTGTTCAAGGGTCTGAAGGGCGTGATGGCCGACACGGAGCTGTTCCAGTGGGTCGATGCCCATTTGAGCCTCGCTCTGGTCAGCCTGTGGGTGCTGTGCAGCGTGTTCCTTTTCTTCCTGCAACGATTCAAGGTCAATATACTGAAACTCAATATTCTGGCAGGTACGTTCTCGCTGGCGTTGGCCTTTGCGGGTAACGACCTCGTAAACTTCATCGGCGTGCCCGTTGCGGGTTACGACTCCTATATGATGGCCTCCAAAGCGGGCGACACCTCGATCATGATGGGCGGCTTGGCGACCGACGTTTCGGCCAATGTCCTGCTCCTGCTCGGTGCGGGTGTCATCATGATCATCACGCTGTGGACTTCGAAACGTGCCCTCTCGGTATCGCAAACCGAGCTCTCGTTATCGAGTCAGAACGAAGGCGAGGAGCAGTACGGATCGACCGCCATTTCGCGTGCGCTGGTACGTGCCGCCATGAACATCAACGCCTTCTACGAGCACATCGTTCCGCAGAAAATTCAGGACAAACTCGCCCGCCGCTTTGTGAATCTTCCCGAGGAGGAGCGCGAGGGCGGCAGTTACGACCTGATCCGCGCCACGGTCAACCTGACGACCGCCTCGATTCTGATTTCCATCGCCACGATGATGAAACTCCCGCTTTCGACCACCTATGTTTGTTTCATGGTGTCGATGGGTTCGTCGCTTGCCGACCGCGCATGGGGTCGTGAGAGTGCCGTTTACCGCATCACGGGTGTGATGACCGTCGTATCGGGATGGTTCGTGACGGGTTTCGGTGCGTTCACCATCGCCTTTATCGTGGGTCTTGCGCTGATGTACGGCGGCGACGTCGCCATCTATGCCGTTTCGGCGCTGTGTGCATGGCTTCTGATCCGCAGCAACCTCAAGAAGAACAAGGCCGCCCGCGAGCAGGCCGCACAACCCGTCAAGGCTGTCAAGGATACGAAAGGTACGATCGACGAATGCATCGCCGAGGTGTGCGACACGATGTCGAAGGTTACGCGCATCTACGACCGCACGCTGATCGCCGTATTCAAGGAGAACCGAAAAGTCCTGCGCGAAATGGTACAGCAATCCAACGAATTGTTCTACCTCTCGCGCGAACGCAAATACAAGGAAGTGCCGACCTTGCTGCGTCTGAAGGATAACGAGATCAACTCGGGACACTACTACGTGCAGGTGGTCGATTACATGAACGAGATCACCAAATCACTGCTGCACATCACGCGTCCGTGCTTCGAGCACATCGACAACAACCACGAGGGTATGTCGAAGGAGCAGGTCGAGGATCTGATGAAGATCAGCGACGATGTGGAGCTGATTTTCTCGCGCATCACCCTCATGTTGCGCCACAACGACTTCTCGGACATCGAGGAGATCCTCGAATTGCGCGACGAGTTGTTCGACGCCATTGCCGAGGCCATCAAGCACCAGCTCAAACGAATCCAGGGCAAGCAGACCTCCACCAAGGCGAGCATCCTCTACCTGACGATCCTCACCGAGACGAAGGCCATGGTGCTTCAGAGCCGCAACCTCGTCAAGTCGCAGCACTATTTCCTGGAGCACAAGGCCGAATAATCCGACCCGCGCCCATAGCTTAAAGACCGCCCCCGGAGGATCGGTCTTTTTTATTTGCCCGATTTTCCGTAAATTTGTCGGCTAAAGAAAAACAACGACCCATGATCAGTTACCTCCAAGTAGATTCGCTGACGAAAAGTTTCGGCGATCTGGTACTTTTTGAGAACCTTAGTTTTGGCGTTGCCCAAGGCCAGAAAATCGGCCTTATCGCCAAGAACGGCACCGGCAAAACCACCCTGCTGAACATCATCGGCGGCAAGGAGGATTACGACTCCGGCGAGGTGGTCTTCCGCAACGATCTTCGGGTCGGTTATCTGGAGCAGTCGCCCTCCTACCCCGCCGATCTGACGGTTTTGGAGGCTTGTTTTCAGTCGGATAATGACACGGTGCGCCTTCTGGCCGACTACGAGAAAGCCGTCGAGGAGAACAACACGGAGCTTTTGTCGGAGCTTCTTCCCCGCATGGACGCCCTCAAGGCATGGGATTACGAGCAACGCGCCAAGCAGATCCTGGGGCAGTTGAAGATCTACAACCTCAACCAGAAGATCGGCCAATTGTCGGGCGGACAGCTCAAACGCGTGGCGCTGGCCAACGTACTGATCACCGATCCCGAGCTGATCATCCTCGACGAGCCGACCAACCACCTCGACCTCGAGATGACCGAGTGGTTGGAGGAGTACCTCGGCCGTGCGAACATCAGCATTCTGATGGTGACGCACGACCGTTATTTCCTGGATCGTGTCTGCGACCAGATTCTCGAAATCGACCACAAACAACTCTATTCCTACAAGGGAAATTACAGTTACTACCTCGAGAAACGCCAGGAACGCATCGACGCGGCCAATGCCGATGTCGAACACGCCAACAACCTGTTGCGTAAGGAGCTCGACTGGATGCGCCGCCAGCCACAGGCACGCGGCACGAAGGCCAAATCGCGCATCGACGCCTTCTACGAACTCGAGAAACGCGCCAAGCAGATCCACGAGGGTTCGCAGGTGAACCTCGAGGTGCAGGCATCGTACATCGGCAAGAAGATTTTCGAGGCGGAGCACGTCACGAAGAGTTTCGGCGACGTGAAGATCACCCGCGACTTCAACTACATTTTCTCGCGCTACGAGAAGATGGGTATCGTAGGCAACAACGGTACCGGAAAATCGACCTTCATCAAGATGCTGATGGGCGAGGTGAAACCCGATTCGGGACGTTTCGATGTGGGTGAGACCGTGCGTTTCGGCTATTACAGCCAGGACGGCCTGCAATTCGACGAGGAGATGAAGGTCATCGACGTGGTGACCGCCATTGCCGAATACATCGATCTGGGCAACGGACAGAAAATCAGCGCATCGCAGTTCCTGAGCCATTTCCTGTTCACGCCCGACAAACAGCACAACTTCATCTACAAGTTGAGCGGTGGCGAGCGTCGCCGTCTGTACCTCTGCACAGTGTTGATGCGCAACCCGAACTTCCTCGTATTGGACGAGCCGACGAACGATCTGGACATCGTCACGCTGAACGTATTGGAGGAGTATCTGCGCAACTTCAAGGGATGTCTGATCGTCGTATCGCACGACCGTTACTTTATGGACAAGGTGGTCGATCACCTGTTGGTTTTCCGCGGACAGGCCGACATCAAGGATTTCCCGGGCAACTACACCCTCTACCGCGCCTGGAAGGAGGAGCAGGAGACCGCCGCCCGCGAAGAGGAAGCCGCAACCCGTGCTAAACAAACCACCGCCGCCCCGCAACGCACGCGTTCGGACGAGCCCCGCAAAAAACTCTCGTTCAAGGAGCGCAAGGAGTTCGAGGAGCTCAACGAGGCAATCCCCTCGCTCGAGGCCGAGAAAGCACGCCTGGAGACCGAATTAAGCAGCGGCGAACTTTCGCCCGATGCCCTTGTGGAGCATTCGCAACGTATCTCCCAACTCATGGAAGAGATCGACGAAAAGACGATGCGCTGGTTGGAATTGAGTGAATTAGCCTAAACCGAAATGGAGAATTTTGTAGCCATAGATTTTGAGACGGCCAACTTCAAACGGTCGAGTGTATGCAGTGTGGGCATCGTACGGGTCGAGCACGGCCAGGTGGTGGATCACTGCTACGAACTGATCCGCCCCTACCCCAACTACTACAACCCGATCAACGTCTCGGTACACGGACTGACGGCGGCCGACACCGATTCGGCCGATGATTTCCCGTCGGTCTGGGCACGCATCGCACCCCATTTGGGCGATCACCTTCCGCTGGTCGCCCACAACAGTCCTTTTGACGAGGGGTGTCTGAAAGCCGCCTTCGAGGCCTATCACATGCCCTATCCCGGCTATGCGTTTTACTGCACGTGCCGTGCCTCACGCCGCTTTTTCGGGCGCACGCTTCCCGATCACAAGCTCCACACCGTAGCGGCGCAATGCGGGTACGATCTGCGCAATCACCACCACGCACTGGCCGATGCCGAAGCCTGTGCCGCCATCGCCCTCAAAATCCTCTAAAAGTTATAGCCGACCTCAAGGTAGAGGTTTCGGGTGCGCATCCGCGAATCGACCCGCGTGTAGAGGCTTTCGATTGCCCGTCCGAAATCGACCAATCCCACTTCATACCCCACCGAGAACAGGAAATGCGTCCACTGCGCCTGCGCCGCAAAACGCAATCCGAAATCCGACCGTTTGCAATACTCGTCGAAGGTTTCCTCACGCATCTGCGGGGTTTTGAGGTTACCGCCGATGCCCACCGCATAGTAAGCACCCGCCATCGGGGCAAGCGTCACCCGTTCCGAGAGGCGGAAACGGTACTTGACCATCAACGGAATCTGAAGATAAATGGCATTGAGTTTTGAGTCGGGTTCCTCGAAATCACATCCCTTTTGCGCAAAAAAGAGCCCCGTCTCCACATACAGCGGACGGAATTTGAGCAGTCGGCGTTCGTAGACCGCGCCCACCAGGAAACCCGCCTTGGAATCGGGATCCCCGCCCCGAAAATCGATGTTTGCAATGTTGATGCCCGCACGGACACCCAAAATGTCGGATTTGAAGCTTTGCGCCCGCACCCCCACACTCAGAAAAAGCAGGACGCAAAGAAGAATCTTGAAATTTTTCATAACGTCACGGTTTTAAGGTCTTTATCAAAGATACGCAATTATTTCCGCCACCGTTTCCCGCAGTTCCCTTTCCCGACACAATCCCCGCCTTTTTGAGCCATAAAAAAAATGCCGACCGGACTTTAAGTCCGATCGGCATTTAACCTATTTAGAGGGCGGCGATTATTTGTCGCTTGCCTCTTTCCACAAAGCGTTGTACTTCTGGAACTTCTGGGCGTACTCGTCGCTCTCGTCACGCAGACGGAAGCAGATCTCCTTCAAGAGCGAGAGGTTGTCCATATGCTGGGGATTTACCTCGTAACCCTTCTCCAGGTAAGGAATGGCAGCCTTGAAGTTCTCAACAGCCTTGGCCATGGCAGCGTCGCTGTCGGCAGCGCTGATCTGGTGCATGCTGTTCAGCTCATCGAGAATACCGTTGGCCTTCAGCGTGTACGAAAGAGCCGTGTAGTACAGGGCGTCGATCATTTCGGGCTTCAGCTCGGCAGCCTTGCTGAACGATACGATACTCTGATCGAGGTCGCCCAGCGAGTTGAACAGGATACCGCGCCCCATCCACAACTCATAGTTCCCGGGATCCGAAGCGATCGTCTTCTCCAGACGGTCAATCAGATCTTTGGGATCACCCACACCCTGCTCCTTGGTGTAGAGGTCGATCAGACCCTTCAGGATCTCCTGGTTGGTCGGATACTTGTCGATACCCATCTCCAGAGCCTCCTTGGCCTTCATCACGTACGAAGCGTCGTGATCCTTCTGGCAGAAGTAGCAGTAGAACAGGTAGTAGTAGCAGTCACCGTTCTGACCTTCGTAACCCTCGTTCAAAAGTTCGTTGAACGCAGCCACACCTTTGGCAGCCGAGTCGAGGTTCGTGTTGGTGAATGCATCAACGGCGAACATACGACCTGCCAGGTAGAGGACGAACTGAGCCTGGGGTTTCTCGGTCTCGGTCAGACCGTAACCCGGTGAAAGCAGAATGCGGTGTGCCAGGTTGTAATATTCACCGGCCTTGAGCGAGTTGCCCAGATCCTTGTATACGTTACCCTGCTGGCTTACGGCATTCAGCAGCTCCTCCATATCGGGACGAACCTTCTCCTGTGCTTTGGGATCGAGCTCGAGAGCTTTCTCATAAGCCTCCAACGACTTCTCGTAACCACCTTCCAGGACGCGGTCGGTCTGCTCCCAAGTGATGATCGAACCGTTCTGCGGGTTTACATACAGCTTCAGGTAGGGGTACTGCAGGCAAGCCATCTGCATGCCGTTTACCACCTCAACCGTGGGCTGCTGCGTGGGCTCACCCAGAGCCAGCTGCCAACGATCGGCCGTCAGAGTTTGTGCGATATCCTTCACGGGAGCGTGTGCAGCCTCGAAAAATGCCTTACCTCGCTTGATCCAGGTGGCAGCCTTGCCATTCTTCTTGGCGTCGGCAATTTCGGCGTCGCTCTTCTCGATCTTCGAGAGCAGAGCATCCTTATTTACCTTCTGTGCTTGTGCGACGGGCACTGCGAGCAACATTGCAGCGAAAACCGTCAAAATTGATTTCTTCATAATTGAACTCTTTATTAAGGTATTTTTTTGTTAGTTATTCTTCGCTTTGTGCGGGAGCTTCAGTTGCTTCCGTTGCCTCGGTTGCAGCCTCCTCCTCGTCATCCTTGGGCACGGCCATTACCGATGCGATGGCGTCGTCCTCGCGCAGGTTGATGATCTTCACACCCTGCGTTGCACGGCCTGCCAGACGGATCTGATCCACACCCGTACGGATCGTCAGACCCGAGCGGTTGATGATCATCAGGTCATTTTCGTCGGTCACGGCCTGGATCGAGATCAGATCACCCGTCTTCTCGGTGATGTTGATCGTCTTGACACCCTTACCGCCACGGTTCGTGATGCGGTACTCGTCCAGATCGGTACGCTTACCGAAACCGTTCTCGCTCAATACCAGCACATCCTGTTTCGAGTCGGGCTCGATGCAGATCATGCCTACAACCTCATCGTCATCCTCGATCGAAATACCGCGGACACCCGCACCGACACGACCGATCGGACGAACGGTCTCCTCGTTGAAGCGGATGGCCTTGCCCTGCTTGGCGGCAATCATCACCTCGGCATTTCCGCTCGTGAGTTTTGCCTCGATCAGCTGGTCGCCCTCACGGATCACGATGGCATTGACACCGTTCTGACGGGGACGCGAGTAAGCCTCCAACTTGGTCTTCTTGATGGTACCGCGCTTGGTACACATGATGATGTAGTTGTTGTTGACGTACTCCTCGTCGTTGAGTTGTTTTACATTAATATAAGCGCGAACCTTGTCGTCGGGTTCGATCTGAATGACGTTCTGAATGGCGCGACCCTTTGAAGAACGGGTTCCCTCGGGGATTTCGTATACCTTCAGCCAGAAGCAACGACCCTTCTCCGTGAAGAAGAGCATCGTGTTGTGCATCGAAGCCATATAGATGTGCTCGATGAAGTCCTCATCGCGCGTTGCACTGCCCTTGGCACCCACACCGCCACGGTTTTGTGCGCGGTAGTCGGCCAGCGGCGTACGTTTGATGTAGCCCAGGTGCGAAATGGTGATCACCATATCGTCATCGGCGTAGAAGTCTTCGGGGTTGAACTCCTCCGAAGCATAAACGATCTCCGAACGACGCTCGTCACCGTATTTCTGCTTCATGTCGATCAGCTCGTCCTTGATGATTTGGAACTGCATCGAAGGCGTCTCCAGAACCTCCGTAAGATAAGCGATCAGTTTCTCCAACTCGTCACGCTCGGCAACCAGTTTGCCGTGCTCCAGACCGGTCAGGGCACGCAGACGCATCTCGATGATGGCCGATGCCTGAATCTCCGACAGTCCGAAACGGGCGATCATCGTCTGTTTCGCCTCATCGGGGGTCTTCGACGAACGGATGATGTGTACGATCTCGTCGATGTTGTCCTGTGCGATCAGCAAACCCAGCACGATGTGCAGACGCTCCTCGGCCTTACGTTTGTCGAAACGCGTACGACGAACCACCACATCGTGACGATGCTCGATGAAGAGGTGGATCAGATCGCGCATCGAGAGCAGCTGGGGACGACCCTTCACCAGGGCGATGTTGTTCACCGCAAACGAACTCTGAAGCGGCGTATTCTTAAACAAGGTATTGAGCACTACGCTCGCCACGGCATCGTGTTTCAGGATGATGACGATACGCATACCGTTACGGTCCGACTCGTCGTTGATGTAGGAGATGCCTTCGATCTTCTTCTCGTTAATCATATCGGCGATCTTCTTGATCGTGTCGGCCTTGTTCAGCATATAGGGAATCTCGGTGATCACGATGCACTCGCGACCCGATTCCGTATGTTCGATTTCGGTTTTGGCACGGATGATCACACGACCGCGACCCGTCAGCATGGCCTCCTTGACGCCTTCGTATCCGTAGATGATACCGCCCGTCGGGAAGTCGGGGCCCTTGATGTACTTGAGCAACTCCTCGCCCGTGATCTCGGGGTTATCGACATAGGCACAGCAGGCATCGACCACCTCGCCCAGGTTGTGGGGCGCCATGTTCGTGGCCATACCTACGGCAATACCGCTCGCACCGTTGACGATCAGCAACGGAATTTTCGTGGGCAGTACGGTAGGTTCGGGAATCGTATCGTCGAAGTTGAGCGTCCAATCGACCGTCTCCTTGTTGATGTCGGCCATCACCTCGTCGGTGATTTTCTTCATACGGGCCTCGGTATAACGCATGGCAGCCGGCGAGTCGCCGTCCATCGAACCGAAGTTACCCTGACCATCAACCAAAGGATAACGCACCGACCAATCCTGCGCCAGACGCACCATGGCATCATAGACCGACGAGTCACCGTGGGGGTGGAACTTACCGAGCACATCACCGACGATACGAGCCGACTTACGCGTCGGTTTGTCCGAGTAGAGGTTCAGTTCCTCGGACATATCGTAAAGGATTCTTCGATGCACGGGTTTCAGACCGTCACGGACATCAGGCAGCGCACGCGACACAATTACCGACATCGAATAGTCGATATAGGCCGACTTCATCTGCTCTTCGATATTGATGGGAATAATGCGTCCCACCAAACCGGCATTCTTTTCTTCTTCAGTCAACATATTATCGTAAAAATTACCTTTCTTTAAACATACAAAAATAGTAATTTCTGACGATTTAAGCAACTTTGGTCTTTTTTTTCGCGCCTTCTGAGTCGGCAGAATTCATCAAACAGGCGTTTTTTGGCCGTTTTCCGCCGATTTCAGCCCATAAAATAAAAATCCCGACAGGCTGTCGGGATTTTTCGGGGTTTTCGGGGCGGCTCACCGAGCCGAATACCCTACCGAAAATCGATCATTTCGTAGTCCGCAAACTCTTTTTTCGAGAAGTGCGGGATGGCCTCGCCGAAAAGCGAAATGTTTGTCAGCGAGATCACGATCCGCTCCGAATCGTAGTTATAAACCAGCTCCAGCGGGCGGTTTTTCTTCAGATCCACCAGAATCGTCACGCGTTCAGCCTCCGCATCCACCGCATTGCGCGGCGTCAGGGCAACTGCGGCCTGACCACCCCGCTCCCATTCGACCTTCGAAAGGTATTGCTCCTGCCAGTAATCGAAGGCATGGGCGGGATTTTCCAGAATATTGTGGCTTTGGGGATTCATCTTGTTGATGACGACCTCGCGGCGGCGGTGATCCACCTCATAGCGCTGCCGTCCGTCACAAAACACCTCGGCCATGCCCATTTTCAGGTAGTAGGTTTCGCCCGACACGGCATATTCGCCCTCGGCGGAATCCTCCCCCGCACGGACCGTAAAGTGCACTTCATAACGCCCCAGGGCACGGAACGAATCCGCCACCCGATTCAAAAGTTGCTGTCCGCGGTCGTCGGTCTGCGCCGAGAGCGGCAACACTCCCAGAAGCAAAAACGCCCCGATCAGCCATAAACACAACTGTCTTTTCATAACTTCTTTTGTTTCTCTTTACAAATATAGGTATAATCCCGCCTTGAAGGGAAGATTCCCGAAAAATTTCATATCTCCCGCAAAAAATGTGCTCAAAAAAAACAATTTTAGTTTATTTTCCTATATTTGTATTCCGAAAAGAGGAACAAGTCCGATACGGAAACCCGCAAGAAACCTTACGCCGACCGCATCCGACAGGCTCCTTCTCTTTTTTTGGAACTAATGCTATTCTCCATGGAGCCGGAGAACCCTAAACTACGAAAAAATGAAAAAATTATTGTTGCTGTTTGCAGCCATCACGATGTTTGTGGGTGGCGCACAGGCACAGCGTTTCGAAAAGAACATTTTCGGTATCCGCGGTGGTTTGAACGTCTCGAATGTCCGTCTGAACGGCGTTTCGCCCGATTCGAAAATCGGTTTTCACCTGGGTGGTTCTTACGAGCGCGCACTGACGCAGTCGTTCCCCCTCTACTTTGAGACGGGTCTGCAAATCACCTTGAAGGGTTGCCAGGAGGAAGATGAAGGCTACACGGCCAAACTCAATGCCGCTTACCTTGAGATTCCCCTTATGCTGAACTATAAGTTCAACATCCAAAACAAGGTAACCCTCTACCCGAGCGCCGGTTTCTACTACGCATTGGGTGTGGGCGGTAACATCAAAAGTTACGATGGCAAGGTCGATACATTCGACGACTACACGCTCAAGCGTTCGGACTTCGGTCTGCGTTTCGGAGGTTCGGTCGTATGGCGTCAGTTTGTATTCGGACTGGGTTACGAGTTTGGTTTGATCGACGTCAGCCAGAACTACAACACGTTCCACGGCGATGTAAAACCCAACAACTTCTTCCTGACGGTTGGTTACAACTTCTAATGGAAGAGAAAAATAAAAAGGCGGTGTCCGCGGGACACCGCCTTTTTTTTATGCTTACTTGCGGGATCAGAACACGCCCAGATCCTGCAACTTGGCTTCGAGCGTCGGCAGATCCAGAATCAGGATGTCGCGGGGTTTTGCGCCGTGCTGCTTACCGACAATACCCGAACGCTCCAGCTGCAACATGATACGGCCTGCACGGTTGAATCCGACCTCGTAGTTACGCTGGATCATCGAAGTGGAGATCTGACCGCTCACGACCACATCGCGGGCGATCTGCGCAAACAACGTATCGTATTTCACGGGCGCTTCGTCACTGCCCATCGACGAACCTTCGCTGCTTTCGGGCGTGTAGTCGGGCAACGGATAGGCCTCGGTGTAGCCCTGCTGCGAGGCGATGTAATCGACAATACGCTCAACCTCCTTCGTCTCGACCAGCGCACACTGAATACGGGTCAGCTCGCCGTCCTTCGAGAAGAGCATGTCACCGCGACCGATCAGCTGGTTGGCACCCGGCTGGTCGATGATCGTACGCGAGTCGATCATCTGCATCACGCGGAAGGCCATACGTGCGGGGAAGTTGGCTTTGATACCGCCCGTGATGACCTTCACGTCGGGTCGCTGCGTGGCGATGATCAGGTGGATACCGATGGCACGCGCCTTCTGCGCCAGTCGCATCACGGGGCCTTCGACCTCCTTGGCGGTCATGATCAGATCGGCAAACTCATCGACCACCACCACAATATAAGGAAGATAGCGGTGTCCTTTCTGCGGATTCAGACGGCGGACAATGAATTTTTCGTTGTATTCGGCGATGTTTCGCGTTCCGGCTTTCTTACATAGTTCCAGTCGGTTATCCATCTCAACGCACAACGAATTGAGCGTATAAACAGCCTTCTGCGGATCGGTCACCACGGCTTCGTCCTCCGACTCCATCTTGGCCAGGAAGTGGCGTTCGATCTTCGAGTAGAGCGAGAACTCGACCATCTTGGGGTCGATCAGCACAAATTTCAGCTGTGCGGGGTGTTTGCGGTAAAGCAGCGAGGTGATAATCGCATTCAGCCCCACCGACTTACCCTGTCCCGTGGCACCTGCCACCAGCAAGTGCGGCATCTTCGCCAGGTCGAACACATAATTTTCGTTTTGAATCGTACGGCCGATCACCACGGGCAGTTGCGCCTTCGACTCCTGGAAACGCACCGAGCGCACGCACGAGTACATCGATACCACCTCCTTATCGCGGTTCGGCACCTCGATACCGATCGTACCCTTACCGGGGATCGGTGCAATAATACGGATACCCAATGCCTTCAGGCTTTGGGCAATATCGTTCTCCAGACCCTGAATCTTCGAGATCTTCACACCCTGTGCCTGCACGATCTCGTACAGCGTGACCGTCGGGCCCACCGTCGCCTTGATCTTCTGGATCGGAATGCCGAAGTTCTTCAGCGTCTCCTCGATGTTCGATTTATTTTCGTAGATCTCCTCGTCGGACACCCGCGTCGAGGTCTGATAATCCTCCAGGAGGTTGAACGAGGGTTTGCGGTAATTGACCAGATCCTTCAACGGGTCGTAATTCTCCTCGGGAAGTTCCTTTTCCGTGGTCAGCTCCTCGTGATGTTCCTCGACATCGACCACCACCCCGCCATCGGCTTCGGGTTTGTCGATCTCAAGTCCGGCCTGAGGTTCGGCGGGAGCGGGTTCTTGAATCGGCTCGGGGGTTGATTCGGAGGTCGGTTCGGTCGGTTGTGCGGCCGACACCTCCTCGACAATCGCCTTGAAATCCTCGGGATCGGCCAACGGTTTCGCTTCGGCGGGATTGCCCGTCGGGTCGCCCACAAACGGCGTGGTCTGCGGCTCGGTCGGAGCGGTATGGGGCGCAGTCTTACGCGGCATGACGGGCGCAAGTTCGATCAATCCACCACGCCCCATCACCACACGGGTGCGGGGTGCGGGTTCGACATCCACCTCCGTAAACAGGTCATCATCCTCCGTTGCGGCCGTACGGCGACGCGTTGCCGAGGTTTTTGCAACGGGCGTTTCACCCCCTTCGATCGTAAACTCCTCATCGACGGGTTGCGGCTCGGGTTGCGGCTCTTCCTCCACGGGAAGCTCCTCCACGGGTTCGGGTTCAAAATGTTTCTGCCCCTCCTCGGCCACGGCATGCTCCCACGATCGGGGTTCGGGCTCGGGTACAGGTTGCGGCTCGGGTTGTGGTTCGGGTGCTACGGGACGTGGCTCTGCGACAGGTTGAGCCACAACTTCCGCTTCACGCTCCTCTTCTTCGCGTGTCTCCTCCTTGGCCTGCGCCACGCGGTTCTTGACGGCCTCCACGATGCGTTCGCTGCGATCGACCATCATATTACCCGCCGTATTGACCGTATTGATAAAGTTGCGGTTGATCAGAACACCCAACAGGATCCAACCCGACAGCAACAGGAAAATCATACCCACCGTACCGATATACCCCGAAAGGATCGAGGCGACCAGCACGCCGAAAGCACCGCCGAGTCCCTCCTCCGAGCAGACATCCAGGTGCGGGAAAAGGAATCCCAAAGTCAGCGAACCGAACAACATGACCAGCACAAAGGGCAGGAGCTTGCGGTTGAAATCCAGCGGTTTCTGCTGGATCATCCGAAGGCCGATCCAGGCGATCAGCATCGGAAGGATGATGCCGAACAAGCCGAACGAGCAATCCACCAGCCACCAGCCCAGTCGCGCACCCAGTCGTCCGCAGGGATTTGAGGCATCGTCGCTGAGCGACTCCTTGGCGGTTTGGATTTCGGTTTGCAAAGCCGTGGGGTCGAACAGGCTCTGATCCTCCTGCCAGCAGAAGAACGAGAAAAAGGTCGATGCCACGGCAAAAAGTCCGAAGAACAGGAGGACAAATCCCACAATCCACCGCATGTTGTTGCGATCGGGATTTTGGGGCGATTTGCCGGCGATATTTTGTTTTTTATTTTGGGATACCATGGAAGTCAAACGCTTGATTCATCAAGCGAAGTTACAATTTTTTTCGGAAAATCGGAAATCGAAGATTTTTTCGGAGGGCTATTCCAGTGCCTTTTCGGCCTTCTTCCGAAGACGCTCGCGGTAGGCCTCATCGGCAAAAGTATCGAACTCGTAGGAGGGTTCCTGCGCCTTGTCGGCGAAGGCATCGGCGCTCTTCAACAGCGACACCACGCGACGCGCCACGGCAGGCGACGGATCGATGATTCGTGCCCCGCTTCCGGCGGTCACTTTACGGAGCGCCTCCATCAGGAACGGGTAATGCGTACACCCCAACACGATCTGATCGGCTCCGCGATCGAGCATCTCGCGCATGGCACGACGTACACACTCCTCGGCCTCGGGCGTTCGTTCGCGGTCGCTCTCGACCAGTTCGACAAATCCCCGTCCGGGTGCTGCGATCACCTCGATGCCCTTTCCGTAGCGGGCAGCCGTACGGCAGAACAAATCCCCGTCCAGGCTGCGTTCCGTAGCCAGCACGCCCACCACCCCCGTACGGGTATTCAGGCAGGCGGGTTTCACGGCGGGTTCCATGCCCACGATGGGAATTTCGCGGTACTTGTCCCTCAGGAAATCAATGGCGGCAGCCGTCGCGGTATTGCACGCCACCACCACCATCTTGCACCCCTTCTCCACCAGACGCCCCACAGCCACATCGACCAGAAGGCGGATATCCTCCTTCGTGCGCGATCCGTAGGGGCAGTTTTTGCCGTCCCCCAGATAAAGCAACGACTCGCGCGGCAGGGCACGGCGCACCTCACGCCAGACGGTCAGTCCGCCCAGTCCCGAATCGTAAATGCCTATGGGTCGGTTATCGGTCATGCTTTTTCAGAATCGTTTTCTGCGGGTTGCAAATAAGGAGCCAGCAAATCGACAATATGGTTGATCAGATCAAAATCCGAATAGGAATCGCACGTCACGGTGAGTTGTGCCAGGCGATAGAAATTCTCGCGTTCGGCCATATCCTTGCGCATGAACACGACCAGCTCCTCATCCGAAAGGCCTCTCAGGCGCGGACGTTTCTGCCGTCCGTAGGGCGACATGCGGCGGGCTATCTGCTCGGGCGAGCGTTTCAGGTAGAGGGTTACCCCCTTACGGTTCATCTCGTCCATATTATCGCGCCACGTGGGAAGTCCGCCTCCCGTCGAGATGACCATCGGACGCTCCTGCATCGAAAGGCGATCCAGCACGCCACGTTCCATCTCGCGGAAGTGTTCCTCCCCCTCGTAATGGAAAATATCGGCGGTCGATGCCCCCTCGCGCTCCTCAACCTCGTGGTCCGTATCCACGAAATCCCAATGCAGACGGCGGGCAATCTTACGCCCCAGCGTACTCTTGCCGCACCCCATATATCCGATCAAAAAAAGAGGTCTCATTCCTTAATCTTTGTTAAAACAAATCGAGCTGCTCCGACGAAATCGGCTTGTCGCCGTCCCCTTTCGGGCGTTCGATCTCAAACTCCGCCTCGTCGTCCTTCACTGCGGGACGGGGTGTCTCCGTCGGAGTCTGTTTTCGGGCAGCCTCCGCCGAGGTGAATTCCTCGCCGAGGGTTACCTCCTCGTCATCGGGTTCATCCGTTGCACACCCCGCGTCGTCGAGCTCTTCCTCCTCGACCACTTCGGGTTCGAGGAAACGCAACGTATCCACCTCGTAGGTAGTCAGTCGCTTACCCTTGGCACGATGGCTCTTCACGCCGACAAACTCATCGACATCGACCTGCTCGGCCGGACGCGACTGGTTCGCACCCTTGAACGTGATTTCGAGTTGTGCACCCTTCACGGCGGTCATCGTCACGAAATCGGTCGTCTCCACATCCAGGAAATCCTGCATGCGCTCCGAACGTTCGGCCGTGAAGCGTTTCATATAATAATAGTGCTGATCGCGGTCGTAGTAGCAGATGCTGTAAACCGTCTGCGGGCGATAGCGTTCGATGCGGATTGTGTCGTCGGGGAAGTGCTGCGACAATTCGAAGTTGGTGATGTAGTACTGACAGCGTTTCGTCCACACGATCAGTCGGTCGTCGCCCTTGAATTTACCCAGCAGGCGGCCGCAACCGTCCGTATTGAGCTGGTGCACATCCTCGTCGTACCAGATATCCTGTGCCGAGAGGGTCGAAGAACCGCGCTCCTTGAAGACAATCTTATGGATACCGTAACGCGAGAACAGGTTACCCTGACACTGGCGTCCCTTGATCGCAAGATCCGAGAAATCCAGATCGACGATCACTTTCTTCAGACGCGGACGCGGTTTGAAGTAGACCTTCAGCACCTCGGCCTCGCCGTTGGGGTTCACCGACATATAGAGAATCTCGCTCTTGGGCGTACCCTTCGTGATGTTGTACTCCTTGTCGCGCGTGATGCCCTTGATGGCACAGCGTTTCATGTAGATCGGGCCGTTCTTGCCGTCGCGGTACAACACGTTGTAGATCGTGCGTTCGTCGTTACGCATGAACACACCGATATAATAGATATTCTTCTCGAAGAAGGCCTTGTCGCTCACCTTCGTGATCACGTAACGGCCGTCCTTCGTGAAGAGGATCACATCGTCAATATCCGAACAGTCGGCCACATACTCGGCATCCTTCATCGACTTGCCGATACCGAAGAAGCCCTCGGCACGGTCGACATACAGCTTGGCGTTGTTCACGGCCACCTTCGTTGCCTCGATGGCGTCAAATTCGCGCAACTCCGTGCGGCGTTCGCGACCCTTGCCGTATTTCTCCTTGATGCGGCGGTAGTAAGCCACGGCATATTCGGTCAGGTGACCCAGGTCGTACTCCGTCTGACGGATGTCGTCTTCGATCTGGCGGAGTTCGTTGTCGGCCTTGTCCGTGTCGTAACGCGAGATGCGGATGAACTTCAGTTCCGTAAGGTGCTGCACATCCTCCATTGTAACCTCGCGGCGCAGCAATTTCTTGAAGGGTTCCAAACCCTCGTCCACCGCCTTGTAAGCCTCCTCGCGGGTCTTCTTACCCTCGATCAGCTGGTATAATTTGTTCTCGATAAAAATTCGTTCGAGCGATGCGGCATGCCATGCCCCGTTCAACTCGTCCAGACGGATCTGCAATTCGCGTTCGAGCAACGCCTTGGTATGGCCGGCCGACGCACGCAGCAGGTCTTTCACCCCTACAAAGTGGGGTTTCTTGTCCCAGATGACGCACGAGTTGGGCGCAATCGACACCTCGCAATCCGTAAAGGCGTAGAGTGCGTCGATCGTCTTGTCGGACGACTCGTCGGGCGACACCTGAATGACGATTTCGACCTTGTCGGCCGTATTGTCATCGACCTTGCGGATCTTGATCTTACCCTTGTCGTTGGCCTTGATGATCGAATCCTTGATCGACTCGGTGGTCGTCGTATAGGGGATCTCGGTGATGGCCAGCGTGCGTTTGTCGATCTTCGAGATGCGGGCACGCACCTTCACCGTACCGCCGCGCAGACCGTCGTTATAACGGCTCACATCGGCCATACCGCCCGTCGGGAAATCGGGATAGAGTTCGAAGTCGCGTCCCTCCAAATGGGCAATCGACGCATCGATCAACTCGTTGAAGTTGTGCGGCAGGATCTTCGATGCAAGCCCCACGGCAATACCGTCCGAACCCTGTGCCAACAGCAGCGGAAACTTGATCGGCAGGGTCACGGGTTCGTCGTTACGGCCGTCGTAGGATTTCATCCACTCGGTCGTTTTGGGGTTGAACACCACATCGAGGGCAAATTTCGACAGTCGCGCCTCGATGTAACGACCCGCAGCCGCCTCATCACCCGTCAATACGTTACCCCAGTTACCCTGGCAATCGATCAAGAGGTCTTTCTGACCCAGCTGCACCAGCGCATCCTTGATCGACATATCGCCGTGGGGGTGGTACTGCATGGTCTGACCCACGATGTTGGCCACCTTGTTGTAACGACCGTCATCGACCGTGCGCATGGCGTGCAGAATACGTCGCTGCACGGGTTTCAGACCGTCGCTGATATGGGGTACGGCACGCTCCAGGATCACATACGAGGCGTAATCCAGGAACCAGTTCTTATACATGCCCGACAGTTTCGTCACGCCGCTCTCGTCCTGCATCAGACGATCAAACCGATCGCGTTTACCCATCGGTTTTGCCTCGGGCGCATTTTCCGGGGTCGGTTCGGTATTTTGTTCGATATTTGTTTCTTTGTCCGTCATAACACTTTTAGGCTAACTAAGGGCTACATCGCGCTCGATATCCTCCTCGACGCGCAGATTGTCGATGATAAATTCCTGACGCTCAAACGAGTTCTTGCCCATATAGAACTCCAGCAGGTCGTGAATCGGGGCATCCTTCGTGATGCGTACCTTGTCCAGACGCATCCCCTCGCCGATAAATTCGCGGAACTCGTCGGGCGAAATCTCACCCAAACCTTTGAATCGCGTGATCTCGGCCGACTTGCCGCACTCCTGAAGTGCCTTCAGACGCTCCTCCTCCGAATAGCAGTAACGCGTGATCTTCTTGTTGCGCACACGGAACAGGGGCGTTTGCAGGATGAACAGATGCCCCTGACGAATCACGTCGGGGAAGAATTGCAGGAAGAAGGTGGTGATCAACAGGCGGATGTGCATACCGTCCACATCGGCATCGGTTGCGATGACGACCTTCTCGTAACGCAGATTCTCGATATCCTCCTCGATGTTGAGTGCAGCCTGCAGGAGGTTGAACTCCTCATTTTCGTAGACGACCTTCTTCGTTAGTCCGTAGCAGTTCAGCGGTTTACCGCGCAACGAGAACACGGCCTGCGTCTTCACATCGCGGCTCTTGGTGATCGAACCCGATGCCGAATTACCCTCCGTGATGAAAATCATCGACTGATCGGCCAATTCGTTGCGATCCGTACGGTGGATCTTGCAGTCCCTCAGCTTTTTATTGTTGAGCGAAACCTTCTTGGCGGTTTCGCGGGCTTTCTTCTGGACACCCGAGATGGCCTTGCGCTCCTTCTCGTTCTCGACGATCTTCTTTTGGAGGATCTGCGCCGTTTCGGGATGTTTATGGAGGTAATCGTCCAACTGTTTCGTGAGGAAATCGCCGACAAACGTACGCATCGAAATGCCCGGCTCGACCTCCTTCGATCCCAGTTTGATCTTGGTCTGCGACTCGAAGATCGGGTCGGCCACCTTCACCGAAATGGCGGCGATGATCGACGTACGCACATCCGACGGGTCGTAGTCCTTATGGTAAAACTCCTTGATGGTCTTGGCCAAAAATTCGCGGAAAGCCGCCTGATGCGTACCGCCCTGCGAGGTATACTGACCGTTCACGAACGAGAAATAATCCTCGCCGTAGCCCGATCCGTGGGTGATGGCCACCTCGATATCCTCGCCCGAAAGGTGGATGGGCGGATAGAGCGGCTCCTCGGAGATATTTTCGTTGAGCAGATCCAGCAATCCGTTTTTCGACACATACTCCTGTCCGTTGAAATTGAACACAAGACCGAGGTTCAGATAGGTGTAGTTGCGCACCATCTGTTCGACATATTCCAAATTGTAGCTGTACTTGCCGAAAATCTCCTCATCGACGCGGAACGAGATGAAGGTACCGTCCTTTTCGCTGACGTTCTCCTCCCACACATCGCCCTCTTCCAAACCCTGTCGGAAGGTGACCGTGTGTGCCTGACCGCCACGCACCGAACGTGCCGTAAATTCACTCGAAAGCATATTGACGGCCTTGACACCCACACCGTTCAGACCGACCGTCTTGCGGAATGCCGTACCCTCGTACTTGGCCCCCGTATTCATGCGGCTGACGGCGGCCGACAACGACTGCAACGGAATACCGCGGCCGTAGTCACGCACCGAGACCACATTGTCTTCGATCGTGATGTCAATGCGGTGACCGAAACCCATGATGTACTCATCGACCGAGTTATCGACCACCTCCTTGATCAGGACATAGACGCCGTCATCGCTCTGCGTTCCGTCGCCCAGCTTACCGATGTACATACCCGGTCTGAGACGGATATGCTCTCGGGGTGAGAGGGTCACGATGGCGTCGTCGCCGTAATTGCTTTTGTTCGTATTTTGTAAATCTGCCATATCCTATTTGTTCTCACGAATTTGCTTTAATGCCTCACACATGCGCTCACGAGTCTGATCCATCAGTTCGTGCACCTCCATGCGGCGCACATCCTCGTGGCTTACCGAAGGAAGCACTCGCACGGTGATCGTATTGCGCCATCGGAACAGGCGGTTTTTGCCGATCAGCGACGAGGTACCGTCCAGCACCACGGGAAGGATCTCCACGTCACACTCCTTGGCCAGGACAAACGCACCGGTCTTGAAGCGGTGGATTTCGCCGTCTTTCGAGCGCGTACCCTCGGGGAACACCGCAACCGACACGCCCAGATTCGTCCAGTGACGCCCCTTGGTGATCATCTGCTCCAGCGCCTCCGATCCGTGACCACGGTCAATCGGAATATCGCCGTGCAGCAGCAAGAACTGACCGAAGAACGGGATCTTGAAGACCTCGCGCTTCGAGACCCAGCGGAAATTGAGCGGAATCAGGTAAAGCGACGGGATATCGATCATTGCGCTATGGTTCAGGACAATGATGTATTTCTTTTTCGGATCGACATTTTCACGGCCGATGACGCGGTGTCGCCACATGGGCGGCAGGAAGAAAAAGATGCGGGTCATCACGCGCGAAAGTTCATGTACGACACGTCGTCCCGGATCAAACGGGTAACAAACGACAAGGGCTATGGCCGAGAGGATCATGACCGTCAGGCACAGCACCACGCAGAAGGGATAGTAAATCGCGCTAAACATAGGTAGGGTGATTTTGGGGTGAATGTATTTCAACTTGCAAATATAACACTATTTTTCCGGCTTTCCTACCCCAACGCACCACCTTTTATGAACATTTTTGCGATACCCGTTTTTCCGCTCAACACCAATGACAAAGGGAGGTCGCAAGCGACCTCCCCCGACAAACGAAAACCCCGCCGATCAGAGCTTGTGCCGACGCCACAGGCGCGGCAGTGACGGGATGCGTCCGTGTTGTGCAAAACGCATGATCTGGAAGGCGAGCGAATCGCCCGAAATGATGCAGGTGACTGCCACAAGGATCATCACCACGCCAATAAAGATACGCATCGTGAACTCCTCGCCGAAGACCATCACGCCGAAAAACAGTGCCGTGACGGGTTCCAGCGCACCGAGGATGGCGGTCTGCGTCGAACCGATTCGTCGGATCGCTCCCGCCATGGCAATCAGCGAGATAACCGTCGGAAACAGACCCAAGGCCAGGGCACACGCCCACGCCAAAAGATTCGACGGCACCATCTGCCACGTGCCGTTTACGGCAAGGCGCACCACAAAGAGCAACAAGCCCATACACAGCACATAGAAAGTCAGCGTCTCGGTATCCATCCGCCCGAGCGACGAACGGTTCACCCCGACGATATAGACCGCATAGCTTGCCGACGACAGGAAAACCAGCGTCACGCCCCACCAATCGAGCGGCACGCCGTTTTCGCCCTTACACAGCAGAGCAACACCCGAAAAGGCCGTGACGATCGAAAAGATCGTGATCCACGAGATCCGTTCGTGGAAGATCACGCCCATAATCAGCGCCACCAGCACAGGATAAACAAACAGGATGGTCGAGGCCACGCCCGCATCCATATAGCGATAACTCTCAAACAGGAACAGTGACGAAAGCGCCATCAGCAGTCCCAGCGTACTGACCAATTTGGCGTTCTTGAGGCTGATCCGAAGGCTGCGCTTCCGCAGTAACGCATAACCGCCCAAAAGCACCAATCCCGACAGGTAGCGAAACAGCAACACCGCATCCGTTCCCACCCCCATTTTATAGAGCGGAAGCGTGAACAACGGATTAAGACCGTAACTCATGGCAGCAATGGCACCCAACAAATAACCCTGCGATTTTTCCGAGGACATAGAAAACTTATTTTTTCAGATTCGTATCCCCACACGAAAAAAGAGAAGTTTTCCAGGAACTTCTCTTTTCGATATGTTATCGGGGAAACTTTCCCTTAATTTAGAACTCTACCTTGGGGGCTGCTTTGCTCTCCTCGTCGGCCTCAAAGTAAGGCTTCTGCTCAAAACCGAACATTCCGGCAATCAGGTTTGCGGGGAAGCGGCGGATGGCCACGTTATAGCCCTGGGCTGCCTCGTTAAAGTCTTTACGCGCCTTGCCGATGCGGTTTTCCGTACCCTCCAACTGCACCTGCAAATCGCGGAAGTTGTCGGCCGCCTTCAGATCGGGATAATTCTCCGAAATGGCGATCAGACGACCCAGTGCCGAACCGACCCGAGCCTGTGCCTGTTGGAATTCGGCCATCTTTTCGGGCGTCAGTTCATCGAGCGACAGGTTCACCGACGTAGCCTTCGAACGAGCCTCTACCACGTCGTTGAGCGTCTTGCTCTCGTGTGCGGCATAACCCTTGACCGTATTGACCAGATTGGGAATCAGATCCGCACGGCGCTGATACTGCGTCTCGACATTCGCCCAGGACGATTTGACGATCTCCTCCTGATTGACAAACTTGTTGTACGACGAGAAACAATAGATGGCCACAATGACCACCACTCCCAAAACAATTAAAATCGACTTTCTCATTTTTTCTATTCTTTTAATTTATAATTTTCGTTTTACCATTTCGAGCCGGCACCACCGCCGCCGAACGATCCTCCGCCGAAGCCTCCGCCGAACGAACCGCCCCCGCCGCCAAGACCGCCGAAGCCTCCGAATCCGCCGATGAAGGGGCCGCCCCAACCGCCGTGGAAGTCATCGTCGTCGCGTGCCGAATTGATACGTTTTACGACCCGCTGTCCACAATGACGGCAGACGTAAGTATATTCCGTAACACGGTGATTATTGATGATATACTCATCCGTTCCGTCCAATTTCAAACCGACGCGGTGACACTTGGGACACGTCTTCTTTTTGCGTTCGCTGAACCATCCGACCAGATAAAATCCGCCCAGGAAAATAAAGATCGTCCACCAGGGTACCGAGTCGCGTTCCCGACGTCCCCGATCCAAATCGACCTCACCGCCTTCGAGCAGTGTAGCCGCGGCCTGCAAGCCTCGGAGCATACCCGTATCGTAATCGTCCTGTCGGAACGAGGGCACCATATAGTTCATCTGGATGCGTTTGCAGATGATGTCGGGCAACACACCTTCAACGCCCTGTCCCGTCACAAAACGGATCTCCCGTCGACCGCGTACCAGCAAGATACCCAGTCCGTTATCCGACTTCCGACCGCCGACGCCCCACTTCTCGAACAATTCGATGGCAAACGAGTACAAATCCTCGCCCTCAATCTCTTCGACGGCCACGACGGCCACCTGCGCATAGCCCCGATCCCGAAGCGACGCACACACGGCATCCATCTGCCGCACGGTCTCTGCGGAAAGCACCCCGTCGGGATTCGACACAAAACGACGGCTATCCCGCAACTGCACGTTGGGGATTTGATCAACCGTATAGCCCTCTGCACGGGCAAGGCTCACGCAGCACAATGCCACGAAAACCAACATTAATTTTTTCCAATCCATCGGTCACAAACATACGAAAATATTTTCAAATCACACGCCTCCGCCCGCCGATTTTTTTTACGGGCCGCGCCACTCAAAACCCGTTCCGAAAAATCGTTTTCCTGCGGGGGACAAACTCGGTCGCAATCAACAAAATCGGAACACTCCCGTAAAAATTCCGCACGATCTTTGCAGTTTGGTTTTCCCGCACCCCTCGCCCCAATGCTTTACAGACGCATTTTACGAATCAACCCGAGAAAAACTCGACAAAAAAAACTCACCTCATCAAAAAAAGTATTACCTTTGTCCATTATTAATAGAATTGCAAGAGCTCATGAGAAAATTAATCTACTCTTTATCGTTGATCCTTTTGATCACATTCTTCTCGTCGTGCAATCCGGAGAGACGAATTTGGTACCTGCAGGATGCTCGTCCCTTCACTCCGGAACAGATCGTCGAGAACGGTCAGATCCGAATCAAACCTTTGGATCGAATCACCATTGTAGTCAGCAGCATGCACCCCGAGTTGGCTGCTCCGTTCAACTCGTACTCTTCGTACAATTCTTTAAATGCCAAATCAGGCGAATACGCCGGCAGCAATACCGGTGCAAATTCGCTTCAAATCCGCACCGTTGACGAGAAAGGTGTTCTTCAGATGCCCGTGATCGGTGCCATCGAAGCCAAGGGCAAAACCCGTAGCGAACTGGCCCAGGAGATCGCCCAGAAGATCAAGGACGGCGGTTACATCAACGACCCCGAAGTCAATATTTCGTTTGCCGACATCAAGATCGCCGTTTTGGGTGAGGTTGCCCGTCCGGGTTACTACGACCTGACGCGTGACAAGATCACGATCTTCGACGCGCTGGCTATGGCAGGCGATTTGACGATCTACGGTGTCCGCTCCGAGGTGGCCGTAGCCCGCGAGGTCAACGGCAAACGTACGATCGAATATCTGGATCTCACGTCCAAGGATATTTTCCAGTCGCCCGTGTATTACCTCCAGCAGAACGACATCGTCTACGTGAAGCCCAACAAATACAAGGCACAGGCCGGTGAAATCAGCCAGAACCGTTCGTTCTACGTTTCGCTGTTCAGCGTCGGCATTTCGCTCGCCACGTTAATTGTAACCATCACCCGATAGATAAAAGATTATGTCAGAACAGAACATCAATCAAGTACAGGCCAATGATTCCAACAGCGAAGAATTTATCTCGCTGAACGACATCATTGCCATCATCCTCGGCCAGTGGTACTGGTTTGCCATTTCGATTGCCCTGTGCCTCGGAGTGGCTATTTACCATTTGGCAAAAACACCGAAAGTTTACAGCCGTGCGGCCACCATCCTCGTAAAGGATACCCGTAAGGGTGGAGATATCGATCTTTCTACGTTTAGTGACCTGGCCGGTTTCCAGAGCCGTCGTAACGTGGACAACGAGGTCTATATCCTCCAGTCGAAACGACTCATGACTCAGGTGGTACGTCACCTCAACCTGACGATCAACTACTCGCAGAGCGGTCTTTTGAAAGACATCGATCTTTACAAATGCTCGCCCTTCGAGATCGAATTCATCAACGACAACGCCAAACAGGCACTGGCCGTAGACGGAGTCATTCTCAACGAGGATGAGATCCTTCTGACCAACTTCGCCGACAGTTTCATCAAAGAAAAAGATGAGGCCGACGAAATCCGTCACGTGGAGATCACCGCCAAGTTCGAGGAGGAGATCAGCACCCCGATCGGTCAGCTGATCGTTCACAAGACCAATTTCTTCAAGCCCGAAGCCTTCGCCGAAAAAAAGATCATGGTACGCAAGGCCACCGAGCAGAGTACGATTACCTCCTACCGCCGCAGCGTAAGCAGCCAAGTAGCCAACGAGCACGCCTCGATCGTGACGATCTCTTATAATGATAACGTACCCGAACGTGCCGAAGATGTCATCAATGCCCTGATCGAGGCCTATAACAACGATGCCATCGAAGATAAACGTCGTATTTCGGTGCTGACCGCCGACTTCATCAAGAAACGTCTTAAGGTCATCGGCCGTGAGCTGGGTGATGTGGATCAGAACATCGAGCGCCTGAAGAAAGAGCATCAGATGGTGGACATCACCTCCGAGGCTCAGCGCACGCTCCAGGAGAGTAGTAAATATAAAGGTGAAGGTCTTTCGATCGAGAACCAGATCAACGTGGCCAAATTCATCACCACATATCTGACCACTCCCGAGAATTCCGGAGAACTGATCCCGATGATGGCTTCCGTCGACAATAGTTCGATCTCGAGCCAGATCAACGACTACAACACCTTGATTCTGCGCCGCGACAAACTGTTGGAGAACAGTACGGAGAGCAACCCCGCCATTCAGGAAATGGGTAACGCCCTGGCTGCCATCCGCCGTTCGATCATCGCTTCGCTGAATTCGCACATCGAAGCACTGAACATCCAATTGCAAAACATCCACCACGAGGAGAATCTGGCCAATACGCGTATTTCGTCGATGCCTTCGCAGGAGAAGATCATCCTCGGCATTTCGCGTCAGCAGAAGATCAAGGAGGAGCTGTTCCTCTACCTGTTGAACAAGCAGGAGGAGAACCAGCTGACCTACGCCGTGGCCGAGAGTAACGCCCGTACCATCGACTGGGCATACGGCAACAACGTACCCATCTCGCCCAAACCCATGATGATCCTGTTTGCAGCGTTTGTCATCGGTTTCGCCATCCCGTTCGGTATCTTCTTCATGAAGAACATCTTGAACACGTCGGTACGCGGTCGAAAAGATATCGAGGATCGACTGACCATTCCGTTCCTTGGTGAAATTCCGTTCACCGAGGGCGAGCGCGGCAAGGAGATCCAAGTTCGTGAGACGGGTCGTGATATGCTTTCGGAGGCCTTCCGTATCCTGCGTTCGAACATCTCGTTCATGAACGTCGCTTCGGAGGGTGAGGAGGACAAGAACATCCAGACGATCCTCTGCACCTCGTCGAACCCCCACTCGGGTAAGACGTTCATCGCCTTGAACCTGGGTCTGACTCTTGCAATGGCCGGAAAGAAGGTGGTGATCGTCGACCTCGACCTTCGCCGTCAGGCCTTCTCGAAGAACCGCGGACACAAGAACAGCAAGAATGGTATTTCGGCTTACCTGACGCAGAATTTCGATAACTTCAAGGAGCTGATCCATCCGACTTCGCTCCACGAGAATCTGCATGCGATCTATGCCGGTAAGCAGCCGCCCAACCCCACCGAGATGTTGCTTTCGAAGCGTCTGAACCAGTTGTTCGTCAACCTGCGTAAGGAGTACGACTACATTCTGATCGACTCGACGCCCGCCTTGTCGGTTGCCGATGCCATGATCACCGACCGCTTCGCCGACCTGTGTATCTACGTCATCCGTGAGGGTATGCTCGACCGCCGTCAGTTGCCCGATGTGGAGCGTCTGTACACCGAGCGCAAGTTCCAGAACATGTGTGTCGTTCTGAACGGTTCGCACATCCAGAGCCACGGCTACGGTTATGGCTACGGATACGGTTACGGATACGGCTATGGTTACGGCTATGGCTACGACAGCCACGATGACGAGGGCAACCAGTCGTTCATTCAGCGCGTCGTCAACCTGATCCGCAGATACCGCGACAACAAACATTAATAGATATACATGGCAGGAAAGACAATTAAAATTGCAATTGATTTCGACGGTACGGTCGTCTCTCACAATTATCCCGAGATCGGCGACGATTTGGGAGCCGTACCCGTACTGAAGGAACTCACGGCAAAAGGATATAAACTGATTCTCTATACGATGCGTCACGGCGATCTGCTCAAGCAGGCCGAGGCATGGTTCTCCAAGCGCGGCATTTCGCTGTGGGCGGTAAACGAAAACCCCGACCAGAAACGCTGGACAAATTCGGTCAAGGTCCACGCCGACCTTTACATCGATGATTCGGCACTGGGTTGCCCCATCAAGTTCATCGATGGCAACAGCCGCCCGGCAGCCGACTGGAAACGCATCCGCGAGCAACTCGTCAAAGAGGGTTTCCTCGATTAGAGACAGAATCCCAACCCCGATAAATACTTATCCGTCCCCACGACGGATAAGTATTTTTTTGCCCCTGCGTCAAGAAGGTAAGGCGGCCGATGGATCGTACCAAATACCGGAAAAACGAGCGACGGCGTACAGTGCCGACATCAGTCCCCACCGCACAAAAAAAAAGAGCGACTCCCGAAGGAATCGCTCCATAAAACAACGAGTAAAAAATTACTTCCAGAGGTTGCGGGGATATTTGCCCTCTTCGATCATCTTCTCGATCGAGGCCATCAGCGCGGGTTTGTCCTCCTTGTAGGTAACGCCGAACCACTGCGCCGACGAACGCAATACGCGCAACGAGGCAGTACCCTCCTTGATGAGTTTGTTGACCATCAACGGCAGGAAGAACTCGGCCTTGGGCGTCGTGCTGTTCTCCTTGAACCACTCCTTGAAGTACTCGGTCGAGTAACCGAAGTAATCGGGCGTGAAACCGAAGAGGTTCATCGATACGGGCACCGTCTCCTCCAGCTCCTCATCGGCACCACCGTCGTGATAGAGGACACGGCCGTCGGGCATACGCTCGATCTGCGTGCGCTCGACCATCGTCGTCAGGTCGCCGTTCTCATCCACACCGCAAATGCCGCGCGATACGGTACCGTTCTCCGACAGGGTCTTGTTCAGATCGTAAGCCACCATGCAATATTTGTTCTTCACGCCGTCGAGCTGCGAAAGATAGTCACCGATGGTCTTGTAGGCCTCTGCTCCGTAGAAGTCGTCGGCGTTGATCACGGCAAACGGCTCGTGGATGACATTGGCAGCCATCATCAGTGCATGGTTCGTACCCCAGGGTTTCTGACGACCTTCGGGTACGGTGCAACCTTCGGGCAGATACTCCAGCTCCTGGAATACAAACTCCACCTCGATGCGGTGACCGAAACGCTCGGCATTGAACACCTCGCGGAACTCCTTCTCGAACGAGTGGCGGATGACGAACACCACCTTACCGAAACCGGCGCGAATGGCGTCATAAATCGAATAATCAATGATTGCTTCGTTGTTGGGGCCGACTCCGTCCATTTGTTTGAGCGAGCCGTAGCGGGAACCCATGCCTGCGGCCAATACGAGTAAAGTAGGTTTTACCATAATTTTCAAAATTAAATCGCGTTATTATAATTGCTACAAAGGTAAAAAAATCATTCTGAACAACAAAGGATTTACCCGATTTTGGTTATCTTTGTAAATTGGAACGAGGAGTGGGAAATTGCGTCCCGAACCATGAAACCCGATCCGAAATATCGGTTTTACGGCCTGAGACAATGATTTACCCTACTCCGCTGAAAAAGAAACACAAGCGATGAAACTTCTGGAAAAATTCACCCGTTGGCAGCGCAACTTCTTCCGCAAACGCCGTTTTTCGATGCATAACGCCACCGACAACAGCGAAGAGTGGTACATCCACATCTCGCCGTCGCGTATCATGTCGGGTCTCATAGCCTTTATTCTGCTCCTTTTTATTCTGATTCTTGCCCTTGTGGCCTATACGCCCGTATTGGAATTTCTGCCCGGTTACCGCACCGAGGCCGACCGTACGCGCGAGAGCCTCATGCGCAACATCATCCGTCTGGACTCCATGGAGCAGATGATGAAGGACATGATCTCCTACAACGAGAACATCGCGCTGATCATGGACAACAAGACGCCCGTATCCATCACCCCTTCGTCGTCGGATTCGGCACGACTGGACAAGACGCTCGTCCTTCCGTCCGAGGGTGATTCGATCCTGCGCCGCGAGATGGAGGGCAACGGTCCCTACTCGCTTGCCGCCAACGACCACGCCATCCGCCGCAAAATGCGCGAGACGCTCGGTCTGACGGTACCCGCCGAGGGTGTCATCTCCCAAAAATTCGACATCAAAGCCAACCATTACGGCATCTCGATCACGGCCACTCCGGGCGACCGCATCACGGCCATCGACAACGGCACGGTGATCCAGAGCCTCTGGACGCCCAATCAGGGTTATATCATCATGCTGCAACACGGCGGCAACCTCATTTCCGTGTATAAGAACCTCTCGCGCTCGCTGGTCGAGAAGGGTCAGTCGGTACGCAACGGCGAACAGATCGGCTGCAACCTCGAGCAACAACCCGAAGAACAGGAGGCCAAATATTTTGAATTTGAATTGTGGGTCAACGGCAAACCCGCCGACCCCGAAGAATATATTCTTTTCTGATGAAACAACGCTTAGCCATTCTGGGATCCACGGGATCCATCGGCGAACAGGCACTCGACATCGTGCGCGAACAAAGCGACAACTTTGAGGTACGCACGCTGACGGCCAACCACAATTGGGAACGCCTCGCGCGTCAGGCACGCGACTTCGATGCCGACACGGTCGTCATCGCCGACGAAAAATATTACACCAACCTCAAGGAAGCCCTCGCCGACACCGACACAAAGGTCTATGCCGGAGCGGATGCCGTGTGCCAGGTCGCAGGCCGCGAGGATCACGACGTGGTGATCAACTCGCTGGTGGGTTACGCAGGTCTTGCCCCCACGGTCGAGGCCTTGAGCCACGGCCGCAAACTGGCATTGGCCAACAAGGAATCGCTGGTCGTGGGCGGTGAATACGTCATGCGCCTCGCCCAGGAGAAACACGCCCCGATCCTTCCGATCGACTCGGAACATTCGGCCATTTTCCAATGTCTGGTGGGCGAACAGTCGCCCGTACGCCGCCTGATCATCACGTGCAGCGGCGGATCGTTCCGCGACCTTCCGATCGAGGCACTGAAAGACGTGACCGTCGAACAGGCCTTGCGCCATCCCCAATGGACGATGGGCGCCAAGATCACGATCGACTCCTCGACCCTCGTCAATAAGGGTTTTGAAGTGATCGAGGCACACTGGTTGTTCGGTCTTCCCGCCGACCAGATCTCGGTCATCCTCCACCCGCAGTCGATCGTCCACTCGATGGTCGAATTCCAGGACGGCGTCATCAAGGCACAGCTGGGTACGGCCGATATGCGTATTCCGATCAGCTACTCGCTGACCTTCCCCCACCGCGCCCTGCGCAACGACGAACATTTCAGCTTTCTGGATCACCCCGAACTCACGTTCCGCGAGGTGGATCGCGTGAAATACCCCGCCCTCGACATCGCTTACGACTGTCTGCGCCGAGGCGGTACGGCAGCCTGCACGATGAACGGCTCGAACGAAGTGGCCGTCGGAGTCTTCCTTCAGAAGCGTTGCGCATGGCTCGACATCGTGCGTGCCATCGAGTACGCACTCGCGCACGCCTCCTTCAAACTCAACCCCTCACTCGACGACTACGCCGCGGCCAACGAAGAGTCGCGCCGTCTGGCTCGTGAATTCCTCAAATTGTAATCCATGGATATCCTCATTAAAATAATCCAATTTTTCCTGTGCTTCACCCTTCTGGTGGGCATCCACGAATTCGGACACTTCATCGTGGCCCGCATGTTCAAGATCCGTGTCGAGAAGTTCTACATCTTCTTCGATCCGTGGTTCTCGCTCTTCAAATTCAAACGCGGCGAGACGGAATACGGACTCGGCTGGTTGCCGCTGGGCGGCTACTGCAAGATCGGCGGCATGATCGACGAATCGATGGACAAGGAACAGATGCAGCAACCCGTCTTGGAAAGCGACTTTAGAGCCAAACCCGCCTGGCAACGCCTTCTGGTGATGCTGGCCGGTGTATTTATGAACATCGTGATGGCCGTTGCCATCTACTCGGGCATCAGCTACACGTGGGGAGAAAGCTACTTCTCGAACGAAGACGCCCGTTGGGGATATAACTTCAACAAAGCGGGACACGCCCTCGGTTTCGAGGACGGCGACCGCATCGTATCGATCGACCACAAACCGATCGACAACTTCATGTCGATCGTAAACGACCTTTTGATCACCGAGCATGACCGCGAGGTGGAGATCCTCCGCCACGGCACGCCCACGACGCTCCATATTTCGCTCGACCAGCTCATCGAGATGCGCCGCGAGAAAGGCTACGAGAATCTGCTCTCGCCGCGCCTTCCGTTTATGGTGGACAGCGTCGTCATGGCCTCGGCCGCCCCGCTTCAGCGCGGTGACGAGATCATCCGCATCAACGACTTGGATCACCCCGATCTTCCGACCTCGATCGCCTACCTCAGGGGACAGGCCTCGAAAGAAGCCGATTTGAGCGTGCTTCGCGGTACGGATACCCTCCGAATGACACTTCCCATCTCAGCCGACGGACGCATCGGCGTGCTCTGCACGGATCCCGCCCGCCTGTTCAAGTTCCGCACCCAAAACTTCACCTTCTGGGAGTCGATTCCCGCAGGTTTCCGCAAGACGGGTGAGGTAACGAAAAGCTATTGGGAGCAACTCAAACTGATCGTCAAACCCCAAACGAAACTCTACGAGGAACTGGGCGGATTCATCGCCATCGGCAACATCTTCTCGACCGAATGGAACTGGTTGGACTTCTGGATGAAGACGGCCTTCCTGTCGATCATCCTGGCGGTGATGAACCTCCTGCCGATTCCCGGTCTGGACGGCGGTCACGCCCTGTTTACCTTCTGGGAGCTGATCACGGGACGCAAGGTCAATGACCGCGTGCTGGAGATCGCCCAATACATCGGTATATTCATCCTTTTGATGTTGCTTTTCTACGCCAACGGAAACGACATCTACAAATTCTTCATCAAATAGTGCCATGAAAAAACTGTATCACATCCTCTTCTGCCTGGTTTTGGGCTTTGCGTCGTGCAGTGACGGCGACGATGTGTTCTACACGGCCACCTACCCCATCACCGACCTTCGCACGACGGTCGAGGTAACGGGAGCCGATCCCGGCAGTCCGATCATCAAGGAGATCAACGAACACGTCATCGCCTCCGCCCCCGTACAGCCGGGCGGTCTATACAGCCTCGATTTTTCGGTTTATAACGGAGGCATCCTCCGCGTGAAACCCAACGCCGAGGCGGGCATCATCTCGGGTTCGTTCCTCAAGGAACCGGGCGAGAAGGTCATCAACTTCATGTTCGGCGAGGAGAACTACACGGCCAAGGTAAGCCACTACCAGTCGGCCGAAGAGAAAGACCCCGTAACGGGACTTCCCGTGCGCAAGACGGTCTTCATCATCGACCTTACGGAGAAATACCAAGAGATGCACCCCGAGCATGAAGTGACACGCGTCCTGCGTTACGAATACACCTCAACCCCGCTCCTGTCGCGCTAAAAAACCGTTCCGACCATGGCAAAAGTAAAGAAAGCCTATTTCTGCAAGGAGTGCGGATTCGAAGCCCCGAAATGGCTGGGACGCTGTCCCGCGTGCGGGGCGTGGAACACCTTCACCGAGGAGATCATCTCCCGCGAAAGCAACCCCATTGCGGCATCGCTGGCATCGCCCCTTCCCAAGGCGCGTCCGCAACGCGTCTCCGAGATTATGGAGAGTTCGCACCGCCGCATTGATTTGGGCAATGCCGAGATGAACCGCGTTCTGGGCGGCGGTATGGTTCCCGGATCGCTCATTCTGATCGGTGGCGAGCCGGGCATCGGCAAATCGACCCTTTCCCTGCAAATTGCCCTCAGCCCCAACCACCTCAAGACGCTTTACGTGTCGGGGGAGGAGTCGGCCGAGCAGATCCGCATGCGTGCCAACCGCATCGGCGTACGCAATGAGGATTGCCTGATCTACCCCGAAACGCTCCTTGAAAATATCATCAACCAGATCTCGGCCGAGCAGCCCGATCTGGTGATCATTGACTCGATCCAGACGATCTATACCGAGGTACTGGAGTCTTCGGCGGGCAGTGTGTCGCAGATCCGCGAATGCACCGCCACCCTTCTGAAATACGCCAAATCCACCGGCACGTCGATCGTCATCATCGGCCACATCACCAAGGACGGCACGATCGCGGGTCCCAAGATTCTGGAACATATTGTCGATGTCGTGCTTCAGTTCGAAGGCGACAACAACAACATCTACCGCATCCTGCGCGGCATCAAGAACCGTTTCGGTGCCACGTTCGAGATCGGCGTGTTCGAGATGCTGGAAGAGGGTCTGCGTTCGGTGGACAACCCCTCGGAAATCCTGCTCCAACACTACGAAGAACCCTTAAGCGGTATCGCCGTCGGTGCTTCGGTCGATGGTGTGCGTCCCTACCTGATCGAGGTGCAGGCTTTGGTCAGCGGTGCGGCTTACGGTACACCCCAACGCTCCGCCACGGGATTCGACACACGACGCATGAACATGCTTCTGGCCGTCATCGAAAAACGCATCGGCATGAAGATGTTTCAGAAGGATCTTTTCCTGAACTTCGCAGGCGGATTCAAGGTTGCCGACACGGGATTGGATCTGGCAGTGGTTGCCGCCGTCATCTCGTCGTACTACGACCGCCCGATCAACGAGGGCATCTGCTGTGCGGGCGAAGTCGGCCTATCGGGTGAGGTACGCCCCGCCCCCCGCTCCGAGCAACGCATCAGCGAGGCCGCCCGTCTGGGTTTCAAACGCATCATCGTGTCGGGTTACCTCAAGGAGATCAAAGCCCCCAAGGGCATCGAGATCATCAAGATCAACAACGTGGGACAACTGCCCCGCGCCATCTTTATGGACGAATAACCCCGCCCCCAAGAACACAAAAAGGAGAAACCCCAGGGTTGGGGTTTCTCCTTTTTTATTGACTCGGACAAGCGTCTAAAACTCCAGACGCCACTCCATCTCTTCCGAAACGTAACGCTCCTCTTCCGTTGCGCCCAACTTACCGACAAGCGCCTTCACCTGAGCTTTATCCTCCTCTCCGCGCAACGCCAATGCCGCCAACATGGCAACAATACCTTGCGCGATCAGATGCTTTTCGTGGTGCGAAAAATCGCCCTCCAAGGCCTCCAAGGCCTTCAGCGCATCGTCGCCCCAACGACTCTCCGTCTTCGGGCAACGAGCCGCCGCCTGCAAAACCGCATAACGCAACAGCGGCTTTTCGGACACGATCCACTTTTTGAACAGCTTCTCAAAATCGGGCACGAAGCGCAACAGGGCAAAAGCCGCCTCTTCGGCCAGCTCCTCGTCGCGGATGCCGTCCCCCCAGAAATCATAGCGATCCTCGGTCAGAAGTTCGGGTTGGGCGATATGCAACGCCGCAAGACGCAACTCGCGGACATCCTGATGCCACAACATCGCGGCAAATTCGTAATCTTTCTGCTCGGCGCGGGCAATCTGACGCACCGTGGGAAGGCTCACGCCGTAGTTCAAACCCGAAGCACTCGTACACATGGCATCGGCCACGGCTCCGTTGCGTTCGCGGCGCATGCTCTTCATCAGCGCAACCATTTTCGAAGTATAATCCATAATCTTACTCTTTTTTTCAGTCAAAAAAAGGAGGAGAACGCCTGTCTCCTCCATATGATTTTTTCCCGTGGCGGAATTAGCGAGCCTGACGCAACGGCAGCATCATCTTTTCGCCAAACTCCAGAATAGGCAGTACCGAACGGCCGCATTCACGTGCACCGACCGAAACCACACAATTCGAATAGGCCGCAACGCGACACTCCACCACACTCTTGGCCTTTTCGCCCGCAGCCATCGAACGATCGACCTTCCCGGGTTCGATCTGCAACAGCACCATATCACCCGACAGGTCGTTTTCGGCGAGGATACCGTTCTGCTCGTTGAAACGGCAAACGACATATTGTTTTTTGTCCGCACGGGGATAAACCAGCATGCGGTACGTGGCGGTGCGGATGATTTTCTTACCAAGGAACAGTTCCAGGTAACCCTGCTCCAGACGGGCAATCTCATCGAGGGCGGCCTTCAGACCTTCGCCGAAGACATGCTCTCCGGCCTCACCCGTGATGAGTTCGACGCGACGGCTGCGCAGCTGATAGATCATGCGGGCGGCAGTTCCGGCCGACTCCTCCAGCGTGGCAACGCTCATCGAAGCCTTATCGATCGGCATCGTCGGGAATCCTTCGTCCGACGAGGCGTAACGCACATTATTTACCGACGGACAAGCGGGATCGGCCACCACTCCCACACGCGCGGGATCCATGATGCCGATGGCTGCCGACTTGATGCTCCACAAATTACGATCGGCCAGGGGCGCCAGCACACCCAGGAATTTCTGGGCATAACGCGCATAAGGGCCTGCAATGATCTGCTCCTGTTCGATGTGAAGATCCACGGCCAGAACCGTCTGCGAATGGGGAAGCGTCAGTCCCGCGCCATTTTCCGTGGCAACGGTGGGTTCGATATAGGGATTTTGTGCCGAAAGTGCGGCCGAAGTAAAGGCTAATGCAAGAAACAGAAGTATTTTTTTCATCTTCCAACAAGTTTAAAGGTTTCTACGGATCAAAACAAAAAATCTTGACCTTTACAAAGGTAATCTATTCCGTCAAAATTTCAAATAAAAATCGCGGGTCAGCTGTTTATATTCGTCGGTGTATTGTTCGTGTTCGCCCGTACCTATATAAAGATCCTCATGGATCGCGGGGGATATGGAACGCTGCTCGTCGTAGCGCACAAACTCCATCAGACGGCGTTTTGCGGCACGGCGCGGTGTGGTGTGCACATCGACACTCCGAACGAGCGATAATTTCAGCAAAGCCTCCCGACGGAATTTTTCGGCCTCTTCGACGGGAAGAATCACCGCGAAATGACCTTCCCGCGCCATCAAACGCAAAACCGAACGGCACAAATCACCAAACGGCAACGAGACCGTATGTCGGGCTTCGGTGCGCCCCGCATCGGGACACTGCAACGAATCGACAAAAAACGGAGGATTCGAGACGATCAGATCGAATTTCCCGTCGCTTTCGAACTCCTGCACCGTAGTTTGGGAGAATCGGATGCGGTTGCCCCACGGTGAGCGGTCGGCATTTTCACGTGCCTCCTCCACCCCGAACGGATCGACCCCCACGATCTCGGCCGCCAATGCACGTTGCGCCATCATCAGCGCAATGACGCCCGTACCCGTACCGATGTCGAGGATCGAGCGGTCGCTTTCGCGCAAGGGCGCCCACGCCCCGAGCAACACGCCGTCCGTCCCGACCTTCATCGGGGTCTTGTCCTGTTCTATGACAAATTGTTTGAATTGAAACATGATTATAATTCACAATGAGGATCCATCCCCGCGCCGAACAACGAGAAATCATAACGCACGGGGTCTTCGGGATCAAATTCGCGCAATACGCCGGTCAGCTCTTCCACCGCCTTCCAATCGTTCTGACGGCGTTTCAGAAGCCCCAATTCGCGTGCCACCTCGCCCACATGCAGATCGAGCGGAATGTACAGTGCCGACATCGGGATGCGCTCCCAAAGGCCGAAATCCACCCCGCGATCGTCCCGACGCACCATCCATTTAAGGTACATGCACAACCGCTTGCAGGCCGCACCGCGCCGAATCGACGAAAGGTGTTTTTCGCAATGCGGGTCATGTTCCGCCGCGAGGAACTCCTCGCGAAAATCGGCCAGGCACTGCGCGATGGAGTGTGTCTGTTCGTAATGCGCCTCAAAAAACGCCCCCACCCCGCCGAAGCGTTGCTCCATACGGCGCAGGGCAAGAATAAAATCGCGGAAATCGCCCCCGTTGAAGGTGCGGTGGACAAAGGACGTAACAAATTCGAGCTCCCGATCCGAAGCCTCACGCACAAAATCCGCGGGTCGGTCGTCCATCATGAGCATCATGCGACGGGCACTCTTGACGATCGAGCGCCGATTGCCCCAGGCAATCGTGGCCGCCAGAAATCCCGCCACCTCCCGATCCTTGCGGTCGGTATAGCGGTGCGGCACCGAAATCGGATCTTCCTCAATGAATTCCGTCCGATCGTAGCGATTCCACAGCCGATCGAGCAGCTCTTTCAGTTCGTGGTTCATCCCTCCAAAATCAATCCGTCCGACATTTCGATTTTGCGGTCGGCCATCTCGGCCAGATGCTCGTCGTGGGTCACGATGACGATCGTCTGCCCCAGCTTGTCGCGCAGGTCGAAGAACAGGCGGTGAATTTCATTGCGGTTTTTCGAGTCGAGGTTACCCGACGGCTCGTCGGCCAGCAACACGGCGGGCGCATTGATCAAGGCACGGGCAATGGCCACACGCTGCTGCTCGCCACCCGACAACTGGGCGGGTTTATGGTTGCGGCGGTGTTCGATATTGACCATGCGGAGCAGTTCCTCGGCACGCGCCCCGACCTCTTTCTGGGGGCGATTGCCGATCAGACCGGGAATGCAGACATTCTCGAAAGCCGTAAATTCGGGCAGCAAGTGGTGGAACTGAAAGACAAATCCGATCTTTTGGTTGCGTACCCGCGAAAGCGCCTTATCGCCCAAACAGAAAATCTCCTCGCCGTCGATCGTAACCGAACCGCTGTCGGGGCGCGACAATCCGCCCATAACCTGCAAGAGGGTGGTTTTACCCGCACCGCTCGCACCGACAATCGACACCACTTCGCCCGTCGCAATCTCCAGGCTCACGCCCTTCAACACCTCCAAATCGCCGAAGCGTTTGTGTATATCCGTAACCCGTATCACTTATTTCGTTTGTTTTTGAAACATTTCAAAAAGGCACACCGAATCGACTGCCTCGCGCACATCGTGTACGCGAAGGATCGTAGCACCCTGTCTCAAGCACTCCCAATCCAGCGCCACGGTACCCGCCAGCGCCTCCTTCGGGGTTGTACCCAGCAATTTATAGATCATCGACTTGCGCGAAAGTCCCGCCAAGACGGGATAACCCGTCTTGCACAGGCGGTGCAGACCGCCCAAAAGTTCGTAGTTCTGCTCCAGCGTCTTGGCAAATCCGAATCCGGGATCGAGAATGAGGTTTTCGCGACGGATACCCGCCGTCAAGAGCTCGGCGCACTTGTCGCGGAAATATTCGAGTACTTCGGACGTGATGTCCAACTCGTAATCCGTCTGCGACTGCATCGTCTTGGGATTGCCCTTCATGTGCATGGCAATATACGGAACGCCCATACGTGCCACTTCGGGGATCATCTCCGGATCGAGTTCTCCGGCCGAGATGTCGTTGATGATCAGTTCACCAAACTCCTCGACGGCACGGCGTGCCACCTCCGAGCGGAACGTATCGACCGACACCGTGATGCGGGGTGCAACCTCGCGCACCGTACCCACACCCAGACGCACTCTTCGCCACTCCTCTTCCGGCGACACCTCGTCAGCTCCCGGACGCGACGAATAACCGCCCACGTCGATCATCGATGCTCCCTGGGCGACCGCCTCGCGTACACGCTCGCGAATCATCTCGGAGTCCTGTTTGCGACTGCCCTCATAAAACGAATCGGGCGTCACGTTCAAAATGGCCATCACCTGTGGCCGCATAAAATCCCGTTTCATGATTTATTTGTTTAAAGAGGCCTTTTTCGCCTCCATTTCATAGAGGTGGTGCAGGTAATTGACCGCACCCTCCAAATCTTCTTCCTTAATGTTTACGATCACCTGTTCGGCACGTTTGGCCAGCTCCTCCTCGGGCATCTGCGCGGCAATGCGGCGGCGGATCGTCTCCTCGGAGCAACCGTCACGCTTGGCGGCACGCGCCACACGCAGCGATTCGGGTGCCATCACCACGATCGTGTGATCGACCCGATCCTGCAACCCCGCCTCGAAAAGAATGGCGCTCTCCAACAGGACGTAATTGCTCTCCTGACGCTCTGCCCACGCATCGAAATCGCGCATCACGGCCGGATGCACCAGTGCGTTCAGGTCTTTGAGCGCCTCGCCGTCGGTAAATACCTTTTCGGCCAATGCCTTGCGGTCGAGTTCGCCCGAAGAGTAGATCTCTTCGCCAAATCTTCGGGTGATCGCCTCGCGCAACGCCGCATCGGCATTCATCAGGCGCTTGGCCTCGCGGTCGGAATCATAGACCCCGACTCCTTTTTGTGCAAAAAGGCGGCATACGGTGCTTTTGCCACAACCGATACCGCCTGTAATTCCTACTTTTATCATTGTTGAAATTTGCTCTTTGCAGTGCTTTTTTGTTTTTCGGATTTTACTTCTTCTGCTCTTCCTTCACCTCCCCGGGTGCCGGTTTCTCGATGATCGGTGCCTCGACCGACAAAATCTTGATGTCGCTGCACTGCACCGAAATCGCCTCCTTGATGGCCTGCGGATCCAACTCGACCCATTCGCGGTCGGCGGGAAGTTTCGCTACGCGCGGCTCGTCCTTGCGTGCCTCGAGGTCCACCACCCGATACGCGATCTTACCCGAAGGCAGCGTGAGGTGTTTGTCCATATAGACCTGATACTTGAAAAGAGTCGTACCCAGTCCCTCGACCACACACTGTACCTCAAATTCACGGTCATCGAGCTGTACTTTCATGACCTGTTCGGTCGTATAGGTATAGTTCAGTTTGGCAATGTACCACAACATAAACGACGCGACAAGCAGTGCCAAGAAAATCGGCGATACGGAATGTCGCAACCATTTGAGCATCTTTTCCATAGTCTTTTTGAGCATATCTTTCGACAAAGATAAAAAATAAAATGGATTGCCGCAACACGGCAATCCATTTTATTCGGATGTATGTCTTTGAAAGAATTACTTCTTCAAGCCTTTCTCCATACGGTTCTTCATCAGATCGTAAGCGATGGGGGTTGCGATGAAGATGGTGGCAGCCGTACCGACTACGACACCGATCGTCAGGGCGAACACGAAACCACGGATGGTCTCACCACCGAAGAAGAAGATGGCAAGCAAGGTAACCAACGTCGTACCCGAAGTGTTGATGGTACGCGACAAGGTCGAGTTGATTGCGTTGTTTACGTTCTCCTTGAAAGCACGTTTGGGATACAGCCCCATGTACTCACGGATACGGTCGAAGACAACCACCGTATCGTTAATCGCATAACCGATGATGGTCAGGATGGCGGCGATGAATGCCTGGTTGACCTCCAGGTTGAAGGGAACGATACCGTAGAGCAACGAGAACAGACCGATTACCAACAGGGCGTTGAAGGCCAGTGCAAGCGTTGCACCCGAAGCCCACTGCCAGTACTTGAATCGGAAGGTGATGTACAAACCGATTGCCAGCAGCGAGAAGAGGATCGAGTAGATGGCGTTCATCGTCATATCGTGAGCGATCGAAGGACCGATCTTATCCGAAGTGGTGATACCGTTGATGTTGTTCTGCGTATTTATGAAGTCCGAAAACGAAAGCGGCTCCTGATAGAGATCCTTCAACGACTCGTAGAGAATCGACTGAATCTCCTTGGTGGCCTCCTCCGACGTATCGTCGAACTTGTACTGGGTTACGACACGCATCTGGTTGGCGTTACCGAACTGCGTTACCGAAGTACTGATCGAAGCAGCATCGGCATCGGCTTTCTCAGTGAAGGCCTTCTCCACGCGCGAACGTACATCCTCGGCCAGAACCTCCTTGTCGAAACGGATGACATAAGCACGACCACCGGTGAACTCGGTACCCTTGTTCAAACCACGAACGGCGAACGAGAGGCACGAAACGGCGATGATGGCAGCAGCCACGATGTACGAAATCTTACGCTTGCTCAGGAAGTCTACATTGGTGTTCGACAGGAAACGCTCCGACCACGATCTCGAGAAGGTGATGTGACCGAACTTGGCAACACCCCACTCGATCATCAGACGGGTGATGAAGATTGCACTGAACAGCGAAGTGATGATACCGATGATCAACGTAGTGGCAAAACCCTGAACCGGACCCGTACCGAATACGAACAGCACGATACCGGTGATGATGGTGGTAAGGTTACCGTCGATGATGGCCGAATAAGCCTTCGAGAAACCTTCGGTGATGGCGAGCGACAAGCCCTTACCGCCACGCAGCTCCTCCTTGATACGCTCGTAGATGATGACGTTGGCATCCACAGCCATACCCATCGTCAGTACGATACCCGCGATACCCGGCAGGGTCAGCACGGCACCGAACGATACGAGTACACCCATCAGAAGGAATACGTTCAACAGCAGTGCGATATCGGCCATCCAACCTGCGCTCTTATAGAACAGACCCATGTACAGCAGTACGAGGATGAACGCAACGATGAACGAGAACAAACCGGCGTTAATAGACTCCTGACCCAGAGAAGGACCGACAACCGTATCGTGAACGATGGTTGCGGGAGCGGGGATCTTACCCGAAACGAGGATGTTGGCCAAGTCCTTGGCCTCCTGAATGGTGAAGTTACCGGTGATCTGCGAAACGCCCTTGTCGATCTTGCCGTTTACAACGGGAGCCGAGCAAACGCGACCATCCAGAACGATGGCGATGTGCTTGCCGACATTCTCACCCGTCAGACGAGCCCAACGCTGTGCACCCTCCGAGTTCATCGTCATCGAGACCTCGGCCTGTGCACCGTGCTGCTGATACTGCTCCGAAGCGTCGGTTACGAACGAACCGTCCAGGGGAGCTTTCTTATCGGGAGTGGTGATGCGGATTGCATACAACTGGAAACGGCCGTCCAACTGATCCTCGGCTTTGTTGCTCCACTTGAACTCTACGTCAGCGGGGAACAGGGCGCGAACAGCGGGCATTGCCATATATTTGTCAACGGTAGCCATGTCAGCCTTGTAGGCAGCACCTACGGCAGCACCGCCACCGTAACGGGGATCCAGCACCGAGAACAAGGGGTGCTCCTCCGAGTTGTACGAGTCGCCCTCGGCGATCTCTTCGGGCTGCTCGGTCTCGGCAACCTTGTCGGCCAGGGTCTGAGCCTCGGCTTTCTCCTCTGCGGGAGCTTCCTCTGTGGCCTCTTTAGCTTCGTGCTTCTGCTGTGCAAGCAGCTCGCGGCGAACCACGGCGTCGGCCTGCGTCAGCGAATTCATCAGCTCGTTGATGGTGTAAGTCGTCCAGAATTCCAGCGATGCGGTACCCTTCAACAGGTCACGTACACGATCCGGCTCCTTGACACCCGGCAACTCAACCAGAATACGGTTCGAGTTCGGCAGGCGGAGGATATTGGGCTGCGTTACACCGAAGTTATCGATACGGCTGCGCAATACGTTAAACGAAGCGGCGATAGCCTTCTCGACGTCCTCTTCGAGGATCTTGGCAACCTTGTCATCCGGCGTATCGAGCGTGATGTCGCGGCGATCGGGATTTACGAACAGCGACGACAACGAACGGCCGTTGCTCTTCTCGGCCCAAACCTTGACGAAGTCATCCACGAAATTGTTGGATTTCATCTTCTCGACCTCGGCGATGGTCTCCTGGAATACGGGATCTTTGACGTTGTCACCGGCCAGAGCCTTGATCACATCCTCAACCTGAACTTCCAGCATGACGTTCATACCGCCCTTCAGGTCAAGACCGAGGTTCAATTCCTTCTCCTTACACATCTTGTAGGTGAAGGAGGTGAATCCCAAATTGTAAACCGTCTCCTTCATCATCGAGTCGAGGTAGTGGCGCTCGGCTGTCGTGTCTTGGGGGAACTGCGCGGCATACTCGGCCGCCTTCTTCTCTACGCTACGTGTTTTGAACGTAAACGAGAGCTGATAAACACATGCGAGAATCAACAAACCCGCGATGAGTTTAATAAAGCCTTTACTTTGCATTTGAGTTAAAAAAAATTTATTATTGTTTATTTGATTTTGTTCATGCTCAATAGCACGCAAAGATAATCAAAAAGAATGAAAAAACGTCGAAACACCGATTAAAATTAACCGCTTATTCCGAAAAAAGAGTCGATATTTGCCCCCGAATGCCGTTTTTCGCCGATCGCGGGCGGAATGGGATGTGCGGGGCTCGTTTTCAAAAACTTAACAAGAATGCGAGGGTGGAGAAGGGTTGTTTAAAATTTTAATATCGCGCGATGTGACGCCCGAAAATTTTCACTTTTGCGGGGTTTTTGCCTTGCCTTCGCCGAAAAACAAAAACGTAGCGGCAGATGCGATCTGCCACTACGCTTTATCCGTGATTTGACCCCTTCAGAAGGGGATGCGTCTTAAAAGACCTTCACATTTTTTCAAATGCTACGTTTGGGGTTTGTGATTTTATTTCTGTTCACTCAGAATACGCATTGCAACATCAAGAATCCTGGTGTCATCCAACGTAACCATACCGCCGTCGGGTCCCGGTTCGAAATGAACACCGACACACTCTTTAGCATCGTCATGCTGACCACCGAAATAGTTACGAACGGTATCGGCATCGATTCCTAACTCATCTGCAATGCGTTGCGAGCTTCCGCTCGGTAATTTGTCTTTAATTCGACGCAATTCATTAAAAGTAATAATCATATCGACTGTGTTTTAAGTTGGAATTTCTGAGAACTAAATTAAGCATATAATTTGACATATCAAAATTAAACCCGAAATAATTCACTTCCGGGAGTAACAATTTTTCGGCCAAATGGTAAAAAACACAGCCCGTTCCGACACGCCGCACAATCCAACCCCCTATCAGTGAGGTTTTAACACCGATTTCCGACGCATAACAAATCTTTACCTGCTCCGGTACCCGCTCCGTCCGAAAACCCGTATTCGGGAAAAAACCGCCTTTTCGGAACTTTTTCCCGCGGGGTTTTGTTCATAAACGACGATCGTGCGGGCAAAAATAAAGGCGATCCTCAAAGAGAGAATCGCCTTTTAATCGTTTGCGGGAAAAACCGCCTATTTCTTTTGTCGGGGTTCGATGTAGAATTGGAAGATCAACGGTTCGAACGACGGGATTTCGGTCGTCACGGTCTTCACCGTGGTGGCGGGGTTACCCGCGCCCATGCCGTAATAATCGCCGTAGTAATCGCCGTAATAGCCGCCTCCATAGCCGTAGCCGTAACCGCCGCCGAAGCCGCCGAAACCACCGTAATAACCATCCATATAGCCGCCCATATAGCCGCCGCCGTAGTAGTTGTTGATGTAGTTCAGGTAGTTGAAATAGTCGTAGCTGGTCATGCCGCCCGACGACGAGGTCGAGGTCATACCCTGCTTACCGGCCACACCATAGGCGAACGTCGATACCGTGATGAACGATGCCCACTGACCGTATTTCAATTGCGGCACGGCATAGTAGAAGCCCTTGATCAGACCGCCCGATTTCGGGGTGTAATCCAGCACTTTACCCTCCTGGAAGTCCTTACCGTAGATGAGTTCCTTCACCTCGTCGATGTTCGTATCGAAGATGAATCCGTCGGTGAAACGGCCGATGTACCAGATCTTGGCAGTGCCGTCCAGCTTCACCGTGTCGGCCTTGAGTTTGTCCGCACCTATATATACGCTGTCCTTATGGAAACGCTTCATCAGCACATCGGCAATCTTCTGATCCAGATCCTCGCCGTTGTAAGGCTCCAAACCCACGTTATAGCGGTTCGGGTAGTTGAAACGGTCGGTTCGGGGATCGTAGCGGTGATTGATGTACACCTGTGCGATCGTATCGGATGCCGACACCCAACGCTTCGACTGCGGATTGTAGGGGTGGTGAATATCGTTGGGATCAGTCGGAATGTCCACGCCGTCCTCCTCCTTCGTATAGATCTGCAAACCGCCGTTGTCCTCGCAGAACTTGTCCACGATGTTACCCTCGACCTTCAACGGGTTGGTCGTCGTATCGCACACCTCGATCTCGACACGCACGGGACGCTGTGCCGACAACGAAGTCTGACCTTCGTAACCGCCCGATCCGTTTACGCTGTTGCCGATGAGGATCGACGGGCAGTAAAGCACCACCTTCGATCCGATGCGCAGGCGGTAGGTCTCCGAATTGAAACCGCGCTCGTCGCGGTACTTCTCGAAATACTCCTTGCTCATCGTAAGCGTATCGCGCATGGCCAGGTAAGCACCCTCCATCATACCGACGTTCTCATCGCCCACGAAACGGAAATAAGGCACGTAGTGCGTGTATTTGGTGAAGGTGTTCAGCAGACGGGCATTGTGGGCATCACGCGTCAGGACGATGTTGCCGTTCAGGTCGCGTGCCGTGTATTTGAAGTGCACCCACACATCCTTCTTGCCGATCGGAATCGACTCTGCGGAGATATCGCCCGGATCGAGAATATCGAAATAATACCCCGAACCCTTCGAATCGACCTCGCGGAAATTGCCGACCACATCGGGATTATTCTGATTGACCCACGCTTTGAGCGACATCGACTCGTAGTGGTTGATGTTCTCCTCGACGTCCTTGGCGCAGGAGGTCATCAGTACTCCCGCCAGGAACAGCCCAAAGAGGGTTCGTTTGATCGTTTTCATATCTTTTCGTTGTATTTTACTCCACACTGTTTACTTTAAAAAAGACCGCCACGGGGCTTTCCTTGGGGATTGCGGCGAAATAGTCGTCGTTGCCGTAGGCCATGTTGTAGCACATGTAGACCTCGCCGACATCACCCTCGCGACACCCCACTAACGCATGATACAGCCCCGTTAGTATGTGGGGGTGTGCCATATCGACCTCGACCGGTTCGAAACTTACGACACCCGGCGTCAGTCCCTCCTCTTCCATCTGATCCTTCCACTGGGGATCGTTCGTCGCAAGCGGCATGTCGCGATCCGAAATGTTGCGGAACTCGAAAAGGTAAATGCTGTACGTGAGGCGGATTTTGGAGCTCGCGGTGACTTCCTTCCAATTCACGCGGTCGGGGTTGTAATATTGGTCGATGTAGCGGAATGCCGATCCGAAAAACGGCGTATAGAAGGGTTGTTCGGAATCCTCCGCCACCTCTTTCTCGTCCACCAGTCGCGGATTGTGGCTCGAGGTGAGGTACGAGACGATTTTGTCCTGCTGGTTGGGCAGGATATCCTCCTCGTCGTCACCGCATGCCCACACGAAAGGCAGCAGCAAAAGAAGCATGCAAATTTTTTTCATAGACAGCATATTATCGTGCAAATTTACAAAAACAATCCAAATTTCACGCTCATTCGCCCGATTTTTTACCCCGATCCCCGCTCCATGCCACGAAAAAGCCCGAATCAGTTCTCAATACAACGAACCGATTCGGGCAAATTGCTCGTTTCCCGAGGGCAGAATTACATGGCCTCCATGATCATCTTCTGCAACTCCATGCCGAACTTGTGACCGACCTGCATGGCATCCTGCATCAGAGGTTTCTGCGATTTCTGGATGCGCTGGCCTGCGGGGGTCTCGTAGAAAGCCATGGCGGCCTTCAGGTCATCGACCGACAGGTAACGCTTGTAGGCGGGCATCAGCTGCTCGATGAGACTGGCCGTAGCTTTCTTGCGGATCTCCAGCAGCTTGGGCTCGGGCAATTGGGGCATACTCTGGAAGAGCATATCCAACATCGCGTCGCACGATGCCATGCTGCCGCTTGCCACCATGTACTGCTCCAATACGCTGCGGTACGCATCATCACCCTTCTGTGCCTGAGCCGATGCCTCCAGCGTAAAGAGGCATCCGAAAAGCAGCATAGCTGCCAAAACGAATTTTTTCATCACTTATTTAAAGTTTAGTATGAGTTAAATCTTCTTCAGAGCCACTCGGATCACCTCCTCGACCGAAAGCTGCGGTTCGTCCTTAACGATCTTATAGACAACCTTCCCGGCCGTCGTCTTCGGGAATCCCAGCATGACGAGTGCCTCGACGGCTTCGTCCGCCACGCCGTTCGTCACGGCGCTCTCCTCTTTGGGTGCGGCCTCGGTGAGCGTGACACATTTTCCGCTCAACTCGACGATGATCTTCTGCGCCGTTTTCAGCCCCAGCCCCTTGACGTTTTTCAGCAGGGGGGCGTTCCCCGTCGAGATGATCGTCTGCAAATCGCGCGGCGAATAGGTCGAAAGCACCATGCGTGCCGTATTTCCGCCCACACCCGACACGCCGATCAACAGGCGGAACAATTCGCGTTCGATTTTCTCGGCAAATCCGTACAGCAGTTGCGCATCCTCACGCACGATGTAATGCGTATATAACTTCACGCGGGTCTCGTGTTCGATCTTCGAAAAGGTCTCCAGCGAGATGTGGATATGGTATCCCACGCCGCCCGCATCGACCACGGCATACGTCGGTGCAACTTCCGCCAACGTGCCGCTAATGTATTCATACATGTGTCCTTAAAATTTGTCAGTATTGAGACAAATGTAAAGATTTTTTTCTACCTTTGTATCTCCAAACGAAAATAATTAACTAAAACGTATATAAAGATGAAAAAAATTCTTTTCCCGGCCATTGCCGCCGCGCTTCTCATGACCGCATGCCAATCGCAGTCGAACGCAGGCGCAGCAGCACCTCAGCAGGCACAGACGACCACCGTCAAGACCGAGGTGTCGGATTTGGCCTACATTCAGGTTGAAGCCGTCCTGGCTCAGAGCGACCTTTACCTCAAGGAAGGTGCTCCCCTCCAGGAAAAGACGCAGAAGACGCAGCAGAGCTGGGCTCAGCGCGAGCAGAACCTTCAGGCCGAAGCTGCCCAGTTGCAGGAGAAATACCAGAAGGGTCTGATGACGACGCTCGACGCGCAGAACAAGCAGAAGAGCCTCGAGCAGCGCATGGCCGCACTTCAGAACCGTGTTCAGACCGAGGGTAAGACGCTTGAGGAGGAGAACATGGTCTTCACGAACCGCGCCCAGGATCTTTTGGCACGTGCCGTCCGCGAGATCAACGCCGACAAGCGCTACAAGATGATCTTCAACGCATCGGTACTCATCGACGCCGATTCGCTGCTCGATCTGACGAACGTCGTGCTTCAGAAGGTGAACGAACTCTACGCCAAAGACAAGGCCGCCGAGAAATAGTTCCTCTTCGGAACAAAATTCCCCACAACCGGAGTGCCCCGAAAAAAAGGACGCCCCGGTTCTTTTTATGCCTTTTTCGGAAGATCGGCCGAAAATCGTCCCATCCCTTAACCAATCCGTCTTCGCCCGATCAACCCCCGAGCACCCCATCCGACCGAGTCGGATTTTTCTCAAAATGCCCGCTTCAGCCCGAAACGACCAGCGTCTTTTCACCCCGTGCCCCACCCCGCCGCAAAAAAATCCGAAACGGATCACTCCGCTTCGGATCATATTATATAAGCGACGCCCGCGTAAGAGGTCTGATTAATAACCCAGGATACGCAACATCGAACGATACGACTGCTCCTTGGCAAACAAACGGGTGTAATACTCGTTGTCGGACTTGTCGCGGTCGATGATGATGTGCTTCGGTGCGGGGATCAGGCAGTGCTGGATACCGCCAAAACCGCCGAGCGACTCCTGATAAGCGCCCGTGTGGAAGAATCCGATGTACTGCGTATTGCCCGGCTCCAGCTTCGGCAGGAAGATGGCGTTGGTGTGACATTCCGAGTTGTAGAAATCCTCCGAGTCGCACGTCAGACCGCCCAACAGCACACGCTGATAAGCCTTGTCCCAGTTGTTGATCGCCAGCATGATGTAGCGCTGGTTGATGCCCCACGTATCGGGCAGGGTCGTGATGAACGACGAGTCGATCATGTACCAGTTCTCGCGGTCGTTCTGCTGCTTCTGATTGACGATCGAGTAAAGCGTCGCCCCGCTCTCACCCACCGTAAACGAACCGAACTCGGTGAAGATGTTGGGTTCCTCGACGCCGTTACGCTGGCAGATACCCTGAATCTGCGCCACGATCTCCTCGGTCATGTATTCGTAGTCGTACTCGAAGTTCAGCGAGTTCTTGATCGGGAAACCGCCGCCGATGTCCAGGCTGTCCAGATCGGGGCAGATCTTCTTCAACTCGCAATATACGTTCATACACTTCGACAACTCGTTCCAATAGTAGGCCGTATCCTTGATACCCGTATTGATGAAGAAATGCAGCATCTTGAGCTGGAATTTCTTGTTGTTCTTGATGCGGTTCTTGTAGAACTCGACGATGTCGTTGTAACGGATACCCAGTCGCGAGGTATAGAACTCGAACTTGGGTTCCTCCTCACTGGCGATACGGATACCGATCTTGCACTTCTTGTTCACGGCATTTTCCAGCAGATCCAGCTCCTCCTTGTTGTCGAGGATCGGAATCGTGTTTTCGAAGCCGTCGTGCACCAGCTGGGCGATGTTCTCCACATACTGCGGACGCTTGAAACCGTTGCAGATGATGAAGCGGTCCTTGTCGATCACTCCGCTGTCGTAGAGCGCGTTGATGATGTGGATGTCATAGGCCGACGAGGTTTCGAGGTGAATGTCGTTCTTCATGGCCTCCTCCAGCACAAACGAGAAATGGCTCGACTTGGTACAATAACAATAGTTGTAAGAGCCCTTGTAATCGACTTTTGCCATCGCCACGTTGAACATACGTTTGGCGCGGTTGATCTGCTGGGAGATCTTCGGCAGATAAGTGATTTTGAGCGGAGTTCCGTACTGTTTGATCAACTCCATGAGCGGAATGTCGTGAAAATTCAGTTCGTTGTCTTCAACGGAGAACTCGTCTTGCGGGAAATCGAACGACTGTTCGATCAGATCAATGTACTTGTCTTTCATCTTGGGTCAACTACGCGTGATTAAATCCGACAAAACTACATCGTCTCGGAAGCGACAATGTAACTCGGCCGGATTTTGTAAAAATTCGGAATGCAAAGTAGGCAATTATTTTTCGGATGGCCAACTCTTTGTCCGATTATTTTGGAAAAGAGGTATATATTTTGGTTTTTTGCCCAAAAAAAAGTAATTTTGAAGCGATTTAATCCGCAAAGTTTTTTCTCAAAGTGATAGATGCTGTAATTTCAAAATATCTGGAGTCGCACAGACGATTGGTCGTCCCCAAACTGGGTGCATTCCTGGTCAAACAGACCGACGGCGTAATCGTTTTTTCCGAATTTATGAAGCAGGACGACGGCGTGCTGCACACGTTGCTGTGTCAGGAGGAAGGACTCAACGATCTGGAAGCCGCCGCCCAGATCGACCGCTTTGTATTCTCGGTGCGTCACAACATCAAGCACGGCACCAATTTCCCCGTAGGCGGCGTGGGTGTCCTCTCGCTGGGACCCAACAACACGATCGCCTTCCACTATGATCCCGACACGCTGTCTCTTCCCGACGAGCACCACGAACCCGCACCCCGCCCCCTGACCGAAGAGGGACCTCATGCGGCCGACCTCGCCAACAACGCTCTCCCAAAGAAGGAAGTCCCGACACCCGCATCGGAACCCGCTCCCGCCACCCCCGAACCCGTGAAGGAGACGCCCGTAAAGGAGACCCCGACGAAGGAGGAGCCCGAAGAGGAAGAACCCGCCATCTCGAAATCCCCGAAGATGAATCCCGCCGCCTATGTGCGCGGTCTGCAATACCGCCGTCCCCACAAGACGACCGATGCCTACGAGTACAACCAGCCCTCGCAGGGTCGTCACATGGACAAATTCCTGTTTGTGGCGATCATTGCCATTCTTCTGGCCGTGGGAGCCATTCTTTTCGGACACTACGTTTCGACAATGAACGGGGAGGAAGACGCCGTATCGATGAATTACGAACGTCCGATCGACAAGGCGGAATAGCATTTCTTTTTAAGCAAACACACCATGGATCAGATACTCAGTGTAAAACAACGCTTCGGCATCATCGGCACGTCGGATCTTCTGGATCGGGCGCTGGAGGTTGCCCTGCGCGTTGCGCCGACCGACCTGACGGTACTCGTCACGGGCGAGAGCGGCGTGGGCAAGGAATTTTTTCCGCAGGTCATCCACGCCTATTCGGCACGCAAGCACAACAAATACATCGCCGTGAACTGTGCGGCGATTCCTGAAGGCACGATCGACTCGGAACTCTTCGGCCACGAGAAAGGCGCGTTCACGGGTGCCGTGGACAGCCGCAAAGGTTACTTCGAGGAGGCCGACAAAGGCACGATCTTCCTGGATGAGGTGGCCGAGCTGCCCCTTCCGACCCAGGCACGCCTGCTGCGCGTCCTGCAAACGGGCGAATTTATCCGTGTCGGCTCGTCGAAGGTACAAAAGACCGATGTCCGTGTCGTGGCGGCCACCAACACCAATCTTCAGGAGGCCATCGCCGAGGGTAAGTTCCGCGAGGATTTATTCTACCGACTGGCCACCGTGCCCATCTCCGTACCGGCACTCCGCGAACGCCCCGACGATATTCCGCTCCTGTTCCGCAAATTCGCATCCGATGTAGCCACCCGCTACCGCATGCCCTCGATTTCGCTCGACAACGATGCCCGCATTCTCTTGAAGAACTACTACTGGAAGGGCAACATCCGCCAGTTGAAGAACGTCGCCGAGCAGATTTCGGCCATCGAGCAGAGCCGCGTCATCACCTCCGAAATTCTCTCCCGCTATCTGCCGACGGCGGGGAATTCGGCCGCACCGATGGCTTCGCACCCGCGTACCGACAGCGACGATATGTCTACGGAACGCGAACTGCTCTACAAGGTGCTTTTCGACATGCGTTCCGACATCAACGACCTGAAACGTATGATGACCGAGCTGATGCAGAGCGCCGGAATCCGTCATCAGGAAGCCCCGCACGACATCAAGGCACTGTTGACTTCCTCGCCCCACAAAGGCGCCTATATGCCCGTTCCGTCCGATTACGGAGGCGGCACTCCGGCCTATGCAAGCGATCCGGTTTATGCCGAGAGCGAGGATGTGACCGACGAGCAGCCCCACGAAAAAACGAAGGCCGACGTGCAGCGCGAGCAGATCATCCGCGCCCTGCAACACAACAACGGCCGCCGCAAGGAGACCGCCGCCGAGCTCTTCATGTCCGAACGCACGCTCTACCGCAAGATCAAGGAGCTGGGCATCGAGGAATATTGACACACGTTTAACCCCAAATAAATTCATCAAATTGAAGATTCGCATCATCATAGCCACGCTTTGCGTCCTGTTTCTGACGGGGTGTGGCGTTGCCATCAAATATTCGTTGTCGGGAGCGTCGATTCCTCCCGCCGCCAAGACCTTCTCGGTGGCCTACTTCCCGAACAACGCCACGATGGTCTCCCCGATTCTGAGTACCACGCTCACCGAGGCGCTTGTCGATATGTTCACGCGCCGTACACGCCTGACGCAGGTCGACGAGGGCGGAGATTTCGCCTTTGAAGGTGAAATTGTGAACTACACCTCGACCACCGCTTCGGTTTCGTCGGACGACTTCGCCCTGTTGAACCGACTGACGATCACCGTGCGCGTCCGTTTCACGAATGCCGTCGACGAGAAAGCCTCGTGGCAGAACAAGACCTTCACGGCCTACGAAGATTACGAATCGACCAAACTGCTGACCGAAGTCGAGGGTACGCTCATCCCGCAGATCGTCGACAAACTGGTCACCGATATTTTCCAGGCTTCGGCCTCCAACTGGTAATCGAAATGAACGCCATCCATAAAACAACCGCACGCCCCGTCGCGCTTTTTCCCGAGACGGTCGATCTCTCGACGTCCGATGCCCTCAAAGCGCTCATCACGCAATACGAATGGTTTCTGCCGTTGCGTACGATGCTTCGCGCACGGACGGGTACGGAAGACCCGCGTCTGAATCTTCTTGCGCCGTGGCGGAACGAAAGCACCCTTGCGGCCACGGGTATCGACATCGATCAGTTGAGTTACATCAGCAACGAGGAACTCATCGATCGTTTCCTGAAGGAGGAAGACCTGCGCATCGTGGCCGAAGAAGACGACGGAACAACCCCCAACGAAGTGCAACTCGATCCCGATTTGGAAGAGGATGAAGAGCTGGTTTCCGAGCAATTAGCCGAAATCTATCTCCGTCAGGGGCTTTCCGACAAAGCAACTGCGATTTATCGCAAATTAAGTTTGCTAAATCCCGAAAAAAGTATTTACTTTGCCGAACTTATTGACAAAGCAGAGAAAAAATAATAATTAAATTTTTTACGATATGTTATATACCATTTGTGTAGCCTTGGTTGTCATTGCCAGCGTATTGATCATCCTTGCTGTTCTGGTTCAGAACCCCAAAAGCGGTATGGCCGCAAACTTCGGTGCATCGAACCAGGTAATGGGTGTACGTGAGACCACGAATTTCCTGGAGAAGTTCACTTGGACCATGGCCATCGCCATCGCCGTATTGTGCGTCGTAGCCACCGTTTCGATGAAGGGCCCCTCGACTATGGGTGACACCTCGAACATTCAGGAGGCTGCCAAGATGCTCGAAGAGCAGACCATCGAGAACACCACCGCAATGCCTCAAGCAGAGGTTCCCGCAGAGGCTCCCGCCGCAGAGGAAGCTCCCGCCCAGAAATAATTTTCCCGAAGGAGCCGAGACGAGGGGTACAGAGAGAGGCGCAAAGAAAAAGGAGGCAAGAGACGAACAATAAAGTCCCGAAGTTGTAAAATTCTTTCCCGAACCCTCCACCCCGCAAGCATTGCAAAGGTAGTTCCGACAAATAAGTTCGGGTCACATCCCCGAATGATCTAAATTTTAAGACCTGTAGTTTCCGCTACAGGTCTTTTTTATGCCCATACCTATATTTATATACACCCTCCTAACGCCCTTAAATCGCCTCTATCTACCCTTCATTCACACTCCACCAAAAACACCTCTACCAGCGCCCACACCCCTCTTCCACATCTCTTCCGACACATCCGCCCGCGTCACACCCGACACACACCTTCCGACACTGACCGCGTACACACGCCCAAGACACACATCTGCCGCCCCCCTTCCCCGAGCGACCAAGACACAAAAAAACCGTCCGGATTGCTCCGAACGGCTTTTACACATATACTGGCTAAAATTTCTATTTTTCCACTTCTTTCTTGCGACCCTTGCTCGACGACATCGAAAGATGCTTCTGAAGAATATCGCGCAACTGCTGCGGGGTGATGTTGCGACGCAACATACCGTTCTGCGCCGTCGAGATGTAACCCGTCTCCTCCGATACGACGATGATGATGGCATCGGAAATTTCACTCATACCCAACGCCGCACGGTGACGCGTTCCGTACTCCTTCGGTACGTCGGTCTGCGTCACGGGCAGAATACATTTGGCGGCCACGATGCGATCACCCTCGATGATCGCCGCACCGTCGTGCAACGGGGCATTCTTGAAGAAAATATTCTTGATCAGCGGTGTCGAAACCTTGGCATCGAGCAGAATACCGCCCTCGGCAATCAGCCTCAAGTCGCTCTGCAACCCCATGACAATCAGCGCTCCGGTCTTCGTTTCAGCCATCTCCTTGCACGCCAATACGATGGGTGCGATGTTGGTCTCGACCAGACGATCGTGACCCGACGAGAAGATGCGCATGATGAAATTGAACCGTTCCTGACGCATACCGATCACCTGCAAGAACCGTCTTAATTCGGGTTGGAAGACGATGATCAGCGCAATGGCACCCACCGAAATCAACTGCCCGAGGATGGACGACAACAGCTCCATGTTCAGTGCACGCACCACCACCCACAACAGGTAAATGGCGATGATTCCCGAAAGGATGTAGGGAGCATTGGTGCCCTTGGTCATGCGATAGATCCAGAACATGATCAACGCCACAAGGATCATGTCGATAAAGTCGATGAATGTAAATGGTACGAAACCCATAGCAACAACATTTAAATTAAGCTTCGCGACGGTGTCCGCCTCCGCGAAAACGGAAACATAGGCACGCAGTCTCGTAATTTCACACAAAGGTAAGAAAAAATAGTAACTGAACGAAAAAAATCCGAGAATGATTTCCCCCGCCCCCGATTCTTCCCCC
>JAHHQM010000006.1 GCA_020026395.1 Alistipes sp. | reverse complement strand
TTCCCATGATCAGGAACATCCTTATATAGAGGAAAAGGGTATTCTTGGCTATTCTCTTATTATCAACCATCAGATACGAATTAATACCATTCGATATTCTCCTTAATCACCTTTGCAGGTGTTCCAGCCACCAATGAACGAGGAGGGACACTACGCGTCACAATACTTCCCGCAGCCACAACAGAACCTTCTCCAATAGTAACCCCAGGCATAACAGAACACCCCGTACATAACCAAACATGATCTTCGATATGTACTGGTGCATGATTCACATAACGATCATTAATTATCACATGAGGTCCATTCCAATCACGAATAGATACATTTCGACCAATACGCACTCCATTACCAATAGTTACTTCTTTAGCACACATTATCGTTAGCCCCACATTACAAGCACCCTGTCCCATAATTAGTTTTCCGCCATTAACAATCTCGATATATGCACCATATTTCAACCAATAAGCCCCATTTCCATATCGAGTCAACGGACCTCCATGAATTTCAAAAGTTGTATTTGCCCCCATTTTCAAACATGTGGGGACCCACATTCCTTTAACAGGAACTATTCCATAAATAAAAGGTGATTTGATATCTATTTTTGCAGATGGGTGAATATCCAAAACCACACGTTTATTACATAAAATAAAATTATCATGCTTAAAATCCGAAGAGGTATTCTTTCGTTTATTCAACCGATAATTTTTCCAATAGGCTAAAATAGAGAACCCTGCAACAGAATACAGTCTATAATAAGGTTTGATAAATTCTTTTAGTCGTTTCTTAAAGGATTGTTTATTCTTATTTAAAGGGAAATATTTACTAACAACTCCTTGAAATCCAATTTTATCCAAGTCTTCAAAAAACTCTTCACGATCAATCGAAGGCTTGTCCATTGATTTGACCAACGCAAGATTTCCCGGTAAAATAGATTCAAATTTTGTTTCTCTCCACTCCAGCAAATGCTCCACTTCCTTAAAATAGGCTTCACCCTTTTTAGAGTTAAGCAGGATCATCGAGGTACCAATGTTGTTATCCAAATTCCGATCAACACGCTCAATACCCCAATAATCGGCAATGGTAATATCTGCTATACGGGGGAAGCCCTTATACTTACAATCGTAACACGACGGACGACAAAATACATTCGTATGATATCCTCGACGGAAATCATCCTCCATCAAAACACCGTAATAGGATTTCCCATTTTCAAAAACTACCTTTCGAGTCAGGTTACGCCAACCCAACTCCTTATTTTTTGCTTTTACATATACGACCTTACTACCATATTTTTCCTCCAACGAATCGAGATACTTTCGATATACTTTAGGGGAATTGACTCCTCGGCAAATAAAATCGACGATAATAAGATTCTCGTAATCTTTACGTAAAAAAGAACGGAGCGCCGTCATTTGACACGGAGTACCACAAGCCAACACCTTTTCGCCTTTTTTCAGCAAATCGCGAATAGTCTTATATAATCCCTCGGCATAGCTTTCCAGGTATTTGGAACTTCTCAATTTTTCCAAATCGGCAGGATCATTCGAAATAAAGTTACGAACCGAGAAATCCGGATTGTAGATTGCACCACCAACATATCCTCCCTTGTCGTACATTACTTCAGCCAATGCAGAAAAAGCACCACCAGAGGTACTATCCCAACGGACATTCATCTTTTTATGAATGGCAGCAATAGTATGAGCTGGTTTTTCATAATCATTCTTCTTCAGCGTATCAATGTGCAATTCGGGACATATCTTTTCACACAATCCACAATTCACACATTTTTCCATATTGACAACAGGATACCAAAATCCCTCTATGTCAGTTTTGAATGAAATGGCATCAAATGGACAAACATCACCGCAGGCATTACATCCGCAGCATTTACTTTTATCCGTTATTTCTATCATATCCTATTTTATTTCTTGTAAATACAATTCTTTCAAATTTTCCCGTCTCGAACTTCACTCAAGATTTTTGCGATTTTTCACTCCACCACCTGAATCAGATCCGGAGATACTTCCGCCATTGCGACAGCGGTCAAGCCCTCGATAAGGACGACTACCCGTTTCTCCGTATGTCCCTTCGTTGCCACAAAGACACCTTCGACCCCATCGAAGGTTCCACCCAGGATCTTTACTCGAGTTCCTTCTTGCAGATTGATTTCTTCGGGTTGCAGATAGACCAAATTATCGTCACAGGTTTTACAGATCGTGATAAACTGCTCCATTTGATCGTCGGGAACGATAATCGGAACATTGCGTCCGTTTTCGGGACGGGTCTTATACTGGACATACGGAATGCCGGTCTTGAGCTGCTGAAGAATGCGGCGTGAAGTTTTAACGAAAAGCAGATTATGGATGGCCGGGGTTAAAATACTTCTCTTCTTTCCCCTGCGCTCCACCACTTCGTAATGCATGGGAACGAAGCACTCGATATGGTGTAAGTCGAACAGTCGTTGCGCTTTCAATTCCTGTCGATGAGGGGCGCTGATGGCGAACCACACGATTTGGTCTAAGGTTTTATCGTTTATCATAAGGCTGCCACGACATCTTTAGAAGTATTCTCATAGGGACATTCTCTTGGCTCCTCGATTAACAATAAGCGTTTTAATCGAGTTCTGAAAGAGTTTTTCCGACCCGTATGTTATAGACCAAAACTCTTTTACAAAAAGTCCCGATCATGGCGACAAAGATAGATACGAATCTTCATATTAACAAATATTCCGACCGTTTATTATAAAAAATAATATTTTCTTGTGATAAGACAATATAGAGAATATCAACAACTTGTACCCAAAGACAAAACTCATTTTAAAGAAACGGTATTTTAAGCGCTTAAAACACACATAGACACATAATTACCTCCCGCCATGAATACTCAATCCTTTCACAACGACCAAAATCCGTTTTGCAGAGTTTCCACTCCACCCCAGACACGATACGAGCCCCTACGACAAAAAAAACTCCAAGCGAGACGTTCCTACACCCCACTTTTATTCGAAGATTAACCTTACTATTTTTTCGGATAATCGGCGTTAAATTGCTCCAGACGGATGCGGTTCGCGCCCCGCGAAAAGTTATGCTCATCGATAGTATCTACATGGGCATGACAACGAATGCAGAGGCACTCCAAATTGGAGGTTTTGTTGTGTAATTTATTGCCGTCACGATGGTGCACGTGCATGTATTGTCGGTCGAACACATCATCGATATGCAGTCCGCAACGCTCGCACGTGTAATTTTTCAACGCACGATAAGCCGCTCTGATCTTCTCCCAATCCTTCGTGTAGCCGAAAATATCCACCTCCACACTCTGCGGCTCGGCGTCCTCCGCATTGTTTGCCCGCTTGAGAATCTCGACAAATTCCGAGGTTTCCATCTCCTGATTCTGCTCCATCGCGATGTGTGCGCAATACTTGCAAAGAGGCAGATTTTCAACCTTTTTCTCGCGCAATCCGTCATCCATATCCTTCACCAGAACCGATGTGGTATTTGCCCTTCGATACTCTTTTTCGAACGATCCCGAATCCATAAAGGCCTGAATCGTACGACTTTTGCGAATATGAAACCGCGGAAGTACGTATTCCTGCAAACGATATTTCTGCCTGTAAAGAAAAATTTGCTGGGGCGAGTTACCCTCCACGTCCTTCTGGAAAATCCCCTCATCCGTGAACTCAATCTTACTCCTTAGATCGTTGATGTCCACATCGACGTTCTCCACCTCCCGATAGCCCGTGGCCTTTTCGACCAGATAGCCCATTTCGGTCAGCAGCCCCTTCAATCCATCAAAGGTATAGATCGGTTTCTCGTCCATTATTTTTTTGAGGTTTTTCTGCACAAAGTTCTCCAACATCTTCTCACCCGAAGTCACGATACGGAACTCCACGCGGCGCGAAAGCCGTTGATTGATCTCCTTTTTCGAATGAAGCGTATAACGCCCCTCATCGTCCAAGGACTTGCCATACGACAGGCCGTTACACGTAAACCAATACTCCAACAAATGGCGTTGCTCGGGCGTGTAATTCGAGAAATGAGGCATCCGACGGAAATAGCGAAGCACGCTCAAGGCGCGGCGTTGCGAAAGAATCACATTGGCTATGTAGGGATCGGCATCCAACGACGGACAAGGCACATCGTCGGTATGCCCCTCTATGCGGATTTCAACGATATCTTTGCGCAGACTGTCGTTGAGCAGAATATCGAAATAACGGGGCAGGAAGTCATCCAATATACGGCAGAATTGGGGCATCAGATCCCATCGCCCCTGGGCGAACAGCACCGTCGGATCTTTGAATTTCATCGTCAGATCCCGACCGATGGCCATCTGCCACTTGAGGGTATCCCCCGCAAATTCCTGTATCAAATGAACATGTAAGTTTTGTTTGGTTTTGACATATTCGGTCAAAACGCTCTGATTCTTATCCACACGACTAATGTAGGCCACCGCAATAAACAGGAAGATAACCATCAAACCCGTCATCAAGTCCGAAACGGACATCCATACATTGTGCTTTGCCATAGCCTATCGCGTTTGTTTGACCATAGCCTGAATACAGGTGTCCAACTCGGCCAACGTGGCACTCAAACGGGCATAGAAACGCTCGTCCAAACGCGTGAGTTGCTGATTGAGCGTCTGCGAACCTTGCGTGATGTACCCCACGCCTCCTCCATGCTGCGTTTTGTCGTCTGCCAGAACTGCTCGTTGTAGTCCCGGAGTTTGTTCAACTCGTCCAACTTTTCGATAAGCAGCTGCACCCCGTCCACAAAATTACGTTGCTTACGCACCCAGTCGTTCAAAGACTGCGTAGCCTTGTCGAATTGCGTCATGTTGTCCTTCGTGAGCGTAACGGTATCGGACAGCGTGGTGGTCATCGACACAAATTTCTCATCCTCGATCATCGCCTTATTCAAGGCTTCGACAATCTGATTGAGTTTACCGCCATCACTCACCAACGTGCGGGTGTCCGTTCCGACCTGGGTCAATACCGTGGAAGTGGCACTGAATTCATTTGCCATAGCGTGATATTGAGTGGTCAACTCCTCGATCATCTTCTTGTTGTCCTGCTGCCACGTATTAAGGCGCTCCACACTCGTGTTGAGTTGCTCGAAATTCTCCTGAATCAACTTGTTGATGAGTTCGTTCATGCTCTTCTGGAACTGCACCGTCACGTTCTTCATCACCTCCACCAAAGCCTCCGTATTACTCTTTTTCAGAAGCTCGGCAAATTCGTCGAACTTGCGGAACATCACCAACGAACCCAGCATACCGGCAAGCGACGTAAAAAAGCCGTTTTCAGACCGTTCAACAGCAAGGGAATGCTATGATCCAAATCCGAGGTTTCGAAGTCCCAAAGGCCGATGGTAATACCCAGGAAAGTACCCAAGACACCGAGTGTAGAAATAAACGAGGGGATTTGCTCTATTTTGCGCCGAATATAAAAATAGGCACCCACAGCAGCACCCACAATGATTAACGTGCAAATCAACGTAAACAGATCGATCTTTAGAAAAAGGTTCATGGAAATGAAAATATTTTGGATGTAGATTGGTTAAAATTAACCATTATTCCCATACCCTCCTATGCCTTCTGCGGATTACGCCCTTCCCGACCATACACAGGCCTAAACGCAATATTTCGCCGAACAAATCCGACCAGATTCATTGCTTTTGAAGGTCAGTCCGCCCCTTGACGACAACCACCGATGATTTAAGAATAGAAAGAGGCTTTATTAAGGACTTCACCTCACGAATCCGACGAATTTACCGTTTCGCTACCCAAGATCGCTCAAATCGCCGAAAAACGGACAAGATCGCCAAGGTAGCATACCACTCTCCGTCGCGGCTCACTCCGGCCGAACCGTATAGACAAAAAAAGAGGAGATCCCAAAAGGATCTCCTCTTCGAGTAGCGGGAGAGAGACTTGAACTCTCGACCTCATGATTATGAATCATGCGCTCTAACCAGCTGAGCTATCCCGCCATTGATTTGTTAAGGTTTTTGACTATTGTCGTTCCTTTATCAAAGCGAGTGCAAAGATAAGGCAAGAATTGTAATCTCCAAAATTTTTCGAGTCTTTTTTTCAAACTTTTTTCGCACCAAAATCCTTCATTCCTGATTTTGAGCGCAGTAACTCCTAAAAAATTTTTCGCTCAAAAACCCGCCCATAGGCCGTTTAAAGCCATTTTCCGCAAAACACAAAAAAGACGGACAACTCCCCGAAAGGAATTGTCCTCCCCATTTTTTTGAAAAAAGTTGCTTATTGCTGTCCGATTGCCTTGTTGTAATCGGCAAAAGCGATCTTTTCCTGAAGCCAGGCCTGAATCAGTGCACTGCGCGACTGCACCCAGGCAACCTGCGCACTCAACACATCCACGATGGGCAGCTTACCCTCGTTGTAGCTGAACGTGTTCAACTCCAAGCTCTCCTTGGTCGTCTCGCAAGCCTCCTCGGCCATGTCGATCTGCTTGTCGTACTCCACAAGCTTCGTATAAGCCTCATAGAGTTCCTTCGAGATCTGATCGCGCACACGCTGCACGGCGAACTCTTTGCTGCGTAAAACGGCCTTCTGCGAGGCTACATTCTTGTATTTTGCACCCCAGTGGAAGATCGGCACATTCAACGACGCATATACATACGAATTCCACATCGTCGAACCGTCGAAGTTCAGCATCGTGGTACCCCACCCTGCTTTCATACCTACGGTCAGTTTGGGCAGGAACTTGCTGCGGTTCAATTTCAACTGACTGCGCTGGAAATCGACGTTATACTCCGAAATGGCATACTCCGAACGACGATCCAGAGCGGCCTCCAACGACATGACCGACTGCGGGATCTCATCCTCACGGCTGATCGCCTCGCTCGTCGATACGGGATTCAACGGCTCGCAACCCATCATGATATTGAGGTTCTGCAACGACAGCAGATACGATTTGTAGGCCTCGCTGCGCTGAATCTTGGCCGAAGCCAGACGACCCTCGATCTGCAACAGGTCGGTCTTCGAGATCAAACCATCCTCGAAACGATCGCGGATAACGTTGATCTGCTCCTCGATGAGCTGCACGTAACGATTCGTCAATTTCCACAGGGCGGCCTTTGCGGCAGTCGTCCAGTAGTTCAATTCGGCCGAATAGATCACGTTGCTGCGCGTCAGAGCCTCGTTTTCCGAAGCAATCTGATGCTGAATCTTGGCCGAGCGGTAACCCTCGCGGACACCGCCACCGCCATAGAGTACTTCATAGACATCGGCGGCCAACGTGTAGCTTTCGGGTTTCATCGATACCTTCGATCCCATCATATCCAGATCGTAGTCCGTCACACGGTACTGACCCGAAGCCGAGAAATCGAGGTTCGGCAGATACGATGTTTTGGCCTGACGCATTGCCTGGCGTACGGATTCGGTCTGCTCGCTGCTTTCGCGCAACGTAAGGCTGTAATTCAGCACGCGCTCCCGATAATCCTTCGACGAAATCTGCTCCTGATTACCCTTCTTGAGCGGTTCGATCACCTCGGGGCCTGCCGCCGTACCGACAAACGGTGCGGCAAGCAGGAGGAAGGCTATAATTTGTTTTCTGATCATACGTTAATTCTCGTTTTTAATGTTGAAGAAGATACAGTAGGTAACCGGCAGGATGAAGATCGTCAGACAGGTTGCCATCAACAGACCACCCATAATGGTTGCAGCCATACCGCCGAACATCGTATCGGCCAACAGCGGCAACATACCGAGGATCGTCGTACCCGAAGCCATCGTCACGGGGACGATACGGGTCTTCGTGGCGTCGATCACGGCCATCATCGGTTCCATGTTGTTCGAGAGGTTCTCCTTGATCTGATCGACCAGCACGATGGCGTTCTTGATGTTCATACCGATCAGACCCAGCATACCCAGCATGGCGAAGAAGTCAAGTGACTTGCCCAGGAGGATCAGACCCCAAACCACACCGATGAAGATCAACGGCAACATGGCCATGATCACCACCGTACGGCGGTAATGGTGCGGGAAGAGCAACAACAACACGAGGAAGATCAGGATGAACGTCAGGGGCAACTGCGAACCGATGGCGGCATTCGACTCGGCCTGAGTCTCCTGGTCACCGTAGAAGTTCATCGTGTAACCCTCCGGAAGCTCGACACCCTCCTTCACATTGTTGAAGATGGTGTTGAACGCAGCGATGGCGTTCACGTCACGCGCCGGCTCACACTGCATCATCATCGTACGCTGACGATTGACACGCTTGATGACGTTGTATTCGTAATCCACGGCAAAATCCTCCACAACCTGCTCGATCGTGACGTTGTTCGAATGCGACGAACCGGCCACGGGCAGCGTGCGGATATCATCGAGCGTAATGCTGTCAATATTGGCGACCTTCATCAGAATCGGCATGGCCACATCGCCCTCACGATACGTTCCGAGCGGAATACCGTTCGTGGCGAAACGGAACGTGTTGGCTACCTGCTGACGCGTTACACCCAGCTGCAAGCCCTTCTCCTGCATGAACAGGGGCTTCCATACGGGAACCTTGTTGCCCCAGCTCGAACGCACGTCAATAACCATACCGCTCTTGCGGGCGATCTCCTTGGCGCGAGCCGTCAGCGACTCCAGCGTATCGATGTTGTCACCCGTAAAACCGATCTCGATCTTGGCATCGGGCACGGGAGCCAGAGCGAACAACGACGAACGGGTGATGATGTCGGGATATTCGGCCACCATATGGCGGTAGAAACGATCCTCGACCTCGATCGACTGCTCGGGTTCTTTCGTTTCGATCAGTACGTTTGCATAGTTGGGCATCGGGCCGTAAGAGGCACTTGCCAGGTAGTAGCGTACGGGCGAACCACCCATCGTGATCGAGTAGTTCTTGATCTCGGGCTGCTCCTTGAGGTATTTCTCCAAACTTTCGATCTCGTCCGACACCTTATTAATACCGTATCCCTCGGGGAAGATCAGATCGGCACGGAAGTAAGGCTTGTTCATCGACGGGAAGAAGCTCTGCGGCATCAGTCCCATGACAACCAGCGAGAAGATCAGGAAGGCGAATACGGCAATCACCGTGATAAAACGGTGCTTGATCAAGTAGGCCAATACACCCTCGAACTTGTGGTAGAATTTCTTGTCGTAAGGATCAGCCACCGCACCACCCTTGTTCTCGGCCAGAATGTAGCTGCCGAATACGGGGGTCTGCGTCAGGGCGAAGATCCAACTGAGGAACAACGACACGGCCAATACCACGAACAACGGGCTGACCATTTCGGCTACGGACGACGGTGCCAAGTACAGAGGCAGGAACGAGAAGATGGCAATCAGGGTTGCACCCAGCAACTGCCATTGGGGTCCCATTGCACCCTCGATCAAGGCCTTGTTACGCGCCACACCGCGTTGGATGGCGATCTGCGCATTATCCGTCACCACAATGGCGTTATCCACCAACATACCCATCGCGATGATGAAGGCGGCGAGCGACGTACGGTTCAAGCTCGTTCCCATGAACAGCATGACCAGCATCGTACCGCCCACCGAGAACAACAGCGACGAACCGATCAGAAGACCAGCACGCGACCCCATCACGAGGAAGATGATGGCGATTACGATCACCAACGACTCGATCAGGTTCAGGATAAATCCGTTGTTGGCCTCTGCGGCAATTTTATTTTCGGGATAAAGTGCGATCAGCTCAATACCCACGGGGAGCATCTTTTCGATTTCCTTGAGTTTGGCAGCCACGGCATCACCCACGGCAACCACATTGTCCTTCGAACCCGACGCCACACCGATACCCACGGCACGAAGACCGTTTACACGCATCAGCGACGAGGGTGGATCCAGATAACCGAGCTCCACCTCGGCAATATCGGCCAGACGCATCTCACGACCTTCACGCGTGATGATCAGCTGGTTGCGAATATCGTCGATGCTCTCGTACGTACCGTCGGCCAAGATTCTCAACTGATAATCGTCGAGCGTCACGGCACCCGTATTAACCAGCGTATTCTGGGCGCTCAACAAACGACCGATGTCGTTGGGGTTGATGCCCGCCACCGACAATCGCTCGGGCAGCAGCCGCACGTTGATCACCTCCTGCTGCTCGCCCGAAAGCATCACTTTCTGCACGCCTTCGATCGGCACGAGCAATTTCTTGATTTTCTGCGTCCAGTAGCGCAACTCCTTGTACGAGAAACCCTCGTCGATGGTCAGCGCGTAGTAGATACCGAACACATCACCGAAGTCATCGTTTACGGAGATGGCCGAAGCCTCTTTCGGAAGACGCGACTGCACGTTCTCGACCTTACGGCGCAACTCGTCCCACTTGACGGGCATACGGTCGTTGTTGATCGAGGGGATCAGCTCGAGGGTGATCTTCGACATACCGAAACGCGATTCGGATTTGATTTTCTTCACCTCCGACATCGACTGGATTTCGCGTTCGATGGGTTCGGTGACCAGTTCCTCGACCTCCTGGGGCGTGGCACCGGGATATTGGGTAACCAGCACGGCCGTCTTGATGACGAACGGCGAGTCCTCTTTCTTCGGAAGTTTGAAGAACGACAGGATACCGCCGATCAACACTACCGTCAGAAAGAAGTAGATCACCCTTTTGTGTTCCAATGAATATTTGGGTAGATTCATAGTCTTGTTTTAATTCTTATCGGATTCGTTATTCGGCCATCAATCTCACTTTCTGACCATCCACCAAACGGGTAGAACCGGCCACAACGACCAATTCACCGGGAGCGACACCCTCCTGAACGATCATGTCGCAACGACCCGTCAGACCTCTTTCACGAACTTTTCTCAGCTCCACGATGCCCTTCTCCTGGTTGTAGACAAACAGGTGGGGAGCTTTGTTGCCGTCGATTGCGAAGATCGACGAGATGGGCACCAGACATGCACCCTCCTTACCGGGGCTCTTGTGACGCAGGATTGCGCGGCACGTGAAACCTACGCCGAGGTTCAGTTTCTTGGGATTGAAACGCTCGTCGGTGATCGTCAGGAACACGGGCACACCCGCACCGTCGGCCGAAGCGGGCACATACTCCTTGATGCGACTCTTAAAACGGATACCCTTCTGCGTCTCGAACTCCACGAAAATATCGGGATCGGCCAAAAGATACTTCAAGTTACCCTCCGGCATGATGAAACGAATCTGCAACTGATTGGGGTCGATCAGACGAATGATTGAGGTACCGGCCTGCACCTTCTGATAGTTCTCGACGAACTTCTCCTGCACGAAACCATCGAACGGAGCGCGGAGTTTGGTTTCGGCCAGCAGGCTTTCGGTGTTTTCGAAAGCGGCCTTGGCGTTATCGTAATTGGCGCGGGTCACCTCATAGTCCTGACGCGAGATGGCATCACGAGCCAACAGGCGCTCGGCGCGTTCCACCTGCGATTTGGCGGTCAGGAACGACGAACGGCGAGCCTCATACTGCAAACGGTAATCAATCGGGTCTATCTCGGCCACGACTTGTCCCTTACGGACAAATTCGCCTTCGACCACGTTCAACGCGATCAACGGGCCACCCACCTTGAATGCAAGGTTACTGTACTGGTCGGGCATGACCACACCGCTGAACGATTTCTCAACCGAACCCAACGACTGGGCAGCAACGACTTTGACGGGTCGGATCTGCTCCTCCTCGCGGGGAGCCGAGCCGCAAGACGCCAGCAAAGCAGCAACGCCTACACCTAAAACATACTTTAATTTAATCATAAATGTTACTTTATTAAACGAATCTCATAAATTGCACATAAAACTTTCTACAAAGATACGGATAAAAACGAAGAAATAGAGAATTTATTCTTTGTTTTCCCTCCGAAAAGCGACAAAATCGACACCCTTATGTACGAAACAAGGAGGAAACCCGCCTCGGGTCTCCTCCTTGGAATCAATATCGGGAAAATCGCCCCCGAGGATTACTCCTCCGTGCGATCCACCTCTGCAAACAAAGCCACATCGTCGGGTGTGGACTCCATAACATAGGTATGTGCCTCCGAAATCTTGGCCTCGGCCAATTTTGCGAAGATGCGAGCCGAAGCGACATAATCCTCGCACTGGCCAGCCTGACGCGCCAACAGGTACGAGATGATGATGTGACCGGCACTCTCCACCAGACGGCGTGCGTGGAAATCCTTGAATCCCGCAGCCAGCTGCTCGCCTGCCTCGACCTTCTCGATCATCTCGGCCAACTTGGCGGTCAGCATCTTGAGCTTCTCGACGATCGGATGCATCGAATCGGCATACTCCTCGGCAGCGTAACGCTCGATCTGCTCAAGGAACGTACCCTTGGTGATGGCGTTGATGGCAGCCACAACCTGCAACTGCGAAGTACCCTCATAGATATTCATGATACGTGCGTCACGATACAGACGCTCGCAGGGATAATCCTTCATAAAGCCCGAACCGCCGTGGATCTGAATGGCATCGAATGCCAGACTGTTGGCGTACTCCGACGAGAAGAGTTTCACCAAGGGGGTGAATCCGTCAGCCAGACGGTTGTAGAACTTCATCTCCTTACGCTCGTCACCTTCCAGCGAACGCTCCTGTGCGATGTGTCCGTACTGCTTGTAGATCTCCACAAAACGCGTGGTTTCATAAAGCAATGCACGAGCACCCTGCAAACGAGCCTTCATGTTCGACAGCAACTCGCGCACGGCTGCAAAACGGATGATCGGCTTACCGAACTGCTCACGCTCCGATGCGTATTTCAACGCCTCGCGATAAGCGGCCTCACACGTACCGACCGACTGCGCACCGATACCCAGACGGGCGGCGTTCATCAGCGACATAACGTACTTGATCAGACCCATACGGCGATCACCGACCAACTCGGCAGGAGCATTCGTGAATACCAACTCGCACGTGGGCGAACCCTTGATACCCAGCTTATTTTCGATGCGGCGCACCTTCACACCGCCGTTGCGCTTGTCGTAAACGAGCATCGACAAACCGCGTGCATCGGTCGTACCCTCTTCCGTACGTGCCAACACCAGCGAAATGTCGCCGTCACCGTTGGTGATGAATCGCTTCACACCATTCAGCAACCAGGTCTGCTTCTCTTCCGACCACGTAGCCTTCAGCATCACGGCACCCAGGTCAGAACCTGCATCAGGCTCCGTCAAGTCCATGGCGCACGTGGCACCTGCCGATACCAGCGGCAGATATTTGGCCTTCAGCTCCTCGGACGCAAACTCGTTCAGCGTCTCGGCGCAGTCCTGCAAACCCCAGATGTTCTCAAACGAAGCATCGGCACGGGCAACCATCTCGTTGGCCATCACGAAGCAGACCAGCGGGCAGTTCAAACCGTTGTACTTGCGGGGCAGGGTCAAACCGCTCAAACCCGCATCGACAATGGCCTTCAGGTTCTGTACCGTACCCGAAGCATACTCCACGTGATCGTTCACCACACGGGGGCCTTCCTTATCGACGCCCTCGGCATTCGGGGCAATGACCTCGCCACAAACTTCACCTGCAATCTCCAATACTCGTTTATAGGAATCCATTGCGTCCTCAAAATCTTGAGGGGCAATGTCGTAAAGATCCTTCTCGGCAAAACCGCGCTCTTTGAGCTCCACGATCTTGCGCATCATCGGATGCTGCAGGTGGAACTGCAAATCCTTATTATCTGAAAAGAAATTAGCCATTACTTCGAATTTTGTTTGTAATACTTAATCATCTTGGGAATCACCTCATTGACGTCACCCGTGATGGTGTAATCGGCAATTTTGTTGATCGGGGCATCGGGATCGGTGTTGATCGAGATGACCATGGCCGACTGATCCATACCTGCGGTGTGCTGGATCTGACCCGAAATACCGCAAGCGATATAGAGTTTCGGACGCACCGTCACACCCGTCTGACCGACCTGGCGCTCGTGCTCGGTAAATCCGGCATCGACCGCGGCACGGCTGGCACCCACTTCACCGCCCAATACGTCGGCCAATTCGTGTACGAGTTTGAAGTTCTCCTTCGAGCCCATACCGTAACCGCCCGCAACGATGATGCTTGCGCCCTTGATGTCGATCTTGCGTTCCTCGATCTCACGATCGACGATCTTCACGACAAGATCCGTATCCTTGACATATTTCTTCCATTCGATCTGACGCTCTTCGCCTGCGACGGGAGTTGCGGCCAATTCCTTGCGCATGACACCCTCACGCACGGTAGCCATCTGGGGACGATGCTCCGGATTGACGATCGTGGCAATGATGTTACCGCCGAATGCAGGACGAATCTGATACAACAGATCCTTGTATTCCTTCTTGGTCTTGGGATCGTTGTGATCGCCGATGACCAACTGCGTACAGTCGGCCGTCAGACCGCTGTGCAGTGCCGACGACACGCGCGGGGCGAAGTCACGACCCACGGGCGTTGCGCCGAACAAAACGATTTGGGGTTTCTCCTCCTCGATCAGTCCGCACATGACGGCCGTATGAGGCAGCGTGCGGAACGGCGAGAAGATCTCATCGTCGGCCAGCCATACGGTATCAGCACCGTATTTGGCCAACTCCGAAGCGATTCCCTTCAGATTATGACCGATAACGACCGCCTCGAGTTTCACCTTCAGCGTGTCGGCCAATTCGCGGCCCTTGGTCAGCAATTCCAAACTGACGTCGGCAACCACGGAATTCTCATTCTCGATATATACGAATATGTTGTTCATCTTCATCTACGGTTTAACCGAGCGTGTGGCTCGCGATAAGTTCGACCATCAGTTCGTTAATGTCCTTGTCGTCGGGCGAAAGGCGTTTGGCCTCCTTGGCCTGGAAAACGACGTTCTCGACCTTCTTGACCTTCGTCGGCGAACCGACGAAGCCCAACTGCATGGGATCGGGATCGACATCCTGTGCCGAGAATTCGACGATTTGCAGGGCGGGATTTGCCTGGGCGCGCAGGGCGGCTCTCGATTCGGGAGCGGCGGCGATTTCCGACTTGCAAAGGGCATATTTGTATTTCATGACGCGACGCGCATTACGCGGACGGCACTCCTCGGCCGAAGCGTTCACCGTGATGACCACGGGAATCGGTGCCTCAACCGTTTCGACACCGTGCTCAAGACGGCGTTTGATGAGCAGCGAATTTTCTTTGACCTCGACGATCTGCTCGGCATAAGTCACCTGCGGCAGTCCGAGTTTCTCGGCTACCTGGGGGCCTACCTGTGCCGTATCGCCGTCAATGGCCTGACGACCTGCAAAAATCACATCGGGATTTATCTTTTTCAACGCGCACGACAAAGCATAGGATGTTGCCAGCGTGTCGGATCCGGCAAATTCACGACCCGAAAGCAGATAACCGCCGTCGGCACCGCGGAACATCGAATCCCGGATGATATCGGCGGCACGTTGCGGGCCCATGGTGAGCACCTGTACCGTAGCACCCTCAACGCGATCCTTGAGCGACAATGCAGCTTCCAACGCATTAAGGTCCTCCGGATTGAAGATGGCCGGAAGTGCGGCACGATTGACCGTACCTTCGGCGGTCATCGCATCCTTACCCACATTGCGGGTGTCGGGCACCTGTTTGGCCAAAACGACAATTTTAAGGTTTTGTTTCATACGTTAAATTTCGGTTAGTATAAATTTAGGGTTTCAAACCGTCCGCCCCGGTTTGAAGGGCGGACGGTAAGGGTTTCTTTTGGTTTCAGATCCGGGGTCGGGAGTATCGTCTTAGCGGACGATGGTCTCGGCGCGGTCGGGGCCGATCGAGATGATCTTCACGGGGACACCCGTCTCATGCTCGATGAACTCGACATATTTCTTGAAGGCGGCGGGGAAATCCTCGTACTTGCGGCACTTGCTCAGATCGCACTTCCAACCCTCAAACTCCGTGTAAACGGGTTTGATGTCGATATCGACATCGAAGGGGAACTGATTCGTGCGCTCGCCGTCGATCTCATACTCGGTAGCAACCTTAATGGTGTCGAAGTCGTTCAACACGTCCGACTTCATCATGATGAGCTGCGTTACACCGTTGATCATGATCGAATATTTCAGAGCAACCATATCCAGCCATCCGCAACGACGCTTACGCCCCGTCACGGCACCGAACTCGTGGCCGATACGACCCAGCGTATCACCCGTCTCGTCGAAGAGCTCCGTGGGGAACGGGCCGCTACCTACGCGCGTGCAGTAAGCCTTGAAGATACCGTAAACCTCACCGATGCGGTTCGGAGCGATACCCAGACCCGTGCAGACGCCGGCACATACGGTGTTCGACGACGTTACGAAGGGATACGAACCGAAATCGACATCGAGCAGCGTACCCTGTGCGCCTTCGGCCAATACGGGGTGACCCTCCTTGAGGTAGTTGTTGATGAAGTATTCGCTATCGACGATGGTGAATTTCTTGAGGTACTCAACGGCCGAGAACCACTCCTGTTCCAGCTCCGTGATGTCGTACTGGTAGTTCAGGCTGCGGAGAATCTCCTCGTGGCGTGCCTTGTGCGCCTTGTAGATCTCCATGAAGTTGGGTTTCAGAAGATCGCCCACACGCATACCGTTACGGCTGATCTTGTCGGTGTAGGTCGGGCCGATACCCTTACCCGTCGTACCGATCTTGGCGCTACCCTTGGCAACTTCATAGGCGGCATCGAGAATGCGGTGTGTCGGAAGGATCAAATGGGCTTTCTTCGAGATGTAAAGTTGTTTGGTCAAATCGTGACCGCTCTTGGCCAGAGCTTCCGCCTCACCGCGGAACAATACGGCATCCAGAACGACACCGTTACCGATGATATTGGGTTTACCGCCCTGGAAGATACCCGAAGGAATCGAACGCAGGACATATTTCTCGCCACAGAATTCGAGTGTGTGACCGGCATTGGGACCGCCCTGGAATCGTGCCACGGCTTCATAGTTGGGAGTCAGTACATCTACGACTTTTCCTTTACCCTCGTCACCCCACTGCAGGCCGAGGATCACATCTACTTTTCTCATTTTATATCAAGTTTCGTTTTATAACCTGTAAAAACATATTTTGCCTTCAAAGATACTAATTTTTCTTAAAGATAGCCAACTCGAAAGCAATACTTTTTCAACATTTTAACATTTTCGGCGTATTTTTTCCCGTCGGAGTTTTTCCTTCGGCAGAAAACACAAGAAACCCCGACTTATGGTTCAAGTCGGGGTTTAGTTCGATCAGAGGATCACAATCTCGGTTTGGGGATCGAGGTAATGCTGGATGTTTTGCTCGCTCGAAATGTAGAGGGTCGTCAGGTCGGGGTTTTCCCGAAGGCGCACCTCCATCCAATGGAAGCAGCCGCTCACATCGACCGTACGCAGATGGTTGCGTTCGGCATCAAGGTATTTGAGCGACACGTTGCGCTCGAACTCCAGACGGCTCAATTCATTTTTCGAGCAGTTGAGTTCGTTCAATCCGTGCAGGCCGTCAATCTGCAACACACCGATGCGGTTGTCGCTGCAATCGACACTGCGCAGATAGGCGCATTTTCTGAGATCCAAGTCCGTGAGGTAATTTCCGCGGCAGTTGAGCGTCACAAGATTTTCGAATTCACGAATATCCCACAACGACTCGATCCCGGAGTCGGGGCAATCCAAATGGAGCACACGACGAGCCTCGTAACGGGACAGACGTCCGTCACGGTTCGTATCGCATTTCGCAAGACAAACCTCCTCGAAATGCGCATCCGTAAATTGTACGTAAATCGTGCGATCCCGTTCGTCCTGATCACTCTCCGCCATTCCGCATCCCGCAAAAAGGAGCGGAATGATCACCATCCAACGGGGTAAAATTCTCATGGCATCATCCGAATCCCGAAACAGATTCTCAAAGATTACATCTCGACATCATCCTCTTCTTCTTCCTCATCGGAGCGACCGTCGTCCTGAATTTCGTCGGCTCCTTTGATTTCGTCATCATCGTAATAGTCCTTGTCGTCGTCCTCCTGCGCTTTGTCGTCAATCTTCACATCGACCTTCACCATATAAGCCACCTCGTCGGTATCGAACGGCACGGCATAAAAGAAGTCGCCGTTGGGTTTGTTGATGCGGATCATGGCATCGGTGAATCCCAGCGGATATTGTTCTTTTACGGCGTCCTGCAACTCCTGGGGCAGGTTATGAAGGCTAGTTACGATATGCTTCTTAATAGTGTTTTGTTTAATCATGATAACTGTTTGGAAATTTTCTGCAAGTATAAGCAAAATTTAGATATTGCCCCGCATAACTACTTTTTTTTTGCATTTTTTTTGATTTTATCGTCCTTTCCCATCAAGAATCATTATCTTTACGCGAGGATATACTATATATATGATTAAAGACGAAATTGAAGCTCTGAGAAAAGAGCTCGAATACCATAACTACAAGTACTACGTCGAGAATTCGCCCGAGATTTCCGACTTCGATTTTGACGCCAAGATGCGCCGTCTGCAAGATCTGGAGACCGCCCATCCCGAATTTTACGATCCCAATTCGCCTTCGGTGCGTGTGGGCAGTGACCTTTCGAACGAATTCAAGACCGTCGAGCACCGCTTTCCGATGCGCTCACTGGGTAACACCTATTCGCTCGAGGAGCTCCACGAATTTATCGAACGCATCGAGCGCGAGGTCGGCGAAGCGACTTTGGTCTGCGAACTCAAGTTCGACGGTACGGCCATCTCGCTAACCTACGAACACGGACGCCTGTTGCGTGCCGTGACGCGCGGTGACGGTACCCACGGCGATGATGTGACGGCCAACGTGCGCACGATCCGCGCCGTGCCCCTGCAACTTCAGGGCAACGACTGGCCCGACTATTTCGAGATCCGCGGCGAGATCCTGATGCCCTATGCCTCGTTCGACCGTCTGAATGCCGAACGCGAGGCCGCCGGAGATCCGCTCTTCGCCAACCCGCGAAATGCTGCCGCAGGAACGCTCAAGCAGCAATCCTCGGCCGTTGTGGCCAAACGCGGTCTGGACTGCACGCTCTACCAGCTTGCGGGCGAGAATCTCCCGTTCAAGACCCACCGCGAAAGCCTTCAGAAGGCACGCGAATGGGGTTTCAAGATTTCGGATCACACGGCCGTCTGCCACAACAACGCCGAGATTGACGCGTTCATCAACCATTGGGACGAGGCACGCCATGCCCTTCCCTTCCCGACGGACGGTGTGGTGATCAAGGTCGATGATTTCGACCTGCGCCGCCGCCTCGGGTTCACGGCCAAAGCCCCGAAATGGGCGGTCGCCTATAAATTCAAGGCCGAGCAGGCGCTCACCCGCATCAACAGCATCGACTATCAGGTCGGCCGTACGGGAGCCATCACCCCCGTAGCAAACCTCGATCCCGTGCTTCTGGCGGGTACGACCGTCAAACGTGCCACGCTCCACAACGCCGAGCAGATGGCACTTCTGGACATCCGCCTGCACGATATGGTCTATGTCGAGAAGGGCGGCGAGATCATCCCCAAGATCACCGAAGTGGAACTCTCCGAACGCCCCGCAGACAGTAAACCGTCGGAATACATCACGCGCTGCCCCGAATGCGGCACGCCGCTCGTACGCTACGAGGGCGAGGCGAAGCACTACTGCCCCAACCAGAGCGGATGCCGTCCGCAGATCCTCGGCCGCATCATCCACTTCATCCGTCGCAAGGCACTCGACATCGACGGACTGGGTGAGGAGACCGTCGAACTGCTCTACGAAAACGGCCTGGTGAAGGACATCGCCGACCTGTACGACCTTCGTCAGGAGCAACTCGCGCCGCTGCCGCGTCTGGGCGAGAAATCGGCCGAGAACATCATCCGTTCGATCAAAAAATCGAAGGAAGTTCCCTTCCACCGCGTACTATTTGGCTTGGGCATACGTTTTGTGGGTGAGACCACGGCAAAATATCTGGCCGATCACTTCCGTTCGCTCGATGCGCTGATGAAGGCTTCGCGCGAGGAGTTGTGCCAGGCAGACGAGGTCGGCGAGAAGATTGCCGATGCCATCCTCGAGTACTTCGCCGACGAGAATAACCAGCGCATCATCGCCCACCTGCGCGAGGCAGGCCTTCGATTCGAGGCCGAGGAGCGCGAACAAAGCTCGACGGCATTCGAAGGACTGAATTTCGTCATTTCGGGTAAGTTCACCAACCACTCGCGCGACGAGTTGAAGGCGCTGATCGAAGCCCACGGAGGCAAGAACCTCGCCGCCGTTTCGGGTAATGTCGATTACCTGGTGGCAGGCGAGAACATGGGCCCCGCCAAATTGAAGAAAGCCGAAAAACTCAACATACGGATCATCTCCGAGGACGAATTTACCCGGATGTTGGAAGAGGGCATCACGAAAGCCCCCGAAGCAACTCCCGAAACGACCGCCCCCGAAGAACCCAAAGAAGAAACACAGGAGCACGCCCCCACGACCCACGCCGACGAAGGCACTCCGCAAACCCGTTTATTTTAAAGAACCTCCAAAACTTACGACTATGATACGACACAAACTTGCAGGCATAGGAGCCGCCATGATTACCCCGTTCACCAAGGAGAACCGCATTGATTTTGATGCACTCGCCCGTATGATCGATTATGTCATTGACGGCGGTGTAGATTATATCGTGGCGCTGGGCACTACGGCCGAGACGCCGACCCTTTACATTCCCGAACGTGCCATGATCGCACAGTTCATCTCGGAGCATATCCACCACCGCGTACCCCTCGTAATGGGTGTGGGCGGCAATTCCACCTCGGAAGTGCTCGATCAACTGCATACGTTCGACCTGCGCGGTGCGGATGCCATTTTGAGCGTTACGCCCTACTACAACAAACCCTCGCAGGAAGGTCTTTACCAGCATTTCCGCACCGTATCGGAGAACTCGCCGCTGCCGATCATCCTCTATAATATTCCGGGTCGTGCCGGGGTGAATATGACGGCCGAAACGACGCTGCGTTGCGCCCGCGACCTGAAGAACGTAATCGGTATCAAGGAGGCATCGGGCAAGATCGACCAGATCCAGCAGATCATCGACCAGCGTCCCGAAGGATTTCTCGTGCTGTCGGGTGACGACGGACTGACGCTCGACATCATGCGCCGCGGCGGTGACGGAGCCATCTCGGTAGCCGCCAACTCGTTCCCCAAGATGCTCATGCGCAGCATGAACCTGGCCAAAGAAGGTCGCTTCGACGAGGCCGACCGCGAATTTGAGGTTTTGCGAGAGCCCGTTCACGCACTCTTCGAGGAGGGCAACCCCACGGGCGTCAAATGCGCGCTTTCGGTCATGGGACTTATCGACGACCGTATGCGCCTGCCGCTGGTTGCGGGATCGGAACACCTGCGCGAGAAATTCACGGAAATGATCCACACCCATAAACTGCAATAAAACGCCGACAACATAAAATACATGAGAAAAATAATCACGGCATGTTTGCTCTTCCTTGCGGTCTCGGTTTTTGCCAAGGTACCCGACAACGAAGACATCCTGCAAAGGACGACCGACACCTCGTCGCCCTACTACTACACGTCGCTCATCATGCGCTACAACATGGGCGACACGACGCTCAACGACAAGGATTATCACTACCTCTACTACGGCTATGCCTTTCAGGAGAATTACAAGCCGCTGGAGAGCAATCCCGACATCCCGCATCTGTATGATCTTGCGGGACGCATCGATGTGGATCATCCCGAACGGGTGCTGCTCGAGGATCTGATCTCGGCAGGCCAGAAGGCACTTCAGAAAGACCCCTTCTCGCCGAAGGTGCTCAATCTGATGGCCTATGCTTACAGCGTCCTGGGCGACAAGAAGCAGGAAAACGCCTACTTTCACCGTATGAACGGCATCATCCGCGCAATCATCGCCTCGGGTGACGGACTTTCGGAATCGTCGCCCCGACATATCCTGATGTTCGAGCACGCCCTTGATGTGATGGCCGCCGAGAATATGCCCTACGGCAAAAGCCGCATCATCAGCCGCACGGTGGAGTTTGTGCCGTTCCTTTCGCCCTATGTTGTAAACGGCAAGAAGCGTAAAGGGCTCTATTTCAATTTCGAACGTATCTATTGGAACAAACCCGAGGGATACACCTACCAGCGCGACCGCACATGGCAGTTCAACAACCTGAAACCACGAAAATACAAATAACCATTAACCCTAAAAATGAACAACTTTCTAAAATTTCTGCTCTGCGGACTTGTCGCACTCGGCCTCGGATCATGCTCCGACGATAAAACCAACGACAAGCCCCAGCCCGATCCCGAAATTTCGTTTGAGATCACGCCCGACCTCAACGGGAAAATCACGCTCGACGCTGCGGCCGAATCGAAATTCACCTTCACCGTCAAGTCTGATGCCGCATGGCGTATCGAATCCGACGGTAAGCTTTTCTCGGTAAACCCCACCGCGCCCACGGCTCACGACACCGCAGTCGAAGTGACCGCTCTGGAGGAGAACCCGACCCCCGAAACCCGTAAATTGGGATCGCTGAGCATCATCTGCCCCGAGGCCAAACGTACCGTCCGCCTCGAGATTTTCCAGACAGCCAAACCCGAGGAGAAACCCCAGTCGCGCACCATCCTGCTCTATATGCCGGGTACGAACCTCTTGAGTTTCTATAAGACGAATATCGAATTGTGCCGCAAGGCCGTTGCCGCACAGGTACTTGGCGAAAACGACCGCCTGGTAATCTGCTACCAGCCGTTCGGCCAGCAGTCGGCAAGCCTTTTCGGATTACGCTACAACGCCCAGAAGAAAGAGTGCGAGGAAGTGCCGATGTTGACCTACGACCATTTCGAGGCTTCGTCCGAGGAGTCCGTGGGTAAGCTCTTCGCGGATGTGCACCAATATGCACCCGCCACGCAATACGGACTGATCATCGGTTCGCACGGCAAGGCCTGGATTCCTGCGCAAACGCCCCTGATGCGTCCCTACCACACCGCCGCAAACGCCCCCACGGAGGAGGAGTTCTGGCGTCCGAAAGAGGGAGCAAAACCGACCCGTGCCTTCGGTGATTCGAACCACAGTATGGACATCTCCACGCTCGGCGACATCTTCTCGTCGATGAATTTCCGCTTCGATTTCCTGATTTTCGATGCCTGCTTCATGTCGAACATCGAGACGCTCTACGATCTGCGCACGGCTGCCGATTACATCGTAGCATCGCCCTGCGAGATTATGGCCGCCGGATTCCCCTACGACCGAATCCTGCCGCACCTGTTCGCCCAGATGCCCATCGAGGAGGCCTTGGGTAAAGTCTGCTACACCTATTGGGATTTCTATATGCACGACTGGGAGACGAATCCCGCCAACGAGCCTTCGGGCTGTATCGCCCTGACCCGCACCCGCGAACTGGATGCACTGGCCACCGCCATGCGTCAGGTTACCTCGGCAAAGAAGGATTTCAACCTCAGCGAGCTCCAATACTACGAGGGTCTCGACGAACACGTGTTCTTCGATCTGGGTCATTTCGTGGAGTTGAGTTGCAGTGACGAGACGGCCAAAGCACGTTTCCAGGAGCAACTCGACCGCACGTTCCCCAAGGAGTGCCGCCTTCATACCGACATTTTCTACTCGGTCTATAACGGTGTGCACAACCCGATCCACCACTACCTGGGTGTGACGACCAGCGAACCGAGCCTGCGGTACCGCGAACAGAACCAGAACACGGCCTGGTATCAGGTAATCCACTAAACCCCGTAAATTAAGCACGATTTCATGTCCGAAATCGCGGTTCTGCAAGGGATCGGATTTCGGACATTTTTTTAAGATGACACCGACCGAATATACCGCCGAAGATTTCACCCGCGAACTCCCTGCCGAGGAGTACATCCGCCGTTTTCGCGATGCGGAACGCATCGAGGGTTACTGCCGCCAATGCCCCAATTACGGGCGCAGTTGGGGATGCCCGCCCTTCGATTACGATGTGGCGCAACGCTACATGCACCCCTATAAAAACGTGCTGATCACCGCAACACGCCTTAAACCGCTCGATCCGTCGATGCCGTTTTCCGAGATCAGCCGCATGATCCTTCCCGAACGCCGCCGACTGGAGCGCCGCCTGCTCGAATTGGAACGTCTCCATTCGGGACGCTCCTTCGCCTACATCGGTTCGTGCCTCTACTGCCCCGCAGGCAGCTGCACCCGTCCCGACGGCCTTCCATGCCGCCATCCCGACAAGGTGCGCCCCTCGCTCGAGGCGTGCGGATTCGACATTGCCCGCACCACCCGCGAACTCTTCGACATGGAACTCAAATGGAGCACCGACGGCAAAGTCCCCGAATACCTGCTGCTCGTCTGCGGATTCTTTCACAACAAACCCCACATCGAATGGAACGAATAAAAGCCGTGATGAACTGGAGTGGCGGCAAGGATTCGGCACATGCCCTGTGGCGCATCCTGCGTGATCCGCACTACGAAGTGGTTGCCCTGCTGACAACCATCAACCGCGACACCCGCCTTTCGACCATGCACTCGATCCCGATGTCGCTGCTTGAGGCACAAGCCGAGGCAATCGGCATTCCGCTCCATACGGTCGATCTTACCCCCAAAGGCAATATGGAGGACTATGCCGAGGCCATGACCCGCGCCTGCCACCACTTTTTAGAACAAGGCGTGCGTCATTTTATTTTCGGGGATATTTTCCTCAACGATGTCCGCTCCTACCGCGAAAAGCAACTCCGCCCGTTGGGCATTGAGGTCGTCGAACCCCTGTGGGGCGAGAGCTCGCAGGAGGTGATCGAGGCGTTCCTCCAGACCGACCTTAAAACCGTAGTCGTCACCACCACGGGCGACGGACTCGGACGCGATGCCATCGGGCGCGAAATCACCCGCGAATTTATCTCTTCGCTCCCCGAGGGCACAGACCCCAACGGCGAAAATGGCGAGTACCACACCTTCTGCTACGACGGTGCAATCTTCCGCCACCCCGTCGCATTCTCGCTCGGCGAACCCTACACCGAAAGTTTCGACATCGGTATGGAGGACGGCACCACCCGCCGATTCGGCTATTGGTTCTCGCGGCTCGAACCCCGCTAAACAACAAAAGGAGCATCCCGTTTTATCGGAATGCTCCTTTTATATTCAAGTCGGCGGGTTACTCCTGCCGAACCAGCAGTCGGTAGCTCCACGGCTCCATATCCTCCTCGATATGTCCGCGGTATTCGTACTCCTCTCCCGTCAGGGCATCGAGATACATACCCGCATAGATTCCCGTATAGTAATCGGCGTGAATCCGATAGGGCGACATATTCATGATGGCGATCACGCGGTTCATCTTCGTCTCGCGCACAAGGATCATCAGACAATCCTCGGCGTTGTTGCGGATCTCAAATGTATCCCCACCCCGATCGCCCGAAGCCAGTGCAGGATTGTCGTGACGCATTTTGCACAATCGGCGGTAACGGCATGTCGTCAGGTTGATGCCCATCTCGGGCATGGGGTCACGGTCGAAGAACTTGAAGGCGTGGTTGTAGCCGTACTCCTGTCCCGTGTAGATCAACGGCAGACCGCCCGGCACCACAAACGTAAAGGCACTCATCACCTCCGCCGCATCGCCCATACGCGCATACTCGGTACCGTTCCACGAATTTTCATCGTGGTTCGACGTGAACGCCAACCGCATGGCCGTCTTGGGGTAACGCTTCATGTTGGCATACATGAAATCGCGCAACGCCGTGACGCGCGCCTTCTGCTGTGCCACATCGTTCAGCAGGTGGAACATCTCCCAACCGTAGCAGGCATCAAAAGCGGGACGATCAAAAAGATTGGTCTCCTCGGCCTCGGCCAGCATGAAAATATCGGGTTTGAGGCGGTGCAGGCGTTCGCTCGTCTCGTTCCAGAACTCGATGGGCATAAGCATCGCCATATCGCAACGGAATCCGTCCACGGCGTGTTCCCGTACCCAAAACTCCATAGCTTCGGCCTCGGCAGTCCATACTTCGCGGTTCTTATAGTCGAGTTTGGCGGTATCCGTCCAATCCCAGGGCACGGCAGGTTCGCCTTCCGCGTCGTGTTCGTAGCGGTCGGGGTGCTGCTTGATCCACACGGCATCGCGCGAGGTGTGGTTGGCCACCCAATCCAGGAGCACCTTCATGCCCAGTTTATGTGCTGCCGAGACAAATTCGTCGAAATCGGCCATCGTGCCGAATTCGGGGTTAATCTCCGTGTAGTTCCGTATCGAATAGTAGGAGCCCAACGACCCTTTGCGATTAATTTCACCGATCGGGTAAACGGGCATCAGCCATACGACATCAATGCCCAAATCACGTAAAAATTCCAATTTTCCGACAGCTGCCTTGAACGTCCCCTCGGCAGTCATCTGCCGTACGTTCATCTCATAAACCACTGCCGAATTGCTCCATTCAGGATGTAAATTCATAATAGTGTGTCTTTGTCAGTCTTAACAAATCTTATAAATTTCCGCTTCAAAAAGAAGTAGTGAACAAAACATTTCGTAAAAACGACAAAAGCGGCTATCCGACTTTTCGGACATCCGCTTTGTAAGTTTTTCTAAATCGGTTATTTCCGATTCTCGTCGCGCAATTTCTGCAATTCATACATTTTATCGCGAAATTTAGCGGCAGCAAGGAAATCCAGCGATTTGGCGGCACGTTCCATGTCCTCGCGGGCACGGTTGATGAGTGCCTCCAAATCCTCGCCTGCGTGAGGATCTGCCGGGGTCGTATCGTACCCCGCCATGACATCGGCCACCGTCATGTAGTGCTGCTCCTCGATGGGGTGTACCTCGGGTACGCCGCCCTCCGTCGCACGTCCCGCCAACAGCGTACTCTGACCCGTACCGCTCTTCTGCGCACGGCGCGGCAGCATATCGTGCTCCATGTTGTAACGCACCTGCTTTTCGCGGTGGCGGTTCGAGACCTCAATGGTCTGACGCATCGAATCGGTGCAGGTGTCGGCATAGAGAATCACCTTGCCCTGCGCATGACGCGCGGCACGACCCGCGATCTGCGTCAGCGAACGCACATTTCTCAAGAATCCCTCCTTGTCGGCATCCAAAATAGCGACCAACGCCACCTCGGGAAGGTCAAGACCCTCTCGCAGGAGGTTCACGCCGACCAGCACATCGAACATACCCGCACGCAGATCCTCCAGGATCTGAATACGCTCCAGCGTATCGACATCCGAGTGGATGTAGCGGTTGCGGATGCCCACACGGTCGAAATATTTGGAAAGCTCCTCGGCCATACGTTTCGTAATGGTCGTCACGAGGATCTTATCATCGTTCTTGACCCGCATATCAATCTCCTCGATCAGGTCGTCGATCTGATTCTCGGTCGGGCGCACCTCCATCGGCGGATCGACCAGACCCGTGGGTCGGATCAGCTGCTCGGTGACCACACCGTCGCTCATCGTCAGCTCCCAATCGGCGGGCGTGGCGCTCACATAGATCGACGTACCCTGCAACTTCTCAAATTCGGCAAAAGTCACGGGGCGGTTATCCTTGGCAGCGGGCAGGCGGAATCCGTATTCGACCAGATTCTCCTTGCGGGCACGGTCACCGCCATACATGGCATGCACCTGCGGCAGGGTCACGTGGCTCTCATCGACCACCATCAGATAATCCTTCGGGAAATAGTCGATCAGGCAGAACGGACGCGAACCCGGCTGACGGCCGTCGAAATAACGGGAATAGTTCTCGATCCCGGGACAATAGCCCAACTCCTTGATCATCTCCAGGTCGTATTCGACACGCTGCTTGATGCGCTGCGCCTCGACCATACGCCCCTCGCGCTCGAACATCTCGATCTGCTTACCCATATCCAGATAGATCTGCTGCACGGCCGTATCAATGCGTTCCTTGGTCGTCACGAACAAACTCGTCGGATAAAGGGTCAGCGAATCCAGCGACTGGATTCGTTGTCCCGTCACGGGATCGATCGACTGGATGGCCTCAATCTCGTTATCGAAGAACATCACGCGGAAACACTGATTACCGAACTCGCCGAAAGCCGCCATAATATCGACCGTATCGCCATTGACACGGAACGTGGCGGGTTCCAATTCGCGTTCGGTACGGGTGTAGAGCGCCTCGACCAATTTATAGAGGAATTGTTTGTAGCTGATGATCTGCCCCACCTTGATGTTGATGGCCGTGTCGTGGAAGTCCTGCGGATTACCGCAACCATAAAGGCACGACACACTCGAAACGACGATAACATCCTTTCGTCCCGACAGCAAGGTCGCCGTCGTCGACAATCGCATCTTCTCGATCTCCTCGTTGATCGAAAGATCCTTTTCAATATAAGTATCCGTCGTGGGGAGGTAGGCCTCGGGCTGATAGTAATCGTAATACGACACGAAATACTCCACCGCATTGTCGGGGAAGAAATTCTTGAACTCGCCGTAGAGCTGGGCGGCCAGCGTTTTGTTGTGGCTCAAGACCAGCGTGGGCTTGTTGAGCTGCGCGATGACATTGGCCACCGTGAACGTCTTACCCGATCCCGTCACGCCGAGCAGGGTGTTATGTTTCGCCCCGCGATTGATGTTGGTCACGAGTTCTTCGATAGCCTCCGGCTGATCGCCCATCGGGGCATAATCCGATACGAGTTTGAAATCCATAGTATGCAAAGATACGAAATCCCGCGAAAAAACGAATAAATTTCGTCAGGAATTAAAGTTGGTCAAAACGGCAAATTATCTGTCCCGATGGTTTAACCAAATAAAATTTGTATTTTTTTGCCCGATTTAAATTAACTCATTAGCTTAACATGAAATTCAAACACTTTTTCCTGAGCGCATGTCTGCCGTTTATGGCCTGTTTGCATGCAGCAACGAGGATGTGGTAAACCCTACTCCTACGCCCGATCCCACTCCGACCCCTACCACGTCGGCATTCCAGATCGTTTCGTCGATCTCCTCCACCCGTGCTCCCCAGCTCGACGAGAACGGTAAAGTCGATGTACTTTATGTATGTGAGAACAACGACCGTTAGTTCAACGAGAACACCTACCCGATGACTCCGGGACGCATCAGCAACGCAGGTATTTTCACCAAGCGCGTCCGCTACGACGCCGCAGGCCGTGCCCTGATCGAGGGCGGTAAGCCGGGCGTATGCAGCATCGAGATTGCAAACCTTACGCTGCTGGGTCTGAATACCGAAGAATGGAACGCTTATTTCGCCAAGACCGGCAAATAACCGACCCCAATAAGCAAAATAAAACCTCCGCCTAAAAAGGCGGAGGTTTTTTCTTTTTATTCGCAGCGGCAAAACGTATTCGCCCCGCATCGACATCGGGGCAATAACTGCTCGCTCAACACATCGCGGTAAAGATTGTAGAGCACGCGATCCATCTGCTCATAGAGCGCCCGGACTTGCTCCCGATCTTCGGGATCGATCTCCTCAAACGGGCAACACGTTGCAGGAATACCGTTCAACCGATTTTTCCGCACCTCTTCGGCCTCCGAACTTAGCGTAATCACATAGTCCCACGACTGATCCTCGAGCGATGATAAGACCACAGGCTTTACACGCGAAAAATCCGCACCCCGCTCCTCCAAGACGGCATAGACCGCATCCGACACCGCCTCATCCTCGGCAATACCCGCCGTCGTAATCCGAAATCCCCGCCCGAACGAACGTAACAGCGCCTCTGCGATGCGCGAACGGCAGGAATCCCCGTTACTGAGCAATAACAAATTCATCATTTCCGTACAACTTTAAACCCGATCGAGCAGGCGTTTCACCGCAGGGATCTTCAGCACCAGACGGAACATCCACGACGGCACAACGGCACAAACGCCCACGGTCAGGCGGATAAACACGCCCGGGATACATCGGTATTTTTTACGAAACAAAGCCTTCCGCACGGCTCGTTGCGGCGACATCATCACGCCCCAGCTCCGCAAAAGCCTCCGCCGACTCTTATCCAACGCATAGAGCGGTGTATCGCCCCCCCCGTACGTTGTCGGATCTTCTCTTCGGCCGTGCGGTTCTCGTCGGGTCGGTTCCCCACCCAAACGATGCCATAACCACGCTCGGCCAACTGAAGCGCAAACTCCAGTCCCATTCCCGAGGAGGCACCCGTCACCAAGGCGTATTTCATTTTCTGAAGGCTCATCTTGTCAAAGATACGCATTTTTTCGGGTTGCACGTGTCCCGTACGAAGAAAAACCGCCACGTTTTTTCTGAGATCCAATTTCTCAAGCATCAAAAAATTATGTATCTTTGCAAATTATGATTGACAGGGAGACCATAGACCGAATTTACGCCGCCGCCAACATTGTGGACATCATCGGCGATTACGTCACGTTGAAGCGTGCGGGCACCAACTACAAAGCGTGCTGCCCGTTCCACAACGAGAAGACCCCGTCATTCGTGGTATCGCCCGCCAAAGGACTCTTCAAATGTTTCGGATGCGGTAAGGGTGGCAACGCCGTGACCTTCCTGATGGAGCACGAGCGCATCACCTACCCCGAAGCCTTGAAGATGGTCGCCAAACGCTACGGCATCGAGGTGCACGAGAAAGAACTCACGCCCGAGGAGGAGCAGCGTCACGACGACCGCGAATCGATGTTCACGCTCAACAGTTGGGCGCAGGAGTATTTCGCCAATTACCTGCACAACAATCCCGAGGGTTTGAGCGTCGGCATGAGTTACTTCCGCCAAAAACGCGGAATGTCCGATGCCACGATCCGCAAATTCGGCCTCGGCTTCTGCCCCGCCAAGGGAGATCAGATGTCGCAGGACGCCCTGAAGGCTGGCTACAAGGAGCAATACCTGTTGAGCACGGGACTTTCGCTTCGTTCGGAGCGCAACAACGGATTTTACGACCGTTTCCGCGACCGCGTGATGTTCCCGATCCACAACATATCGGGACGCGTCGTCGGTTTCGGCGGACGTACCCTGCGCACCGACAAGCAGGTCGCCAAATACCAGAACTCGCCCGAAAGCGAGATCTACAGCAAGAAGCACGAACTCTACGGCCTGTACTTCGCCAAGAAGGCCATCCAGCAGATGGATTACGCCATCATGGTCGAGGGTTACACCGATGTGATTTCGATGCACCAGTCGGGCATGGAGAATGTCGTTGCTTCATCGGGAACGTCGCTCACCACCGAGCAGATCCGCCTTTTGGCACGATTTACGCGCAACATCACGGTGATCTACGACGGTGACTCGGCGGGTATTCACGCCTCGTTGCGCGGTATCGACATGATCCTCAAAGAGGGACTGAACGTGCGCGTCGTGCTGTTGCCCGAACCCGAAGATCCCGACTCGTTTGCCCGCAGTCACACGGCCGACGAGTTGCAGCGATTCATCACCGAGAACGAGCAGGATTTTCTGGCGTTCAAGGCCAAATTGTTGTTGAAGGAGGCACAGGGAGACCCGATCAAGAAGGCAAGCCTGATCAGCGACATGGTGCAGTCGATCGCCCAGATCCCCGATCCGATCCAGCGTGCGGTCTACATCAAGGAGTGCGCCCACACGATGGATGTCGATGAGAACATCCTCATCTCGGAAGTCGCCCGCAAGCGCCTTTCGACCACGGGCGACCGCGAAACGGACGAATTCCTGCGCCGACAAGCCAACCGCGTCCAGCAGGAGGCCGTTGCCACCGCGCCCGAAGTCGAGTATCAGAAACAGGTGACCGCCGGAAGCGGAACGGATACCCTGGAACACGAACTGATCAAATACCTGCTGAAATACGGTCATCGTTCGTTCGATTTCAAGGAGGGTGCGAATATGGTACCCTGCAACGTGGCCGACGTGATCTTCACGGAATTGGGAGCCGACAACATCGTCTTCCGCAACAAGACTTACGCAAAGATCATGGAGACCTACCACGAGAAATGGCTGGAGACGGGCATCGGTATTGAAGTGCCGTTGCACCTGTTCATCAGCCACGAAGATCCCGAGGTGTGCAACGCCACGGTGAACCTTCTGACCGAGGAGGACAACTACGTGCCGAGTCAGTTGTGGACAAAAAAGGATATTCACGTGGAGAGTGAAGCGGAGATGTTGGCAACGGGTGTACCGAAAGCTGTCACGCTCTACAAATCGAAGGTGGTCGAGGAGATCATCAAACAATTGCAGGAAAAACTGAGTCAGCCCGACTTGAGCGAAGAGGAGCAGGAGGTACTTCTAAAGCGCTTCACCAACTACAACAAGGTGAAGGTGGCAATCTCCCTGAAGCTGAAGCGGTTGATTTTATAAAAGAAAAGGGACGAGCACCCCGTTTGGCGGAAAAAGATGTGGCGACGAAAGATCCGCCCCGCTGACGCCCGTTCCTTCACGGAATAACAAATACAAGATTTATGCCGTTATAAATTTATGAGCGAGCAAAAAAAGATAAACATCAAGAACAAACGCGCCACGTTCGACTACGAGATTCTGGAAGAATGGACGGCCGGCGTGGTGTTGTACGGTACGGAGATCAAGTCGATCCGCGCGGGCAAAGCCTCGATGGTCGATTCGTTCTGCTATTTCGAGAAGGGCGAATTGTGGATTCGCGGGGTCAATATTGCCGAGTACGGCTGGGGCACCTGCAACAACCACACCCCCAAGCGCGATCGTAAGTTGTTGCTGACGGGACGCGAGCTGATGAAGATCGAGCGTGCCACGAAGGACAAGGGACTTACCATCGTGGGTCTTCGCTTGTTCCTCAACGACCGCGGACTGGCCAAGATCGTCATCGGTCTGGCACGAGGTCGCAAGGCGTACGACAAACGCGAATACCTCAAGGAAAATGATGCCCGTCGCGAAATGGACAAGGCGATGAAGCACTACAAATAGGATAATAACAAAGAAAACATAGAGCCATGAGCTTGATATTATGTATTGAAACCGGCACGGACATCTGCTCGGTCGGTATCGCAAAAGACGGGGAGTTGATCTCCTTAAGAGAAAGCGACGAAGGTCGCGATCACGCCAAGAAAGTCGGCGTATTTGTCGATGAGTTGCTCAAGGAAACGGGCATCGCACCCGACGATCTTTCGGCCGTAGCCGTAGGCAAAGGCCCCGGATCGTATACGGGTCTCAGAATCGGCGTTTCGTTTGCCAAAGGTCTGTGCTACGGACTGAAAAAGCCGCTGATCGCCATCGGATCGCTCGATGCCCTGACGGAAGTTGCCCGCGAAGATCACAAGGCAGGCATCATCTCGGTCGAGGATTGGGACAATGCCTTGCTCTGCCCGATGGTCGATGCACGTCGCATGGAAGTTTACGCCCAGGTATTCGACACCGAGGGTCGCGCCCAGAACGAGGTTTCGGCCGAAATTATCGACGAAAATTCGTTCGAAAAGTTCCGCTCGACGGGTCGTCCGTTTGTCATCTTCGGCAACGGTGCCCGCAAATGCGAGGAAGCGCTCAAAGGCAGCAAATTCGTCGAGGTGACCCCTTCGGCACGCGGTCTGGCACGTCTGGCGCAGGAGGCTTTGGATGCGGGTCGAACCGAGGACATCGCCTACTTCGAGCCGTTCTACCTGAAGGATTTCGTCGTAACGACCTCCAAGAAGAAATTGCTCTAACCGCGCCCCTCTCGGGAAACAAAACACCCCGCTCTCCTACATTTCGGAAGGCGGGGATTTTTTTGCGCCGTATCGCAAAAAAAACGAGGACTACCCCCCCAAAAGGTCAGTCCTCGTCGTATTATCTTCAAAAAGAATTAGTTCCAGTTCAGGATCTTGTTGAAGTCGTACTCCTCGGGATTGGGAACGTACTGCTTTGCAGCCTCGTAATCGCTCGGGGTGATCGAGTTGATGATGTTCTCGATAACCATCTTGAACTTGTCCGAGGTGATGTCCACCAAACGGGGAGGAATCTTGCCCGTCGTCGGATCCTGGAGATCCTTCAGGTACAGGGGCGATACCTTACCCTCCGAGTTCACGTAAACCATGCAACCGGTCTTACCCTCCGAGAAGAGCTGATATACACCCAGACCCAGCTCCGAGCAATAGGTCAGGTCGTAAGCGATCGGGGTCTGGCAACGGATCTCGTAACCCAACTCAACGGGACGGCTCTTAACCTTCAGACCCAGTGCCTTCACGTGCTTCTCGATCAGCTCGTTGAAGATGTGAGCCTTCGAGACCTTACCCAACTCGGGGTGTCCGTGCTCATCGTAAGTGAAGTGGATACCGCTGTTGGCGATCTCCTCGTTCGACAGTGCGTGGAATACACCCTCCGAAATAACGGCGGCACCGTAATCCATACCCATGATCTTACGCTTGATGATCGACGATACGACCAGCTTAACGATCTTGTCAACCGTGATCTCGGTCTTGTTGAACATCTCGGGGATTACGATCATCGGATAGTGGCAAGCCTCACCGATACCGAATGCGAGGTGACCTGCCGAACGACCCATGGCAGCCAGAACGAACCAATTACCGCTCGTACGTGCGTCTACATAAACGGCACGGCCGATTACGGCACCCTTATCCTTAGCCGACTCGTAACCGAACGTAGGAGTACCTACGGGCAGAGGAAGATCGTTATCGATGGTCTTGGGAACGTGGATGTTGGCGATCGGGTATTTCTTAGCCTCCAAGAACTTGGCGATGCGGTTAGCCGTGGAAGCAGTATCGTCACCACCGACAGTCACCAGCAATTTGATGTTGTTCTCGGTGAAGAACTTGAGGTTGAAGTTGTTCTCGAAATCCTCGGGAGTCGGCTTGAAACGGCTCATCTGGAGGAACGAACCACCCTGGTTGAAGATACCATCAGCCATACGGTAGTTGATATCTACGGTACGGGGTTCGGGATTGAACAAACCGGTGTAACCCTCGTGAAGACCGATTACACGATAACCGTGGTGAATAAAAGTCTTTGCTACACTACCTACGACCGTATTCATACCGGGAGCGGGACCTCCACCGGTGAGAATTGCTACTGCATCTTTCATCTTGTCGAAATTTATAAGTTATCTAAAAAGTTCTTTGTCTCTTTTACGGGGTCAAAAGTACGAACATTTTTTGGAACCATCAAGCATCACCACTGTATTCACACGTGTGCGCGAGGGTAAAACAAGGGCTTCACCGCCTCAAAAACCGCTCTACACATAGCTGTAAGGCCGCTTTTGATATTCATTAAAAATTTACATAATTTTTGCATATTTTTTTGTTTACCCCTGTTTTGATGCCCGAAATCCCGATTTTGAGGCTCTTGCGACCTCTTCGGGGCAGACTTTAAGACGAAGCCTCGATGTGGGGATTTTCCGGAAAATGTTAAATATTTGAAAATCAACGGCAAGAATTTTCGAGGTGATTTTTTTGCATTTTTTTGCCGAAAAATGATGGATATTCCAAAAATATGCTCTATATTTGCACTCGCAATCAGGAAGGGACAACGCCCCGAATGAGAGTCCGGCTAAAAGGTGTGTTAGTTCAGCTGGTTAGAATACGTGCCTGTCACGCACGGGGTCAGGGGTTCGAGTCCCCTACACACCGCCAAAAGTCTTGAAGATCTCTTCAAGGCTTTTTTTGTTTTTATACCCTCCCGTCCGACGAAATCAGAATGACGACCAAAACTTCGTATCCGATTCTTATCCATTTTTGCAGAAAAGATTTCCAAAATTTCCTTTTTCCACCTCTACACAGGCTTTTCGGACAAACAAGCCTTTGAAAACCGGAAAACTTCGTATCTTTGTACTATTACCAACATGGTATTACCCTCGAGATCCCAACTGAACAGTGAATTTCGGGGATTTTTTATAAACTTAAACTATTATAACATGGTAACAAAGCAACTCAAATGAGTTGTTTTTGATTTTTAGGGCATATTCGAAAAAAGACGTCGTGTATCATAAAACACATTCTATTATTGATTCTATGTGCTTTATCTGCACTTCAAAGTTTGCATGCTGAAGGGAAATCGTTGGACGATCTGCAATGGCTCGCCTATCTTCGTCTGAAAGAGAGTTTGAATCGGTTGGACAGTCTCGAAAACAATTACGACTGGCCGTCCTACAAATTGGGCTATCTGCGCACCTGTTCGTTGTTTACCCTGTCACGATTCAACATGGCTCTGACCACCATCCGTACCGTATCCGGCTCTCCCGAACTCACCTCCGACACCCCCCCTTCAGAAAAGGGTGTATACGATCCATGCCGAAGCCGCCCTGCTCTCCTTCTCGATGCAGGAGTCGATGGATTATCCTGAAGGGAAAAGAAATAGCGCTAAAATCCAGCGACACGCTCAACATCCTCTACGAGCAAATCCTCGAGCATCGAAGTTAGGCCTACCTGATTTCCTGCAAGGTCAGAGCCATGCAGGAACAAATGTTGGTGAACCGAGACAAGGATCTTATGTTTGAGTCGGCCGATGTGGACAAACTTTCCGATCTGAAAAACAGGTTGGATAAAACCGAACGTCGAAACTCCATCCATCAGATCCTGCTTGCGATTTTGGGCGCACTCCCTGCGGGTGCACTTTTCCTTCTTGTGCGCTTCAACCGCAACGTAATCTTCAAATACTACCACAAAAAGGTACTCTATTTCGCCCGTCGATTCGGTGCACAAACACCCGAGCAGGCACCCGCCTTCCCCAAAGACGAGCAACTATCCGACGAGGAGATTTTCAATCTGTTCAATGCGAAGGTACGCCAGGAGCGCCATTTCTTAAACTACCAGCTGGGACGCGACGACTACACGCGCATCATGCAGGTGGACAAGAACCGTTTTGCCGCCATCATCCGCACCTATACGGGTGACGACATGTCGGCCTGCCTACATCAATAATCTCCGCTTGGAATACTCCACCAAGATGCTCAAAGAAAATGCGGAGTTGTCCATCGTGGAAGTGGCGATGCGCAGTGCCATTTCCAACGTCTCGACCTACTATCGTCTCTTCAAAGAGAAATACGGGATCAGTCCTGCCGAATACCGCAATCGATTGAAGTAATCCGCCAGTCCGGGGGACGACAAAATGCGTTTTCTGAGCCCCATTTTATAAAGCACCGGCCTTAGGTCGGTGCTTTTTTCATGCCCGATACCCACGGAATCCGCCTTCTAAAAACTCCCATTCCATCCGCCCCCACCATAAAATAATCCATTGTAAATCAACGTATTATGGCAATACAATGATACAACATTGACAATTTGAGACAGGGGTCAAGATTTTTTGCCAAATCAGAAAATTGGCAGTATATGTTTTCCGCCTATACATTTGCGGCCGATTTGAAAAAAAACGAAAAAATCAGTCGCCACTATGAAGCATATTTACCGTTTGACCGTACTTATGACCTTTCTCATGAGATGAAACGACGATTCAGGATTACAAGATCCGCGTTCTCATCCGCAATGACGGACGAATCGAGATTCATCAGGGGCTGGGCACCTCCGTAAACGACTGGATTGACGGCGACACCATAGGATTTTGAAAACAATAAAGACAACCAATAAATCAACAAAACTTTTTACTTATGATCAACTACAAATCAATGCTTAACGTGTTCCTGCTCACGGGAACAGTTTTCGGCACTTATTCGTGCAGCAACGACGATTTTCTCTCTCTGGAGCTCTCTGCGGAAGAACCCTCGAAGGTCATCTCTTTCGAGATCTCGACGCCGACGGAGTGATTTACACGCGCAGCAAAATCCAGGAGACCGGCGAGAGCGAAGTAAAATCGCTGAATGTCTATATGTTCAAGAAGGGCGCGGAGGCCTCCGATGCCGATCACAACTACACGCTGCTCAAGGCCGTTGAAGGTGCGCGTCTTAACTCGGACGGCAACGGCTCCTACTCCTACATCCACGAGATTACGGACGACATGATGGGCGAAACGCTCAAAATCATGCTGGTTGCCAACGAGAAACTGCAACCGGGCACCGAGGGCGTGACCACGCTCGAGAAGATGAAGGAATCGCTCGCACAGGTGCGTCTTCAGGACGAAGTGAATGCCGATGAACTGGTCGGCCGAGGCGAATCGGGTTTCCCGATGTCGTGCATGGCGCTCAACAATGCCTCGACCGACACGTTTAAGGTCGTCCCCACGAGTCTTACGCTGAAGGGCAATCTGGTGCGTACCGTAGCGCGTCTGGATCTCAAGAATAAAACCACGAACCTCACGATCACCGACGTAAGACTGCGCCATGCAATCGACAAATCCTACCTCGCACCCAAACCGTGTGGACTGCTCCTGCCGATCTGAACCGCATCACCATCAAACCGACCCAAGAATGGGAAGCAAAGTTCGCAAACGGTCTTGCCTACGCCGCCTATACGGACAACCACCACCTGCGCCACGTGCTCTACATGTACGAGGAAGGCAGCCGCGATGCAGCCTGTCCCGTTGTGGAGATCTCCTACTCGGTGAATTTCGGCAATTCACTGGTTAAGAAGGGTGTAGTAAATGTCGAGCTGAACGATCCGAACAAGAAATCCGAATTCTTCCCTTCGCGCAACACGCTCTACACCATCGTTCTGGGCGGTAACGAAGAGGGACTCCCCACACCGCTCGCCCCCAACGAAGGTGAACTGACCGCCAAACTGGAGGTAGTCGACTGGGCAAACGGTGAAGTCATCGACGGCACGATCAACCCCAATTCGGGTCTGCTGCACGCGCTGAAGTACAATCTTTCGGGAAAGACCGTTGCAGACTTCAAAACGACCACCACAGAAGAAAATCCCGACAACTCCGACAAGCTGATGATCAGCGAGCGGTTCTATTCGGTTTCCGTGGCCTTCAACCAAAATGCGAAAATCGAGAAAAACGGACGCATGTGCCGTTTGCGTTTCTCATCCGGCACGTCTTTTGCCATAGACACACAAAGCATCCTCAGACGGGCTTCCATCTGTTCGTCATTTTCTGTCTTCGACAGGAGATACTTGCATATTGAAAAATCCTTGTCCATATATCAATTTATCTTTTCTCGAATTTGATAAGTAATACTATTCGGGTTGCGCATGGCCTGAACCGAGAAAAAAACTTAAGAATCCCATAATCAGTATTATTTTTCCATTCATGATTGATCGTTTGATTGACAAATGATTGGCATCAGAACCGGCTTGAGGAACCGCCCCCTCCGGAAGAGCCGCCGCCGAAACTGCCGCCACCCGAACCGCCCGAACCTCCAGAACTTCTGGAGGAAGGACTAATCTTGGGTATTTTGTATCCTACAATATATCGGGCTCCGCAATGCAGACACCTGTGACTTGCTTCCATAAGTCCTTCGGATGAAGTGGTGGCATTTTTTACGGTCCTGAACTCCTCTTCTTTATGCAGTGTCATGCTCCTGCAGTCAGGGCAACATTCATAGCCTGCTCTTTCAAGAGGTATCCGCACCTTTACAGTCCTGCCGCATGCGGTACATCTGAATATACGGATGTATGCCGTCTTCAGATTCGATTCCATACGTTCGCTGTCAGAAAGCAGATCCTGATGTTTTTTCGTTTCTTCTACGGGAACCGGCTTCAGACAAATTCTGCCGCAATGTGGACATGTACGGCTTTTCCGTTTCAGTCTGTTACGCTGCCGGCCCCAATACCATAAAGCGATACCAAGCAATGCAGGCCAGACAGGTACCAGCCAGATGACACCGAGCAGTGTCTTTATACCAAGAGGCTTTTTGGTTGCAAGAACAGTTATTGCGGCTTGTGTACTGTCGCTTTCCGGAGTCAGCTGGTGTGTAAAACTTCTCCATACGAGCCAGTTTACAAGAACGATCATTATTCCGAAAACGATCAGTACAAGCGGAGGGGCTGTCCGGCTGAATTCCTTCATCCATGCTTCCGGCGGTGCTGCCTGATAGTCACTTCCGTACAAGGTGGCAACCACGGCTTTCACGCCTTCCGTCATTCCCGTATCCCAGTCATTATCCCGGAGGTATGGAACCATATTCTCCATTTGGATATGTTTGCAGATGATGTCCGGCAGTACACCTTCGAGTCCATAGCCGGTCTTGAAAGTGATGTCCCTTATATCGAGTGTAAGGAGTATCAGCAGTCCGTTGTCATCTTCCGATTTGCCTACACCCCATCTGTTGAAAAGGGAAAGGGCAAACTCATGCGGTTCCTGATTACCGATACTGTTGAGTGCTACCACAGCAACCTCTATACTCAATGAATCTTCCAGTTGCTGTAATATTCCGTTGATCTCATCTTCTGCACTGCCGCTCAATATATTGTCCGGATCACTTATCCAGTTATCGGCATCATGGGTCTTGGGATTAGGAACATCCTCCACTTTCCAACCCGGGTGTCCTTCATAATCTTCCTGAACCTGACCGGCAACATTTACGGACCATGCCAGTAAAATGAAAACAAGCAGAAATTCCCGCAAAGTCACTTTTACTGACAAACTGAAAAAGTTTATATATCTATTCATTTTTCGCCTCCTTTCTCTTCGTTGTCAGTAATCCTGCGGAATGTACGTTCCCTGTTTTCAATATCATATTGCTTTATATCATTCCTGTTCATATTCATCAGCAAGGTCACAAAGCCGGAAAAGCCGAAAAGACACATGAGACTCATCAGAACCAGCATGATCATCCACCCCCAGCCAATGTAATCGAACATGGGTGAGGCGATACGCATACAGACCACAAACGCAGTCGCGAAAGAAATGCCGAGCAGGGCCATGGCTATTATCGGGAAAAGGAGGATACCCGCCAGAGTCTTCCATACCATCTTGCAGAAATGAGGATGATGACCTGTAATGGCGAAACCTGTAATTGAACAGACGGTTGCCGCAATAAGAATGATCATCAGCAGCAGGAATCCGGCCATCAGCCATTCTGCCGGTGACGCTGCGGCAAGAGAGCCCCTGCTGTCTGCAAACACATCCGAAAGCAAGCCGTCAAAGACAATGGACTTCCCCAGGAAATACAGAGAAGTGGTCAGTGCGAATACGACAGCAATTGTCATGAATACAGCAAAGCACCCTGTCTTTCCATGGTTCTGTTGCCTTCTTCTCCAGATGATCAGTCCGGAAAGCAAAACCTGCAATACAATCAGAACATATCCTTCCATAAGCCAGGTCAGTTAAAAATGAAGGGTACCAAGACAACGTCGGATACTGTTTTTCCCTTCCACTTTGCCGGAACATACTTTATACTGTAGAGACAGTCGAAGACCGCTTTTTTCAATAAAGGATGAGAATCACCGTTTATTTTCACATTAGCAACAATGCCGTCAGCATCAATCGTTACTTCAGCCGTCATTCTTCCTGTAATTCCTTGCTCGGCTGCCTCTTCAGGCTTCCTGAGCAATTGTGCCAGAACCGTGTTCCATTCGTCCGGCATTCCTGTCTGCGGGTTGATGGGCTTGGCGTGCTGAAAGTCCGGACTGAAATAATCCACTTCCTCCATCTCTTCCGATTCGGTCTGTTTTGTATTGTCAGGTGATTTCTCTGAGCACAACCATTCTATAAGTTCACTGCATCGCTCGTGGTTGATTAATAATCGCGATGCTTTGCCTTCCGATGGGGCAAATGCAGTTATCTCTGCAATTTTCCGTTTCTTTTCATCCGGCATATAGAGCAACAGACTATCCCCCTGCAAGGCAACCGTGTAGTGCTTTCCCATAACTCCGGCAATGTTTGTACCGTCATTTACCTCTGAAACTTCATCTTCCATATAGTGTTCCATAGTCTCTTCAAGGTTGTTCGGGTCAATGTTTTTTCTTTTCAACCACTCTTCAAACGAGATTTTCCCTATACTATTTTTCAGAATCTTGTCCAAATCTCCTGTTATGGCTGTTTGAGAGGACGGCTCGTACCAGTTACCGTCTCTGTGATAAAGGCAACCCATGCGTCTCAGTTTGTCGATCTTCTCTGCGTCTGTGGAAATGATGAAGCCGTTGCTGTCAACCTTTTCTATGGAAAAAGTCATGCTGCCCCAAGTCACCTGTACAGGTTTGTTTCCAAAATCCTTTATGGGTACTGTGATGCGGTTGTATTTCTCAGGCATATAGAAAGACAAGGAGATGTGTCCTCCTGCAATTTCCTGATAAGGGGCAGTTAACGGTATCTGCAACCCGTACCATATATTTAATGTATCTTTGTTCTGGGCTTTGTATCCGCCCTCAAGCAGATAGAGATTTTCATCCGGGTGTATATAGATCGGTTTACCCTGCTTATCCGTCAGATGAATCTGTAAATCAGTCTCCAGGTCGAAGAAAAGGTATTTGCGGAATCCCGTGAAGTTCCCGTTCTCATCCTGATGATCAAACATCCACAGTTCGGATTCTTTCCGAATGTCGAAATTTGAAGATAAATCTTCAAATTTGCCTCTTAGCATTAGGTTACAGAAGATAGAAGAATCCTTGTTAGGCTCTATGAATGCCTTGTTAAAGCACCTTAAAAATACTGGCAGACCCTCTTTCGCGTATTTGAATTTGCCCGCCCATTCTTCCCAAGGGAGTCTATACTGTCTGAACTCTTGGTTTTCTGACAATGAATCAAGTTCGCCGAATACCGTTCCTGTCTCCATCTGGTAGAGCGCTTCAAGTCCTTCCATGGTCTTTTCCACCTCTTCTTCTGTCATTTTCGTTTTGTTTTGTGCCCATGCTCCAAATGTCATACAGATAAGCAGTGCAGTTGATAATAATCTTTTCATAAATATATTATTAAAATAAACAAATGTAAAATAGTTGTTCCTGAACTAATTTCCGTAAATATACGAAAAATCCGTATATTTATAAATTCTTACTCCCGAAACGCAATGAAGCCCGCCTCACCCATATACACACAACACCACCCCACCCCCTGCGGCGAATTGATCCTCGGCGAGTGGGACGGACGCTTGTGCCTGTGCGATTGGGGGACGGCACGACATCGGGCGGTGATCGACAACCGATTAATGCGGATGCTGCACGCCGAGTTTATCGGACATCCGACTCCCGTTTTGCAACGCGCAATCGCCGAATTGGAGGAATATTTCGCGGGACAACGCCTCGCGTTCGATCTTCCGCTAAATTTTGTCGGTACGGATTTTCAGATCACCGTGTGGCAGGATTTGCAGCAAATCCCTTACGGCAAAACAATCTCCTACACAGATCTTGCCCGCCGTCTTCACCGCCCCCACGCCGTCCGCGCCGTGGCGAATGCCGTGGGCGCAAATCCGCTCTCGGTGTTTATCCCCTGCCATCGGATTATCGGAACAAATCATGCACTTATGGGATACGCCGGAGGAATTGCGGCCAAGAGGCACCTCCTCGACATGGAATCAGATGCCCGTAACCCGCTGGAAATAAAGCTGTTTTAAGCTGATTAATTTGTTTTTCGCCTTTTTCGGGAATAATCCGAATCGGGGTAAATCCGCCCATCTCTCACACGCATAGCACATTACCCCATATTCAGGCCTTCAAACATTCCATAGAAAGTCGGTTTTATTCTCTTGTTTTTCGCTTTTTACGGAATTTTCATCCCTATAATTAGGTATTTCGACCCGTCATTTTAGCGCATAATCGGTATTGTTATTCGGTAAACACTGCTCTACTTTTGCCCTGCTAAAAAAAGAGAGATGACCCGATTCCTTAAATACGTCCTTTCGACTACTTTACTTGCGGTTTTCGTGTTGCTTGCCGACACGCTGATGGCACAAACCGCACCCCGAACGGACAAAGTCCGTATCACGTTCGAAGTGGTTGACACTTCGGGCGAGGCATTGCCTTATGCCTCCATTTCGCTCATTGACTCCCTCGGCCACATTTTCGGAGCAGTTGCCAATGCCGATGGCACGACCCTTTTCGCCCTGCATGACGGCACCTATGCGCTCGCCGTCGAATACATCGGCTACGACACCCACCGCCAGAAGATTCTTCTCGGCAAGAACACCCCCACGAACTACCGCATCGTCCTCAAGGAGAGTGCGCTGGCCATCCGTGACGTGGTGATCACCGCTTCCGAAACCAAAGGTACAACGAGTTCTTCGACCATCGACCGCAAGGCCATGGAGCACCTCCAGCCTTCGAGTTTCTCGGATCTGTTGTCGTTGCTGCCGGGCGGTCACGCTTCGAAACCTGTTCTCGGTACGCCCAACACCATCCACCTGCGTGAAACGGGCATCGCCAGTTCCGACTACGCCACTTCGGCACTCGGTACGTCGTTTGTCATCGACGGTGCTCCGATCAGCACCAATGCCAACATGCAATACATCCCCGGCAGCGGTGCTTACGATCCCGAGGTCAGCCACCACTACTTCGTCAATTCGGGTGTCGATATGCGTACCATCTCGACCGACCAGATCGAGAGCGTCGAAATCATACGCGGTATTCCTTCCGTGCAGTACGGCGACCTGACGAGCGGTCTTGTGAAGATCAAACGCCGTAAGGGCGGCCACGACCTCGATGCACGTTTCAAGGCCGACATGTCGAGCAAATTGTTCTACATCGGCAAGGGATTCGAACTTCCGCGCCGCGACCTCACGTTCAATATAGGTGTCGATCTGCTCGATGCCCATTCCGATCCGCGCAATACGTTGGAGAACTACAAACGTGTGACGGGTTCGGTGCGTATGGCCAAGAAATGGGATGCCGATGCGGGGACTTCGACCCTGAGCGTGAATTTCGATTATACGGGTTCGTTCGACAACCAGAAGAAAGACCCCGATCTGAACAACCACAACATCGACGACTACAAATCGCAATACAACCACCTGACGCTGAGCGCCAATTTCGACTATAAGTCCAAGCGCAACGGATTCTTCCGCGCCTTCGAGGCAACCGCTTCGTTCGACTACTCGAAAGACCGCATCCACCGTCGCCGTTTCGTTTCGATCAGCAAACCGATGGCCACTCCCGTGAATATGGAGGAGGGCGAGTTCGATGCCGTTCCGCTCGAAGCCTCCTATACGGGCGAAATGGAGGTGGACGGACAACCGCTTTCGGCCTTCGCCAAGTTTATGGCAACCTTCGGCTTCTCGACCGACAACACCACATCGACCCTTTTGGCGGGTGGCGACTGGTCGATGGACAAGAACCTCGGTCGCGGTCAAATTTTCGACATGGCACACCCGATTTTCTCGGGCATTGCCACACGCCCCTACCCCTACAACAAGATCCCCGCACAACACGACATGGGATTTTTCGTGGAGGACAACACCCTCATCACCATGGGACGCACCCACCTCGACATTATGGCGGGTGTCCGTGCCATGACGATGCTCAACATCGACAAACGCTACGAGATGCACGGACACGTCTGGTTCGATCCGCGTGTGAATGTCCGCCTGTCGCTGCCGTCGTTCTCGATCGGCGATCAGATGGTCGAAACGGCTCTTTCGGGCGGTGTGGGCTGGCATACCAAAAGCCCGACGATGAATCAGCTGTACCCCGCACCGCGTTACTACGACTTCACCCAGCTGAACTACTTCCACAACGCCCCGTCGCTGCGTCGCGTCAATATCCGCACCTATATTACCGACCCGACGAACTACGACCTCATGCCGGCACGTAACTTCAAGTGGGAGGTGCGCGGTGATGTCACCATTGCAGGCAACCGCCTGTCGCTGACCTACTTCGAGGAGGATATGAAATCGGGATTCCGCTCGGCCTCGACCTACCGCAAATACGAATACAAGGAGTATGACTACAGCGGCATCGACGGCTCGCAACTCACCGCTCCGCCCTCGCTCGACGACATGCCCTACACCCCGCAGCAGGTGCTTCGCTCGCACAGCGAAACGACCAACGGCAGCCGCACCTCGAAACGCGGTGTCGAGTTCACGTTCTCCTCGCAGCGTATCGCTGCCCTGCGTACTCGACTGACCATTACGGGCGCCTGGTTCCGCACGGAGTACTCCAACAGCGAACCCGTCTATTACAGCCCCGCGGTACTGATCAACAACAAAGAGCTGTCGTATGTCGGTATTTACGACAACGACTCGCACTACATCCGCGAGATCTGCAACACGAACTTCATGATCGACACCGACCTGCCGCGCATCGGACTGGGTATTTCACTCACGTTCCAGTGCCAGTGGCTCACGCGCGATCTGAACACCAACCGCAGCAGCCGCCCCTCGCATTATGCCGACATCAACGGCAACGTGTTTCCCTTCACGGATGCCTCGGCCGAAGACCCCGTCCTGAAGTGGCTCATCATGCACTACAACGAGAAGGCTTTCCGCTGGCACAGCATTCCGTTTGCCATGACCACCAACCTCAAGGTCACCAAACGCCTGCTCGGCGAACGCCTCACGGCCGCCATGTTCGTCACCCAGATGTTGAACTACACGCCCGACTATAAGGTCGAGGGCATCACCGTACGCCGCAGCGTAACGCCCTATTTCGGCATGGAATTAAATTTCAAACTCTTATGAAAAAGTACCTCTGCATCCTGATGCTCGCCCTATTGTCGGTTGCGTGCGTCGAAAAAGATACCGATTCGCTCTTTACCCAACTGACGCTCACGGTTCGTCCGCCCCAGGGCATCGAGATGCGCCGTTTCCAGGCCACGATGGTCTTCGAGAACATCAATACACGCCAACGCACCTCCACCTCGGATTTCGAGAACGGGCAACTGAATATCCGCCTTATGAAAGGCCTCTACCGCCTAAGCATCAACGAGGGCGGCGGTCTGGCCTATACCGACGAAAAGGGCGATTACCGCTTTAGCGAAGTGGTCATCAGCAACGACCCGCTGACCTTTGTTGCGGATCATTCCGAAGCCACCGTTGATCTGATCCTTAAAAACTAAACGGGCGCATGAAACGAATATTTATTACACTGCTCGCCATGACGGGCATCGCCACCTCGGCCGCGGCACAAACGCCCGCACCCGATTCGCTCCGCGCCCAATCCAAGACGCAATCGCTGCTTCGTGCCCTCGACGAGCAACACGCTCCCGATCGGCAGATGCTGTCCGTACTGCACATCAACCCCGCCACCCACGCCACGGCCTATACGCTCGACTATTCGCAGGCGGGTGTAGGTTTTCGTATGCAGCGCGACGACGAGGCACAACGCCTTGCGCTGGGCGACGGCAACACCTTCGGATTCTTCGAGGCCGAATCGTTCCGCCGGCTCTCCGAGCGCAGTTCCGTATGGGGTAAGGCGGGCTACCGACGCGGCAACCTCAGAAATGTCGTGTGGAACTCCTCCGCCGACTACGAACTGATCTACCCCTACGTTACGGCCGACTCCGTGGGCGGAAACCTCACCTCCGAAGAATACACCTTCAGCGGCGGTTACGGACACCAGACCCGCAAATGGCGTTGGGCATTGGAGGCCGACATCCGCGCCTCGCACGAATACCGCGACATCGACCCCCGTCCGCGCAATATCTCCACGATGCTGGAATTCCGTGGCGGTGCAACGCTCCGCACGGGAAAATACGAGACGGGACTTTCGCTTGCCGCCAAGATCTACAAGCAACGCGGCGATGTGGACTACTACAACCCGCAGGGCATCAAGGCCGAATACCACCTTTCGGGACTCGGCGCCCACTACGCCCGTTTTTCGGGTTCTGACGCGGGAAGCCTCTACCGCGGTGGCGGATGCACCCTTGCAGCCACCTTCGCCCCCCGCGCAGGCGAGGACGGTCTTTTCGCCGTGGCCAGCTACGAATACCTCTCCATCGAGAAGATCCTCATCGGTTTCAACAACCTGCCGCTGCAAACGGTCGCCCCGCACGATGTGCAGGCCACGCTCGGTTGGACTTCGACCCGCAACCGCCTGAAATGGGGCGTCAATGCCCACCTGCAATACACCTACCGACCCGGTACGGAGAGCATCGTAGGTGAAAAGATCTCGAACATCTACGCCGTTGTGGGCGAACTCAAGATGTACGAGGGCAGCACGCTCCGTACACGCGTCGAGGGTTTTCTGAACCACGCGGACGATCGCCTGGAGTGGTCGGTATCGCCGTGGACGCTGTACGAGAAGATGACCGAGGACTACCTCTATCCCGTCCAGAACCGCGAATCCGAAGGTTTCTCGGGTGGTGCGGATGCTTCGCTGACGATCAAACGCCCCAAGATGCACCTGCGCATGGATGCGGGGCTGGGTTACCGCACGATCTTCAGCCATAACCTGTTACTCCCCGTAGCCGACCTGCACCCCTCGATGCTCAAGATGGTACAACACGACTATCGACGCATGACGCTCGATGCCCTCCAGTGCCACCTCGATCTTCGCACCGATCACGCCTTGAGCCGCAAGCTCAACCTCTTCGTCGAGGCGGGCATCCGTCTGAACCGTTTTTCGGACAGCACGACGGGATGGGGCGTACACCTTCAAACCGGAATTACATTTTAACAATTAATAACACAACTAAATTCAATTATTTTAAACCATGAAAAAGATTTTCAATCTTCTGATCGCAGTCGCAGTCGTGATGTTTGCGGCTTGTAGCGACGACGACACCAATGTCACCCCGACCCCCACTCCCGAACCCGAACCCCAGCCCGTGGCAAAGACCGAGCTGACGCTGAACATCAATATGCCCATCAGCGTGGAGAATCCCCAGTTGAAGACACTGAAGGTCATCCTGACCGACGTAAACAGCGGTTCGACGACAGAGTTGAACGAGTTCTCGGAGGCAGGTGCAGGTGTTTACACGCTGAAATCCGAGGTTAAGGCCGGTACGTACAACCTGGCCATGAACGGTGTGATCAACTACACCCGCGACAACGGCACCGTAGAGAGCTACGTCGAGGCCGTACGCGAGGGTATCCATGTTGCCGAAGGCAAGGAGACGAAGGTAAAGATCGAAACGACCGTTTCGACCCCCTCGTCGAAGGACTTCGTCATCGAGGAGATCTTCTTCACCGGTACGCTGACCCCCGACGGTTCGCAGTACTACGGTGACCAGTACGTCAAACTGACGAACAACTCCGACCACACGCTCTACGCCGACGGTATCATCCTCATGGAGTCGGAATTCCTGACCGTATCGAAGTTCGATTACACGCCCGACATCATGAACGAGTACTTTACCATTTGCAGCACGCTGATCATCCCCGGTTCGGGTAAAGACTACCCCGTAGAGCCCGGCAAGTCGATCGTCATCGCCGACACGGCCATCGACCACCGCACCTACAACCCCAAATCGATGGATCTTTCGAAAGCCGATTTCGAGTACTACAACAAACTCGACGACGAAGATGTCGATAACCCCGACGTACCCAACATGATCTCGTCGACGCTGGGTGAGGATATGATGTGGACGTTCCACAACCGTGGTTTCAAATCGTACGCCATCGGTCGTCTGGGTGACGGTGTTACCCCCGAGCAGTTCGCTACCGATTACGCTTACACGGCCGAGTATGAGCTGGTTGTTCCCGAGCACGGAACCTTCCCCATGTCGACCGACGCATGGAAATTCCCCAACAAGTGGGTTGTTGATGCCGTAAACCTCAGCATCGAGGAGATGTTCGCATGGATCGTAACGGATCCTTCGTTGGACTCGGGTTGGAGCTACTGCGGTAAGATCGACGGCGACCAGAGCCGCTACGGCAAGAGCGTCGTACGTCAGCAGGTGAAGCTGGCTACCGGTCGCACCGTCCTGAAGGATACCAACAATTCGACGGTTGACTTCACGCCCGAATCCGTTCCCACGCTCATGTAATCCATCCATGACCGATTCAGTAATCGAGTGCCGCAATCTGACCCACTACTACGGAGAGCGGCTCATCTACAAAGATCTGAGTTTTAATGTGCCAAGAGGCCGAATTCTCGGTCTCTTGGGCAAAAACGGCACGGGTAAAACCACGACCATCAACATCCTGAGCGGTTACCTGCAACCCCGTTCGGGCGAGTGTCGTATCTTCGGCGAGGATTTGCAAAGGATCACGCCCGAGACCCGTTCGAAGATTGCTCTTCTGATCGAAGGCCACGTGCAGTATGCCTACATGACCATCGAGCAGATCGAGAAATTCTACGCGCGATTCTATCCCCGATGGAATCGCGATGCCTATTACGGACTGATGGAAAAACTCAAGGTCGCCCCCCGTCAGCGCATCTCGCGCATGTCGTGCGGACAGCAGTCGCAGGTGGCTCTGGGTCTGATTCTGGCGCAGAATGCCGAACTGCTCATCCTGGACGATTTCTCGATGGGTCTGGATCCGGGTTACCGACGCCTGTTTGTGGAGTACCTGCGCGACTATGCCCGCGCCGAGGAGAAGACCGTGTTCCTCACCTCCCACATCATTCAGGACATGGAAAAACTCGTCGACGACTGCATTATCATGGACTACGGTCGTATCATGGTGCAGATGCCCGTCGGGGAGTTGCTCTCCACCTTCGGCCGTTACACCTTCTCGACCCCGCAAACCGAATTTCCCGAGATCGGAGAGTGCTACCACCCCGCGATCACCAACCGCAAAGGCGAACTTTTCTCGTTTGCGTCGGAAGACGAAGTTGCCCGCAACCTTCACGAAGCGGGCGTACAGTTCGAAGGCCTTCAACGCGAATCGCTCAACCTCGAAGATGCCTTCATCGGGCTGACCGGAAAATATTAAAACGATGAAAAAAGCAATATTCTACAAAGAGTGGATCAAGATGCACGCCTTCCTGCCGATCATGGCCGTCGCCATGCTCGGCTTTACGGCTTATGCACTCTTGCGCATCAATCGCGCAGTCACCCTCAAGGGGGCTGCCCACCTGTGGCAGATCATGCTCGATAAGGAGGTTGTGTTCATCGAGATGCTGCGTTTCCTGCCCGCAATTGCAGGTCTGTTGCTTGCGCTCGTGCAGTTCATTCCCGAAATGTCGCACAAGCGCCTGAAACTGACCCTGCATCTGCCCTTCCCGCAACGTGCCATGATCCTGTGGATGACTTCGACGGGACTTGTCACCCTTGCCGCATTGTTCTCTCTTCAGGCACTTATGGTGTGGGGCTACTTCCACCACCTGACGGCTGCCGAACTGACTTCGCGTGTGCTGCTCACGGCGCTTCCGTGGTGGTTTGCGGGACTTACCCTCTATCAGCTGACGGCATGGATCTGCCTCGAACCGACGTGGTATCGCCGCGTGATCAACATGCTGATTGCGACAGGTGTCGTCCGTATGTTCTTTATGTCGGATGCTCCGCAGTCTTACGACGGAATGTGGGTGTATATGCTGCTCCTGCTGGCGGGATCGCTCTTCCTGCCGCTGCTGTCGGTACACCGCTTCAAACAAGGATGTCAGGATTAACCCTCTAAAACGAAATTACACCATGATAAAAACAATCAAAACAGGCGTGATTCTTTTGGCGGCCGCACTGCTGGCGTGGCTCCTGCCGTGGCTTTTGGCTTTCCTGACCACCCAACCCTCCTGGCGTCCCTTCACGTTGTACAGCTGTGTCGTCCACTCCTTTGCCCACCTCGACTACGACGAAGAGGGCAATACCATCGGACGCGATGCCGAGGGCAATATCTACACCGAACGCCAGACCGACAGTATCATGCCGATGTTCTACTTCCGTCAGTTGGCTGCCGAGGGTCGTTTTCCCAAGGAGATCGAGGGCATTCCTGTGACACCGAAGGATGCCGAGCGCTCGGAATTCATCTTCCGCACCTCGCCGCGAGACGTAAACCGCCCGCAGATCGGTCTTTACCAACTTTTGGAGTCGCGTCCCCGCCGTTTGGATTTCGAATCGCCGTCGGATGTGTTCCGCATCACAAAGTCGGGTATCGAGTTTGTCGATATGGCCACCAATTCGCTCGATCCGAAGAAAAGCAAACGGTTCACGGCCGCCCTTAAAAAGGCGGGATTCCGTTTCCCCGCACGCGTGATTGCAGGCAACGGCACGACCCGCAAGGAGTATGACAACGGTTATTTTCTGGTAGATGATGCCTACCGCGTATTCCATATGAAGCAGATTTGCGGTTGGCCGATGGTACTTGACACCAAGATTTCGGATTCGTTACAAATCAATCAGATTTTCGTCACCGAATTCTCGGACAAACGCCACTTCGCCTTCCTCGCGGACAAGGATCACCGATTCTATGCCCTCGATGCGGAGGATTACTCGCTGCATCAGATTCCGATCGGGAAGTTCGATCCGACGAACGACGCCATGATGATCATCGGCGATATGTTCTACTGGACGATCACCCTCCAGCGCGACAACGACGAACGCCTCGTGGCGGTCAATGCCCGCGACTACTCGCTGGTGGATACCTTCATCCCCGAAGAGGAGGTCGATCCCGCAGAAATCTACGGTCGCTACTTGTTCCCGACCACCCTGGCATTCACCTCCTTCAAGGATACCTTCGTGCGCCCGCGCGTAACGCCGTTCTCGTTCCCGGCTCTGATCTTGGGTGCGTTCTTGGCGCTGGTCTACGGACTGCTCCACCGCCACGACCTCAAAGGTCACCTTTGGCAAATGGTCGGGATGCTGATTCTGGGCATCTACGTGTTCCTGCCTTTGATCATTATGGAACGCCGCGCATAGTCCGCCAAACACTTAATAAAAAACGAGCCTTGAATTACTCAAGGCTCGTTTTTTATAGCTCTTTCAACCAGTTGTCGATCATCAACCGCCCCTGATCGGTGATCACCGATTCGGGATGGAACTGCACACCGTGAATCGGCAGACGCTCGTGGTAAAACGCCATGATGTGCCCCTCTTCATCCAGCGCACTCACCCGAAGCGAATCAGGCATCGAATCGCGAGCCACCACCCACGAATGGTAACGCCCCACCACAGGGTTTACGCACCCCGCCAAAAGGGTATCCCGCGGATCGGTAATTTCCAGCCGTGACGGATGCCCGTGCAGCGGTGCCGCCATTTGTTCGAGCCGCGCCCCGAAGGCCTCGGCCAAGGCCTGATGTCCGAGGCAGATGCCCAACACGGTCTTTTGCAGGCGGATTACCTCCTGCACCACTTCGCCCAGTCGATTCCCCTCGCACGGAAGTCCCGGGCCGGGCGATAAAACCACCCCGCGACATTCGGCAACATCCTCCCGTGTCACCCGATCGTTCATCCGAATTTCGACCTGCGGCGCGTAATCACTCTCGCGCAACGCCTGCACGACATTATAGACGAACGAATCGTAATTATTGACGACCAAAACTTTTTTCATAAATACAAATTTAACCTTTTTTTCGTACCTTTACTCATCAAAGCCAAGAAAAACAATGGATGCACAGCAAGTACGCGAAAATATGAATCGCTCGGCACAACGTGGCGAGGAGTTTCTTTTCGGGGTGGATTTCGAACTTCGGGAAGGATTTTTCGTTGCCCGCCCACGGGAGCAGAGCGAGATTCTTTTCAAGACCCACGAGGTGAGCAATGCCCCCGAGAAGGCATTCCCGAAGGAGCATCATCCCCATCTTGAGATCCTCCACAGCGACAAGGAGGCCTACCTCAAAAAGTTCGCCACCATCCGTCAGGGTCTGCTTCGCGGGGACAGTTTTCTGGCGAACCTCACGGAGTGCACCCCCATTGCGACCAACTGCACGCTGGAGGAGATTTTCTACCGCAGTCAATCACCCTACAAACTGCTTCTGCCCGATCGTCTGGTTTGTTTTTCGCCCGAAAGTTTCGTCCGCATCCTCAACGGCCGCATCCACTCCTACCCGATGAAGGGCACGATCGACGCCACCCTGCCCGATGCCGAAAAGACGCTTATGGACGATTACAAGGAGTTGTGCGAACACTATACGATCGTGGATCTGATCCGCAACGACCTCAACATGGTGGCGCGTCACGTGCGGGTCGATCGTTTCCGCTATATCGACCGTCTGAAGACCCTTCGCGGAGAGATTCTCCAAACGAGTTCCGATGTGACGGGCGACCTTGAAGAGGGTTGGCAGGCACACCTGGGCGATTTGATTTTCCGCCTTCTTCCCGCGGGGTCGATTTCGGGTGCTCCCAAACCCGCCACCCTGGATCTGATCCGCCGTGCCGAAGGACAACCGCGCGGATTCTACACGGGTATCTTCGGCTACTTCGACGGACGGGAACTCGACAGCGCGGTGATGATCCGCTACATCGAACGCAACCCCCACGGGCAATACTTTTTCCGCAGCGGTGGCGGCGTGACGATCCACAGCCGTGCCGAAGCCGAATACGACGAAATTCTGACCAAAATTTATCTACCCATAGCCGATGCTTAAAGACCGATTTATCGAGACCCTCCGCATGGAGGACGGCGTACTCCGCTACACCCAATGGCACGAAGAGCGCATGGCAAAGACTCTTGAGGAGGTGTTCGGCTGCCGTCCGTTTGCGTTCCGCTTTTCGGAGGTTTCAATCCCCGACTTAGCCCGCACGGGGGTATTCAAATGCCGCGTAGAATACGGCCGACAGATCGAAATGGTGGAGTTCGCGCCCTACACCCCCAAACAAATCACTTCTTTACGCCTCGTCACCGCCCCCGACGATCTGGATTACCACCTGAAATACGCCGACCGCAGTCTGCTCAACACTCTGCGCGAGGAGCGAGGTTCGTGCAGCGATATTTTGATTGTCCACCGTGGCGAACTCACCGATACGAGTTACAGCAACATCGTATTCGATGACGGGCAGCGCCTTGTAACCCCCGCGGCGACCCTTCTGAACGGCACCTGCCGACAACGCCTGCTGCGCGAAGGGCGCATCATCGAGGAGCACCTCACGCCCGACGACCTGAAGCGATTCCGACGCGCCATTCTGATCAACGCGATGATCGGCCTTCGGGAAAACATCTCACTCCCCGTTTCGGAAATTCACTAAAAAAAGAGAGAACCCCTCGTTCGGAGTTCTCTCTTTTCTATATCTATAAAAATCCGCTACTCGTCAAATCCTTCGACGGGTTGGCGCATAAAAGCCATGTGTGCGGGAATATCACCCGTTTCGACCTGCCATTTCTTCGTACCGTCGGGATTGAAGCAGTAGAGCGTTCCGGGCGTCACGTAATCCTTGGCATCCGTCACATAGATCTCGCGCGTGAAGGGATGCACCGCAATGCCGTAAGGGATGATGATCTCCTTGTCCGTGCCGTCCGTGATGAAATGGCGCGTGAGGATCTTCTTGCTCTTCACATTGACCATGGCGTAACTGATCGTATTCTTCTGCGTATTGTAGTTCCATTCGGTGCTGTACATGTAGAGCGAATCACCGCAAATGGTCATATTGCTGCACGGCAACAATTTGAATTCGTCGGTCACCTCGTCGGTCTTGGAGTCGATGACAAACGTGCGGGAAGGTACTTCGTAGTAATCGCCGCGCGACGATACCCACAGCTGGCCGTATTTGTCGGCCTTCAGACGGTGGAGGTTGATCGCCACGTCGATCGTCTTCGTCACCTCGAACGTATTGAGGTCGATGACCGACACCGTATGGTCGTAGTTCGGCACACGGTAACCGCCCGAATTGGCCACATAGAGTTTATCGCCCACGATCGCCATCTCCTCGGGCTGATAGCCCACATCGCACTGCCCTACCACCTGCAAAGTTGCCGTATCAATCTTGGCCACATAACCCAGACGGGCATTGGGGTCGATCTGCACGGGTCCCGCATACGACGAAACATAGGCATAACGATCCTTGAACGTGATGTAACGGCAGTTCGGGATCGAAATGATGTCGATGTGTTTGGCCGTACGCGCATCCATCACCTCCACAAAGTGCGAGCAGTTGATCACCGCATAGAGCTTGTTGCCGTAGATCTTGATGTCGTTACCCACGTCGCCCAGCTCTTTCACCACGCCCGGGTTACGCTCGGCGTAGATGTTCTTGTGGTAGCGTCCTTTGGTGGCATCGAAATAGTCGAGGGTCGCCTTGTTGCTACCCATATTGCCCTCGTTGAGCAGGTAAAAACCGTAAACGGGACTTTTCGACGGATCGTCAATGTCGCTCGGCGTCGAAGGCACGATGTGTTCGTCCTCGCGGCACGAAACGAGCGCCACAACCGACAGCGCCGCAATAGCCATGCGTCGCATCATATTCTCGAATCTCATAATATCCAACTTATTATAAATTTAACATTTGTTCCCGGCATCGGATAACACTGCACGACCTCATACTGCTGGTTCAAAAGGTTATTCACCTCGGCCGTCACTTTGAGTTGCGACTCCCGAATGCGGAAAGCCTTGGAAAGCGCCAGGTCGCTCGTGTACCACGACAAAGCGTGGTTTTCGGGGATGTTCGCCACCGATTCGTAGCGTTCGCCCGTATAGATGAAACTGTAATCAAGACTCCATCCCCGATAATTAAGCCCCACAACGGCCGAACCACTGTGCCACGGGATATAGGGGATCTGGTCTCCGTAATATTTGCTGGTTTTATCGGTGTAGTCCTGCGCTTTCTGGTAGGTGTAGGTCAGACGGCAATCGACACCCACACGTCCGAACTTGAATCCCGTGTTGAGCACCGCATCCACACCGCGGATCTCGACATAACCCAGATTGACCATCGTCCACTGGAACTGGTTCGAGGTCGGCATGGCAATGATCTTGTCCTCCACCTCGTTGTAGTAGGCATCAAGGCTCACGTCCAAGTGACGCAAGGCCGTGTGACGCCAATTCTTTTCGTAGGTCACACCCACGTTATACTGCGTCGTGTATTCGGGTTTGAGGTACTTGTTGCCGATAAACGTGTAGTACAGGTCGTTGAGCGTCGGCATACGGAAGATGCGTTTATAGAACGCTCTCACCGAGAGGTCGATCTCCTCGAAAGGCGTATATTGCGCCACGAAGGTGGGCGTAAACACGTGTTTGTTACCCGCGGCAGCACCCGCGCTCTCCGTGAAATCATCCACAAACGTATACAGCAGGCTGCCCTGCATCTTCAGGTGTTTGAAGTGCATGCTCGTGGCCAGTGCTCCCAGCATCGTGAATCGCGACGGATAGGCGAAATTCACCAAATCGGCATCCAGCGTATTGTACTGGAAGTCGGTCGCAAGGTTCACATCCCACCAGCGGCGCAATTGCACCTCGTGGGAGGCCGACAGGTAGAGTTCCTGCTGGTAGTAGTGGTTATTGACGTACATCGTCGTCACATCCAGACGCGGATCGGACAGGTAATGCAGGTAGTCGTAGGCGTACTTGGCATTGACCGAAAAGCGGTAATGCTCCGTCGGTTTCTTGTTGTACGATCCCTGCACGAAGAAGTTCGTATCCCACTGACGATCCTCGTGTTTGAATTTGCCGGGTTCCTCACGGACGAATGCGCCCGGATAACCACGTTCCGAATTATAGAAATAGACCTTCGCCCGCCATCCGCCGTTCTTCACGCGGCCGAACAATCCGTTCTCAATGCGCAGGGCACGCACATCGCCGTTACGGCGCACGGCCGTCGTGTCGTAGCCGTCGGCCTTCACGTAGGAAAACTTGTAACGCCCCGTCGTATAGAGGAATTCGGCATTGAGCGAATTGGACATCCGCTCGCCGATCTTCTGCTCATACAAGAACGAAGGATTCGCCAATCCGAACGAACCCGTCTTGAACGTGAATTTGAGGTTGTGGCGTTTCCCGTCCTCGAATTGCGGACGACGCGCCTCCAGATAGACGGCACTTGCCGAAGCGTAATCCTTGGCCGACTGCACGCCCGAACTCTTTTGTCCGTTGTAGAGCGTGACGGCCGCCATATTGTCGAGCGAATATTTGCCCAGGTCGATCTGCCCGTTCTGCGCATTACCCAGCTGGATGCCGTCGTAGAACACACCCACATGCTGCGTACCCATGCCGCGCACGTTGATGGTCTTCAGACCGCCGATACCGCCGTAGTCCTTGATCTGCACACCCGAAAAATAACGGATGGCATCCGCCACCGAATGGGCGTTGAGTCGCTGGAGCTCCTTACCGCACAACACCTGCGCGGGGATCACCTTCTCGGGACGTACACGGGCAACGACCAGCACCGAATCGATGTGTTGCGTCTTCGACAGGTCGCGCTTCTCCTGAGCCCCTGCACCACAAGGTGCAAGGCTCAAAAGAATAGTCACAAGGGCGACAATCGTAAATTTATGACTGACCCCCAATTTCATTATTCAGCGTTCATGTTGGCGTCGCGGATCGCAAAGACCTCGGTCGAGACCTCGCCGATCCATCCGCACTTGAAGTTGATGGCGCACTGCACCTTCACAAAGTCGATATACTTGAGATTAGCCTCACGACCGTCGAACGTCACGGCATTCGAGATCTTGAAGAGGTTCTCCTTCTTGTCCAGATCCGTTGCGCTGAAGTTATCCGAATAACCCCAGTCAAAGGCGGGATTCACCCAGTAAGAGCCGTTGCCCGACTTATCGTAACTGCGCGACTTGAGGCACGTACCACGCAGTGTGTACGTATCGCTCTCGACCCATGCGGGATAGTAGTAATCCTGACGGTGGTAATCGCCCAGATAATCCACCTCGCCGCTGTTGCCCTTGTTGTCCGTCCAGGGGACGTTCGACTTGGGGCTCTTGGGGCGATAGTAGGTCACGGCGTAGTCCGTGATGGTCTCGGGTTTGCCGTACTCCGAACCTTTCAGTTCGTACCACGTATCGTTGGGAAGGCCGTCGCCGTTCTCATCCTGCATCACCCACACGATACCCGGCTCGGACGATCCGTCAAACGGGTTACCCTCGATGGCGAAATCGTAATCACCCGTATTGTCGATGCTGTGGTCGAAGCCCACGGTCAGCGAACCGCCGAAACCGCCGAGCGACACAAAAGCGTGCTGATCCAGACGACCCTGTGCATAGACGCAAGCCTCCTCCATCGTGTTGGCCACGTAGTTCTCATTGACGAACTGACCCGGAGCGGGCAGGAATTCGTAAACCTTCACACTGAAAGCGTTGTTCGCACCGCTCTTGGCGCGGTAGAACTGACCCTCGGCGGGGCATACGTTCACCACAAGCGTCTTGGCTGCGGTCAGACGGCCGTTATTCATCTCGACCATCACCTCGTGACGGCCTTCGGTCTCGGCCGTGAAATGGTATTCGGGTTTGGCATCCTGCTGCACCTGTTCGCCGTCCATCTTCCACGTATACACGGCGTCCTTGCCGTTCTCGATGTCGATGGCCTTCAGGCAGATCGTACGGCCGAGTGCCACGTTGTATTCGGTTTGCAGGAACGTCCACTTGAAATCCACCTCGTCAGCCGAACATACGCGGATCACAAACTCCACGGAATCAGCTCCGTCCTCGTTCTCAGCCGTGAATTTCATGGCATATTCGCCACGTACGGCCTCCTTGAACGTATAATCCTTCTCGGTGGAAATCTCCTGCTCGTTCATCGTCCAGCGGTAATGTGCCTCGCTCTTTGATTCGACGATGGGTTTCAGCACCAACTGCGTACCCTCAACGAGCGTATAGCCCTTCTCCGATCCGGGCAGCGACACGGCGGGTGCTTCCAAATTGCGCACGTCAATACGGATCTCCCCGGAATCCTCGCCACCTTCGTTCTTCACGGTAATCGTAATGTAGAAACTGCCGCTCTCCTCCGACGTGAATTGCAGGTCGGGTTCCGTCGAGATGACCTTATTCTCGATGCTCCATGCGTAGGTAGCCTCCTCGTTGTGGGTGTAAACCGGTTTGATCTCGATCATCTGATTGACCTTCGTCGTGAAGATCAGACTCTCGTTCTCAAACGAGACCGTGGGAGGATCCATTACCGGAACTTCGGGTTGGGGTTCGGGCTGGGGTTGGGGATCGTTTCCGTCCAGTTCGGGATCATCCGAACATGCAGAAAACAGGGCAGCCGCAATGATGGCCGCAAAAATGAACAGCTTTTTCATATTTCAATATTTTGTCCAAAGATACACAACTCCGTATAAAAACAAGTACTACCCGCCTGAAAAAATTTCACGACGGTAGTACCCATTTTTGTTTCCTTTATGCGACTTCGCTCACTACCACTCAATCGTAATATCGTCGATTGCGTAGTATGCGGGCAACGAATAACCATAGCCGTTATCCGCACCACCCGACTGGTTCAGACGAAGTTCCACGATCGGGCCGAGCTCCGAAAGATCCCATTTCGTCCACTCTTTGATGATACCCGACTTCGATCCGAAGACCATCGTCAGTGTCTTCTCCTGACCGTCCTCCGCAACACCCGTGGCATGGAAGATAATATCCTTCTCAACCGAAGGCGACAACGCATTACCGTTGCTGGCTACCGAGTAAAAGTAGCAGGTAGGAGCAATGTAAAGGCTCGTGATCGTACGTGCCATACCATCGGCAAACTTCAGGATGGGACGTCCGTCTCCATAAGGATGTTCCAGATCAAGATAGCCGTAAGTGGTCAGGAAGTTATCTGAACCCTGAGCACCGCCACCCTTCGTGCTGTCTTCGACACCATTGGGATTGTAAACATAGAGGTCATAGGTGTAACCTCCGTACTTGCTCTGATCGAGAGAGTTCGAGTTGTACGAGCATACGAACCACGGATAGCCCCAACCATTCATGAAGCCTGTGGGACGCCCCGTCGTCAGTTGTGTATCGGCATCAACCCATACATAGTCATCGGGACTGCCGATGCCTGTGGTAGAAAACATATTCGGTTTGTAGTTTGCAACGACCCATTTTTCCCAGTCCTGCCCCTCGAAAGTGACGGTAAACGAATGGGAATTTCCTGTTTTTACCTCGACACGCATCTCTGCCATGCAAGCGGAATCGCCCGTCAGTCCGATAATGGTAATCGAACCGGCGGCATCGGCAAAGGGATTATCCTGTGCAGGCGAAGTAACAGACATCATATTGTTGCTGATCACAACTTTCCAACCATCGGGTTTCGTCCAAGTCATCTTTTCGACACCCGAGATCGAAAGCTGATACTCCTTCGTCTCGTTGTAGAGGAACGAATCGTACTCGGGCATCGTGATCTGCATCTCGACCTTCATCGGAAGTTCGATCACCGTACCGTCAGCCAACGTGAAGATGGCAAAACCGGGTTTCGACGTTACATCGACCGAAGCGAAGAGCGAATCACCCGACTGCCCCTCGGCCTTCACGCCCATGGGCTCCCAGGTAAGACCGCCGTCCGTCGACATTTCCCACTCCTTGGTTGTGGGGTTAATGCGCAGTTGGGGGGTTACACCGTCCTGACCTTCGGCCTTGACCTTATGACCGTCAACCTCGATGATCTTGCCGTCGAGTGCCCAGTAGTAGCAACCGTCCTCGCCCTTTACAACCGAAATTGCGGGAGCGTTGATACCGTCCTGTCCGTTGATACCGTCCTGTCCGTCTTTACCGTTGGTAATCGTAGCGGTCGTACCGTCCGTGAACTTAATCGTATAACCATTTGCAGTCTGCTCCACCGATTCGATGGATACATTCTTCTGAAGAGCGTCAACCAACTTCTGCAAAGCTGCAATATTGTTGTTTGCATTCTCCACGGCCTTCTCTACGGCCTCCACGCGGTTCGTCAGATCATCAACCGCATTCCACAAACCGTCGTCGTCGTACTCACAACTCCAGTTTGATACCACCAGCAACATAGTTGCCAAAAAAGTAAAAAATTTCCTCATATTGTTTGTTTATTAGGTTTACTTCATACCTTATTTATAATGGGGAAGACAACCACAACCGAGAAAATCAATCGAAAGCCATACCCGTCATTCCGCATTACGGCCTGATCGGCACACACGAAATCGGGATTTTGATTCATCCGAGGGGGAATCGGCGTCCGAGACGACGGACACCGGAAAAGCCTTTAGATTCAACCCGAAACCCGCGGGGTGCAAATCAGATATATTCAGGCAGGTATTCTGACTCGTCCCACCTGTCGCGCCTTCCCAACTCTAAAGAAAAAAGTCAGTGGCCAAGAATGCGACAGACACATCCCCGCACAAACGGAGAGGAACTTACAGCAGCGAGTACTGTTCCGGATTCACACCGGATTCCCTTTTAATCCATCGTGTCGCCGACACGATGCAACCTTTCGTGTGCGAAGATACTATTTTTTCCAAAAATTTACGTGTTTTAAGTAATTTAATTGCACTTTGTCATCTAAAACGGATAAAACCTCCTCTTTTTTTACATTTCAGGCGACATCCGAAACAATCCGTCTTTTTACATAGCGCAGGCAGTATTTCCTTTTATTATAAAATCTACAAAATACAACATATACTGATTATCAACATATTAGTATATATACCCGAAAACTTTTTCACACTCAAATCCGATTTTATAAATTTAAGTCGATTTTTTATAACGTCTTCGCCACAAAACCGCCCTACCTTTGCATCGTAGTTAAAAAACACAAGTATTACACACTTTAAAACTTTTTTGAATTATGGCAAAACTGTATGGATCCGGTGCATTGTACCACGGAAACGGTTCCTTGGAGGAACTGAAAAATATCGACGGCCGCAAGGCAGTCATCGTTACGGGTAAAGGTTCGACCTCCCGCAACGGCAGTCTTCAGCGTGCCGAGGCTCTTCTGGCCGAAATCGGCATCGAGTATAAAGTATTTGAGGGTGTAGAGGCCGATCCCTCGATCGAGACCGTCCGCAAAGGTGCGGCATTCATCTCGGAGTTCCAGCCCGACTGGATCATCGGTCTGGGCGGCACCTCGTCGATCGACGCAGCCAAAGCCATGTGGATTCTTTACGAGCATCCCGAACTTCCGTTCGAAGAGATGATCAAGCCGTTCGGCATTCCCACACTGCGTCACAAGGCTCGTTTTGCGGCTGTTCCCTCGACGAGCGGCACGGGTACCGAGACCACTTCGCTGGCCGTGATCACCGACCGCGTGAAGGGTGTGAAGTATCCCCTCGCCTCACACGAATTGCAGCCCGACATTGCCATCGTCGATGGTGATCTCTGCAAGTCGATGCCCGCCGACATTACGGCCAACACGGGTATGGACGCCCTGACCCACTCGATCGAGGCCTACACCTCGAACGTCGATGACAACTACGCCGACGCTTTCGCCAAGGGTTCGATCGAATTGATCTTCGCCAACCTCAAGAAGGCTTGCGAGGAGCCCGAAAACGGCGAGGTTCGTCAGAACATGCACGACGCATCGGCTTTGGCCGGTTACGCCTTCACCAACGCATGGTTGGGTATCGTACACTCGATGGCTCACCAGATGGGCGGTGTGTTCGGTATTCCCCACGGTCGGGCAAACGCGCTGGCTCTTCCCAACGTGATGCGCTACAACTCGAAAGTTACGCGTCGTTTTGAGGATCTGGCCAAGCTCATCGGCAAGGAGACGACCGCCGAGTTCATCGAGGCTGTCGAGAACCTCAAGAAGGAGATCAACGTCCCCGCTTCGATCCGCGAATACGGCATCGAGAAGGAGGCTTGGATGAAGGAGGTACACCGCATGGCCGAAAACGCCTTCCGCGACATCTGTACGTCGTTCAACCCGCGTGAGACTTCGGTCGAGGATCTCGAGAAACTCTACGTGGCACTCTACGAGGGTGAGAAGATCGACTTCTAAGCCCTGATTTTGAAAATAGGTATCGGTCGGACGGAAAACTTTCCGTTCGGCCGATTTTAGTAATTTTCCGAAATTTAACGTACCTTTAGGTGTTTTCCCGAAAACTTCGGGAGAAAATTTCGCTTAAAACCGACCCTCTATGGAAGAGAAAAGTATTAAAATCACGGATGCTTTCGAGAACAATCTGAAGCACATCTCCCTGAACATCCCCAAACACCAAATCACGGTGGTGACGGGCGTTTCGGGTTCGGGAAAATCGTCCCTTGTCCTGGATACCGTGGCGGCACAGTCGCGACGGGAACTGAACGATACTTTTCCGAGTTTTGCCCAGCGTTACCTGCCCAAATACCTGCGTCCGCACGTGGGACGCATCGAGCACCTTCCGCCCGCCATCGTCATCGACCAGAAGAAACCCACGCCCAACGTGCGTTCGACGCTGGGCACCTACACCGACATCTATGCCCAGCTGCGTGTGTTGTTTTCGCGTGTGGGCGAACCGTTCGTGGGTTACTCCGATGCCTTCTCGTTCAACCATCCGCAGGGGCGTTGTCCGAAGTGTGACGGCTTGGGCGAAGTGACCGAACTCGATGTACACAAGCTGGTGGATTTCGACAAGTCGCTCAACGACGAGGGCGTCATCCATTATGTGGCGTTCGAACCGGGACAATGGCGTTGGGAACTGTACGCTTTCAGCGGTTTGTTCGACCTCGACAAGAAGATTCGGGACTACACGCCCGAAGAGTTGGAGTTGTTCCTCTATGCCGAGCCGATGAAACTGAAAGATCCGCCCAAGCGCTGGCCGCGCACCGCCAAATACGAAGGTCTGATGCACCGCATGTACCGCAGCGTCATCAAATCCGACGAGGGCAAGGTACATTGGCGCATCCTCGAACCGATGGTCACCACGGGCGTTTGTCCCGAATGTGGCGGCAAGCGATTGAACCAAACGATCCTTTCGTGTAAGATCAACGGACGCAACATCGCCGACATCACGGCCATGCCCCTGCCCGACATTTTGACCTGGCTCGCCGAGATCGACCATCCGCTGGCGATCGATGTCAAGGAGTCGCTCGAGAACCGCATCCGCGCTCTGATCGACATCGGTCTGGATTACCTGACGCTGGATCGTCCGATGGGTACGCTGTCGGGCGGTGAGGCGCAACGATGCAAGATCGCCAAATACAACAACTCGTCGCTGTCGGATCTGCTCTACGTGCTGGACGAGCCGAGTGTCGGCCTGCACAGCCACGACATACACCTGCTGATGGAGGCCGTCGAGGGTTTGCGTGACCGCGGCAATACGGTACTCATGGTCGAACACCACCGCGAAATGATGGAGGTGGCCGACCACATCGTGGACATGGGCCCCGGTGCGGGAATCGAGGGCGGCAACGTGTTGTTCGAGGGCAGTTATGCCGATCTTTTGAAGAGCGACACCGCCACGGGACGTCTGCTCCGCGAACATACACCCATCAAAGCCTCACCCCGCACACCGAGCGGCTGGTTCGAGATTCGGGATGCCCGTCTGCACAACCTCCGCGATTTGTCGGTACGCCTGCCTCTGGGTGCGCTTACCGTCGTGGCGGGTGTGGCCGGATCGGGCAAAAGTTCCCTGATGGAGGAGTTCAAACGCCAATGCCCCGACCCCGTCGTCGCCATCAACCAGCGCGACATCGGCGTCAGCCTGCGCTCCACTCCCGCAACCTATACGGGTGTGGCGAACGACATCCGCAAACTCTTCGCCACGAAGAGCGGCCGTTCGGCAAGCCTCTACTCGTTCAACGGCGAGGGCGCATGTCCCGTCTGCGGCGGTAAAGGCGTGATCATCTCCGATATGGCGTTTATGGATTCGGTCGAAACTCCGTGCGAGGCGTGTGGCGGTCTGCGCTATTCGCCCCAAGCTCTGGAATTCAAGCTCGACGGGTTGAACATCGCCGAAGTGATGGATCTGACGGTGCGTCAGGCTTCGAAGTTCTTCGAGGGTACGGTCATCGAGAAGAAACTCCGTCCGCTGATCGATGTGGGTTTGAAATACCTCCATCTGAATCAGGCGCTTTCGACGCTTTCGGGTGGTGAATTGCAGCGCTTGAAACTCGCCTCGCACCTCAACGAGAAGGGGCAGATCTTCATCCTCGACGAGCCGACAAACGGTCTCCACCTGCAGGACATCCGCCACATGATCGCACTGTTTGACCGTCTTGTCGAGCAAGGCAACTCGATGTTCGTCATCGAGCACAACCTCGACGTGCTGAAGGCGGCCGACTACGTGATCGAGCTGGGGCCGGGCGGTGGTCGAAGCGGTGGCGAGCTGCTCTTCGCGGGAACGCCCGCCGAGATGACCCGATGCGAACGCTCCGTCACCCGAACCTATCTCCGTTAAACTGTCCGATAAAAGGGATGACTCCGACAACGAGTCATTCCTTTTTGTATCTTTGCCGTATAGAATCCCGTTTGCTATGTCCCGCAAAACCTCCGATCTGCAACTCGACCTGTTCGCACCCGAACCCCCGAAAGAAGAACCGCTCCCCCGCTACGACCATACCCTTTTGTTCGAGCGGCTCTCCAAATCGGATTTCCGCAGTCGGTTTCACCTCTCAAAGGACGATCGCAGCTACATCCGCGAAAAAGGGCTGGAAACAATCCGCCGTCATGCGGCCGATTTCATCGCCAAGCGTCTTGCCCCCGCCTCGATTCCCAACGACGGCCATCAGACCCCCATGCGCGGGCATCCCGTTTTCAAGGCGCAACACGCCACGGCCTGCTGTTGCAGGGGGTGTTTCGAGAAGTGGCATCACATCCCCGCAGGACGGGCACTCTCACCCGCGGAACAGCAATATGCCGTCAGCGTACTGATGGAGTGGATCCAAAGGGAACTCCACAGGTAAACACCGCCCTACCGCGAATTGAAACCGAAAACTCATCTTCAGGTTTCGTTTTTCCACGACCGCACACCCGCAATGCCGATCCGAAAAATCGGTGTTAAAAGAGTCGAAAAAATTTCATTCCCCCCGAAAAAAAAGATATATTTGTGGATGGAAATTTTTTAACCCACCTCCCTATATTTAATTTTTAACCAACATGAGAAAAATTAGATTCTTTTTATTGTTATTCGCCGCGGCCGCATTCTCGCTGATGACGCCCTCTTGCGAAAGCGATGATGCGGTGGCTCCCACCCCCGGACCCGAACAGGGCGGAGAAACGCCTGATCCTGATCCCGACCCCGATCCCGATCCGGAACCCGAACCTGACCCCGATCCGAAACCTGATCCCGACCCGGAACCCGAACCCGAGCCTGATCCCGACCCCAAACCGAATCCCGAACCCGAGCCCGAACCCGAACCCGACGTAATGCTGAAATTACGCTTCGACCTTTCGGCCGAGATCGCTCCGACCAAGCAACTGCCCGTACGCTACGAATTTTCAGAGCAGACTTCGGCCATTGCCCTGATCCGCAGCAACGCCACCGAAGAGGTGATCTATCTGCCGCTGACCATGAAACGCGCAGCCGACGGCCGTGCCACGGTTGAAGGTGTGGATGTTCCTCTCCATGAGTTGAAAGCCGAAGCCGGTCAGAATTGGCAGATGCGCCTGCTGATGGGTGGTAAATGGGACGCAGCCAGCAAGCGAATCACCTTTGCTCCACAGATGATGCTCGAGCCGACGAATCGTCTTGAGAAGCTGACCCTCGACCAGCCTTACGTATCGTCGTGGACTCAACTCCAGACCGACGAGAAAGGTCAGTTTGTCGTTGCCGAGAACGGTAACACCCCCGTCGATATGAAGGTAATGCCCTGCGGTTCGTTGTTCGTTCACCACATCAAATCGTGCGACGCTCCCGCAATCGTCGGCCTCAACTCGCTCAACATGGATCTGGGTGCCGTATATTTCACGGGTTACTACGATCTGTCCGATGCCGCCATGCTGAAGGGCATGAAGGATAACGAGGACTTCGGATGGGGTTACACCGACAAACAAACCTCGCTGGCCGTTAATTTTGCCGAGCCCGTTGAGATCGAAGTCGGCGACAACCTCGACGGATACGACTACATCTATGTATGGGGTATCCCGACCCAGAAAGACGCCCAGATTTCGGTAACGGCTTCGGGTTTTGTGATGAATGCCGACAAGCAGGAGTTCAAGAATGTCACCATCTTCAACGGTGCAATGCTCCTCAACGAATATCAGGAGATCGGTTCGTCGCTTAAGGTCAAAGCTCCCGCTCCCAAGGAAGGCCCGATCGAATTGAGCACCGTAGACGGTAAGACCTCGATCGTTGCCGACGGTCAGGACAAGATCGAATTCGTCATCATGCAGGACGGCAAGGATGTCACCGACAAATGCACGATCCACAAGAAACACGATATTTTCGACGATGCCATTTCGGGTCACGTATTCACTTCGAAACGTTCGGGTTCGTTTGAATTCTACGCCACGAAGGGCGACAAGAAGAGTAACTCGATCTTTGTTTCGGTCACCTCGGCCGACGAATACGACGAGAACGGTAACCTCATCAACGGTTTGTTGTTCTGCGACGGTGTTTCGATGAGCAGCGGCTGGACGGACGTAAACAAGAATTGGAACGGTGACGGTCTGTTGTGCTGGGCAGCTACTGCCTCCAACATGTTGCAATGGTGGATGACCGACCTTCAGAAGAAAGGTTACACAATTCCCGATTCGGTACCCTTTGGACAGGGCAACACCTATAGTCTGAAGATTTTCGACGTATTCCAGGCTTGCTGGGTTGACTACATGCACTCGACCGATAACGGCATCCGCTGGTTCTTGGAAGGCGGCGGTATGAAATGGGCAAGCAACTATTGCACGCCCGATCGCAAGGGTTATGTCGAGGACGGCGGTTACTTTGTCAAGGCAGACGTTCTGCCTGCCGACGAGGAGCGCAAATGGTTCAATAGCGAATATGTAGTTTCTTACGGTGCTTATTCCAGCTGGATGACCACCAACGGTGTTCACAACGATTCGGAAACCATCAAGAAGAAATTTACGGCTATGGTTGTAAGACTGCTCAAGGAAGGTATTTCTGCTCTTTCGGTCGACAGCCACGAGACCACGCTGTGGGGTTGCGAGTTGAAGAACGGTCTTGTCGTGAAGGTATTCATCGCCAACTCCGACGATAACCAGACCAAGCTTGTTCCCTACGAAGTTTACGAGTCAGGTGGTGATATGCACCTGAAAGGCTATCCCGGTAAGACCCAGCTCCCGACCCAGATTATCCGTCTGACGGGTCTGAAGGCTTACAGCAAGTAATTCCTACCCTCCCTTACAAAAGAGGTTGGTACCTGCGGGTATCAACCTTTTTTTTACCTTTTCGGAACATCGCGATTTTCGGGAAAGAACACCCGTTGTCCGTTTTCCGTTTTTCGGTTTTTCTACCCGAAACCCGTTCGAAGTGCATTGCAGGGCACAATTTGATAATCGGTTCTGGGTCATCCCTTTACGGGGATAATTTTTCGGTCTGTGTTATGTCGGATTAAATATTTGTTTTTTCCATTTATTTTTAGCATTTTTGTAGTTAACAATGCGTCCAAAAAATACGCCGCATCGTAAAACTGCATTTCATCCCAAACGCCAAGCGGCTGAATATCTTTCAGATACAGTCCTCCGCGCACGGAACAAAGAAGATAAAACCAAAGAATTCGCCATGGAGGAAACAAATACAATCCGATGTGCCCCCCAAAACGGTTGTTCCCAACCGACAAGATGCGGTATTTCAAGTCGACCGAATAATCCCCTTGGACACAATTTATACGAAACTTTTCCCTATAGCCATCGTGGCAGGCTTTTATCCGACGAATAATTTTTCTTTTTCGGAACTCAGCCTTCGAACGAACCCGACACACACCACACACACCGAATAAATTAAAGCAATAAAAAATGGAAACTTGGATTATCGACATTTTAGCCGTGTTTATGATCAGCATGCTCCTGGCAGGCTTCATAATCCCAAAAATTTTGCTCATTTCCTTTCGGAAAAGACTTTTCGACGATCACGACGAACGCAAAATCCATAAGGGTGCCGTACCGCGTTTGGGCGGTCTGGCCTTCAACCCCATCATCTTCTTCAGCGTCATCCTGATCTTCGGAATCAACATCCAGATCAATTCGGATGTGTTCCTGACCCGCATTCAGCAGAGTGCCGTCGAGATGTCGTTTGAATTCTGCGCCCTGTTCCTGTTGTATGTCATCGGTATTGCCGACGATCTGATCGGTGTAAAATACAGAGCCAAATTCGTGGCCCAAATCCTTTGTGGCGTGCTGCTGATCTCGGGCGGCGTATGGATCGACAACCTCTACGGTTTGCTGGGTATCTACGAATTGCCGAAGGTGGTGGCCTACCCGCTTACGATCCTCACGGTCGTATTCTTCATCAACTCGATCAACCTGATCGACGGTGTAGACGGCCTTGCTTCGGGATTGTGTATTGCCGCATCGTTCCTTTACGGTTGCGCCTTCATCTACCTGGGACACTACATCTATGCCGCCATGGCCTTTGCCACGCTCGGCGTATTGCTCCCGTTCTTCTACTTCAACGTATTCGGCAAGGCCGACCACGGCAAGAAGATCTTCATGGGCGACACGGGCAGTCTGACGCTCGGTTTCATCCTCTGCATCTACAGCATCAAGTTGCTGTTCTCGATCAGCCATGAGGTCAAGACCTACCCCAATCCCTTCATCCTGGCATTTGCCCCGATGATGATCCCGTGTTTCGATGTCGTGCGCGTATTCTTCCGCCGCATCCGCTACCACAAGAGCCCGTTCCTGCCCGACCGCACGCACATCCACCACAAGTTGCTGGATCTGGGTCTTTCATCGCACCTCACGATGATGATCGTCGTGGGTATGTCGATCTCGCTGACGGTATTGAACGTCATGCTGTCGGAGGTGATCAACATCAACATCCTGGTCTTCGGCAACATCGCCCTGTGGATCGTGATGAACATTGCCATCTCGCAAATCATCAAACGTCGCAAAGCCCGCAAAGGCATCGTGGACGCGCAATAGACCTGCACAACAAATATAAAAAGAGGCAGAACCGATTCGGATTCTGCCTCTTTTTTTCGTGGGGTTCTCCCCTATTCGTACAAGTGGAACATTTGTTCCATAAGCTGCCATTTCTCGGAAGATGCACTGCCCAGAGCCGCCTGTTGGAAACGGCCGACGAAATCCTCCCACTCGGCCTGTCGGGGCAGGGTCGAAAGGCGTTGCATGTCCCGATCCCAATCGAAATCAAGCGGGGTCTCGATGATCATAAACAAATGATTCCCGTGGATGTAGATCTCCATCTCGAGGATACCGACCTCGCGGATTCCCGCCATAATCTCTTTCCAGATTCCTTCCCGGCTGTGCCAGTAGCGATATTGACGGATCAGTTCGGGATCATCCTTCAGATCCAGCATCTGGCAATAGCGTTTGGTCTCGCAATTGTATTTTGAAGACGCGTAACCCTGTTTCTTGTCCATTTTATTTTCGTTCTTTAGTCAATTTCTTATAAACTACCGCATAAAGGCAGATCACCGCAAAACAAATCATCGGGATATAGAACCCCTCTGCAACTGAAGAGTGATCGGCCACAACGCCCATCAACAGCGGAGCAATTGCACCGCCGACAATCGACATAATCAAATAAGACGAAGCCTCCTTGGTAGCACTTCCCGTTTGCTTGATGGCCAATGCAAAGATTGTCGGAAACATGATCGATTCGCACAGGAAGCAGAACAGAAAGCAATACAAAGCGACGTGCCCCGTCAGAAAGATCACGCACAGCATGGCAAGGATCGCTCCGACGGAACACAATCGAAGCAAGACGATCGGTCGGATATACTGCATGATAAAGCTTCCGACCATTCGTCCGAGCATAAACAGTCCCATACCGCCGAATGACAAATACAACGAGGCCTCATAGGCGCTGATTCCGATGTTTTCGGTCACATAGTTGATGAAGAAGCTGTTGATGCCCGTCTGCGCAGCCACGTAGAAGAACAGGGCGACAAGTCCCCACACAAACGAAGAGATTCGCCACAAGCTCACCTCCTTTTGCGGTTCGCGCTCCTCTTCCCAACCGATTTCAGGCAGTTTGACGCGCGAAAACACGAATGCCACCACAAGCACAATACATCCGATGATTGCATAGGGAGCGGCAATGTTGGCATCGCCCGAGAACAAGAAGATACTGCCGACAAAGGGGCCGAAAATCCAACCCAGTCCGTTGAACGACTGCGCGAAATTGATTCGTTGCTCGCTATGCTCCGCGACGCCCAGCACCGCGACATAGGGATTGGCCGCCGTTTCCAGGCAGGTCAGTCCGCAGCCGATGATAAACAGCGACAGGAGGAAGAAATCGAACGACATGAGCCGACTGCCGGGGATAAACATCAATGCGCCCACACCGTAGAGGATCAGACCCGTGATCACGCCTTTTCGATAGCCGAACCGACGGATGATGCGTCCCGCGGGAATCGCCATAATGAAATAACCGCCGTAAACCACGGCCTGCACCAATGCCGAGCGTGTTTTGGTCATCTCCATCACATCCTGAAAGTGTTTGTTCAGCACATCCAGAATGCTGTGGGCAAATCCCCACAGGAAAAACAAGCTCGTAATCAAAATGAATGGCCAGAGATAATCCCTACCGTCCTTTGTCTGCGTTAGTTTCATAACCCATCTTTTTAATAGACGGCACACACGATGCGGCCCCTTATGTCGTCTACTTCTCTCTTTATATTTGTGCGGTGTTTGCAGGCGATCTTCAAGACCGCCCCTCTTTTTCCGCAACCGTTTTCTAACTCAACGAAGTCTCCAATCCCTTACCCGACAATTCCATCTCAACGAAACGAGCACGATCGTTGGGTCGGTTCTCGGTCAGGATACGACGGATGCGTGCGGCAGCCTCTTCGTCCTTGGACGCCATGTAGAGATAGCCTCCGCCACCCGCACCGGGCAGTTTGTAACCACGGCACAAATCCTTCACCTGACCGATGATCTGCTCCACGGCCCCGGGATTCGTTCCGCTGTCGAGTTTCTTGTTCTGCTTCCACGTAAGACCGATCAGGGAGGCCATCTCGTCGTAGTTGTTGCGCTGAATGGCGTCGAACATATCCAGTGCGTGCTCCTTCATCTGGCGCAAAAGATCCATATGACGGGAATTGTTCAGGAACATACCCTTGACGATCTCGGCAAGGATCCCTTTGGCCGTACGCGTGATGCCCGTATAATACAACAAGTGGCATTTCTTATACGTACTGTCCGTGAACAGCGTATCGGGCAACCAGCGTACCAAAGGAGCCTGATTCCATCCCGAAGTCGTCTGCAAGAGTTTTATGCCCGGCAGAATTCCGCCGAACTGATCCTGCCAGCCGCCGCCCGTCGTGAGCAACTGCTCCAAAACCAACGTGCGAGCACCGATCTCCTGTTTGTCCCAGTGAAGGCCGCAGAATTCGCTCACGGCACCCAAAACGGTCGCAGCCAGAATCGAACTTGTACCCAGACCCGAACCCGCAGGAATAGCCGACAGCAACGTCACCTCAATACCGCATCCGAATGCCGCAAGCTGCTCCTCAAGGCTATGGAATTTCTCCGTACAAAAATCCGGATGGAATCCCGCAAGCGTCAGTGCGGCTTTGGGGATGGAGAACGGCGAACCGACCACATTGAAGTGGCGCAGTTCCTCGAAAGTCGTAACGACCTCCATCGCACCCAGGTCAATCGAGCGGAGAATGATCTTCCGCTCCTTGCTCGGTTTTACGTAAACCTGCAAAGGAGGCTGTCCGTTCAGCGTAATGCCCAGATTGATGACATTTCCGCCCTCACGCAGGCAGAACGGAGGCGTATCGGTCCATCCACCCGCCAAATCAATACGGACGGGACTTCTGCTCCACACGATCTGATCGAAATAGACCGACATATGGGGCATCTGACGATATCGTTCGCCCTGGGTAATTCCTTCGCGCATCAAGGCAAATGCCTTCTCCTCCTCTCGCACGGCAGCCGTTTTATCGCCTCCTAAATCCAGCGTACGGGCGCGGAACATGGCATCGCTCACACGGGTCATCAAACGCTCTTCGCCCGACAACGGCGCGGGCAATTCGATGCCCATACGATGGAACTCCTGCGCGGCATCTTCCAAATTCAACTGATAGAAGACACTACGACGGTAATTCCGTGCCAAAGCCGACCAGTTAGCCTTGCGGAAGGTCTCACGCTGCGCCACCAGTCGGCGCAGATTGGCATAAGTCGAAATCTCGTCGGCCGAGAGTTTTCGGGTATTCTCCCAAATATTGCGTCCTTCCTCCGAGGAAGGATCATTAATCATCCAATCGATCACCTTACCCAACTGCTCCAGATCGGCGCAAACGGGGAAGATGCGTGCCGACTGCAAATCGGCATTGCCCTTGATCCGATCGGGTGCAAGTCCGCGCTCCGCAAGCCACTCCGCAACGGGACGCCCCTGATAAAGGGTCTTTTCGTCGGCCAAAGCCCCCTTGAAAGCATCGTCGATGCCGTAAGGGCGACCCACATATTCGGTTTCGGCAATGGGTTCCACATCCAGGCAGATCCCTTTGGGTAAATTCAACGCCCAGTCGTTTCGGGGAACACCCGTCACGATCTGCATTCCGTTCAACGCCCAATTTTTACCGATATGACTGTTCTCAATCCAAAGTTCACCGTGTTCTTCGCGCAACTTAATGTCGATCACGGCATTCTGCGCAAACATATCGGGATGAGGTTTCACCTTGGTCAGCGAGATCTCCCGCTGATCGACTACCAAGTTCTGCACGGCAAGGGTCGAAGAGATCATTTCACGGCTCGTACCGTAATGATAGAACTGACCTCCGGGCAGTGGCAGAATAGCCACCGAAAGTCGGTTCAATTCCTCGTCCTCGATCGTCGGATGTTCACCCAACGAAGGCCCGAACTCGGAATACATATCGTAGAATCCGATTTTGCCGTCCTTGCCCTTCGAACGCTTCAGGATGCACTCTACGGCGCGGTCGCTCAGCAACCACACGCCGATATCCATCAAAAAGAAATAGTTCTGCATCAACTCGCCGAGTTTTTCGACACTCGGTTTTTGAAGCATGAAATCCAATTTCTCGGGATTTTTGCGATCCATGACGAAAACGCCGTGGTTCTTGGCCAGATTGGGATCAACCCACAAGCCGTAACAAACGACATCCGCCTCGGGAATTGCCTGCAACGGCTCTTCCGAACGCACATAGATATCACCGCTCGCAATGAGGGTATGCAGGCTGTCGGGCGCCTTTTCCATCATGCGCTCATACAACGGCAACTGCAACGACAGCAGATTCTGCGACAACTTCTGCCCCCTGCCCCAACGGAATACGGGGATCGGCGTCAGGATCTTACCCGACGGAGCATACGAAGGCAGACGGCGGCTCTGACCTCCCGCATGGAGCAGGATACGCTTTTCGCAAGCGAGCCACTCGGAGGCATCATCCGCCTTATCCTCGGCCATGCAGGCCTCCAAAAGCCATGTCGTACCGCCACCCGAACCCAACTTGCACCCCACGGGATCAGACGTGCAGAACCACTCCTTGCGGTCTGCATGTTCAATATCGTGAAAACAGCCCACCAAATTAGGCGGCAGCGACAGAAGTTTTTTCATGTTTATCTATAGTTTATAATTTCACAATCGGAGCCGTACTCCAATCCACCTGTTGTACGGCCGTTCTGACATCGACAAATTTAAACTCGGTCAGCCAATTTCTCAATTTCCGTTCTGCCCCGGCCAGTCCGTAGTAGGATTTGAACCGACGAATGTAGTTCAACTCCTTGATCATCGGCTGATTGGCATCCATATCACGCGGATGGATATACGACATCATGTAGTCCGGATGCTCCAACGTCCATTTCTTCAACAAAAAATACGGGCACAAACGGAAATATCCGCCACCCGAGAATACAACGTGTTTTCCGCCTATTGTCTTATATACGACCGGAAATTCTTTTATTCGGGTACCGTTATGTTCAATGATTGCAGGCGTTTGTCCCGGATACGACGGCATACCGCCATGGGCATGATGTGACGGGAAAACCGAACAATCGACCTCAATACCCAACTCACCGAGAATATCGAAAGCCCAGCCCTCGGTCTCCCGAATAGAAAATCCGGGAGCACGGAATGCCGTGATCTTCTTTCCCGTGAGATCTTCCAGAAGATGAATCGAGTCGGACACATCTTTCTTGAATGCCTCGGGCCCCTGCTGCCAGGCCAGCTGATGATTCATCGTATGGGAGCCGATTTCAAAATGCTCCGAAAGGCGTTTTACCAATTGCGGATAAGTTTTCGCGATCCATCCAACCACAAAAAACGTTCCTTTGGTATGGGTACTATCCAATATATCGATAATACGACCGACATTTCCTTCGATGCGTTTTTCAAAATGCACCCATTGGGCCTCACTTCTTGTGGAATCATTGTCCAAAAGGTGAAACCACTCTTCCGTATCAAAAGTTAAAACATTCATCATTTAATGAATTTATCCTTCAAAACATTGATAATCAATATACCGATACACGTTGCAACCAACGTGACTACAAATGCAATTGCTGCAAGGAGATAGTCCCCGGCCACCATTAAAGTACCTGTACCCGTCAATGCACCAACCCCAACCACCACAATTCCCTTAATGGGATTATGAATTGCCATCGAAGTATAGGAATTCACGCCGAACCACTCTATAAATGCCAGCAATTTATTGGTTTTCAATGCGCTCAATGCCACACAACCGATAAACATCATGACAATTCCGCACAATGCAGCTCCATAGAATACGAAGAAATTCCCCAAATGATTGCTTCCCATTGAAATTGCCCCATTGAACGATGCTCCACTCACGACTCCGACAAACGACAGGATAAATATCACGAACGAAAGCATCTTATTCGTTTGAATCGCACGGATCATTTTTTCATGGGTAAAATGCTCGGTCAGATAGTTTCCCAAAGCATAAAACGGGACTGCGGCAAATGCCACCTCAATGCTCCACGGCAACAGTCTGAAATCAAAGAACGAATTCTCCTGCGTCATCAAATATCCCGCAACACCACACAGGATACAAACCGCAGCCTTGATCGTTCCTTGTAATTTTGCAATAAAGAAATACATCATCTCAAGGACAAACAGGCAGGACACGAACCAGAGCGGCACATTATGTACCAGGAAATTGCCCGGTCCTTGAGCAATAAATGTCTGCAACAAGGGCATCCAATAGCTATCCGTTTGGGCATGGGTAAAATAAGTATATCCGACCCAAACTCCCCACGTCAAAAACGAATAAATGACATAGGGGACAAGCAACGACTTTACCCGCTTCTTGAAAAATTCGCCGAAATACGGATATCTGTCCTTGCAAAACATCAAACCACTCAGGAAAAAGAAAAGCGGAATATGGAATGCATACACCACGGCATTCGTAATACCGATCAGCATGATATGTCCCCAAATGATGGTCATCATGCCCAACGATTTCATGTAATCGACATAGACTACACGTTTCTTGGTTTGCTGCATTGCGCCCATTATTTCTTCAATTTAGCTTTTCTAAACGACGGATTCATATATTTTGCAACTCCTTCCAGACATCCCATCAGCATCGGCAGGGGATCTCTCCACGATCCGTCCTGGTAAAATACGTTCTTTCCCCAGAATTTGAACCACGACGGCTTGAATCGGAATCGATCCGGAGAAAACAAAAACCACATCACGTCAAGGCCGAAGAATCGGATCTCCTTACCCGGATGGTATTGATAGGTTTCGATCGGCAGATGCAAAGCCCCCTCAACCATCATTTTCGGAAAATTAACCCCCGAAACAGACGCCGAATGAATCGATGCGGGAATTCGGGGATTGATCTCAAGGATCTTCATGGCATTGCTCCCCTCCTCCTGGATAATATCAAAATCGGCAAATCCGACCCAGTTCAGATGCTCCAAAACATCGGAGCAAATTTTCACCAGATTGGCATCGTCGATCGTCTTGCAATAGCAACTCGTACCGCCCTTGATCGGGAAATAACGCATAATCTGCATAATCGTGTGATTCAGGATCTTACCATCCTCATCACGATACAGCATCACATTATAGTAGATTCCGTTGTTCTTAATGAATCGTTGCAGGGTACACGTTTTATAGACCTCCAATGCGATCGAAATCTTTTGACGGATTTCCTCCACGTTGTCCACCAGCACAATTCCTCGGGCACCCATGCCGACATCGGGCTTCAAAACCGCAGGGAATCCGACATAATCTGCCGCCGCACGAATGGAAGCCTCGTTATTCTCAATTTTCCGGGTACGGGGGTGAGGAAATCCTTCCTGCTCACACAAAGCCATCAATTTCTGCTTATTTCGCGCCAAATTGAACAGCGGGGCATCCTGCACAAGGCATGCAGCATGAAATTCAGCCTCTATTTCAGGCTTATGCTGACTCAGAAAATACGCACTTTTATCTCCCAGCGGAATAATCGCATGAATCGTCTGCCGACGAAGGAAATCAAACAGGAAAGCCTTGTATTCATCTCCATAGACCTCATAATGAGGACATACGATCTTTTTATTGATATATCGAGATGCATAACCGGCATTAATCCGCCCTTCGGTTATTGCAAAAACCTTCACATCCAGTTTGTGCAATGCCCACGCCATAGAGGGAGCCTGCCCGTTTTGGCCTTCCAATAATAGAACATTAATCATATCAGACCGATTACTCATAATATTTCTTACCCAGCATTCGTCGTCCGAGAATTCGCGCAAAAAAGACCATCAGGCGACACAACGAAGTCGGATACCAAATCATATCATGAATAAATCCGTCACGCGAAATAAAGAAGCCCGACAAACCCAATTCTTTCGTCCACTTCGGGGCGTCCTTAATTTCGTTGATATAGATACGGAAAGCACGTCCCACACCGATACATACCACATTGGGCAACTCCTGATGCAGCAACTGATTGAACTGATCCTGCTTCGGTGCACGCATTGCAGTCCACACGACATTGGCACCCGATGCCTTTACACGTTCTGCAATTCCCTTGTAATCAAAATTCCCGACATCGGTAAACGGCAACGACTCCGCACCCACAATCTGCGATTTATTCTCCTGCGCATTTTTTTCGACAATCTTATGAATCACCTCATCCGTATCGCCCAACAAGTAATGTTTCAGCTGTTGATTGCCGGATCGCAAGGTTGCCGCAAAGAAATCGGGGCCACAGGTTCTGTGTACCTTCTTCAAGCCCCACATACGGCCACACCATGTCAAAGGTTTACCGTCGGGGAAATTCATCAACGAATGCTCCATCAATTCGGCGTACTCGGGGTGTTTGCCCGCATACTGCACCATTCTCAGATTCGAAACACAAATATAACCACCGTGTCCCGAAACAGCATGCTCAACGACCTGCTCAAAAGCATCCTTCGGATTGGTATTCGAAATGTGGATATTATTGATTCTAAACCTATTCTTATCGTTCATAACTATTTATTTCTTGCGCACAATCGGTCAAACACCGAATCCAGTTCTCGCGTCATATTCCTTTTCGACAAGGTACAAGCATTATCGAATAGTTTTCCCAGCACTTTCCGTCTTCAATCAAACGACAAATTCCGTTCAATTTAACCATCGAGATTGATTGCATCCAATCTCCAAATCAATCGTCTAAATTATATATAAGTATATGCCATTTCAATCGAAGCAAGAGACAATGAGCGTTGCAATTGCTCATCTGAAATTAACCGATTCAACAAATAGGCTAAACCATACCCATCTCCGAATTGAGCGACAATTCCTCCTACCCTTTTTTTCCTCAAGCGTCGTTATAACAAGGAATCCGTATGTCCATTCGAACACGATCCATCGGAAGACCTTCGATATAACTCAACAAACCACCAATAATCTTTTCCCGACCTTATCCGATACTTTGAAATACGACAGTCTGAAAATTAGCACCGTAAAACAGTACCCCTCCTCAATAAAATCGGCCACACATATTTCTTTCAATCCACTAAAAGGGGAAGTCAATATATTTTCGATGCCTATGCCCTTTCGCATGACCATCGTTTCAATCAACATTCCTTCAATGCATCTGGAATATGTTTTCTTTTTATTCGCCCATTATCGGTTAAAATCGCAATCGATCTTTCGTTTGGCAATGATATAGCTCATCGTCATATTGACCGCAATCCAAACAATAAGATTTACGCCTACCAAGATATTAATATTTATCCAAACTGACAACCATACATTCAATAAAGTGGCCACAATTGCCGTACAAACGATCACAACCATCGTCACTTTCGACGACATACCCAATGCCATCAGTTTGTGATGGATGTGCGTACGGTCGGGCAGGAACGGACTTTTGTGGTGACGAATACGGCGGAAGAATACGCGCACGACATCAAAACACGGGATCAGCATCGGCGCAAAAGCCAACACAAACGTATTGGGCGATTGAGTCTCCTCACTTTCAATACTACTCAGGACCCTGATACTCATAAAGGTCAGGATAAAACCAAGTGTCAGACTACCCGTATCGCCCATAAAGATTTTTCGTCCCCGATTCGGATTTCCGAATACGTTGTAATAATAGAACGGAATAACGACACCCAACGTAGCAACAGCCGTAGCGGCATACATCAAATTACCCAAGCCCACAAAAATAAATCCGTAGAACAAGGCCGCGGCAATACTGAGTCCCGAAGCCAGACCGTCGACACCGTCAATCAGATTGATGGCATTGGTAAAGAATACCACGATCAGAATCGTGAAGGCATATGACAGCCACGTCGGCAATTCATAAATTCCCAGCAACCCGTGCAGGTTATCCACACAAAGGCCGCCCGTCACCAGCAACACACCGCAAAGGATCTGCACGATGAATTTTGCCATGTATTTCACGCCGATCAGATCGTCGGCCAGTCCGACAATGTAGAGCAGGATCAATCCGCAAAATTCGAACATCATCTCGACCGTAACCTCATCGGTCATCTCCAACAAAGTAACGGGAGTACCCATCACGATATTAATGCCTAAAACAATAACGACCGTAAACAAAATCACCGGTGTGAAGACCAGTCCGCCCAAACGGGGAACGGCGCCTTTGTGAATTTTACGTTCATCGGGTTCATCAAAAAGTTTCTTACGAAATGCGATCAGCAACACCTGCGGAATCATCACTCCGGCCAGCAATATGCTCAAGAGCAGAATTGCCACCAAATTAATAATACAAATCTCCATGTCGTCATTATTATTTTAAAACATCGGGTTATCTTGTTCGTTAGTTTTGCACGCTCACCGAAAACGCGTTTTCAGTTTTTTCGCAACCGCTGCGCTTCTAAACATTTGACCAAATCATAGTTTCCGACCTATCGATCAGAAAACTTCGGCTTTATACGATCTTAAAAAAAACTTCAAAATCGGCTCTACGATGCATTCTACGCCCGTTTTCGCGTACAAATCTCTAAAAACCAACCTATTTTTCAGGATTCTCATTTCTGATTTTTCCCATCAGCGCTCCGATCTCGGTTCCGAATTCCGCTTCAAACGGCATGTATCGCCGCCTGTCGGGATTTTTACAGATTCGATTAATTTGCCTCCTAAAAAAATCATTTTACGAAATAAGTTTTCCCGCAAAATATTTACAAAGATAACGCTCCCACCATAAAAAAGCGAATAAAAACTGCTTAATTTTTCCCGACCATCCGAATCCGACAAACCCCGTCGTGATTTTTCCGCATTCCGGCACGCTTCGGGGCATAAAAAGAGGGAATCGGATATTTTCCGACTCCCTCTTCCCTTTTCAGGACTCAAATTCTACTTTAGAAATCCCCGTCTGCTAATAATCGGTTGCCAATACATAAACCGGTTTGGTGTCTACATACTTAAATTTCATCTCCTTATTGAGATCCTTGTCATAGAGCGTTCCGCGAACCGTATAGCTGCCGTCGCCGTTGTCATCAATATAGATTTCGGTTCTTTCGAGGTCGTTGGCCACGAAGAACTCGGCATCCGTTTCGCTCTTGTTGTACGCCCAGGCAGTACCCTCGAAGCTCTCTTCGCCTCCGTCCATCTTATGCTTTCCGATGTAGTAAACCATATCGCCCAGCATCTGGCCATCCACAAAGAACGGAGTTACACGACCGAAAGGCACCTGCTGACGATGCTCGTCGATGGGCGTCATCGGCTCTTTCAGATAGAGATAAAGCATCACGTCGTAGTACGGGAAGGTCTGACTACCGATCTTCTGGCTGCACAACATGATGGTCAGACGGTAACGACCCGAAGCCTCATCCAATCCGTCGGCTGCCAGGAATCCGTCCTGCATCACCATCACATCCTCCGTAACGGGAGGTACGGGATCTTCGCCATTGTCACCTCCGGGTTTTACGTTGTTATTATCGTCATCACTGCAACCAACCGCAAAAACGGTCATCATCGAGACAAATGCAGCAAATAAAAATGTTCTGAGTTTCATGGTATTTCAAAGTTTTTAAGGTTTGTAGGTTTATGTTTTTTGTTTTGAGGTTATTTCCAACCTTCGCCACCGCCACCGGTGTCGTCGAAGCAGGAAATATCACCCGTGAAGTGACCCTTGAAGACGCGACCGCCCGTACGTTTGATGTTTACGATCACCGAATAGGTTCCGTCACCGTTCTTCGTGATCTCCACATAACCCTCGTCAAGGTCGTTTACGCTCTTCATCGAATCCAGGTTGTTGGTGATCAGATAATTCTGACCCAGACAGCCCACCGAAGGAGAACCCTCGCCCATTACCGAGTAAATATACTTGCCGACGGGAACTTCACCCGGAGCCACTTCCGATGCGAGTTCGCAGATGAAACTCCACTCCTTATTGACCATCTCCAACTGATAGGTCGTCACCCAATACGCATCAACTGCCGTAGCCGTCACGCGCTCGAACAAGATATCCTCATCCTCCTCGGGTTTGGGCAGCTCGTTCTGGTCGATACGTATGTTCTCGATGGCGCACACCATCTTAAAGCCTTCCGTCGTTTCGCAATTCAGGCCTACGTTGAACATATTGCCATCCTCCGAAGCCAAATTCAACTCACCCTTCGAAATGACATAGGGACGGTTCAGTTCCTTGGCCGTGTAAGAACCCGGATCGGTCAATACGTAATTTGCTTTGTTGGCAAACTTGGACGGGAGTACCAACTCGATAAGGCTGAACTCCAGATCCATCGTCATGTGTACTTTGCCTTCCACTTCCTTCACAAGGATCGTGCGGAAAATCGAAGAAGCCTCGATCGGGAAAGCCAACTCGCCGGTGTAGGTGAATTCGAAGGTCTTGTTATCCTTGGTGATCAGCTGTCCGACGATCTCGTAGTTCGATGCCGACGGCATCTTCAGATCAAACGATCCCTTCTCGATTTCGACCTCCAGCCCCGAAGCCTTCTCTATGATCTTCGTACCCTTGGTAATGAGCCAGTCTCCTTTGTAAGCACCCTTGTCGTAGGTATACTGATGTTCGGGAATGAACGGCAGATAGAAGAACTCGTCCGACGAATCGAAATCCAACAGCAACGAGTACTTCTCGTTCTCGGTTGCGATGGTGTAGTTTCTTCCGTGGAATACACCGAGCGAACCGCCCCGGAAGACCTCCTTGACACCCTCATCGGGAGCCTCGAGCTTCTTCGTTCTCACGAGTTCCTTGGCCATCTTGCGCTCGGAACCGATGGGTGCTTCCGCAGCGGCGTAGATGTAGTATTCGGTATCGTCTTTCAAATCCTCGATAACTACCCGGTAAGGCTCCTGCACACCCTCGAATTTACGACCCTTGCTGAATACATCATGCGGCAAAATGTCATCCACGAAATCGGGCGTAGCCTCGTAGTAATCCCATGCACCGAGTGCTGCATTGCTGCAAGTCACCACATAGCTGATCGAGTTGGTCGTAACCTGCACATCTGTAATCGTCACATTGAGATCCGAAACGGGTTTGCCGCTCTCCTCGAGCGTCTGCATGACAAGAGCCTCTTCAGCCATAACCTGCTCTTCTCCGTTGATTGCAGCGGCCGTCACCTTGTAACTGGTACCGGGTTTCAAATCTGTAAGCTGGATTTTCTGAGCCTTAACCTCGGCGAGTTTCACACCCTGTTCGACAACTTGTTGGGGAGTTGTCGGGAAATTCTCCATCAGCTCCTCCTGTACAAAATAATAACAACTTTCGGCATTCGCGGGAACAATCGTAAATTGCAACGACGTTTGGGTTGCTTGTTCGTCATCGACAAGCGACACGCTCGGCATCGGATTGGGCACCACATTTGCGTCATCGTCATCACATCCCACTCCCAGCGACAAAGCCACGATCAGGGACATCAAGCTCCATAAATAACGATTAAGGTTCATAGTAATCTCATCCCGTGCTATTCGGGATGAGATCTATAACAAATATATATTTTCCATTTTATTTTTCAAAATATTTTTAACACAATCTTCGTTAAACTATTAATATTTTATTAGAAGCCTATAATTGTTAATTTATTTAATTATTAATACCTATTTATATACTAATATTTTGAATACAATCGATTCACGACCCTAAAGTTTTCATCCTCCGACCTGTTTTTCCGAGCTGATTTTACCCTGTTTTTCGGGAAACCCAACTTTTCAGACCGTGTTCCTAAATTTCCCAACAGCCTCCTATAAAATATACACAATGAATCAAATACCCCGAATCCGATATTTTCCAGATAAAACCAAATTCGCACGATAAGTTTCCACTCGCAAACACAAAAAAGGACGACCGCCCGAAGGCGATCGTCCCCAACAAAAATATTGATCGGTTTTATTCGATTTCAACAAGCGGAGCATCCGTCGGCACGACCTGATCTTCGGCGACCAAAATCTGCTTTACGGTACCTGCATAATCCGTCGTGATGGAATTTTCCATCTTCATGGCCTCCAGAATCAGCACCTCATCATTGGCCTTAACCACATCACCGACCTTCACTTTGATCTCGATGATGCGACCCGGCAGCGGTGCATTGACCGTATTGCCCGTGATGGGATCGAATTTGGGTTTTGCAGTCTCGATGGCGGCCTGCTCGGCAGCGGCTTTCTCGGCCTGTGCAGCCTGATAAGCGCCGACCTTCTTCTCGGTCAGGTATTTCTTGGCAACCATCGGGAAAAGCTCGAGCAACAAGACCTCTTTCTCGGTCTCGGCCAACTTCACGCCACCAGCATTCTCCAGCACGGGATTCGGCTGGGGCAGATTCTTCGACGTATCGTAGGGGGTCTCCTCGCGCACGCCGCAAATCTTAAAGCGGAATTCTGGATCGACCTCGACGGGGGTCTTACCATATTCGCCCTTCACCAGACCGACAAACTGCGAACTCTTGTTCGAGTACATCGGACGGCCTGCCTTCTCATCCAGGGCGCAACTTACGGCCTGTCCGCCCACGATCTGCGAAGTCGGCGTAACCAACGGCGGCAGACCTGCGGCCAGACGCACCGTCGGGATCAGCTCCATGGCACGCGGCATGATGGCCTCGGCCTTGAGCTGCTGCAACTGGGCAACCATATTGGAGTACATACCGCCGGGGATTTCGGCCTTGCGTACCAGCTCGTTGGGAGCGGGGAATCCGAAATAAGCCTCGATCTTGCGGCAAGCCTCTACCGTAGCGGCCTCATCGTCGTTCTGTACGGCACGAATGGCGGCATCGAACAACGCATCCACTTCGGCGGGCAGCGACTTCATGTCGGTCAGCGGGTTGAAGGCACGCGGTTCGGGTTTCTCGGTGTTGAACACCGAACGGTTCAGCTCCTTGCGGATCTCGCGCAACTCGACATTGATCTTGGCCACGGCCTCCATATTGACATCCAGCTCCACACCCATCTTCTTGCAGAAGACGTAGATCAGCTCGATGGCGGGAGCACCCGTACCCTCGGCAAAATACCAGCAGTTCGTATCCACGATATCGACGCCTGCAACGATGGCCGCCAAGACCGATGCCAGACCGTAGCCGGGCGTACAGTGTGTGTGGAAATCGACGGGAATCGAGACGTTTTTCTTGATGAGTTTAACGAGTGTCGAGATGCGGTGCGGAGGAATCAGACCCGACATATCCTTGATGGTGATCATATCGGCACCAAGGTCGGCCATTTGACGCGCTTTGTCGAGGAAATATTCGTCCGTAAAGACGGGGTTCGGGTTTTTCTTGCCCATCAGGCGACCCCAGAAACCGATTTCGGGGTATTTGGGATCAACCGTGTAACACACGGCGCAGTCGGCGATACCGCCATACTGTTTCACATATTTGATGGTGGACTTTACGTTGTTCACATCGTTCAGCGCATCGAAAATACGCATGATGCCCAGACCCGATTCAATGGCATTTCGGCAGAAGCCGTCGATGATCTCATCCTTGTAGGGAGAATATCCGAACAGGTTACGACCACGCGAAAGGGCCGTCAGTTTCGAGACATTGCCCACGGCTTTGTGAATTTTTTCGAGACGATCCCACGGATTTTCATTCAGATAGCGCATCACCGAGTCGGGGACTGCACCGCCCCAGACCTCCATTGCATAGAAGTTGGCATCCTTATAGAACGGCAAACAACGATCTACCTGACTTTGATTCATACGTGTGGCAAACGACGACTGCTGACCGTCACGCAGAGTCAGATCTCTAATTTTCAGAATTCTTGCCATGATTGATAATTTTATATGTAAGATATTCAAGCGATTACGGCACTTTCAAACACAAACTTTTCAACTCTTCCGTAATTCGTGACAAAGATACGAAACAATTTGAGAGATCAAGCATCATTATTCATATTTTTTCTTTTATTCGCTTTTTTTGGCATTATTTTACCACAAACGAACACTCGGATTCCGATTTGCGCACCCCGCGGAATCGAGGTATCCTCGCTTGAAAAAGCGGACGAACGACACGAGCTGTGCCACGAGTAACTGGCCGAAAATCAAACCTATAAACCCGAACAACGACAACCCCACGACTACACCGAGATCCGACACCAGCGGATGTTGGCGGCACATTTTCCGCTCGACGTAACGCTGCACGTAGTTATCGACCTGCACCACGGCCAGCACGCCCCACGCCGCGAGTCCGCCCGCGATACCCCAGTTTCCGTTTATACCGATCACCAACGCCATCGGCAACCACACCAGGGTCGATCCCGTCACGGGAATCATCGTGGCAAAGGCCGTCATCACCGCCCAAAACAGCACCGACGGCACGCCGAAAATCCAATAACCAATACCCGCCATAACACCCTGCACCACAGCCGACAGCGGAATGTGCAAAGCCGTCGAACGGATCACGCGCCCGACCTCGCCGACCACTTCCGAAGTCTGAGCCCCGTCGAACGGCACAAAGTCCAGCAGACATTGCTCCATACGCTCCCCGCCCAGCAACATAAAATACAGCACGACGGGTAACAACGTGATGTTCAGCGCAAAATCGAGACTGTTGTTCAACACCCACAGCCCCAGATCCTTCACCATCTCGAGCAGCATCGCCAAATTATCCTCCTGCCACAGGTCGTATCCGACCGTCTCGCGGACATAATCCGCCATCGCCACCAACGGCGCCACCAACGGCGCGGGATCCAGCGCAAGGTCGGTCAGTTCGCGCACCACCAACCACACGACCAATCCGAACGACAACACAAACCCCACGACGGCCTCCATCAGAAGCAACACCGCCGCACACCCCCTCCGCCAATGCCTTTCCGCAACCAGATGCCGCATCTGACCGCGCAACAACACATAAAGCGGCATCGCGCCCAACAGGACACTCATCACGGGGAAGAGCTACCCCACAACGACCACGCCGAGCACCGCAATCAGCACTCCGAGGCCGTATTTCCGATAGTTTGTCCGATTCTTTTCCATAACACCCTCCACCCCGCAAAATCCATACAAAAAAAGAAGTATCGATCCGAAGACCGATACTTCCTATATGATTCCGCGAACGGATCCGCGGTGCTATTTTCCTTTCAAAAGACGCTCGCGCAACTCCCGGCAACTCTTCTCGGGATCGGCGTGATCGAACAGGAATCCGTTGATTTCCAGAGACTCGGCCGCCACGATATTCTTCTCTCGGTCATCGATAAAGAGCGAATCGTGGGGATTCAATCCGTAACGCTCCAAAAGGATTTCGTAGATGCGCATCTCGGGTTTTACGACATGCTCCTCGCACGAAACCACCTCGCCGTCGAACAGATCGTACAACGGGAAACGACGCAGGAATTCGATAAACTCCTTCGACATGTTCGACAACACATAAAGACGGTATCCCGCCGCCTTCAGTTCGCCCAACAGTTTTTCCGTAGGTTCTATCGGACGCTGCATGTCGATGGCCATTCTGAGGTATTCCTCGCACTTCTCCCTCGAGCAGCCGTTCTCCTCGCACAAATGCTCCCTTACCCGGTCGATCGTCCACGTTCCGCGGTCGTATTCCTCCCAGAAAAGGGGCATCTTAGGCCAGCGCACAAAGGCAAAGAATTGTGCGAAATCCTCCGTACATTCACTTCTTTTGCGTGCAAAAACCACGCCTCCCAAATCAAATATGATATTTTTCATGGCAACAAAGATACAAATAATATCCAATCCCAAAACTCTTTTACGCCCTATTTTCAGCGGTCAGTACCCTTACAACGTGTTTATTCGACCTTTGTATATTGAAATATCCGCCAAAAATGTTTACTTTTGAACTTTGTAACAAGAATCAATCATTAACTCATTTTAAAACTTTATGAAACTTTTGACTTTGTGTGCTGCGGCATTTGCCCTGATGGTGAGTGTCACTTCCTGCACGGACAATCGTTTGTTCAGCAATGCCGAAGAGTACCGACAGGTACAACAAGACTTCGACAACCGCTGCAAGGCATTGCCCAACGGTGATTTGTTCGCCGTATTCCAGAACAAGGATCTTACGCCCCAGCAGCGTGAGGCTCTGACGTTCCTCTACGCCTACATGCCCCTCGGCGACATCGCCGATAATTCGGGCGACTACTTCCTCGAGCAGGTCAACTACTCGTTGCGTGCCCGCGAGGAGATGCCCTGGGGTAAGGACATTCCCGAGTTGGAGTTCCGCCACTTCGTGCTTCCGATCCGCGTCAACAACGAGAACCTCGACGAAAGCCGTAAGGTATTCTACGAGGAGTTGAAGGATCGCGTGAAGAACCTCTCGCTGTACGACGCCGTACTCGAGATCAACCACTGGTGCCACGAGAAGGTCGTTTATCAGCCTTCGGACGGCCGTACCAGCTCGCCGCTGGCTTCCATCAAGACGGCTTACGGCCGTTGCGGTGAGGAGTCGACCTTCACGGTTGCCGCCCTGCGTGCCATGGGTATTCCCGCCCGTCAGGTTTACACACCGCGTTGGGCACATACCGACGACAACCACGCCTGGGTAGAGGCCTGGGTTGATGGCAAATGGTATTTCCTGGGTGCCTGCGAACCCGAACCCGTACTGAACCTCGCCTGGTTCAACGCTCCCGTATCGCGCGGTATGATGATGCACACGCGTGTCTTCGGCGGCCGTTACTTCGGCAAGGAGGAGATCATGCGTCAGACCGAGACCAGCACCTATATTAATGTCACCGAGAACTACGCCCCCGTAGCCATGGCACACCTTCAGGTAGTCGACACCGAGGGTAAACCCGTAAGCGACGCCAAAGTCGAGTTCAAGGTATACAACTACGGCGAATTCTTCACCGTATCGTCCAAGAAGACCGATGCCGGGGGTAAGGCATTCCTGTCGGCAGGTAAGGGCGACATGATCGTATGGGTATCGAAGGACGGTCGTTACGGCTTCAAGAAACTCACCTTCGGCAAGGACGACAACGTGACGATCGCCCTCGACAAGACGGGGTCGTCGTCGTTCGCCATGGAGATGGACATCATTCCTCCGGTTGAAGGTGCCAACATGCCCAACGTAACTCCCGAACAGCGTGCCGAGAACACCCGCCGCATGTTGCAGGAGGATTCGATCCGCAACGCCTACATCGCCACCTTCCCCACCGAGGAGGCCGCCCGTAAGTTTGCCGCCGAGCAGGGTCTCGACGCTGACCGTTGCGTCGATTACTTCGCCATTTCGCGCGGTAACCACGAGGTCATCCGTCAGTTCCTCGCCCAGCTGAAGACCCCCGAGCAGAAAGAAGCCGGTATGGATCTCCTGGATCGCATCGCCATGAAAGACCTGCGCGACGCCACGCTCGAAGTACTGAACGATCACCTGAACACCCCGATCGAGGGTCGTGACGACGAGACCTTCCGTCAGTATGTCCGCAACCCGCGCGTATGGCTCGAAATGCTGACTCCCTACAAGTCGTTCTTCCGCGAGGTCATCTCGAAGGAGGATGCCGCCGCATTCCGCGCCAACCCCATGAGCCTGGCCAAGTGGGTTACCGAGAACATCAAACTCGAACCGACATGCAATACGGGTGCTATTCCCATCTCGCCCGAAGGCGTTTGGAAGGCACGTATCGCCGACGGTACCAGCCGCGCCATTTTCTTCGTGTCGATGGCTCGTGCACTGGGTATTCCCGCACGCATCGACGGTGTGACGGGTAAGATCCAGCTGATGGGTGGCAAACAGCCCGTGGACGTTGAATTCACGGCCGTACAGGAGGAGATCGTTGCCCCCACAGGTACGCTGAAACTCGCCTACTCGCCCATCGAAGCACTCGATGATCCCAAATACTTCGCACACTTCTCCATCTCGAAGATCGAAGAAGACGGTACGATCCGCCTGCAGAACTACGAGGAGGCCGAACTCGACATGGGTGGCGGCACGACCTGGAAGCACTGCTTCAAGAACGGCATCCGCATGGATGTCGGCGACTACCTCCTGATCACGGGTACGCGTCTGGCAAGCGGCGGCGTTCTGGCTACCGTACGTTCGTTCTCGATCAAGGAGGGCGAGACGACCAACATGGATCTGGTGATGCGCGAATCGAAGGACGACATCCGCGTCATCGGCAACTTCAACTCCGAAGCCCCCTTCAAGGACATCGCCAGCGGTGAGACCAAGACCGTTCTTTCGGCCACGGGTCGCGGTTACTACGTAATCGGTATCCTCGGCATGGGTCAGGAGCCCACGAACCACGCTCTGCGCGACATCGCCGCCAAAGCCAAGGATTTCGAGGAGTGGGGTCGCAAACTCGTTCTGCTGTTCACCGACGAGAACAGCTACAAGATGTTCCGTCCGGAAGACTTCCCCGGTCTGCCCAGCACCGTTGTTCTGGGTATCGACGAGGACGGTCTGATCCGTGACCATATCCTCACGGAGATGAAACTCTCGGACAAGACCACCCTGCCGTTGTTCATCATCGGCGATACGTTCAACCGTGTGGTATTCAAATCGCAGGGTTACACGATCGGCCTGGGTGAGCAGATGATGAAGGTGATCCACAAGTTGTAGTTCGCCTCCATTCCGATCTTTATCGGTGTGCCTTTCTTCGGATCGGCACACCGATTTTTTGCCCCATTCACAGACTTTGCGCGGCACCAGACAAGCACCCACGCACAAGATCCGACACTGTTTTTGCGTCCCGTACGCGCACAAAAAAAAGCGGTCGGCTGAATTCTATCAGCCGACCGCTTTTCCTTATTTATATACGCCTTATTTCAGCGCATCGTAGGCAGCACGCACCAATTCGGGTGCCGTGATGTCACGTTCATACTCTTCGATCTTCACCGTTCCGCCCATCGAGACACGCGGGTTGCGGTATTTCATGTCGCTCTCCACGCTCTTGCGACCCGAGAAATGGAATTCGCGAGCGCCCGTTTCCGAGGCGATCTTGCGAATGTTCGCGGGACGCACGCCGCATCCGGGCATGATGATGATTCGATCGGCGGCACGCTCCACCAACTGCTTCAACAGGGGAATACCCGCCTCGGCCGTAGGCTCCTGACCCGAAGTCAGAATACGCGTGCAACCCAATTCGATGATCTGCTCCAGGGCACGCATCGGATCCTTGCACATATCGAATGCACGGTGGAAAGTTACGTTCATGCCCTTTGCAGCCTCCATCAGAGGACGCATTGCCTCCATGTCGATCTCGCCGTCAGCCGTCAGACAACCGAATACGACACCGTCCACGCCCAATTCGCGGCAGATCTTCACGTCGTGCAACATGATCTCCAACTCCTCTTTCGAGTAGAGGAAATCACCGCCACGCGGACGGATGATCACATGAAGTTTCGTCGAGGAAAGCATCTTCCGTGCCATCACGATCTCGCCATACGAGGGGGTCGTACCGCCCTCGGGGATTCCGGCACACAATTCGACCCGATAAGCACCACCCTCCTGTGCACGCACGGCACTCTCCGAAGAGTTGGCACAAATCTCAATTCTCGGATTCTCGACCATCACTATTTCAGCGTTAATTCAACGATGTAGTCAATGTCGGTCGGCACTTCGCCCAGCTCGAGGAAGAGTCCCTGACGGGTCTGACGGAACTTGAGGGGGGTCTTGTCACCGAATTTCTCGGCCTTAACGACCTTCGAGATTACGGGCAGATACAAACCGTTGTCCTGCAAATCGAGGATATGGATGAACAGACGGTTATCCTTGCGGGTCGAAACGCCCCACTCGTGGGGAGCAACCTCTCCGGCACGCGTACCGTAAATCGTCTCGCCATAGACCTTCATCCACTCACCCATCTCCTTCAGGCGCTCCACACCGACAGCGGGCAGCTCACCATTGGGTTGAGGGCCGAGGTTCAACAACAGGTTGGCATTCTTACCTGCGGCACGTACCAGGTACTGAATCAGCGTTCTGGGCGATTTGTAGTCCTGGTCGCGGAGTTTGTAACCCCACATGCCGTTCATCGTCTCGCAAGTCTCCAACGGCAGACGACCGATCTGCTGACCCGACAAACCTGCAGTGTTCTCACCGGGAAGGTCGCGCTCGAAGATCTGGATGTCCTCACCAGCGAAGGGAACCATGTGGTGGTTGTTACCGATCAGACAAGCGGGCTGCAACTTGTGAATCAGAGCATACTGCTCGGGCAACTGCCAGTCGAAATCGGGATTCTGATCCTGATCCCACAGACCATCGAACCAGATGGCACCGATCGGACCATAGTTGGTCAGAAGCTCGGTCAGCTGGTTGTTCATAAACTGATAGTACGAAGCCCAATTCTGCTTCTTGGGATCACGCCCCTTGTTGTGACCCGTACGACCGAGGGGATAGTCCTCACGACGCCAGTCGAGGTGCGAATAATAGAAGTGGAGCTTGATGCCCTGCTTCTGGCACTCTTCGGCCAGTTCCTTCATGACGTCACGTCCGAAAGGAGTGGCATCGACGATGTTGTAGTCCGAATATTTCGTCTTGAACATCGAGAAACCGTCGTGGTGCCGCGTCGTGATGCAGATATACTTGGCACCCGAAGCCTTGATGGCCGAAACCCACTCGGCAGCGTTGAATTTATGCGGATAGAACGCCGAAGCCATCTTCTCATACTCCTGCCACGTCACACCGTCGGCATTCATAAACCACTCGCCCTGAGCGATCATGCTGTACAAACCCCAATGGAGGAAAATACCGAACTTGTTATCCTGGAACTCGGTGCGAGCCTTCAGATTTTCGGGTGTGGGGACATAGCCCTTTTCGGGCGTTTCGGCGAAAAGCGTCGAACCGGTCATCAGAACAGTGACGATTCCCAATCCGATTTTACGGAATACATGTGTCATAATTTAAAATTCTATTAGGTTAAATTTGTTTCAAAGGTACAAAGATTCGGATGATTTTTAAAGGAAAACCGCCCTAAAAACACCCCCGGACAAAAAAACAGGATGGATTCGTAAAATGAATCCATCCTGCATTTTCGATTTCGAAGTATCGATTACGAACCGAAGTTGTCGTAAAGGATGTTCTCCGAAGGTACGCCCAGGTTGTCCAGCATGTTGACAACCGACTTGATCATCATCGGAGGTCCGCACATGAGGTAAATACAATCCTCGGGAGCCTGGTGATGTTTCAGGTAGTTCTCGTACAATACGTTGTGAACGAAACCGGGAGTGTACTTTACGCCCTTCTCGTCTGCTTCGGGATCGGGACGATCCAAAGCCAGGTTGAACGAGAAGTTGGGGAACTCTTTTTCGATTGCGTGATACTCGTCCAGATAGGGAACCTCCTTCAGGGCACGGGCACCGTAGTAGAACGATACCTTGCGCTGGGTCTTCTCCGTCTTGAACAGGTGCATCAAGTGGCTACGCATAGGAGCCATACCGGCACCACCACCGACGAAGATCAGCTCCGTGTCAGGCGCGAGGTTGTCGGGCAGGAAGAACTCTCCGTAAGGACCCGAGATCGTCACCTTGTCACCCGGCTTACGCGAGAAGACATACGACGAACAAATACCGGGGTTCACCTTCATGAAGCCGCCGTTAACACGGTCGAACGGAGGAGTTGCGATACGAATGTTCAACATGATGATGTTACCCTCGGCAGGGTGGTTGGCCATCGAGTATGCACGGAACGTGTCCTCGGGGTTCACCGTCTTCAGGTCAAACATCTTGAATTTCTCCCAGTCGGAACGGAACTTCTCGTCGATATCCATATCCGAAAACTTGATCTCGTCATACTTCGGGATATCTACCTGGATGTAACCGCCGCTGCGGAATTTAAGGTTCTCACCTTCGGGGAGTTTAACGACAAACTCCTTGAGGAAGGTCGAGATGTTACGGTTCGAAACAACCGTACACTCCCACTTCTTGACACCAAGCACCGACTCGGGAACGTGGATCTTCAGGTCGTTCTTTACTTTGACCTGGCAACCCAGACGCCAGTGGTCCTTGGCCATCTTACGCGAAATGAAACCGGTCTCGGTCGGGAGAATGTCGCCACCACCTTCCAAAACCTGGCACTTACACATACCGCAAGCGCCACCACCGCCACAAGCCGAAGGCAGGAAGACCTTGTTGTCGGCCAGGGTGGCCAGCAGGGTCGAACCGCTCTCCGATTTGAGGACTTTCTCACCATCGTTGATGTCGATCGTGACTTCTCCAGACGTAGTCAGTTTAGTCTTTGCATAGAGAAGCAGGCCGACCAGTACGAGAATAATCACCAAGAAGGCGACAATTGCAACAATAATAGTCATTGTATCCATTTTCTGAATCTCTTTTTAAAGTTAGAACTGAATGCCCGAGAACATCATGAAGGCGATACCCATCAGACCGGTGATGATAAATGCAATACCGGGGCCTTTGAGCGGAGCGGGGATGTTCGAATAGTGACATTTCTCGCGGATTGCAGCCATCATGACGATAGCCAACCACCAGCCCAGACCCGATCCCAGACCGTAACCCAGCGACTGCACGAACGAAGTGATCTCGCCGCCATCGACTTTCTGCTGCATGAACAACGAACCACCCATGATGGCGCAGTTCACGGCGATCAGCGGCAGGAAGATACCCAACTGGTTATACAACGTGGGAGAGAACTTCTCAACGGCCATCTCGACCAACTGCACGAATGCAGCGATGGTAGCGATGAATACGATGAACGTCAAGAAATTGAGGTTCACTCCTTCAACGAGCACACCGTCTTTCAGAACGAACTGATACAAGAGGTAGTTCAACGGCACGGTCATGGCCATCACGAACGTAACGGCAGCACCCAGACCGAGAGCCGTTTTAACGCTCTTCGAAACGGCGATGTACGAACACATGCCGAAGAAGAACGAGAATACCATGTTGTCGATAAAGATCGACTTAATAAATATATTCAGTGTTTCCATACTCTAACCTCCTATTTTTCCTGTAAATCTTTGTTGATCGAGCGGTGGATCCAGATGATACATCCGACAATAATCAACGCCATCGGCGGGAAGAGCATCAGACCGCAGTTCGAATAGAAACCACCCTCGGTCAGATACCAGCTTTCGGGGATGATGCGGAAACCGAACAACGATCCCGAACCGAACAACTCGCGGAAGAATGCCACGATAACGAGGATCATACCATAACCCAGACCGTTACCGATACCGTCGAGGAATGCGGGCCAGGGTTTGTTACCCAAGGCGAATGCCTCGACACGACCCATTACGATACAGTTGGTGATGATCAGACCGACGTAAACCGACAACTGCTTGGAGACCTCGTAAACGAATGCCTTCAGAATCTGGTCGACGACGATTACCAGTGCGGCGATGACAACCAGCTGGACGATGATACGGATACGCGACGGAATACCGTTACGCAACAGCGACATCACCAGGTTGGAGAAAGCCGTAACCACCATAACCGACAGACCCATTACGATTGCAGGCTTGAGCTGCACCGTAACTGCCAATGCCGAGCAAATACCCAGAATCTGGACGATCACCGGGTTGTTTGCAGAAAAAGGCCCTGTCAGATACTTCATGTTCTTGGCTGAGAACATGGGTTCTTTTTCATTATTACTACTCATGGTTTTCTACTTTTTCTTCGTTAGACACATTCTCGGCGGCGGGGGTCTCAGCGGACTGCTGAGCAGCAACCTTGGCCTGACGACGAGCGTTCAACAGCGGCAGGTAGTGCTCCATGCTGTCGTGCAACATGGCCGTAATGCCGTCCGAAGTTTTCGTACCGCCGGTGATTGCATCAACCTCGTGGATGAGGTTGTCTTTCGAAGCACCGCCCTTACGCAACTTGATCGAAACGAACTCGTCGCCGTTGAAGATTTCCTTACCGATAAATTTAGCCTGATACTTGGCCGTGGCCATTTCGGCACCCAGACCCGGGGTTTCACCCTTGTGGTCCATGATGATACCGCCGATGGTGTTCATGTCCTCGTTGATCGAGACATACCCCCAGATCGGGCCCCACAAACCGGTACCCGTCAAAGGCAGTACCAAACGGCCGTCCTTAGCCTCGAATACGGGGAACTTGCCCTCTTCGAAAGCCGTTTTCAGATCTTTCAACAAATTGAAGACATCCTCGCCTTCCAATTTGTTACCCTCTTTATCAATCGTATAAGCGTTGATGAACTCGTCATAGTTCTGATCCTGTGCAGACAGCGAACCCAAAATCATCTGCTTTTTCTCGTTGAGCTCGTTCGCATACTGGCGACTTTGCAACGACAGAGAAACGACAGACAAAAGAGCGGCAACCAACACGACCATTACAGTCGAATAGATGAGGATATACGAATTACTATTTGTATTCTTTGCCATATTCATCTGTTATTTTGCGAGTTTAACACGATTTTGACGACGTTTGATGTTGCGCTCAACCACGAAGTAGTCAACGAGCGGCGTCAAAGCGTTCATGAAGAGGATCGAGAGCATCATACCTTCGGGGTAAGCGGGGTTGATCACGCGGATCATGATGGCGATGGCACCTGTCATGAAACCGACGATGTACTTACCTGCATTGGTCTGCGACGAGGTTACGGGGTCGGTAGCCATAAATACGGCACCGAAAGCGAAACCACCGATTACGAGATGCCACCAAGCGGGGTAAGCCGTCACACCGATCAGCTCGAAGAAATAGCCCATGGCCAGACCACCGACGAATACCGAAACCATCGTGCGCCACGAAGCCACGCCCACGAAGAGCAGGATTGCGGCACCGATCAGAATGGCGAGGGTCGAAGTCTCACCGATCGAACCGGGGATGAGACCGAGGAATGCATCGCAAGGCGAGAAGTTACCCAGCGTACCGTCCTTGGCCAGATAGTCCAAGCAGGTAGCGCCCGAGAAACCATCGACAACGCCTTTGACTTTGCCAAGACCTGAGATCCAGACCGTGGCACCCGACATTTGGGGCGTGTATGCGAAGAATACGAATGCACGAGCCATCAGGGCGGGGTTGAATACGTTCATACCCGTACCGCCGAATACCTCTTTACCGAAGATTACGGCAAAGGCGGTACCCAGAGCGACCATCCACAGGGGAACATCGACGGGCATGACCATCGGGATCAGCAGACCCGTAACGAGGAAACCTTCGTTTACCTCGTGACCGCGCATCTGAGCGACGGCGAACTCGATACCCAGACCGACGACGTACGAAACGACGATGATGGGGAGCACCTTCAGGAAACCGAACCAGAAGTCGGCCCAGAAGCCCTGCTCCACTCCGATCGAGAGCGAGTGCTGATAACCTACATTATAGAAACCGAAGAACAAAGCGGGCAACAGAGCGATGATGACCATGCTCATGGTACGCTTCATATCGTTACAGTCACGGATGTGTGCGCCGCGCACGGTAGTCGTGTTAGGCACGAAGAGGAATGTTTCGAAGGCATCGAAAGTCGATTCCAAGAAGCCTAATTTACCACCTTTGGAGAACGTCGGCTTGATTTTATCTACAAATTTACGTGCTGCCATTGTTATGCCTCCTTAATCATTAAGTTGATACCATCACGAATAATCTGCTGGATGTCGATTTTCGAAGGATCGACGAACTCGCACAAGGCGAAGTCCTCTTCAACCACTTCGTAGATACCCAGATTCTCCATGCGGTCGATGTCCTGAGCCAGACAAGCCTTCAACAGATATACGGGATAGATGTCCATGGGCAGGTACTGCTCGTAGAGACCCGTAACGACGAAGGGACGCTCACCGCCGTTGATGTTGGTGTCGAGTTTGTAGGCTTTCTTGGGGCAGAGCCACGAGAAGTACGAACGCGAAACGGAGAATTTCTTGAAACGGGGAGCCATCCAACCGAACATCTCATACTTGTCGCCCTCGGGGATCACACAAACGGTGTTGTGGTAGAAGCCGAGATAGCCTTCGAGCGAAGACTTTTTACCGGTGAGCACGTTGCCCGAGATAACACGGACGTGATCGCCTTCTTTCTGGGCTTTGATCTCCTTACCGACGATGGAGTTCATGCGGGCGCCCGCAATGGCACGCGCATAGTGCGGTTTTTCGATTTCGGAACCGACAACGGTGATGACGCGCGTCATATCGACACGGCCTTCGTTTACCAGACGTCCGATTACGGCAACATCTTGCAGGTTGACCGTCCATACGATTTCGCCCTTGTTGATGGGGTCGATGTGATGGATCTGAACGCCAACATTACCCACAGGGTGTTTTCCGGCAAAGGTGTGTTGTTCGACGCCCTTCATGGTGACCATCTGCCCTTCGGCTTTTGCGCGCATCGACAGATGCACCTTACCGTCGGTCAGTTTGCCCAGCACGTCAAGACCTGCCTGAATGTTTTTCTCCTCTCCGCGCAACGCGAAGTTGTAATCGGGAGCGAGCGGGGCAGAATCGAAAGCGGAAACGAAGATTGCTTTCGGCTTGTCGTTCGGGTTGGCAATGATGCCATAGGGACGTTGCACGATCATGGGCCAGAGACCCGCACGAAGCAACAACTCGACGATTTCATCTCGCTTGGCCGATTTCAAATCGGGCTTTGCGAACTCTTCGTAGCTCTGCTGAGCATCGGGAGTGATGGTCACGGTAAGAATCTTACGTTTCTCGCCACGGTTTACGGCTTTCACCGTACCGCTGACCGGCGAAGTGAAGAGCACGCGGTCGTTGTACTTGTTGAAGAACAACGGCTGACCCGCTTTCACTGCGTCACCCTCTTTGACCAGCATCTTCGGAGTGACGCCCTCGAAATCGAGAGGCGACACGGCGTATTCCTCAGCCAGAGGAGCCGTTACGATCGACTCTTCGGCCTTGCCTTGAAGATTGATGTCGAGACCCTTGCGTAGAGTAATGATTTTCGACATGGTTAAAAATTTTGATTATTTAATGGGTTTATCCTTTAGTTATAAGTGAACTAACCTTTCAATAGCGTGCGAAATTACGCATTTTTCCCGAGAAAAATAAGTATTCGGTTCTTTATTTTTTATTTTCGGGGGACTTTGGAGATTTTCAGGTGTTTCAAATCGGGCTTTTCCTCACTGCACCGCCGTTTTCGGAAGTTTGGGACAGGATTCCCGACGATTTAGAGACTTCACCTTATACACTTATATATATTCAATAATTTTAAAATCAGAAAGCTATCCCGATTCGGTTAAAAATTTATATTTTTGTGATCCATGAAAACAGCTTTCGTCAATATCCACACCCATCGTCCGACCCACCGTCACCTCGAACCCGAGGCCTGCGGCATCCACCCGTGGCACGCCGATCGAGGGAAGTCCTACCCCACAATCGACGAGCATACGAAGGCTATCGGCGAGATCGGTTTGGACTTTGCGTGCGATGTCCCGCACAAGCAACAGGAGGAGGTTTTCCGTCACCAGTTACAGCTGGCCGCGGAGCATCATCTTCCGGTTGTTCTGCACACGGTAAGGGCGTTTAACGAAGTGATGAAACTCCTTCGTGAATATCGGATCGAACGTGCTGTTTTCCACGGATTTATCGGATCGTGGCAACAAGCCTCGGAGGCCATAAAACACGGTTATTACCTCTCGTTCGGACTGAGAACTTTCCGTTCGCCGAAGACCCTTGCGGTACTCGAAAAACTACCCTCGGAACACCTCTTTCTGGAGACTGACGACGAGGAGATTCCGATCGAGGAAATCTACCGTCTTGCGGCCGATGTGCGCCACACCACCCTCGAAGAATTGCAGCAAGTCTGCCTGAATAATTACGAACGATTTTTTCACCATGGATAACTGGTTGGAACGTACCGCCCTGCTTTTGGGCGAAGAGAAACTCAATATTTTGCGCCAATCCCACGTTTTGGTCGTGGGGCTCGGCGGAGTGGGTGCTTACGCGGCGGAGATGATCGCACGCGCGGGTGTCGGACATATGACCATTGCCGATGCCGACGTAGTATCGCCCTCGAACATCAACCGACAACTCGTCGCCCTGCATTCGACCGTGGGTCGTCCCAAGGCCGAGGTGCTGGCCGAGCGTCTACGCGACATCAACCCCGAAATCGACCTTCGGATCGTCAATCAATACATCAAGGACGATCTGACCTATGAGCTTCTGGATGCCGCACATTATGCCTACGCGGTCGATGCCATCGACACGCTCTCACCCAAGATGGCCTTCATCAAAGGAGCACTCGACCGACACATTCCCCTGGTCAGTTCGATGGGCGCTGGTGCCAAAACCGACCCCACGAAGATGGAGATCACGGACATTTCCAAGACCCATCACTGCCCCCTGGCACACATGCTCCGCAAACGTATGCACAAGTTGGGCATTTACAAGGGTTTCCATGCCGTTTTCTCGCCCGAACCCATCCGCGAGGGAGCCATGATCCTGTGTGAGGAACAAAACAAAAAATCGAACGTCGGAACGATCTCCTACATCCCTGCCGTATTCGGCATCGGGTGTGCATCGGTGGTCATCCGCGACCTGATCGGAGAAATGCAATAATAAACGAACTACATAAACTATGGAAAACCAAAAACCGAACATCGTCTTTCTCGACGCCTACTCGTTGGGAAATGCCGATTTGAGTGAAATCAAGGCTTTGGGCAATTACACTGCCTATGAGACGACCCGCCGTGAAGAGGTCATCGAACGCTGTAAGGATGCCGAGGTCATCATCTCCAACAAGGTGATGATCGACCGCGAGGCAATGCAGTCGCTGCCGAAACTGCGTCTGATCGCCATTGCCGCCACGGGCATGAACAACGTGGATCTGGAGGCTGCCAAGGAGTTCGGCATCACCGTCCGCAATGCCGTCGGTTATTCGACCCACTCAGTCACGGAGACCACCATCGGTGCCGCCCTCGCCCTCTACCGCCAAATCCCCTACTACGACCACTACACCAAGGAGCAATACCCCTTGCAGGATCGTCAATTCCATTTCGGCCGCGAGGTACACACGCTCTACGGCAAACGCTGGGGCATCATCGGCTTGGGTAACATCGGTCATGAGGTGGCCAAGGTTGCCAAAGCACTCGGATGCGAGGTGGCCTACACGTCGACTTCGGGCGTAACGCGCGAAGAAGAGTACCCCGCCCTGACGCTCACCGAACTGCTCACGTGGGCAGACATCATCTCGATCCACTGCCCGCTGAACGCCCACACGCACAACCTGATCGACGCGCCCGAGTTGGCTTCGATGCGTCGCTCGGCCATTCTGATCAACGTGGCACGCGGTGGTATCGTTAATGAAGCTGCTTTGGCCGAGGGTCTGAACCGCAACGAGCTGGCCGGTGCGGCACTCGATGTATTTACCGCGGAGCCGTTCACCTCGGAGAGTCCCCTGATGCAGGTACACGACAAGGATCGCCTGCTGCTCTCGCCCCACAACGCATGGTCGGCCGAGGAGTCGGTCAAGACCCTTGTGGAGTGCATCCGCGACAACATCCGTAACTTCTACGCTTAACCCCATGGAAGAGATCACGCTTACCCCCGAAGAGAGCGCCGCGCTCGACGAACGCCGTCGGAAAGTGTTCGAGTTTTTGGACAGCCACGGCATTCAATATACGTGGTACGAGCACCCCGCTTCCCCGACCATCGAGATCGCCCGCACCCATTGGCGCAAGGACGGATCGAAGCACTGCAAGAACCTCTTCTTCCGCAACCATAAGGGCGATCGCCACTACCTCGTATGTTTCGACTGCGAGCAGAACATGGCGATCCACGACCTGGAACACAAGCTCCATCAGGGCAAGTTGTCGTTTGCTTCCGAAAAGCGTATGCTGAAATGGCTCGGACTGCAACCCGGCTCGGTATCGCCCTTCGGACTGATCAACGACCCCGAACGCCACGTGCACCTGTTTCTGGATGCCACGTTGCAGAGCCTGCCCTCCTACTCGTTCCACCCGAACGATTTCCGCGCCACGGTGGTCATCTCGCGCGAGGAGTTTATGAAGTACCTTTCGATTGTGGGTAACTCCTACGAATTTATCGAATTGTACTAATTTTTTTTAAGACACAAAAAAAAGAGCCGCATGACTTTTCGTGCGGCTCTTTTATACTATTTTGCAAGTTCGATTATTTGAACTCAACGAGTGCCTTACCGGTCATCTCGGCGGGCTGCTCGACACCCATCAGTTTCAAAACCGTGGGAGCGACATCGGCCAGGATACCGTTCTCAACCGACTTCACGCGATCCGAAACCACTACGATGGGCACGGGGTTCAGCGAGTGAGCCGTGTTGGGCGTACCGTCGGGGTTCACTGCATTGTCGCAGTTACCGTGGTCGGCAATCATAACGACCTCGTAGCCGTTCTTCTTGGCCGCCTCAACGACCTGCTCCACACAACCGTCTACGGCCTTCACAGCCTTCATGATGGCTTCGTAAACACCCGTATGACCGACCATATCGCCGTTGGCGAAGTTCAGGCAGATGAAGTCGAACTTCTGCTCGTTCAGGGCAGCAACCAGCTTCTCGGCAATCTTGGGAGCCGACATCTCGGGCTGAAGGTCATAGGTGGCTACCTTCGGCGAAGGAACCAAGATACGATCCTCACCCTCGAACTTATCCTCACGACCACCGTTCAGGAAGAAGGTCACGTGTGCATATTTCTCGGTCTCGGCAATACGCAACTGCTTCAGCCCCTTGCTGGCAACCCACTCCCCGATGGTGTTCTTCACGTTCTCCTTGTCGAAGAGGATGTGCAGACCCTGGAACTTGTTGTCGTAGGGAGTCATGCAGCAGTAATACAGCGGCATGGTGTGCATACCCTCGGCCGTCAGATCCTCCTGCGTCAGGGCGATCGTCAGCTCCTTGGCACGGTCGTTACGGTAGTTGATGAAGATCACCAGATCGTTCGGACGAATCAGACCTACGGGCTGACCCTCGGCATCCACGCGAACCACGGGCTTCACGAACTCGTCGGTGATGTCGTTGTCGTACGACTTCTGCATGGCCTCAACCATGTCGGTAGCCTTCTCGCCGATACCCTCAACCAGCGCATCGTAAGCGATCTTCACACGGTTCCAGTTCTTGTCACGGTCCATGGCGTAGTAACGACCTACGATCGTGGCGATCTTACCCGTCGATACGGCCAGGTGCTTCTCCAGAGCCTCGATGAAACCCTTACCGCTGCGGGGGTCGGTATCACGACCGTCCATAAAGCAGTGGATGAAGGTGTTCTCGCACTTGTACTCCTTCGCTACGTCACACATCTTGAAGAGGTGATCGAGCGACGAGTGAACACCACCCGTCGAGCAAAGACCCATCAGGTGTACGTTTACGCCGTTGTTCTTGGCATACTCGAATGCCTTGACGATTTCGGGGTTCTTCAGGATCGAATTGTCGGCACATGCGCGGTTGATCTTCACCAAATCCTGGTAAACGACGCGACCAGCACCGATATTGAGGTGACCTACCTCCGAGTTACCCATCTGACCGTTCGGCAGACCGACGTTTTCGCCATCGGTGCGCAGTTCGGCGTGAGGATAGTGCTCGGTCATGGCCGAAATGTACTCGGGATGAACGGCCGAAATGACATCAGCCTTATCGTGATTGCCATTTCCCCAGCCATCGAGGATCATCAATAATACTTTCTTGTCCATAGTAACTCTCATTATTTAATTTAACCTATTGATTACTTTACCTGGGCGCAGATCAGCTCCACAGCCTTATCGACTGCGGCCTGCAAGCCTTCGATGTTCTTACCGCCTGCCGTAGCGAAGAAAGCCTGACCGCCACCGCCGCCCTGCATCAGGCGTGCGGCCTCGCGAACGACCTTACCTGCATTGGCACCCGCACTTACGATCTCGTCACCGAGCATCACCGTCAGCGTGGGTTTATTGCCGTAGTGCGAACCTACGACAAACACGAGTTTCGACGAACGCGTCTTCAAATTGTAAGCCAGATCCTTCAGGAATTCGGGCGTACGATCCGAGACAATCGAGAAGATCTGCATGCCGTCACGCTCGACGGTCGAAGCGACGATCTTGTCGGCCCACTGGGCTACCTGCTCCTTACGCATGGCCTCAACCTCCTTCGAAAGCTGCTCGTTGGTCTCCAGCATCTTCTTCACGGCGGTCAATACCTGCGGGTTGTTCAGATACTCGGCGACGTTGTGCAGCGCATCCTCGGCGGCATAGACCAGCTTCTCGGCCTGTGCACCCGTCACAGCCTCGATACGGCGGACACCTGCCGAAATGGCGCTTTCGCTTACGATCTTGAAGAAACCGATCTTACCGGTCGATGCGGTGTGCGTACCGGCACACAACTCAACCGACGGGCCGAACTTGACCATACGTACCTTGTCGCCGTATTTCTCGCCGAACAACATCATGGCACCTGCGGCCTCGGCCTCCTCCTTGGTGGTGTTGCGGTTCTCCTCCAACTTGAAGTCCTCGCGGATCATGCGGTTCACCTCGCTCTCCACCTCGCGCAACTGCTCGGGCGTAACCTTCTGGAAATGCGAGAAGTCGAAACGCAGCACCTCGGGCGTTACGAGCGAACCCTTCTGCTCGACGTGCGTCCCCAGCACCTTACGCAGGGCGTGGTGCAAAAGGTGGGTTGCCGAGTGGTTGTTGGCAGCCGACTGACGCTTCTCGGGATTTACCACGGCCGTAAATTCGGCAGCGGGGTTTTCGGGAAGCTCGTTCAGGATATGGATAATCAGACCATTCTCCTTCTCGGTGGCTACGACCTCCAGACGCTCGTTGGCGTTCTCGATGTAACCCACATCACCGATCTGACCACCACCGTTGCCATAGAACGGTGTCTGGTCGAATACCAGCTGGTAGGATACCTTGTTCTTCGACTTTACACGGCGGTAACGGGCAATGTGTACCTGCTCCGTGAGGTGGTCGTACCCCGTAAAGACGCTCTCCTTGACGGGTTTTACCTCGACCCAGTCGTCCGACTCGACGGCAGCCGCATTACGCGAACGTGCCTTCTGAGCCTGCAACTCCTTCTCGAACTCCTCCAAATCGACACCTACACCCTGCTCTCTTGCGATAAGCTCCGTAAGGTCGATCGGGAATCCGAACGTATCGTACAATTCGAATGCCTCGGCACCCGAAATCGCTTTTTTGTTCTCTTTCTTGGTTTTGGCGATCACACCGTCCAACAGGTTGATACCCGTGGCCAGCGTACGCAGGAACGATGCCTCCTCGTCCTCGATCACCTTCTCGATAAGCGTCTGCTGGCTCTTCAGCTCGGGGAACTGTACGCCCATCTGATCCACCAGACCTGCAACCAGCTTACACAACGTCGGTTCGGTGAAACCGAGGTACGTGTAACCGTAACGTACGGCACGGCGCAGGATTCGACGGATCACGTAACCGGCCTTCACGTTCGAAGGCAGCTGACCGTCGGCAATCGAGAATGCGATGGCACGCAGGTGATCGGCGATCACACGCATGGCGATGTCGTCTTTCTCGTTCTTTCCGTAGGTTTTTCCGGCCATGGCGGCAATGCGGCTGATCGTCGGCTGGAAGACGTCGGTGTCGTAGTTCGATTTCTTGCCCTGAAGAATCATACACAGACGCTCGAAGCCCATACCCGTATCGACGTTACGTGCGGGCAACAGCTCCAACTCGCCGTTGGCCTTGCGGTTGTACTGCATGAACACGAGGTTCCAGATCTCGATGACCTGGGGGTTGTCCTTGTTAATCAGATCGCGGCCGGGGATCTTGGCGATCTCCTCCTCGTCACGCAAGTCGAAGTGAATCTCCGAGCAGGATCCGCAGGGACCCGTCTCGCCCATCTCCCAGAAGTTGTCGTGCTTGTTGCCGTTGATGATGTGATCGGCCGGAAGATAACGACGCCAATAGTCGTAAGCCTCCTGATCGAAATCCACGCCGTCCTCCTTCGAACCCTCGAATACGGTGGCATACATACGCTCGGCGGGCAGGTGATATACGTCGTGCAACAACTCCCAAGCCCACTCGATGGCCTCTTTCTTGAAGTAATCGCCATACGACCAGTTGCCGAGCATCTCGAACATAGTGTGGTGGTAGGTATCGTGACCGACCTCCTCCAGGTCGTTGTGCTTACCCGACACACGCAGACACTTCTGCGTATCGGCGGCACGGGGATATTTACGGGGGGCATTGCCCAGGAAAATGTCTTTGAACTGGTTCATACCCGCATTGGTGAACATCAACGTGGGATCACCTTTGACGACCATCGGAGCCGACGGTACGATGTGGTGGCCTTTGCTCTCGAAGAAGTCGAGGAAAGCCTGACGGATTTTGTTTGATTCCATATATAATCGAAATAATATTTTCTCGTTCTCTTTTTACCAAGTTGCAAATTTACACATTTTACGCTATATTTGCATAAATAAAGGTAAGTTTTTTAATAATGAGTGAAAATCAGCAAGACGAACGCCACGACCCGGGTCGGGATATGCGCCACGAGGCCATGCACGTACTGGACACGCTCTGCGAGAAATCCTCGGAGCTGGCCCATGACGTGGGATCGGTCACGGCACGCCTGCGCACCTACCGCCTCATCCGACGCATCCTGATCGGCTTCATTCTGGTGTCGGTGGCCAACGTGGTTTTCTCCTACTTTTTCTTCACCCCGAAGATCTACCGCATCAATCGCGATAACCGTCAGTTAATCACCGAGTACCGCATCCTTCAGGAGCGCATCCGCACGGCACAGAGCCGCGTCGACAACATCCGCCAACGCGACAATTTCGTATACCGCACACTGTTTGCCACCGACACGCTTTCGATTGCGAGCGTGTGGCAACCCTATGCCGAAAGCAAATACGTCGCAATGGCCGACGATGATTTCGCGCCCCTGATGATCGACACATGGAAGCAGCTCGACCGCCTTGCGCGTACGCTCTACCTCGAGTCGGTGTCAATGGACGAACTGCAACGCCTGAGCCACAACAAGGAGCAACTTTCGGCGGCCATTCCCGCCATTTGGCCGATCGACCGTAAGAAGCTACGCAACAACCACATCGGAGCATTCAACATGCGCCGTCTGCACCCCACCCTGGGCATCATCCGCCCGCATAAGGGAGTCGATCTTGCAGGCCACATCGGTGACCCCGTATTTGCCACAGGTGATGCCGTGGTCGAATCGACCCGATCGATCCGCGGATATGGTAAGCAGGTACTCCTGAACCACGAATTCGGTTACAAGACGCGCTACGCCCACTTGAGCAAGGTGTTGGTGCGCCCCGGTGAGAAGATCAAGCGCGGACAGCTCATCGCGCTGGTGGGTAACACGGGTATTTCGAGCGGCCCGCACCTCCACTACGAAGTCATCCACAAGGGGCATCACGTAAACCCGATCAACTACTTCAACAAGAACATGACGCCCGAAGAATACGACAATCTGATGAAGCAGATGAAAGATATAACCTACGAAAAGTTCTAAAGCCATGATGACCGGAAAGAAAAACCTGGAACGTCTGCGCCGACGCCGTCAGCGCAAGACCCGCATCATCCGCTTCGTCGTGCGCCTGTTCGTGTGGGGCGGTCTTACGGTGCTTTATTACTTCGGATTTTCGTTGTTTTTCGATACACCGTTCGAGTACGATCTGAAACATCAGACCGACCAGCTCCGCGAACAATACACGCGCCTATCACAGCGCTACGACTCGCTGATGACGGTTGTGGACAACCTTTCGGAACGCGACCGCAACGTGTTTCAGACGCTGTTCGAGGCTGCTCCGAACGACCTCGCGGCCGAATTTCAGCAGCGCCGCAACACGACCTACGAACAGGTCGTGAACCGCACCTCGCAGAGCCTTCGTGAGGAACTGGAGCACCGTATGGAGCACATGGACAAGGAGCTCAGTTCGCTTAACGAGATTTATGTAGCCCTGCACCGCCGCATCCAGCAGAAGGGCGAAGAGTGCAACTATATCCCCTCGATCCAACCCGTCATCAACAAGAAACTGACGCTGATGACCGCCTCCTACGGCATGCGTTTCCATCCCTTCTACAAGACACTGCAACCCCATCAGGGTGTGGACTATACCGTACCCGAAGGATCGCGCGTATTTGCAACGGCCGACGGAACGGTGAGCCACGTCATGATGCGTAATTCGACCTCGGGCAAGACCATCGTCATAGACCACGGCAACGGTTACAGCACCAGCTATCACCACCTGGGCGAAATCCACGTGCGGGAGGGCAAAAAGGTGCGCCGCGGTGACATCATCGCCTTCTCGGGCAATACGGGTCTTTCGCTTGCCCCCCACCTCCACTACGAGGTGCGCCACAACGGCATGCGGGTCGATCCGATTCACTATTTCTTTATGGAACTCACCCCGACCGACTACAAGCGGCTGATGTACATCGCCCAGTCGGGTATGCAATCCTTCGACTGATGCACAATCCCGTAAAACTGATTCTCACGGATTTCGACGGCACGCTGGTCGATACGCGCCGTGCAAATGCCGCCGCCTATGTCGCCACGCTCCGCGAGGCGGGATTTCCCCTCACGGAACAGGAGTATCTGGATCACTATTTCGGGATGCGTTGTGTGGAGTTTCTCACGGCTTACGGCATCACCGATCCCGAGCTGAAGGAGCGTCTGCGCCTGCGTAAAATCGAACTCTACCCCTCGTTTTTCGATTCGGTGGTCATCAACCGCGAATTATGGGATTTTTGTTGCCGCTTCCGACGGGACGGCGGACACGTGTGGATCGTCTCCACGGGCAGCCGCGACAACATCGACAACGTGATGCGTCACCTGGGCATCGGCCTTAAGGACGTAAGCGAGGGTCGGATCGGCGAGGTGGACGGCGTGATTGCGGGGTGCGATGTGGCGCACAGCAAACCCGATCCCGAATGTTTTCTGAAAGTCATGGAGCGGGAAGGGTGCTCGCCCCTCGAAACTCTCATCTTCGAAGATTCCCGCGTGGGGTTGGAGGCCGCCCAAAGAAGCGGTGCCCCCTACTTCAAAATCACCTTCTAAACAAAAAGGGATGACCCCGAAAGGTCATCCCTTATTTTTTTTGCTTAACGCAGACGGATCGGCCGCCATACGTGCGAAAGTGTGATCGCGACCAACGCCCTCGGGGTCTGGTGACTGCGCCAGCCGACCCACGCCTGGTCGCGCACTTCACGCGCCACATATTTGCTCAAATCGCCCAGGGTCACCTCTCCGCGCGTCTGCTGCAATTTCTTGAGCAGGAAGTAGGTGAATGCTCCGTGTCCCTTCTCGCGATAGACATAGGCCGTTTCGTCGTTCTCGGCCGCCGTAAAGACCATCATCTTCCCCGACGGCACACACTGACGGGGCATCAGACGGCCGTTGCGGTTGGTCTCCAACGTTGCTCCGTCACGGCGCACCCCCGCAAACGACGAATCCAGAATCAGGAGGGTCGAACGACTGCGGTAAAGCGAGAGTTCGTCGCACAAATCGTCCAATTTATAGCCCGTCTTCAGATCCTCGCAGAATCCGTCCGACGGCAGGATATACGCCTCTCGGGTTCGCGGATCGGCCATGCCGTGACCCGAATAATAGACAATAATCTCGGCATTTCCGCCGTATTCGTTCACGGCATTTTTCAGCCAGCGCAATTCGTAACGGATGTCGTTGAGCGTCGCATTGGGCGCAAAACGGATGTTCTTGTCGGGAATACCCAGCGTCTCGTGGCAGTAACGGGCGAAAATCTCGCCATCGCGCAACGAACACTCCGAATCGGCATCACGGCGATAACGCTCGTTGGCGAAGACCACCACAAACGTCTTATCGTTGTCGGTCGGATTGACGGGAATATCCACATCGACATCCGACACGATCACGGGTGTCGAGGTCTTATTTCCGTTTGCCGTATCACCCTTCAGATCAACCCCGTAGCCGTAACGCTTGCCGTAGGGCATCTTGATGATCAGCGACTTCAAGGCCAAATGTCCCTGCTCGATTCCGAACGTGGGTTCTTCCACCTCGTGCTGCAACCAGTAACGGGCAAATTGATCGGCATCCTCCTCGGGCACCTGCACGAAGATCTCGCCGAATTGGGGATCCAGCACCAGGAACGCCTTACGCTTCTCGTTGTACTCCTTGAGCGTGAGGTTCAGACGGATATCGTCCTTCACCAGATCGACATAGACGCGCTCGGCCTTGAGGTTCAGCTCGCTGCTCTTCACGCTGCGCAGCGAATCGGTCGCCTCGGCATTCTCGGCCGACCAATCGCTCATCGCCTGCGCCACATATTCGCGGGCAAACGATTCGTAGGATTTATCCTGACGCACCACGGGCAGTGCGCGGTTCACGAAATTCAGCGCACGGGACATATCCCCCGCTTCGACCAGATGCGCGGCGGCATCCAGCATGTTGGCTTTCGACGGATCCTTACTCACGCCGCGCCCCTCACGGTAGCACGCCACCAGGTTAACGATCGCCGCCCGATCGCCCAGACGCGCACCCTTCATATAGAGCTCGACGGCCTGTGCGGGACTTTTCGCCACACCCAGCCCCTGCGCATAACAGTTACCCAGCGAATTATAGGCCGACACGACACCCTCTCGACAGGCTTCCGTCCACCAGCGGACGGCCTCCCGATCGTTCTTCGCGACGCCGAGTCCCGAATGGTAACAGCGACCCAAGTCGTCCATGGCCGCCGCATCGCCCCCCTGAGCCTTTTTCAGGAGCTCCTCGGAGAAGGTCTGCGCCGACACGAAATCGGTCGCCATCAGTAAAATCAAAAATAGGAATATAGGTTTCATAATCTTTTGTGTTCAAATTTTCACACACGACAAAGGTACGAAAAAGAGCGAAAAAATCTATCGTCGGCAGATCTTGCGGAATTCACAATAGCCACAATCCTTTTCATTTTCAGTCTGTCGGAACGGAATTTCGGGGTTGTAAATTTCGGCGAAAGTCTCCGCAAGCAGTTTTTCGAACGCCTCGCGGTAGAACGAATAATTCGCCCCCCGAATCTTCAACTCCTTGTCGCAGAGCATCGGCGAATAGTCCTCCTTCGACATATCCCGCACATAATAGAGCGCGGGAATCACCTCCTTGTGTCGCGTGTGCGAGAGGATCATCGAATAGATCAGGATCTGCAACACATTACCCCGTCCCGATCGCGCCTCGGAATGGAACAAGGCATCCAAACCACCGAATTCGAGTTGCGAATCGCCCGTTTTGTAGTCCACCACGCGGATCGTGCCGTCATCGAGCATGTCGATGCGGTCGGCCACACCGCCGATGCGCAATTCATACTCCCGATCGCCACTCTTGAACGGGACTTTCCACTGGATCTCCTCCTCCACTCCCGTCACCGTAAAATTGTCGTGGTTGACATCGAAGTTCATCACGCCACTCTTCAAGTAACGCGTCACGATGTCCTCGACCAAAAGCAGACTGCCCGAATAATCCTCCCGCGAGGCTTTCGGATTGCACAGGTAGGATTCGTTGATCGCCTTATCGACCGCCCGAACAACCTCCTTCGATCGGCGCAGGGCATCCAACGCCTTGGCGGGGTGGAGTTCGTCCTTCACCCGCGAATAGAGGCTTTGCGCGGCGGCGTGGAGGATCGTACCGAACATCGGGGCATCGACATCCTCCGACATTTCGTCGTCGGGCGAAAGGTGCGCCACCGAATAAAAGTAGAAACACAACGGGCACTTGACATACCGCGAGAAGGCCGACGGCGAAAGTTTCTTTTCCTGCGCGGGGTCGGTGAAGCGCTCCAGCGAGGCCATCACCTGCGGGGTTTTCTCCATCTCGATCGGCTCGGCATCGGCCAGATTGACATCGACACCCACCTCGGTGCGTTTCAAGGTAAATCCGCTTTCGTAGTCCAGCTGACGGATGTAACGGCTCGGTTCTCCCGTCGATTTATCGTCGGCATGCGAGCAATAGACCATATGGACGGTCTCGGCACGCTGAATCAGTCGGTAGAAATAGTAGGCATAGACACCTTCGTGGTGCTCGGTCGTCGGCAGTTCGTAGGCCGAACGCAGGTTATACGGCACATAGGAGGCATCGCCCAGACGATTGCCCGGGAAATTATCGTCGGTCATCGAGAGGATGATCACGTTCTTGAAATCGAGGTTTCGCGTCTCGAGGATACCCATCACCTGAATACCCCGCAACGGCTCGCCCTTGAACGGGATGCGCACGGTCTGAAGGTGACGTCTCAGGAGCGAAGCATAAATCGACGGCGTAAGCTCCACATCGCACTCATTGAGCGAGTTACGCAGCTTTGTGATCTCCTCCGAGAGAATCGTCAAATACTCGTAACGCTCCCTGCGATCGGTCTTCTCCGAAGGGATCTTCACCACCGTATCGATTACCCGTAGCAGGTAATCCGAAAGCTCCGTCCACGACTTTGCCGCCGAGAAAATGCACCTCAACAGATCGTTTTGCTGTAACCAATCTCCCGCCACCGTGATGCGTCGTTCGCGCACGATGCGTTCCCGAAGCGAGATCATCAGCGCGGGATCCTGCTCCTGAAGGAAGGGATGCGCCAGAAGTCCCGCCACATCCACATGATAGAACGACACCTCGCCGTTCTTCACCCGACAATGGCTCTGCAACTCGATCAATCGCTCGACAAACGTGTAGGCGGTGGTCTGCCTCAACGGATAACCCATCGTGACGTTCACCTCGCCCAACTCCTTGGGAAGGGCATACAGCAACGGCATCAACAGATTCTCGTCGGTAAGCACCACGGCCGTCTCCTTGTCCAGGCGTCCCGTCGGGCTTTTTTCGGCCAACTCGCGCAGGATGTCGGCCGTATATTTACACTGCACGGCATTCGACACGGTAGCCATGGCGGTCATATTCTTCGGATGAGCCATGCCGTCGTGCGGAAATTCGGTGCATTGCGGAAAACGGACGATATTGTCGCGGATAAACATACCCGCCTCCTGCTCCATGTTCCGCACATAATAATCGTCGTAGTCCCAATAGAAATCCGTCTCGGTCGAGCGTGCCAGGAACTTGAAAAGCTCCTTTTCGCAGGCCGAAAGGGCATTGAATCCCGCCACCACATAGTGGCGTTTATCCTTCAGCTCGGCCTCTCCGCTCCGAATGCGTTCGACCGCCGCACGGTGGATCATACCCGTGTAGGCGATGCCCAGATCGGTCAGCCGCTGACGGTATTCGCGATAGATGGGAAGCAACGTGCGCCAGATCTTCATGAACTTGCGTTGCTCCTTCGAATAATTCGCCTCCTCGCCGAACGATGCCCAGAACCTGAGGATCTGCAACTGCTGCTCGGTCAGGTAGGAAAGGTCGGCCTCGATCTGCTTGATGTCCGAGATATTCTCGAACAGCATCTCCGTATCGATCAGATACTTGTCGAGCGTATCGAAGTCCGTGAGGAGCATATCGCCCCAAAAGTAGAACTTGTCGAATGTTTCATCGTGGTATTTCGAATAAACCTTGTAGAGCTCCGTAATCAGACGCACACGGTCACCCTTCTTCAACCCCGAAATATCGCCCATCAGTCGGTCGATGGTCACCCAGCGGGGTTGCCACAGCGGATGATCCGTCAGTCGCGACATGGCATCCGTAAAAAACAAGCAGGTACGCCGCGACGGAAAAAGGATGGCACAATCCGATATGCCATCCCCCATACGCGAGAAAAGATCCTGCGCAAGTTCTTCCAAAAATCCCTTCATCTTCGTTTTTATTCGATTCCGACAATGCTTCCGCCCATGAACCTTACGCCTGCACCACGCACGATCGAGGGTTTCCCCTTGAAGGTGATCGTACCTTTCATCGAGGTTCTGGCATCGATGCGTTCCGAGACGTTGATGCGTACCGAGGCACTGCTTCGCGATTCGACCGTGGCGGACATCACCTCCAGCGCTTCGGCCGAGACCGTACCCGAGGTCGCCGTCAGCGTCATATAACGCGCCGTACCCGAAAGTTTGGCCGTGCTCTGCCCCGAAAGTTCCATCTTCAGATCCTTCACATCCAGCTCTGCCTCAAGCGACGCCTGCCCCTCGACATAGAGGTCGAACAGATCGCTACGCAGGGCATCCTGACACGTCACGCGGGCATCGTCCACCCGCAATTCCTGCAACGTATTGTAATATATTGTCACGGTCGTGCGCTCGGGACGGCGCGGATCCGTGCGTTCCGAAAGGCGCAACACGCGATCCTTGACCTGATAACGGAATTTGGAGGTATAAGCGCCCTTCGTATCCCACGAGATTTTGGGCGCCTGCTCTCCGCTGACGGCAACGAGCACCACATCCATCGGGCCCGAAATCTCGATCGAGGAGAACGTCTGCAACCACTCGCTTTGGGGGGTAGCGGTTGTATTTTCATCGGTTTGCGTCTGGGCAAAGCCCGTAAACGCCATCAAAACAGCCACAAAGGCCAACATCATCTTTTTCATATCATCTGATTTTATGGGACTAATTTACAAATTTTCCTGGAGATAGGCCGGGTTCTTCCATATTTTTTTTCGTGAAAGGCTCCGCCCGACCCGTTATAAAACGAACGTGTGTTTTCCCGTTTTTTGTTTGCAGATCTCAAGAAAATTTTCGATTTTTGTATAAATATGCGGATTGTACATTTTTGCGTGACAACAACCGCCTAACAATCAATCATATATTCCCAGAAGTGAGAGCAAAAATCTTCAACGCAAGTGCCGGATCGGGCAAAACCTACCAGTTGGCCTACAAATATGTGCGGGATGCCATCGAGCAACCCGTCATCTATCGCCACATCCTGGCGGTGACCTTCACCAACAAGGCCACCGAAGAGATGAAATCGCGTATCCTGAAGGAGATCCATACCCTGGCATCGGGCGCCGAAAGCAACTACATGCCCGACCTGAAAAAAGAGTTGCATTTGTCGGAGGAGGTCATCCGCGACCGTGCCCGACTGGTGCGTTCGAAGATCCTTCACGACTACTCCCACTTCACGATCCTTACGATCGATACTTTCTTCCAGCGTATTCTGCGTGCTTTCATCAAGGAATTGGGTCTGGATCTGAACTATAACATCGAACTCGAAACCTCAACCCTGCTTTCGAAAAGTACCGATGCACTGATCGAAAAGATCTCTTCGGACGAGGAGCTCAAGAAGTGGCTCATCAAATTCATCCAGGAACGCATCGAGCAGGGGCAGAAATGGGATGTCCGCGAGGGTATCCTGGCCATGGGCAATGAGATTTTCAAGGAATCGAACCACGAGGCGATCGGCGTGGAGGGCATGCGCCAAAAATTGGGCGAGATCGTCCAGACCACAACCGAGGAAAGCAACCGCAGCCGTCAGGAGATCATCTCCTGCGCCCAGCAGGCCATCGACCTGATGACCCGAAACGGCGTCACGCCTGCCGATTTCAAGGGCAAGAGCCGCAGCTTTGCGTTTTACTTTCAGACGATTGCTTCGGGTACGTTCAAAGCCTACTCCCCGACCGTTGCCGAGATGAGTACGACAACCGACGGCTGGTGTCCGAAAGGATCGCCCGCCGCACCGCTCGTAGCGACGCTGCAACCGCTCTTAAGACGCATCTGCACCTTATACGACGAAAATGCCGAACGCTGGAACACCACTTCGCTCATTCGGGAGAATTTCCGCAGTTTCGCCCTGCTGTCCGACCTCTATAATCAGGTCAAGCAGATGTGCGAAGAGCAGAATCTGATGTTGCTTTCCGAAACGAAGCAAATCCTGGCGGTATTTATCGGCGAAAACGACGTACCGTTTATCTACGAGAAGGTCGGCAACCGATTCGACCGCTTCATGATCGACGAATTCCAGGATACCTCGCTTCGCGAATGGAAGAATTTCCTGCCCCTGTTGCAGAATGCCATGTCGCAATCGGAGGACAACACCGTATTTTTGGTGGGCGACATCAAGCAGTCGATCTACCGCTGGCGAGGCGGCGATTGGGAGCTGTTGCACCACGAGGCGAAGGAGGCTTTGGGACGCAACGACACCGAGGAGAAGATCATGCGCGACAACTACCGCAGTCTTCCGGCCGTCGTGGAGTTCAACAACAACCTCATCGCCCGCATCATCAAGGGCGACAACGCCGCACTCAATGCCGAGCTTAACACGGCACGCGAACAGGGCGTACTGTCGCTGAAGGAGAATGCCGCCTGGCACGACATCCTGAAAAACGCCTACGCAGGCCAAGCCCAGAACGCCAAACGCAAATGTACCCATCCGGGTTATGTCTCCGTGGAGACCTACGCCGAAGAGCCGCCCATCGTGGAGTGCATCTGCCAATTGCTGGATCGCGGATTCCGCCCGTGTGACATACTGATCCTCGTACGCCGCAAAAGCGACGGCGCGGAGATTGCCGACAAACTGCTCGAATTCAAACGCCGGAACAAAGACCCGCGCCACCATTTCGATGTAATGACGCAGGAGGCGCTGGTTATCGGTTCGGCACCCGTCAGCGGATTCATTGCCGCGGCCATGGCACTGACGATCAACCCCGACGACAAACTCAACCGCGCGGTCTACAACCGTTTTCTCGATCGTCCGTTCGAGCAGGCACTCGATGACGACGAACGCCAGTTCTTCATTTCGTTGAGCATTCTGTCGCCCGAGGAGGCCTTCGAACGCATCGTGATCCGCCATTCGCTGGAGGAGGATCGCCAGCAGACGGCCTATCTGCAAGCCATCCACGAGCAGATCATCGCCTTCTCGACCAATAAGGTGGCCGACATTCCGCTCTACTTGAAATGGTGGGAGGAGCAGGGCTCCGCGAAGTCGCTTTCGATCGAGGAGAGCCGCACCACCATCGAGATTTCCACCATCCACAAGGCCAAGGGATTGGAGAAACCCGCCGTCATCATCCCCTACTGCCAGTGGCCGATGGATCCGCAGACGAACTCCATCGTGTGGGCAGAAGCGACGGGCGATACGTCCGCAATCGGGCGTTTTCCCGTGAAATATAAAAACAACATGCGCGATTCGGATTTCGCGAAGTCCTACTACCGCGAAAAACTCTTCTCGCACATCGACAACATCAATATGCTCTATGTGGCACTGACCCGTGCCGCCGAGTCGCTTCATATTTTCGTACCCGAAAAGAGCAGCAACCGCGTCAGCAGTCTGATCCTCGGACACATCGCCGACCCGATGACGTTCGAGGAGGTCTTCGCGCCCGATGCCGATCGCATGACGCCGATCCGCCCCTCGTGGGACGAATTGCGCCGTACGACCACCGACAAGGGCAATACCCGCTATGAACTGGGCGAAGCCTCCGCTCCCGAACCGCCCAAGGAATCGAAGGACGACTCCACGCGCCACATCATTCTGGAACAATACCACACCTCCGAGGCCGAACTGCGCCTGAGCCTTCCGTCGGAACGCTACATCGAGGAGATGGACGACATCCGTTCGCCGCGCGATTTCGGCATCATGATGCACAAAGCCTTCCATGAGGCCGCGACCACCGACGACATCCGAGAGTCGATCCGACGGATGACCCTCGACGGCCTATTGAACCAACAGGAGGCCGACACACTCCAACGAAAATTGGACGAGGTACTGCACGACCCGATGGTAGCCGACTGGTTCTCGGGCACATGGAGCGACATCCGCACCGAAAACGACATCATCCTTCCGCAGGGTTCTACCCGCCGTCCCGACCGCGTGATGATCCGTAATGGAGAAGCCGTTGTGGTGGATTATAAATTCGGAAGCCAACCCATCGAGGCCAACCGCCGTCAGGTCAGAGATTACCTCTCGATCCTTAAGCGCATGGGCTACACCCCCTGCACGGGTTACCTGTGGTATGTACTGCGGGGCGAAATCCAAAAAGTCGAATAATCATGAAAAAACTCCTTGCCATACTTCCCCAACCGTTCCGCCGTCGCGGACTGTGGATTGCCCTCACGCTCCTGATCCGTGCCGTAATGAACCTCGCGGGACTGGCCGTATTGCTGCCCGTACTGACCATGGTGCTCGATCCGTCGTGGATCACGCAGGACGGAATCATGCACCGCCTGTTCACGGCCTCGGGGCTGGAATCGCAACGCGCCTTCTCGCTGTGGCTGTGTGCGGGAGTCGTGGGATTCATCCTGCTGAAAAATGTCATCGACATCATCCTGATGCAGGTCGAGAACCGCTACGTGATGCGCCTCTACCGCACCCTTTCGCGCCGCTTGTTCACCGCCTACCACCAAAAGGGATTGGGCTTTATCAAAAACTCCAATTCGCAGCTGCTCACCCGAAACGTCAATTTTGTGTGTCTGGCTTTCGTCACGGGCGTGTTGTCACCCGCCACCTCCATCATCGTGGAATTGTTGCTGTTTGTCATGCTGTTCGGAGCACTGCTCTTCTACGCCCCCGCAGGCGCTCTGCTTGCCATGGCGGTGTTCATTCCCTCGATGTGCCTCTACTATACGCTCGTACGCCACAAATTGGTGCAGTACGGCGACGAAGAAAACAAAGCCCAGCGCGAAAAAATGCGCCTTGTGGCCGAGACCTTCCGCGGCTATGCCGACATCGAGATCAACGATGCCTTCCCGAAGATGCTCCGTCAGTTCGACACCTCGATGGATCGCATCATCCGCATCCGTATGCGCGATTCGCTGTTGCGTTCGCTCCCCTCGTCGATCACCGAAACGGGACTTGCCGTGGGTATGGCTTTGCTGGTCGGTATGAGTTTGGGCGACGACCCCACGGAAGCACGCCTCTTGTTCGGTGTCTTTGCCGTGGCGGCACTCCGTCTGATGCCGTCCGTACGATCGATTCTGGTCAGTTGGACAGCCATCCGCTACAACCGCTACACGATCGACATTCTTCGCGAAGCCCCCACCACGACCGATCCCGATTCGCTGGGTGAGGAGCGCCGCAAAATGCCCTTCGACGAGGCGATCACGGTCGATGACCTCTCGTTCCGTTTCGACGACGAAAAAGAGGATCTTTTCAGCCATCTTTCGCTTTCGATCCGTAAGGGCGAACGGGTCGGCATCCGCGGAGAATCGGGTGCGGGAAAAACGACCCTGTTCAATCTGCTTCTGGGACTCTACGCCCCGACATCGGGTACCATCCGCATCGACCAGACCCTGCTTACTCCCGCGAACCGCCGCATGTGGCAACGCCGCATCGGTTACGTGTCGCAAAACCTCTTCTTGGCCGACACTTCGTTTGCAGGAAATGTGGCTTTGGGCGTACCCGACGCGGAGATCGACCGCGAACAGGTCATGCGTGCGCTGGAGACCGCCCAACTGGGCGATTTCATCCGTTCGCTGCCCCACGGCATCGACACCCGCATTGGAGAGTGCGGATGCCGTCTTTCGGGCGGACAACGCCAGCGAATCGGCATCGCCCGCGCCCTGTATCGCAATGCCGACGTGTTGTTCTTCGACGAGGCCACCTCGGCACTCGATGCCCACACCGAACAGGAGGTCAACCGCGCCATCGCCCGTCTGGCCGAGGAGCAACAGGGACTGACGCTCATCGTCATCGCTCACCGCGAAACGACCCTCGAATACTGCAACCGAATCATCACCCTCGAAACAAAAAAAGAAAACAAATAAACCATGGAATTCATAATCGCCAAAATCCGCTTCTCGCTTCCCGACGACTTTGTCACGGGATCTTTTGCACGGGGACTTGCCCCGTTCAAGGCCGAGGAGCCGGGAAATGTAAATTTCGAAGTTACCTACAGCCCCGAGATCAACCCCGTGGGCGAATACCACCAACTCGAGCTGTTCAACTTCTCCGAGGACGAAGCCGACTGCCGATTCGGCCTCGACGACGGCGGCAACTACCTGCTTTACATCCTGCCGCACGACAAGACCGCCCCCTCCACGACTTTCCGCATCTCGAACGACGGCCGTCAGGTCATCACCAACCACGACTCCCATCATCTGATCGGCAGTCTTCGTTTTGGTCTTTGGATCGCCTACAACATCACGGCCGTGCGCCGCAATACCGTGGCCATCCACTCGTCGGTGATCGTCTATCGGGGACAGGCCGTGCTGATGCTCGGCGAATCGGGTACGGGCAAGAGCACCCACACCCGCATGTGGCGCGAGCATATCGAAGGTGCACGTCTTTTGAACGACGACAGTCCAATCGTATGTGGCAATGCCGACCGCGTGGCCGACTGCTACGGCTCGGCATGGAGCGGCAAGACGCCCTGCTACATCAACGCCCACGTGCCCATCCGCGCCTTTGTGCGCCTTTCGCAAGCCCCGCACAACCGTATGCGCAAGTTGAGCCGTCTGGAGTCGATCGGTGCCCTGCTGCCCTCGTGTCCGCTGGCCTTCTCGCACGACAAACACCTTTTCAATGCCGTCTGCGCCACCGTCTCCACGATCCTCAAGCACACGGAGGTATATCACTTGAAATGTCTTCCCAACGGCGATGCCGCACGTCTGGTACGCGACACGCTGTTTGAATCCGACAATCAGTAATGCGCTCCCTGTCGAATAATTCGGGATTTCAACTGACACGCGACCTCTTGCTCGAAGGACAGGAGGTGTCGCTTCGTGTGCAGGGGCAAAGTATGCTGCCCTTCTTCCAAAGCGGTCAGAAAGTTCATCTGCGCCCCTTACGAGAGGGGGATTTGAAGCGAGGCCACGTGGTTTTGGGCGAGACCGACAACGGCCATTTCGTCATCCACCGCATTGTCCGCGTGGAAAAAGATCGGATTATCCTTTTCGGCGACGGCAACACAATCGGCATGGAGCATATCGCACGGGATCACGTTTACGGCATTGTCGATTGCGGGCGCGTGCATCTCTTCTTCGCACGGCTTTGGTTATGGCTGAAACCTTTAAGAAAATACCCCTTGTGGTTCTTACGGCGAATCTGCCGCAAATAAAATCCATCTCAATAAAAAGGACAGATGAGTACACCTACGGCACGTTGGATTCCACCGCAGCCGAGCGCAAGCTCCGCTGGGACGGGGAGAACCGCCTGACGGCTTCCGATGACAACGGCTTCGTGACCAACTACTGGTATGATGCCGACGGTGAACGCACGGTGAAGACCTCCGGTGAGGGTGAACAGCTCTAC
>JAHHQM010000005.1 GCA_020026395.1 Alistipes sp. | reverse complement strand
TCCGACTCTTTAACAACAGCGGGTGGTTCCCTGTTGTTAAAAAAGCTGTTCGATTTTCGGACGGCTTTTTTTTGTTTTAGGGCGTTGAGGCTCAACGGAAAAGCCTTCGACCCTAAAAAAGGTTAAAAAATTGTTAAATATATTTAAAATATTCCTTAAAAATTTGCAGTTCCAAAAAACTGCCGTATCTTTGCAACGAAGTTTTAAGGTTCATTTAGGTTAGTAGTTTTAGGTTGGTTGAGGAAGATTGAGAAGGTTGCAATCCGATGAGGTTGCTAAGACAATGTGAGCGGTGCTCGCCACATAAGTCGAACACCTTCCAATTCCGACTCTTTAACAACAGCGGGTGGTTCCCTGTTGTTAAAAAAGCTGTTCGATTGTGCGAACAGCTTTTTTTTTGTTTATACCCTGCGGCATTTCTTATCAGACACGAACCTTTGTTTCCAGCGGTTCGCCCAGTAGCGACACATCCCGAACCCCACACGCGCCAGCCACAGCGCATCCTTTTGCAGTTTCCACGGAAAGCGCGGGTGGATCACCTCCCGCACAAACGCCCACAAATCGCGCTCCGAAAGGCGCTCCGCAGGGAGATATTTCCGCTCCAGACCGAGGCATTCGCCCGCAAACGTATTCAGCGCAACCATAAATCGGGTCATCCCCCATTTCCGAGCCCCCTCTTCGATCCGCGTCCAGTCGATTTCGGCGTGGTGGCAACGGATATAGAGCGCCCAATCGGCTACGTGGCGCATACGGATTACGCCCCTGCGGAATTTCAGTGCCATATGGCGCAACATATAGATAAGGCCGAGGTTCGCATCGGGAAGGCGTACCTCCACCCCGTCGATGTCGGCCTTGCAGTCGCACCCCACGCCCAGCCATTCGGCCTCGGGCAGGCGGTGGTGGTTCTCCACCAGCACGGGATCCATCCGAAAGAGGGTTTGTCCCGCGGGATCTTGTTCGATGCGGATCTTTCGGGCATTTTTCAACAATTCGTCCGCCACCTTTTGATCGCCATACAACCAGATATCCACATCGCCGCATTCGCGTGCCGAAGGGGTCGGGTAGCAGCGACTCACCCCGTAGCCGTTCAACAACATCAGGCGGATATTGTGCTTTGCGTAGAACGTCCCGAGGCGGCGCACCACCTCGATTTGTTGTTCATAACGCTGTTCGCGGTGCTCGGCCGTATCGATCCATTTGCGGATTAAGTCGTTGGATGGCAATTGGTTATTGGTTATTTCACGAGTTGTTAACAATTGTTGAATACCGTTCCACACCACCTTCACCACCCGATGTTCGACCGCCATGCGATAGACCGCCTCCCAATCGGGTGCAGCAAAAAAGGCAGACACAGCGTCTGCCTTTTTCGGGATGGGAAGCACCTTTGCGAGTTGCTCGGACGAGGCCTCAAGCCCCAGACCGCGACACAACGTATAAACAAAACCGTGCTCCGCCGTAAAATTGGGTTCGTTCATAACTACTCCAACGTCATTTTATAGGGGCAGTACATGACGATGCCGCGTTGCGAAACCGCCTCACGGATCTCGTCAAAGCGATCGGCAACCCCGTTCTCGTCGGTCAGGAGCGACATCACGCCCATCTTCGAGAGGAGTTTTACCTGCGATGAGTTGAGCGATGCGAGCAGCTCACCCAGCCAGGTGGGTTCGTCGGTCACCTCGCGCACGGAGAATTTCTCGCCCATTCCGGCACGCTCCACAGCCAGTGCGATGGCCTCCTTCAGACCGCCGATTCCGTCGGCAAGACCGATCTCAAGCGCATCGGCACCCGACCATACACGGCCTCCGGCCAGCTCCAGCACCTTCTCGTAGTCGAGGTTACGGCCGTCGGCTACCAGATGCGTGAAACGACTGTAAACACCGTCCACACCACGCATGATGGCGGTTTTCTGCACGGGCGACAACTCGCGCATCAGCGACATTGCGGCCTCCTTATTGGTCTTCACGCCGTCGAACGTCACGCCGAGGTTCTTCTCCAAGGCTTTACCCACGTTGGGGATCATGCCGAACACGCCGATCGAACCCGTCAGGGTCATGCGGTTGGCGAGGATCAGATCCGAACCCGACGAAATGTAGTAACCGCCACTTGCCGCGTACGAACCCATCGAAACGACCACGGGTTTCTTGTCGCGCAGGAGTTCGATCTCGCGCCAGATGATATCCGATGCCAGAGCACTGCCGCCCGGCGAATTGACACGCATGACGACCGCCTTCACGTTCTCGTCGAGGCGTACCTTGCGGATCTTCTCGGCCAGCGTATTGCCGAAGATCTTGGCACCCGAGCCTTCACCATCGACAATCTCACCGTCGGCATAAACCACGGCCACCTGATTCTTGGGGTACATCATCACGGGGAAAGCCTTCATCGCGGCATATTCGCCGAGGGTGATCATGTTGAAACCGCCCTCCTTGTTCTCCTTGACACCCAGATCGGCGAAGACCTTGTTCATCTCGTCCTCGTAGATCACGCCATCGACAAAACCTGCCTTCAAAGCCTCTGGAGCAAGCGTGACCTCCAGACCGTCAGCAATCTTGTTCAAGGTTTCGGGGTCGATTTCACGCGACTCGGATACCGTCTTGGAGATCGTACCCCACATCGACTGCATCAGCGCCTCCATCTGCTCGCGGTTGGCGTCCGACATCTTATTGAGGAAGTACGGCTCGACGGCACTCTTATATTTACATACCGTCGGACGGAAAATCTCGACGTTGATACCCAGTTTATCGAACAGTCCTTTGTAAAACATCAGCTCCGACGAAAGACCCATCCACTCGAAACCGCCCTGCGGCGTAAGGTAGATCTTGTCGGCCACCGATGCCAGGTAGTAGCTGCCCTGCGTGTAGATCTCGTTATACGAAACGATGAACTTACCGCTCTGCTTGAACTCCTCCAGGGCGCGGCGCAGCTCCTCGGTCAGACCCGAGCCCATGATTCCGCCCAGGCCGTTCATGCGCAGGTAGATACCCTTGATGTTGGGATCGACCTTGGCGGCATCCAACGCCATCAACACTCGGAACAGGGGCAGAGACTGGACGCTCTGCATGGTTGCGGGGTCGAACTGACCCATCATATCAAAATTCGGCGAATCGACGATCGGTTCCGCAAGATCAATCTTCAGCACCGATTCGGGTTGCAACACCACGGGCTTCTCCATCGATCCCACAATACTGCCCACGATCGCAAAGAAGATCATCGGCAGAATCAGAAGACCGACCAGCACAGCCAACAGGGATGCCAAAAAGTTTCTGAGAAATTTCATATTTTATCTAATTTTAAAGTTGTCCGGGTTCGGAGTATGAACAAAGATATAAATATTTCACCAAAAACAAACGAATTATCGCAAGTATCAACCCGATAAACCCGCCGATTTTTATCTTTGTTCCAAAATATACGTTATCTTTGTACCAAAAGCGAATTTATTTTTACACCAAAAACACCATACTATGGAAGAACAAATCAAGGAGGTGCTTTCGACGATCATCTACCCGGAAACGGGCAGAAACATCCTCGAAGAGGAACTGTTGGAAAACATCGCGTCGGAGGGCGACAAAATCGCCGTCACGCTGCGTTTCCGCAAGGTTCGCGACCCCTTTGCACTGAAGATCAAAACCATGGCCGAGGACGCCCTGCGTGCCGCCCTGCCCGGTAAGGAGGTTTTCGTTTTGATCAAGGAGGGTGTCGCCCCGAAACGTCCCGAACCCAAGCTCACGACCACCACCAAAAACATCGCCCGCGTCATCGCCATCGCTTCGGGTAAGGGCGGTGTCGGCAAATCGACCGTCACGGCCAATCTGGCCATCGCCCTGCGCAACATGGGTTTCCGTGTCGGCATTCTCGATGCCGATATTTACGGCCCGTCACAGCCCAAGATGTTCGGTTGTGAGGATTACCTGCCCGATGCCGTCACGGAAGACGGCGTGGATCACATCGTACCCGCCGAAGCCCTCGACGTCAAACTGATGTCGATCGGATTCTTCGTCAAGAAAACCGACGCCCTGTTGTGGCGCGGTGCCATGGCCGTCAATGCCCTGAAACAAATGATTCACCAGACGAAGTGGGGTCCGCTGGACTTCCTGCTGTGTGACCTTCCTCCCGGCACGGGCGACATTCACCTGTCGATCATCGGCGAACTGAATCTCGATGCCTCGGTCATCGTTTCGACCCCGCAGCAGATTGCCGTGGCGGATGTGGTGCGCGGGGTGGAGATGTTCCGCAACAAGAGCGTCAATGTCCCCATCGCGGGTATTGTCGAGAATATGGCGTGGTTCACGCCCGAAGAACTCCCCGACCACCGCTATTATATTTTCGGTAAGGGCGGCGCAAGAGCCTATGCCGAGGAGCACGGAGTCGATCTGCTGGGTGAAGTGCCCATCGTACAGTCAATCATGGAGGGCGGAGAAGAGGGTCAGCCCGCCGCAGGCATCGACCCCAGAGTCGAGGAATGGTACCGTAAAATCGCCGAAAAGGTGGTTGAAAAGGTGATGAAAGGGTGTTAATAACCGTTTAAAAAGCCGATCATAACTTTTGAAAACAATTCACAAAAAGTATTTGGAAATTCCATGGGAGCACTGCTTAATCGGAAAAAGCCAAAAACCAAAAATAGTTTTTAAAAAGTTTGATCAGCCGCATGGGACGGAAACTTGAAAAGATTGTCAATAATATTTCAATGTCGATATGTTGAGAAAGATTTCAACAAATGTTTATTACTTTTGCATATCGCTGAAAGACAACTTTCCAGAGCCGACAAATAATGAAGAGTGATCTGTTGGAAATGTAGATATCCCAAAACCCGTTGGGGTTATCAACATTATGAACAGGGTTTATTATTCTTATTATTTTTTATTATTTATAAAAAGGATAAAATTAAAAGAAAGAAAATGGTTAATAACTTCGAGCAACTCAAAAACCGCATTCTCGAGTTGAAGCGCGAAAAGAATGCCGTGATCCTCGCCCACTACTACACCACTCCGGATGTGCAGGCCGTGGCCGACTTTTTGGGCGATTCGCTGGCCTTGTCGATCAAGGCACAAAGCGTCGAAGCCGATACCCTGCTGTTTGCGGGTGTGCACTTCATGGCCGAAACCGCCAAGGTGCTCTGCCCCCGGAAACATGTGCTGATCCCCTGCCTTGAGGCCGGCTGCTCGTTGGCCGATTCGTGCAAGGCCGCCGATCTGGCCGCTCTGAAAAAGCAATACCCCGACCACATGGTCGTCTCCTATGTAAATACGACGGTCGATGTGAAGGCACTGACCGACGTGTGCTGTACGTCGTCCAACGCCCTGAAGGTCGTCGAATCGATTCCCAAGGAGCAACCCATCATCTTTGCCCCCGACCGCAACCTGGGCAGCTACATCCAGCGCCTGACGGGTCGTGACAACATGATCATCTGGGACGGTGCGTGCCACGTGCACGAGGATTTCTCGCTGGACAAGCTCCGCGCCATGAAGGCCAAGCACCCCAATGCCAAGGTGGTCGCACACCCCGAGTGCAAGAAGGAGCTGGTCGATGAGGCCGATTATGTGGGTGCCACATCGGGCATCCTGAAGTTCTGCGGCACGGATCCCTGCAAGGAGTTCCTGGTCGTAACCGAGTCGGGCATTATCTCCGAGATGACGCGCCTTTATCCCGACAAACGCTTCATCCCCGCCCTGCCCAACAACTCGAACTGCTGTTGCAACGAGTGTAAATACATGAAGATGATTACCCTTGAGAACATCTGCGAGTGCCTGGAGAAGGGAACCCCCGAGGTGGAGATCGACGAGGAGACCCGCCACAAGGCCGAGCGTTCGATTCTGAATATGATCGCAATCAAATAATTTCTTAACAACTAACAAAAAACTACATGATGAAACGATTGTTTTTATTGGTGTGCGCCGTGTTTGTATCGCTGGCGGCACGCGCCGACGAGGGTATGTGGCTGCTGCCCTATCTGCAGAAGATGAACATCCAGCAGATGAAAGAGTACGGATGCCGTCTCTCGGCCGAGGACATTTACAGCATCAACCATTCGTCGTTGAAGGATGCCATCATCATCTTCGGTAACGGATGTACCGGTGAGATCGTCTCGAAGGAGGGTCTGATCTTCACGAACCACCACTGTGGTTACGAATCGATCCAGAAGCTCTCATCGGAGGCTCACGACTACCTGAAGTATGGTTTCTGGGCAAAGAACAACGAGGAGGAGTTGCCGGTGGACGGTTTGGAGGTACGCTTCATCCGTCAGATCATCGACGTGACGGCCGATTTGACGGCCAACATCCCTTCGACCGCCAAGCAGGCCGAGTATGAGGCCATGGTCAAGAAGAACCGCGAGGCTCTGGTCAAGGATTTGAAGAAAAAGAACCCCGGCATGGAGATCGTCGTGAAGGATTTCTTCGGCGGCAACCAGTTCTTTGCATTTGTCAAGGAGGTTTATACCGATATCCGTCTGGTAGGTACGCCTCCCTCGGCCATCGGTAAGTTCGGTGGTGACACCGACAACTGGATGTGGCCGCGTCACACGGGCGACTTCTCGGTATTCCGTGTATACGCCAACAAGGACAACCGTCCGGCCGCTTATTCGAAGGAGAACCGCCCCTATCAGGCCGAGACGTTCCTGAAGGTTTCGACCGAGGGCTACGAGGAGAACGACTTCGGTATGATCATGGGCTTCCCCGGATCGACCCAGCGTTACATGACCTCGTACGAGATCGACCACATGCTCCAGGTCGAGAACCCGCAGCGTATCTTCATCCGCGGCGAGCGTCAGAAGCTCCTCATGGAGGATATGCTCGCAAGCGACAAGGTACGTATCCAGTACGCTTCGAAATACGCCGTTTCTTCGAACTATTGGAAGAATTCGATCGGTATGTCGCGCGGCATCGAGAAACTCGACGTAAAGGCGCGTAAACAGCAGCAAGAGGAGTCGTTCCAGGCTTGGGCCGATGCCAACACGATGCCCCAGGAGGGTTTGCAGGATGCACTGAAGCTGATTCGCGAGAGCGTTGAGGGTGAAGAGCCCTACTACGCATCGATGCAGTACATCAACGAGGCGCTGATGCGTGCCGTCGAGCTGATCACCCCCGCCCGCATCGCAACGAGCTACAGCGAGATGCTGGCGTCGAAGAAGTTGAACGACAAGAAACGCACCAAGGCCGAGGCTGCTCTGGAGGAGATGATGACGAAGTTCTACAAGGACTTCAACCTGGCAACCGACCGCAAGGTGGCCCGTCGTATGTTCGAGATCACGAAGCAGAACTGCAAGGAGCTTCCTTCGGTATTTGCAGAGGTGATTGACACCAAATTCAACGGCAACACCGACGCTTATGTAGAGTATCTGTATAAGAATTCGGCATTCTCGTCGTTGGAGAAGGCTCTGGAGGCTGCCAAGCTGGCACCCGCCAAGCTGGCACAGGACCCCGCCGTTGTTCTGGCAGGTTCGGTTATGGCCAAGATGCAGGAGTTGAGCGGTAAACTGGCCGCTTCGAACGAGAAGTTCCGCGAGGGTCACCGCCTCTACATCAAGGGTTTGATGATGCAGCAGCCCGACAAGGCATGGGCATCGGATGCCAACTTCTCGATCCGTCTGACCTATGGTCGCATTCTGCCCTACTCGCCCGCCGACGGTATCCGCTACAACTACTACACCACGCTGAAGGGTGTCATGGAGAAGGAGAATCCCGAAAGCCACGAGTTCGTCGTTCCGGAGCGTCTGAAGGAGCTCTACAAGAACCGCGATTTCGGTGGTTATGCCAACGCCGCAGGTGAGCTGCCCGTTGCCTTCCTCGTGAACTGCGATATTACGGGTGGTAACTCGGGTTCGCCCGTTATGAACGCCGACGGTGAGCTGATCGGTCTGGCATTCGACGGTAACTGGGAGGCTATGTCGGGTGACGTTGCCTTCGAGCCCGAATATCAGCGCACGATCGCCGTGGATGTTCGTTACGTACTCTTCGTGATGGACAAGTTCGGCGGTGCAGGCTGGCTGCTGAAGGAGATGGATATCCGCTAACGGAAACCCGTTTCCGAAAACAATAGAAACAAAGGTAATCCCGCGGGGGTTACCTTTGTTTTTTTATAAGGGGTGCGGAAGGGTTTTCAACACGTGTTTTTCGGGGACGGGAGGAGTGTCGATAAGCGGGGGTACGGTTTTTGTAAGGTGTTGATTGAGCGCGAGATAAAAATTGTGAACAACTGTTTATAACCTGTCGGTAACTCCCCTTCGGAGTTTCTCTTAAAAAAGGGGTGTGAACCGCTTGTGGAAAACCGTTTTGGAGAAAAAACGGGGTAATGCTTTTCTATCTTATTAAAAATGTTTAAATTTACCCCATATTCGCTGAAAATACAAAAACACAATCAAATACATGGCAAAAGAATTTAAACGCTACCTCGTGACATCGGCTCTGCCCTATGCCAACGGTCCCGTGCACATCGGACACCTGGCCGGAGTGTACATTCCTTCGGATATTTATACGCGCTACCTGCGTTTGAAGGGTTGTGACGTGATCTCGGTCTGCGGATCGGACGAACACGGCGTGCCCATCACCATCAAAGCCCGTAAGGAGGGTGTGAGCCCTCAGGTGATTGTCGATCGTTACCACTCGCTCATCAAACGTTCGTTCGAGCGTCTGGGCATGTCGTTCGACATCTATTCGCGTACCTCGTCCGAAACCCACGCCAAGACCGCTTCGGAATTCTTCCGCAAGTTGTACGACGACGGCAAGTTCATCGAGAAAACTTCCGAACAATACTATGACACGGAGGCCAATACGTTCCTCGCCGACCGTTACATCGTGGGTACCTGCCCCAAGTGCGGTAACGAGCGTGCCTATGGCGACCAGTGTGAGGCGTGTGGTTCGACGCTTTCGCCCGATGAGCTGATCACCCCCCACAGTGCCGTGTCGGGTTCGGTGCCCATCAAGAAAAAGACCACCCACTGGTATCTCCCGCTGGATCAGTACGAAGGATTCCTGCGCGAGTGGATTCTGGAGGGTCACAAGGAGTGGAAAACCAACGTCTACGGTCAGTGCAAGAGCTGGTTGGACGGCGGTCTTCAGCCCCGTGCCGTGAGCCGTGACCTGGATTGGGGTATTCCCGTTCCGGTGGAGGGTGCCGAGGGTAAGGTGCTTTACGTATGGTTCGACGCCCCGATCGGTTACATTTCGGCCACGAAGGATCTGACGCCCGACTGGGAGAAATATTGGAAGTCGGAGGATACCAAACTCGTCCACTTCATCGGTAAGGACAACATCGTATTCCACTGCATCGTGTTCCCCTCGATGTTGAAGGCACACGGCGGTTACATTCTGCCCGAAAATGTACCCTCGAACGAATTCCTCAATCTGGAGGGCGACAAGATCTCGACCTCGAGAAACTGGGCGGTTTGGTTGCACGAATACCTCGACGAGTTCCCCGGTAAGGAGGATGTCCTGCGTTATGTGCTTTGCGCCAATGCCCCCGAGACGAAGGATAACGACTTTACGTGGAAGGATTTCCAGTCGCGCAACAACTCGGAGCTGGTTGCCGTGTTGGGTAACTTCGTAAACCGTGCACTCGTCCTGACGCAGAAATATTTCGACGGCGTGGTTCCCGCCTGCGGCGAATTGACCGACTACGACCGCGAGACGATCCGCGAGATGTCGGAGGTGAAGGCTCAGTTGGAGGACAACATCGAGCATTACCACTTCCGCGAGGCATTGAAGGATGCCATGAACTTCTCGCGTATCGGTAACAAATACTTGGCCGACACCGAGCCCTGGAAGGTTTGGAAGACCGATCCGAAGCGTGTGGAGACCATCCTGAACATCGCACTTCAGATCACGGCCAACACGGCCATTGCCATCGAGCCGTTCATGCCGTTCTCGGCCGAGAAGATCCTCCGTATGTTGCAGCTGGAGAACTTCGGTTGGGAACGTATGGGTGCGACGGATCTCGTGGAGGCCGGTCACCACATCGGAAAACCCGAACTGCTGTTCGAGAAGATCGAGGATGATGTGATCCAGAAGCAGTTGGACAAATTGGCCGCCACGAAGGCCGCCAATCAGGCTGCCGAAGCTGCCCAGAACATCGAGCCGCAGAAGGAGAGTGTGTCGTTCGACGATTTCCAGAAGATGGATATCCGCGTATCGACCATCCTCGAGGCCGAGAAGGTGGCCAAGACCAAGAAACTTCTGAAACTGACGATCGATACGGGTATCGACAAGCGTGTGATCGTGTCGGGTATCGCCGAGCACTTCACCCCCGAGGAACTCGTCGGCCGTCAGGTGCTGGTGCTGGTGAACCTCGAACCGCGTATGTTGCGCGGCATCGAGTCGAAGGGTATGATCCTCATGGCGGAGGATGCCTCGGGCAAACTGCGCCTGTTGCAGCCCAACGACAAGGTTACGTGCGGTGCGCAGGTGGGTTAGTCCCTCGCGTGCGGGTACGCTTTAAACATAATATATTCACATCGGGTGCATCCCTCCGCGAAAAGGAGGGATGTACCGTATACAAATAAATGATTATGGAAAACAAGGATTGGTCGAATTTAGGTTTCGATTATCACAAGACCGATTATAATGTGCGCTATACCTACACCGACGGTGCATGGAGCGAAATGCAGGTTACGAAGGATGAATTTATCAACATCCACATGTCGGCATCGTGTCTGCACTACGGCATCGAACTCTTCGAGGGTTTGAAGGCTTTCCGCGGTCAGGACGGCAAGGTACGCCTGTTCCGTGTCGAGGAGAACGCACGCCGTCTGCAATCCTCCGCCAAACGACTCTGCCTGCCCGTACCGACGGTCGATATGGTCGTGAAGGCGTGTGAGGAGGTGGTTCGCATGAACCTCAAATTCGTACCCCCCTACGAATCGGGTGCTTCGCTTTACCTGCGTCCCGTGATGTTCGGAACGTCGGTGGGACTGGGCATCAAACCGTCGAAGGAGGCACTGCTCGTGGTATATGCTTCGCCCGTGGGTGCTTATTTCAAGGAGGGCATCAAACCCATCCGTGTGTCCATTGACCGCATTCAGGATCGTGCGGCACCCCGCGGTACGGGTGACGTGAAGGTGGGTGGTAACTATGCCGCAAGCCTTATGTCGGGCGAGAAGGCACACGACGACGGTTATTCGAACGTGATGTATCTGGATGCCGCCGAGCACAAATACATCGAGGAGTGCGGTGCCGCCAACTTCTTCGGCATCAAACAGGGCAAATACATCACGCCCAAATCCTCGTCGGTTCTGCCCTCGATCACGAACAAATCGCTGCGCCAGCTGGCCGAAGACATGGGTCTGGAGGTCGAGCAGCGTCTGATTCCCGTTGAGGAGCTCTCCACGTTCGAGGAGTGCGGCGCGTGCGGTACGGCGGCCGTGATCGCCCCGATCGAGCTGATCCACGACCAGCAGACGGGCATCACCTACAAATACGGCAACAAGGTGGGCGATTATTCGCTGCGTTTGTTCACCGCTTTGCAGGATATCCAGTACGGCCGTACCGAGGATAAATACGGTTGGTGTACCGTTATCGAGTAAAATACACAGGTATATATATAAGGGAAAAGCCGTGGTGCAGATCTTGCATCACGGCTTTTTTTATGGGTTATTAACCGAGTTATCGTCCGAAACGGATCAACAGCACATTGACATCGGCGGGCGAGACACCCGAGATGCGCGAAGCCTGTCCGATGGTCTGGGGACGGATGCGCGAGAGCTTCTGACGCGCCTCGATCGTGAGTGCATTCATCGACATATAGTCGAAATCGTCGGGAATACGGATGTTTTCCAAGCGGTGGAGCTTCTCGGCGATGAATTTCTCACGCTCGATGTAGCCGCGGTATTTGATCTGGATCTCGGCCTCCTCGATCACTTCACGATCCATCTCCTCCGTGGCTATGAATTTCTTCAGTCGGGGCAGGGCTTCCTGAATTGTTGAGAAGGTCACGTTGTTGCGGCGCAGGACATCGTAGAGTTTTCGACCCTGCGTCAGCGGATCGTTACCCACCGACACCAGGTAATCGTTGATTTCGTCGGCCTTGACGCTGTATTTGTGGGTGTAGGCGATGAGTTTCTCGACCTGATCGTTCTTGCGGACGAAATCGGCGTAACGCTCCTCGGAAATCAGACCGATGCGGTGGCCGATGGGCGTCAGGCGGATGTCGGCATTGTCCTGACGGAGCAGGATGCGGTATTCGGCACGCGAAGTGAACATACGGTAGGGTTCATCGACACCTTTGGTGATCAGATCGTCGATCAGCACACCGATATACGCTTCGTCACGTTGCAGGATGACGGGTTCTTTGCCGACTAAAGACTGGTGGGCGTTGATGGCGGCCATCAGACCCTGTGCGGCGGCCTCTTCGTAACCCGTCGTACCGTTGACCTGTCCCGCGAAGTAAAGACCCGACACCAGACGCGTTTCGAGCGAGTGGTGCAACTGCGTGGGCGGGAAATAGTCGTATTCGATGGCGTAACCCGGACGGAAAATATGGAGGTTCTCCAAGCCGCGGATCTTGTGGATCGCCTCCCACTGCACCTCCCACGGAAGCGACGACGAGAAGCCGTTGAGGTAGTATTCGTTGGTCGAACGGCCTTCGGGCTCGAGGAAGAGCTGGTGCTGATCCTTGTCGGCGAACGTGCGCAGTTTGTCCTCGATCGAGGGGCAGTAGCGCGGGCCGATGCCGTGGATCGTGCCGTTGAACAGGGGCGAACGGTCGAATCCCGTGCGCAGGATGTCGTGCACCTCCTTCGAGGTGTAGACCAGGTAGCAGGGCATCTGATTCTCCACGGGGCGGGTTTCCTTCGAGAAGGAGAATTTGGCGGGATCCTCGTCACCGGGTTGGGGCTCGAGGATCGAGAAATCGATAGTACGGGCATCCAGACGCGAGGGCGTACCCGTCTTCATGCGTCCCGACTGAAAACCGACGGCTTTGAGCGAGGCCGTGATGCCGTGTGAGGCGGCATCTCCCGCACGACCTCCCTCGGCATGGGCGGCACCGCAGTGCATCATGCCCTCGAGGAACGTACCGGCCGTGAGGATCACCTTGCGGGCGACAAATTCCACCCCCATACGGGTTCTGACGCCCACCACGCGGCGGGTCTGCTCCGAGAAATTGCGCTTGTCGCCCTCCTTCAGATCTTCAAAAATCAGGTCGGTTGCCGCATCCTGCCAGATGTAGAGGTTGTCGGTATTTTCGAGCGTGTGACGCCACTCCTCCGAGAAGCGCGACTTGTCACACTGGGCGCGGGGACTCCACATGGCCGCTCCCTTCGAGCGGTTGAGCATGCGGAACTGAATGGCCGTCAGGTCGGTGATGCGACCCGTCTGACCGCCCAGCGCATCGATTTCGCGGACGATCTGGCCTTTGGCAACGCCACCGATGGCGGGGTTGCACGACATGTTGGCCATCTTGGTCATATCCATCGTCAGGAGCAGGGTGCGCGAACCGAGGCGTGCCGCAGCCGCAGCCGCCTCACAACCTGCGTGACCGCCACCGATGACGATGATGTCGTATTCGAGTTTTTTCATGTTGTCGGATGTTCAAACATAATGCCCGGCGGAAGAAAAGCCTCGGGGCGCATGGCCTTTCGGTTTCTTTCGTACGGAGCGGTATTTTTGCCTTGCGGCAGAAGCGAAAACCCCTAACGGAGATACTCCATGGGTTCGCTTTTCCAGAAACGGAGGTATTTGTCCTCCTTGCGGTGCATCTGTTTGTTGGTGCGGGGGGTTTTGTCGTTCTGACCGCAGAGGTGCAGCACGCCGTGAACCACCACGCGGCGCATCTCCTGAAGTTTCGTGAAACCGTAGATACGGGCATTGTCCGCCACGGTCTCCACGTCGATGAACACCTCACCCTCGACGATTTTCGTGCCCTTGCGGTCGGAATAGTCGAACGTGATGACGTCGGTGAAGTAGTCGTGATGGAGGAATTGGCGGTTCATCTCCAGGAGTTTCTGTGCCGAGCAGAATACGTAGGTCACATCGCCCAGCGTGTAACCCTCCGCCTCGGCCACTTGTTTGAGCCATTCCGCCGTGCGTCGTTTTTCGGGCAGGCGGTAGGTGCAGTCGTCGTTATAGTACCTTACCATAGGAATTTACGTAAGTTCCGCGGGGGCGTGATTGCCCCGTTCGCGTTTGGTGCAAAAGTACGAAAATATGTTGAGAACGCGGTTGAAAATCGTCGTTTTTATGCCGACGCGCGCGTGTCGTTATTTCCGGAAGCAGTCGCGGGCATTCATCTGGGTCGATTCGCTCGGCGGATAGATGCCGAAGATGATGCGGTAGTCGAGGTTCATTGTCGAGATGTCGAGCGACGATCCGATGGTGCCGATCTGCTGGTTGCGTTCGACCTTCGCACCCTTCTCGACGCATACCGACGAGAGGTTGGCATAGGTCGAAATGTACTCACCGTGAGCCACATACACATCGAAATGGTTGTTGATGCGGTTGCGGCGGATATCGACCACCTTACCCGTGTAGATCGTGATGACCTTCGCGCCCTTCGCACCCGTGATCTCGGCCATGTTGCCCATGTAGCGTTTGACGTTACCGCCCACGACGGGAAGCTTCAGACCCGTCGTCTTGCGCGAGAACGAAGCACCCTCCTTGTTGCCCTTCGTCAGGCGGCGCATCTCGGCAATGGCCGAATTGAGTTCCTGCTCGCGCGAATTTTTGCGGCTCAGGGCACGGCGTTCGCTCGTGGAGAGTTTCTGGATGGAGGCGCGGGCGGAGTTGATCTCGCGCTGGAGTTTCTGGCGCTCGCCCGTCAGTTTTTCGGACACCTTGTCCAACGATGCCTTACGCTCGGTGAGCAGTTCGAGTTGTTTCTTGAGTTCGGCGTTCTCGGTATTGATCTCCTCCATCTTGTTGCGGCGGGCGGCACTCATCTCGCGCAGGATGGTCAGCTTACGCGCCATCTGCTCGAAGTCCTTCGACGCAAAAAGATAGGTCAGGAAGTTGTTGTGCTGGTAGTTGCGGTAGGCCTCGCGCACCATGACGGCATATTGACGGCGGTTGGCCTCCAGCGATGTGCTCAATTTGCCCATCGTCTCATCGGCCTTGCGGATGTCGGACGCGAGCATGTCGCGCTCCTTCTCCGTTTCTTCGATCAGTCGGTTACGGTTCGAAATCTGCCGGGCAACACGGCGGATGCACTCCTTGGCGGAGGATTTGCTCTTGCGGAGTTTCTGGATGTTGGCCTCCTCGCGGGCAATCTCCCGCTCGAGGCGTTCGATTTTCTCCTTCTGGCGTTTGAGCTGTTCGGCATTCTGCGCCAAAGCCGTCGTGCAGCATGCCACGAGCAGCAACAGGGTGATCAGCGTGTGTTTGAACTCATTCATGGGACTTTTCCTTTTCGATTCTTAGCATTTCCATGCGGCGGGCGATCTCGGCGGCATCGTAATCGCGCTCCAAAGCCTTGCGCCAGTAGTTTGTCGCAAGGAAATACTCCTTGAGCTTGAAGAGTATGTCGCCGTAGTGAACCATCAGATCCGCACTCATGCGTCCGTCGCGGGCAATGGCCTGACGCATGGCCGTCTTGGCCTCGGCGTAGCGCCCCATCTTGTAGAGGATCCACGCGTAGGTGTCCAGATAGGTCGCATTGTCGGGTTCGGCCGCGATGACCCGTTCGGATAACGACAGGGCGCGTTCCAGCTCGATCTCCTCGACCGAAAGGAAGTAGGCGTAGTTGTTCATCACCACGATGTTGTCGGGGTCGTATTTCAAACTGCGGTTGTAGGCTTTGTAGCAGGCCTGCATGAGTTTGCGGTCGGGTTTCTGGGCGCTTCCGCGTTTGAGTGCCATCTGGTGGTAGGTGTCGCCCACGATGCACCACACGGAGCTGCGCACCGAATCGGTCGGAGCGTATTTCAAGGCCTGACGATAGGTTTTCAGTGCCTGGTCGTACTCCTCGGCCTGATACTGCACGTTGCCCCGAATCAGGTGGAGGTTCAGATCCTTCGGGAAAAGTGTCATGGCGCGTCGGGTGTAGAGGCGTGCCGAATCGATGCGTCCGAGGTAGAGTTCGATGTCGATTGTCGAGAGGTAATAGTCTTTCTGGACGGGCTCGTCGCCGAGGTGTGCCTTGTAAAGGTCGAGTGCCGTCTGCACTTCGCCCGCGGCAATCAGATGCCCCGCATAGAGATCCACCACGCGTTTGTCCTGCGGGTAGAGGATGGCCAGCGTGTTCATCAGATCGCGGATTTCGAGGTAGTAACTGCCGTAGAAACGCATATCGGACGTCAGTCGCTCGATGTGCTCGAGTTTCTTGTCGAGCGGAATCTCGCGGATGGCGAACATCCGTTTGAAGGTCTTCAGAAAGGCGCGGTAGTCCTGACGGTCGTTGTAAAGCGACGCGAGCGAAAGGTGGCACTCGATGTTGGTCGAATCCATGCGGATGGCGTGCTCGAACTCCTTCTTGGCCAGCGAATCGCGACCCGCAAGGCCGTAGAGATTGCCCAGCTCGATGTGGTTCTGCTGGTTGTAGGGGTCGCTTTCGACCAGTGCCTCCTGCTCGCTCACCGCCTTGTCCACCTGATTGGTGGCGATCAGCAGGCGGCGTTTGATCATGCTCAGGTAGGGGATTCGCCCGCAACGCAACTCGGCCGAATCGAGGGTCGTGAGGGCGATGTAGGGGTTGTTGTCCTCCTCGTAGAGTGCCGCCAGAATACGGTAGTGGTCGGGATCGTCGGGCTCGGCCTTCACGAGGCGTTCGTAGGTGTGGAGTGCCTCCTTATAGCGTCGGGCGAGGATCAGCGACTGACCGTAGTAGCGCAGATACCAGTTGTTGAGCGTATCGAGCCGCCAGGCGCGCTCGGCCAGGCGGACACCCTCCTCGGGCGTGGAGTACATGCCGTAGACGAACAACTGGAAATAGGCGGGCGCAAAGGTCGAATCGGCCTCCAGCGTGCGTCGGAAATAGTGGCGGGCGCGTGCCGTGTCGCCATGGATGGCATTTTGTTTGATGCCTTCCGTGAAGAGCCACAGCGGCGAGAGGGTATCGCTCTTCGTAAGGTGCAGCGAATCGGACTCCGAAAGACGGGCATACCTGCCCCGTCCCTCGACCAGTGCGGTGGAGAAAAGCAGCAGCAGGGTGCAGAAAATCAAAATCCGTTTCATCTTGCGAAGGTTTTATTGTGAAGAAAAGTCCTCCTCCGCAAGGGGGGAGGACTTTTCCCGAAGGTGTTTTTTATTCGATTTACAGATCGGTGTCGAACTGGTGGAGGAAGCGTACGTCGTTCTCGAAGTACAGACGCAGATCCTTCACGCCGTATTTCAACATGGCGATACGTTCAATACCCATGCCGAATGCGAATCCCGAATATTTTTTGGGGTCAATGCCGTTCAGACGGAGCACGTTGGGATCGACCATACCGCATCCCATGATCTCCAGCCAGCCCGTACCCTTGCAGACGGGGCAACCCTTGCCGCCGCAAAGGTTACACGACACATCGACCTCGGCCGAAGGCTCCGTGAAGGGAAAGTACGACGGACGCATACGGATGGCGGTATCCTCGCCGAAGATCTCCTTGGCGAAGTACAGCAACGACTGTTTCATGTCGGCAAACGACACGCCCTCGTCGATGTACAGACCCTCGATCTGGTGGAAGATGCAGTGCGCACGGTAGGATATGGCCTCGTTACGGAACACGCGTCCCGGGCAGATCACGCGGATGGGCGGTTTCTGGTGCTCCATCGTGCGTACCTGGATTGACGAGGTGTGCGTACGGAGCAGGATGTCGGGGTGTTTCTCGATGAAGAACGTATCCTGCATGTCGCGTGCGGGGTGCTCGGGCGGGAAGTTCAGTGCACCGAACACGTGGTGGTCATCCTCGATTTCGGGGCCGTCGGCCACGGTGTAACCCAGACGCGAGAAGACCTCGACGATCTCGTTCTTCACACGCGAAATGGGGTGGCGCGAACCGAGCGTCTCGGCCGTACCGGGACGGGTCATGTCGCCTACGGCCGATTTGGCGTCGGCTGCGGCGTCCTGCATCTGCTCGCGGAGGGTGTTGATGCGCTCCGTGGCGGTTGTTTTCAGACGATTGATTAACTGTCCCAATTCGCGTTTCTGCTCTGCGGGAACGGTTTTGAACTCATCCATCAAGGCCGTGAGTTCGCCTTTTTTGCCGAGTATTTTGATGCGGAACTCCTCGACGTCGGCCGCTGTTTGGGGTTGAAACTCCTCGACTCGTTTGAGAAGTTCGTTAATTTTGTCTGTCATATTTTGTTTGTTTATCCTTTTTCTATACTTTTGAACCTATTGTGTGCAGGGCGCACCTGTTATAACGTATATTAATACGCAAAGTTATAAAAAATTTGAGACATGTTGCGTAAAACCCTTTCATTTCTCATCGCTTTGGTGTTCACCATTTCAGCTTCGGCGCAAAAACAGCCGTCGGGCATCGGTTTGGTGATGAGTGGAGGCGGTGCCAAAGGCCTTTATCACATCGGTGTGTTGGAGGCGCTCGAGGAGAGCGGCGTCCCGATCGATTATGTGGCCGGAACCTCCATGGGTTCGATTATTGCGGCGATGTATGCCGCGGGATATTCGCCCGCGGAGATGCGTCAGATCGTGCAGTCGGGTGCCGTGCGCGAGTGGGCATTCGGGTCGATCGATCCGAACCGCTACATGGCGTTTTATCGTCAGGTGGCGCAGGCGCCCGCATTGGTGAACATCCGTCTTGACTTCAAGAAGGGTAAATCCAAATCGCTGTTGATGCCCACGAACCTCATCTCCTCGACGCAGGTCGATCTGGCGCTGATGGGGTTGTTCGCCCCCGCCACGGCCGCCTCGGGGGAGGATTTCGACAAGCTGATGGTGCCGTTTCTGTGCGTGGCGAGCGATATGAAGGAGCGTAAACCCGTCGTCCTGCGTGAGGGCGAACTCTCGGAGGCGGTGCGCTCGTCGATGTCCATTCCGCTGGTTTACAAGCCGATGAAGCGCGGCGACATGATCCTTTACGACGGCGGCGTGTTCGACAATTTCCCGTGGAAGGCGCTTGAGCGGGAATTCAATCCCGAATTTATCGTGGGCAGCATCTGCACGAGCGGAAACAGCGTGCCCGACGAGAATACCGATATCTTCGATCAGGCGTTTGCCCTTGCGATGCAGGATACGGATTACGACATTCCCGAGGAGAAGGGCATCACGATCGTGCGCGACGTGAAGGTCAATATGTTGGATTTCGACCGTGCCGAAGAGATTATGGATGCGGGTTATACGGATGCCATGAAGAAGATGCCCGAGATCCTTGAGCGGGTGCCGCACCGATTCACGGCGGCCGAATTCACGGCGCGTCGGGAGGAGTTCCGCAAGAAGTGTCCGTCGCTCTATTTCTGTGATTATCACCTCGAAGGCATGAATCGTCCCCAGCGGGAATACATCCGCGACTTCGTGCATGTCGATCGTCAGATCAAGGGGCGTCAGCGCGTGATGTCGTTCGAGGAGCTGCGCGGGAAACTCTTCGAGGTGCTGGCCTCGGGCGATTTCACGATGGATTTCCCCCATGCGCGTTATGATGAGGAGACCGACGGCTACTCCTTCACGGCCAATTTCCGCACCAAACCCAACTTCAAACTATCGCTCGGCGGATGTATCTCCTCGACGGCCTTCAACCAGGCCTACATCGGCATCAACTACCAGAAAATCGGGCGTGTCGCCCAGATGGTCGGGGGTGAATTTTTCCTGGGCCCGCTGCATACGTGGGGTTCGGTGGGCGGACGCACGGACTTCTACATGTGGAAGCCGTTGTTCATCGACTATTCGTTCAATTTCGGCGTGCGCAATCTCCATCACGGCTATTTCGGCGGTCTGAGCCACATCAGCAACGCCAAGAAAGTGCGCGAAAACGACTACTTCGGATCGTTCGGATTCGGCATGCCGATGAATCTGCGCGGAATGTTTTCGCTGCGTGCCAATGTCGGCCGGCAGAACCTGCGTTATCAGGCGCTGAACGGCGTGCAGGATGATTTCGACCATTCGCGTTTCTCGTACTTCGGCCTCAAACTCGAGGCGCGTCGCAGTACGCTCGACCGCTTCGTCTTCCCGCGTCACGGCTCGGATCTGGAGCTTTCGTCGATCTTTGTGACGGGGCACGAGAAACTCGACCCGATGGACACCGACCGTTTCGTGTCGGAGGATCGCCGTCAATGGTTCGGCGGACGGTTCAAGTGGGAAAAGTACATTGATTTTGCCCGAAAAGGGTGGTTCTCGGTGGGTTTGTACGTCGATGCCGTCCTGACGAATCATCCCGATTTCGCCCGCAACCGCGCCACGCTGATGTCGCTTCCGGTCTTTGCGCCGATTCCCCACTCGAACATGATCTACATGCCGACGTTCCACGGCAAACGATTCCTGGCGGGCGGTATCATGCCGACCTTCAATTTTACGGAGAATTTGTTCCTGCGCACGAGCATCTACACCATGTGGCGCAACCGTCGTACCCACGTACCCGATATTCGGGAGTTGGAAGGCGAGCGCGAACGTCTGCATTACATTGCCGATATGTCGCTGGTTTATCACACGCCCGTGGGTCCCGTGTCGTTGAGCCTGACCAAATACGACTTCAAATCGTGGCGTAACATGTATCTGACCCTCACGCTCGGATACGCCATCTTTGCGCCCAAGGGGACGTTCTATTAACAGACTCCAAGCATAAATAAAAGGACGGGAAACTCGGCGTTTTCCGTCCTTTTTTTGTGGGGGTGGTGGGGGAGTGCACCACAGTCCGTCTACCTTCTGTACCTCATCCTTTACGCCTTATTCTCTGCGCCTTTCCTTTGTCGCCCTGCCGCGTCGTGGGTATTCTCTTTCGCCCGCCCGTCCCTTTAAAGAAAGGCATAAAAAAGGGAACCTCCCGAAGGAGATTCCCGAAGTATCTTTCCAAAGCAAGATTACCAGATGATGACACGCTCCGATTCGGGCATGAACATCGCATCACCCTCCTGGATGTTGAAGGCATCGTAGAAGGGCTGGAGGTTACGCAGCGATGCGTTTACACGCCATTTGCCCAGCGAGTGAACGTCCAACTTGGTCAGACGGGCGATCTCCTCGTCGCGGATGTTCTGTCCCCAGAGGGTTGCGTAAGCCAGGTAGAAACGCTGATCGAACGAGAAACCGTCGGTCATGGGATCGGTCTGACCCTCCGCAAGGGTATTGTGGAATGCGGTGTAAGCCACGTTTAAACCACCCTGATCGGCGATATTCTCACCCAGGCAGAGTTTACCGTTGGCCATCAGTGCGGGTTTGCCGTCCTTGGCGGGCAGAACCTCCAACTGGTTGAACTGGTTAACCAGAATCTCGGCCTTCTTCATGAATGCCTCGGCATCCACATCCGACCACCAGTTGTTCATGTTGCCGTCCTTGTCGAAGTTACGACCCTGATCGTCAAATCCGTGGGTCATCTCGTGACCGATTACCACGCCGATTGCACCGTAGTTTACGGCATCGTCAGCCTCGGGATTGTAGAACGGGGGCTGGAGAATGGCTGCCGGGAAGCAGATCTCGTTCGTGCCGGGGTTGTAGTAGGCATTTACGGTCTGCGGCGTCATCTGCCACTCGTCCTTGTCGACCTCGGTACCCAGATCCTTGATGTTGTCGGCTGTGTACCAGCGATTGGCGGCCATGATGTTCTCCCAGTACGATTTCTCGGGATCGATCTCAAGACCCTTGTACTCCTTCCATGTGTCGGGGTAACCGACCTTGATGCGGAATGCGGCGAGTTTCTCCTGTGCCTTGGCCTTCGTGGCGTCGGTCATCCAATCCAAGTTGGCAATGTGCTGCGAAAGCGACTTCTGGAGGTTGCGAACCAGCTCGACCATGCGAACCTTGTCCTCCTCGGGGAAGTACTTCTCGACATACATCTTGCCGACAGCCTCACCCAGCGTGCTGTTGGGAATGCGCATGGCACGCTTCCAACGGGGCTGCTGCTGCTGTGCACCCGACATCGCGCGACCGTAGAAGTCAAACGAAGCGTTGATGAAATCATCGCTCAGGTAACCTGCGGCGGCATTGATGTACTGCTCGGCCAGATAGTAGCGGATCTGCTCCACGGGAGCCTCGGTCAATACCTTATTGGCGCCCTCCAGAGCCGAAGGAGTCATAACGATGATGTGATCGAACTCGCCGATACCCATCACCTTATAATAAGTTGCCCAATCGATGGCCGGATAGTTCTTCTCGAACTCGGCACGCGTCATCGGGTTGTAACGTGCGGCGGTGTTACGCAGCTGTACGTTCGACCAGGTGGTCTCGGCCAGTTTCGTCTCGATGGCCAGAACGCTCTCTACGGCCTTCGAAATCTCCTCCTCGGGAAGACCTGCCAGACGGAAGATCTTGTCCAGATATACCTTGTAAGCCTCGAGGATCTGCGCATTGGCCGGATCGAGGTAGTAGTCGCGGTCGCCCATCGTCAGACCCGACTGCGAAGCGTACATCACGTTGAGCGAGCTGTTCTTCATGTCGGCATCGACACCCATGTTGAAGAACGGGTTGGCACAACCCATGTGCATCTGCGCGATCTTCTCCGAGAAAGCGGCGCGGTCGTTGATCGAGAGAATCTCCTCGACGGCAGCCTTGATGGGGGCTGCACCCTCCTTGTTCAGACGAACCGAATCAAGACCCATCTTATACAGGTCGGCGATCTTCTGCTCGACACTGCCCGGAGTGTTCTGCTGTTTGGTCATCTCCGAGAAGAGTTCGTTGATGCGTTTCTCGTTGTTGTTTGCCAGCACGTCAAACGAGCCGAAACGCGAATACTCGGGTTTCAAGGGGTTGTTTTTTTGCCAGCCGCCCGTGGCGTACTGATAGAAGTTCTCCTGAGGGGTGTACGTCTTGTCCAGGTTGGACAGCGTAAGACCCGTGTTTTTGCTGGTAGGCTGACAGGCTGCCATACACACTGTGGTTGCGATTAATAATAATTTTTTCATAAAAGGGTTAGGTTAATTTTTTGGCAAAAACGGGAGTTGCCTTCCTTTAAGGCACTCCCGTTTTCGGTTGTTGCTTATTTTGGTCGGGGATTTTCGCGTGCGGGGCTTTGGAAAACCACACACGGGTGCATCCCCTTTAGGTACTCTTACTTGCGGATGGCTGCCACACCGGGAAGATCACCGAACTCGATGTACTCGAGCAGTGCACCACCTCCGGTCGAGATGTACGACACCTGATCGGCCAGACCGAACTTGTTGACACAAGCTACCGAGTCACCGCCACCGATCAAAGAGTAAGCACCGTTCTTGGTAGCCTCGGCGATGGCCTCGGCAACCTCCTTCGAACCGGTTGCGAACTTGTCGATCTCGAATACGCCCACGGGGCCGTTCCACAGGATGGTCTTGCAACCGAGGATGTGCTCGCGGAAACGCTTCTTACCCTCGGCGGCGATGTCGACACCCTCCCAGCCTTCGGGAATGTTGTCGGCGGCAGCCTCCTTGGTGTTGGCCGTAGCCGAGAAATCGTCGGCGATCAGTGCGTCGGGCGACATAACCAGCTCAACGCCCTTCTCCTTGGCCAGCTGGAGGATCTCCAGTGCCACGGGGAACATATCGGGCTCGCAGATCGAGTTACCGACCTTACCGCCCTGTGCAGCGGCGAACGTGTAGGTCATACCGCCACCGATAACGATCGAATCAACCTTCTCGATGAGCGACTTGATGACGCCGATCTTGGTCGAAACCTTCGAACCGCCGATGATGGCGCAGAAGGGGTGTGCGGGCTTCTCCATCAGCGAGGCCAGTGCCTTCACCTCTTTCTCCATCAGGTAACCGAACATCTTGTCGTTGGGGAAGTACTCGGCGATCAGGTACGTCGAAGCGTGCTTGCGGTGAGCCGTACCGAATGCGTCGTTGATGTAGCAGTCGGCATACGAAGCGAGTTTCTTGACGAACTCCTTCTGGGGGCCTTCCTTCAGGGCTTTCTTGGCGACATCCTTCTCCTCCTTGGTGGCATCGGCTGCCAGACCGCGGGGTTTGCCCTCCTCCTCGGCGTAGAAACGGAGGTTCTCGAGCAACATGACTTCACCGGGCTTCAATGCGGCAGCCATTTCGGCGGCTTTTGCGCCCATGCAGTCGCCGGCGAAGGCAACCTTGTGACCCAGACGATCCTCTACGGTCGAAACGATCTGCTCGAGCGAGAATTTGGGATCGGGATTCTTTTTGGGGCGACCCAGGTGCGACATCAGGATCACCGAACCACCTTCGGCGAGTACCTTTTTGATGGTGGGCAGAGCGGCACGGATACGCGTATCGTCCGTTACCTCGCCTTTGTCGTTCAAGGGTACATTGAAATCAACGCGGATGATGGCGCGTTTCCCTTTGAAATCGTAATTGTCGATTGTAACCATAATTTCTTAACAGTTTATTGTAAAATTCGTTGTCTTTCTAAATTTTGCTCGGTGCAAAGTTATGAAAAAATTTTAACAATGTGTGAAAAATCGTACGTCCTGCCCCGAAAAAGTGTGGTTTTTATTGTTTTTCGGGAACAAAGTGGGTTGCTTTTCGAGAGTAACGGATTTGTGCGGGTGATTATTGTATTCCCGAGGGGCGGATTACGGGAGCTCCGCCCCTTGGAAAACAGGGTTTTAATATTTGTAGTTGATCCACTTGAGGAACTCCTTGATGCCGGGTTTTTTGCCGTACATCAACACGCCCACGCGGTAGATCTTCGAGGCGAACCATACCATGGCGATGAACGTCAGGTAGAGCAGCACCAGCGAGAGGATGACCTCCCACATGGGGATTTCGTAGGGGATACGCGCCATCATGACGATGGGCGAGGTGAAGGGGATGATCGAGAACCAGAAGGCCACCGACGAGTTGGGATCGTTCGTGACGACCATCGAGATGATGAGTGCCAGAATGATCGGCAGGGTGATGGGCGTCTGCAACTGGGCGGAGTCCTGTACGCTCTCGACGGCCGACCCCACGGCGGCGAACATGGCCGAATAGAGCAGATAACCGCCCAGCAGGAACAGCGTGAGGAATCCGAAGATCTTGGCCAGATAGGCCGTATCGGTTGCGGTGGTCACGGCCTGCAACATGTCGGTGTCGAGGTTGGCGTTCATGGCGACCAGCTCGGCCGAACCGCCCTGATGGACGGCTTCGACACCCTGCATGATGTCGTCGGGCATCATCATCGGGATCAGCACGGAACCCACACCGAGAATCAATACCGCCCAGATCAGCAACTGCGTCAGGGCAACCGAGGCCACACCGAGAATCTTGCCCATCATCAGATCAAACGGACGCACCGACGAAACGAGTACCTCCATCACACGGGAACTCTTCTCCTCGATGACGGCCTGCATGACCATCGAACCGTAGATCAGGATGAACATATAGAGCAGGAAGCCGAGGATGTAGCCGATGACCGATGCGACGGCCGTCGATTGTGCCTGCGTGTCCTCCTCCTGCGATTTGTCGTTGCGGAAGACCTGCATCGTCACGGGACTTTCGACCTCCTTGAGGATGGTTTCGAGGTTGTCGATGTTATATCCCTTGAGTTTTTCGCTCTCGATGTAGTCCTGGATCTGGTCGCGGATCTCGTTCTCGAGTTTCATCGACGAGGAACTGTTGGCATAGAGGCGGATGTCGCTCTGGTCGGTCATGATCTCGGAACCGATGTGCAGAATGCCGAATTTGTCGGTCGTCAGACTGCGGGCTTCATCGACCTTGAGGTCGCTCGGGATGAACTTCAGCGACGAGGTGTCCTTCAAGTGGGGGGTGATCACGTGGCTGTCGTCGATCACGACGATCTCTTTTTCGTCACCCGTGGCGTAAACCATGATGAGTGCCGGAACGACCATCAGGGCGATCATCAGCACGGGCATCAAAAGGGTGGTCAGAATGAATGATTTTTTGCGGGCGCGTTCGTTGAACTCGCGCTGCATGATGAGGAATATGTTGCTCATGGTTTGTTCTTTTTTTTAGAGTTTGCCGTTCACGGCACGGATGAAGATGTCGTTCATCGAGGGGATGATCTCGCGGAACGAACGCAATTCGACCAGATCGTTCGTGCGGGCGATGACCGTACGCAGATACTCGTTGCGCTCGACGTGGAATTTGAGGGTGTGCAGTTCGCCGAGAGACTCCTCATCGGTGGGGAGAATTTCGCCGAAACGCGTCAGATCCTCCGTAAGACGCTCTGCGTCACCGCGGAACTGCACCTCGAAGATGTTCGCACCGTGGCGGCGGCGGATCTCCTCGGTCTGACCCGAGAGGATGTTGTGCGACTTGTTGATCAGCGTGATGTGGTCGCAAAGCTCCTCGACCGATGCCATGTTGTGGGTCGAGAAGATGATCGTGGCGCCTTTTTTGTGCAGGCGGAGAATTTCGTCCTGAAGCACCTTGGCGTTGATGGGGTCGAAGCCCGAGAACGGCTCGTCGAAGATGAGCAGTTCGGGTTCGTGGAGCACCGTGGTGATGAATTGCACCTTCTGCGCCATACCCTTCGACAACTCGTCGACCTTCTTGTTCCACCACTCCTCGATGCCGAAACGCTCGAACCACTCCTTCAGACGCATCAGGGCGTCGTGGCGCGAAATGCCTTTCAGACGGGCGAAGAACAGGGCTTGTTCGCCGACTTTCATTTTCTTGTACAGACCGCGCTCCTCGGGCAGATAACCGATGTGGAAGATGTCCTCGGGGCTCAGGTCGTGGCCGTTGAAGAGGATGCGGCCCGAGTCGGGTGCCGTGATGCGCGTGAGGGTACGGATCAGCGTGGTTTTGCCCGCGCCGTTGGGACCCAGAAGACCGTAGATCGATCCTTTGGGGATGGTGAGGGACACGTCGTCCAACGCCTTGTGGTTGGTGTATTGCTTCGAAACGTGTTCGATCGAGAGTAAATCCATAGTTTATGATGGTTTAAATGATTTTGCAAAGATAGAATTTTTCCGAAATCCGATGCTCTGAAACAAAAAAATCGGCAGGACGACTTGCCGATTTTTGGAATCGGGATTTATTCGACGTCGAGGTTGCCCTCTTCGACAAATTCGCGTACGGAACGCACGTAGTGTTCGATGGTCTCCTCCATCGTCACGAATGACTTGCCGCCCGCGGCGTTTTTGTGGCCGCCGCCGCCGAAATATTTCCGTGCGAAGATATTCACATTGACATTGCCCTTCGAACGCAGCGACACGCGGATGAATTTGCGGTGCTGGGTGAACATGGCCGACATGACGACCTCCTTGATCGAGAGCGGATAATTGACAAAACCCTCGCTGTCGCCCTGCTGGAACTGGAATCGCCGCATTTCGGACTCCTTGAGCGACATGTAGGCCACACGTCCGCCCTCGAAGATCTGCATCTTGCGGTTGATGCAGTAGCCGAACAGACGCGCACGACCCTCGGTGTAGGAGTTGTAGACGCGGTTGTGGAGATCCGGGATGTCGATGCCGCGCTCGATGAGCGTTGCCACGCAACGGAACAGCTCGGGCGTGAGGTACGAGAAGGCGAAGTTGCCCGTGTCGGTCATCATGCCCACGTAGAGCGATTCGGCGATCTTTTTGGTGATCTTCTCCGTGCCGAACATATCCTCGATGAGGGCGTAGACCAGATAACAGGTCGAACACATGTTGGGGTAGGAGAACGACACATCGAACTCGGCGGGTTGGAGGTGGTGATCGATCAAGATGCGCTTTGCGGTGGTGTTGGTATCGATGATGTCGGAGAGGTTTTCCAGACGCGAGAGCGTGTTGAAGTCGAGGCAGAAGATCAGATCGGCCTTTTCGACGGCTTTGGCGGCGCGTCCCTCCTCGTCGGTCTTGAAGATGACCAGTTTGTCAATACCGTCCATCCACTCGAGGTAATAGGGATACTTGGTGGGGACGATGCAGGTCACCGTATGACCCAGCGTGCGCAACATCTCGGCCCAGGCAATCGACGAACCGATGGCATCGCCGTCGGGATTGGTGTGGGCTACGATTACGATATTTTGACCCGGAGGCGTGATCAGGTTGAGTAACGCCTCGGTTTTTTCTTTCGGAAAATTCATTTCTAAAACCTTTTTCGGTTGAGTCTTGATTGACAAAGATAATGAAAAACTCCAAAAATCACAATCTATTGTCCGATATTTGCTTATCGCGGGTTTTGTCTTGTTCCCGATTGGGGGGCGCATGATCCGAAAACCGACAAAAATGGTGGCCGAAGCCCCAAAAAAACGCCGAAAAAGAGGAATCTTCGCCGAAAAATCTTATCTTTACACATTAAATGTGCATCACCATGGAGAATAAACCACTGACCATCGCATTGATCTACGATTTTGACGGGACGCTGGCTCCCGGCAACATGCAGGAGTATGATTTCATTCCGGCCGTCGGAAAAAGCAACAAGGAGTTTTGGACGGAATCCAACTCGCTGGCCGAGGAGCAGGATGCCGACGGAATCCTGGCCTACATGTGGCGTATGTTGCAGGCGGCACGTTCGAAGGGATTGTCCCTGAGGCGCGAGGCGTTTCAGGAGTCGGGACGCGGTGTGGAGCTTTTCGAGGGGGTGCGCGAGTGGTTCTCACGCATCAACCGCTACGGCGAGGAGCGCGGCATCCGCATCTGGCACTACATCAATTCGTCGGGTCTGAAGGAGATCATCGAGGGTACCCCCATCGCGGGCGAGTTCCGCAAGATCTACGCCTGCTCCTACCTCTACGACGTGGATGGCATTGCCTACTGGCCTGCCGTGGCGGTCAATTACACGAACAAGACGCAGTTCATCTTCAAGATCAACAAGGGCGTGGAGTCGGTCTACGACAGCCACGAGGTCAATCGCTACATCCCCGAGAAGGATCGCCCCATTCCGTTTGCGCACATGATCTACGTGGGTGACGGAACGACCGACATCCCCTGCATGCGTCTGGTGAAGAGTTCGGGCGGCCATTCGATTGCCGTGTACAACCCCACCAAAAGCGGGGCACGTCGCGAATTGTCGTCGCTGATCCACGACAACCGCGTGAATTACGTGTGTGCGGCCGATTACCGCGAAAATTCCGAAATGGACACCCTGGTGAAGACCATCATCGACAAGATCGCGCTGGACGATCGTCTGGAGCGGATGAAGGTCGCCGTAAAATAAGCATATAAACAAAAAGATACAATGGAACTGATATTTGCAACAAACAACGCCCACAAAATCAGCGAAGTGGCTGCCACGTTGGACAGCCGTTACCACATCGTCACCCTCAAGGAGTGCGGCATCACGGAGGATATTCCCGAGACGCATCCGACCATCGAGGGCAACGCCTCGCAGAAGTCGCACTACATCTACGAGCGCACGCACCGCAACTGCTTTGCCGACGATACGGGTCTGGAGGTCGTGGCCTTGGACGGCGCACCGGGCGTGCGTTCGGCACGCTATGCGGGCGACCAGCACGATTTCGACGCCAACAACCGCCTCCTGCTGAAGAACATGGAGGGCAAAACCGACCGCCGTGCACGTTTCCGCACGGTCATCTCGCTGATCCTCGACGGTGAGGAGCATCTTTTCGAGGGAGTCGTTGAGGGACGCATCATCGACCACGAGGTCGGTACGGGCGGATTCGGCTACGATCCGATGTTTATTCCCGACGGTTACGACCGCACGTTTGCCGAGATGACCGCCGACGAGAAGAACGCCATCTCGCACCGCGGACGCGCCGTGAAGAAATTGGCGGCATATTTGCAATCTATTGAAAAATAAGGTACTTTTGCGCCCTATGGAACACGAAATCTGCAATTACCTGAAGCAGGAGCACTACAATCCCGAGAAGATTGAGGCTCTCAAACAACATTATAGAGCCATCCTCGAACTGTTGGGCGAAGATGCCGACCGCGAGGGGCTGTTGAAAACTCCGTTGCGCGTGGCGAAGGCCATGTCGTTCCTCACGAAGGGATATGAGGAGGATCCGATGGCCATCATCCGCGGTGCCATGTTCAAGGAGGAGTACAAACAGATGGTTTTGGTCAAGGACATCGAGCTGTACTCGATGTGCGAGCATCACATGCTGCCCTTCTACGGCAAGGCACACGTCGCTTACATTCCGAACGGCTACATCACGGGTCTTTCGAAGATTGCCCGCGTGGTGGAGACCTTTGCACGCCGTCTGCAAGTGCAGGAGCGTCTGACGGTGCAGATCCGCGACTGCATTCAGGAGGCACTCAATCCGATGGGTGTGGCCGTGGTCATCGAGGCCAGCCATATGTGCATGCAGATGCGCGGTATCGAGAAACAGCAGTCCGCAACGACCACTTCGGCCTTCACGGGGATCTTCCTGTCGGATCACCGCACCCGCGAGGAGTTTATGAACCTTATTTCGCACAACTACAGATAGTTATCCGTCCCTTGGGACAACGCATAAAAAAAGGAGAAAATTCCCCGAACGGGAGTTTTCTCCTTTTTTGTTCCACGTGGAAACTTATTTGCGCTCTTTCAGCAGGTCGCGGATCTCGGTCAGTAGCACCTCCTCCTTTGAGGGTGCGGGTGGCGGAGCGGGTTTGGCTGCCTCTTCCTTCTTGTGGCGGTTCGAGATGCGCTGGATGAGGCTGATGAATACGAAAATCGAGAAGGCGATGATCAGAAAATCGACCGTCGTCTGGATGAATTTGCCGTAGGGCAGGGCGGCCTCGGTGATGCCCGTTGCCTCGTCGGCTTCGCGGATGACCCATCTCAGATCCGAGAAGTTCACACCACCGCCGATCAGACCGATCAACGGCATGATGATGTCGTTCACCAGCGAGGTGACGATCTTGCCGAATGCACCGCCGATAATCACACCGACGGCCATGTCAAGCACGTTGCCCTTCATGGCAAACGCCTTGAAATCCGATAAAAATTTACATTTTATGCGTATGTAGGTTTAAAATTTTGTCGCTTAAAGCTTTCGGCTTGCCACGATCACTTCGGCCGTGGCGAAATCCTCGGGATAATCGATGTCGAGGCCTTCGATGCGATCCACCACCGACATGAACGGATGGTCGCCGATGCGTTGGTGGCGCTCGGTCCACAACGCACGCGGGAAGATGAAGAAGGCGCTCGTTTCGATGTAGACCGGTTCGAGGGTCTGCGTGCGTGGGATGTTGTCCAGCGCGTAGTTCAGCGGGCGACCCTTGTACCAGGTGTAGGTGCGGATGCACTCGGCACTGAACGACGAATCATACGCGCCGGACTGCACCTCACGGATGGCACGCGAAATGGTGTCGGCCTTGATGAAGGGCGAGGTGGCGTGAGCCAGCACGTAGAGGTCGGCCTCGACCTCGCTGACAAACGCATTGTAAATCTCGGCGCCGAGCGTCGTGTTTTCGTCCAGACGTTTGTCCCGTTTGAGCAGGCGAACGCCCTGGGGAAGATACTCGCGGATCTCCTCCGAACTGCAATATACATAGATTTCGTCCAGCTCCTTGACTTGGGTCAAAGTCCTCAGAATGTGGCACATCAGCGGTTCTCCACCCAACAGGCGGAGGTTTTTCCCCTTGACGCGCTGGCTGTTCAGACGAATGGGTACAAAGGCAACGGTTTTCATAGTCGGAAGGTGTTTTATTGAACCAGGAGATTGCAGCCGCGGATGTCGCTGTGGGCGATGCGGCCCTCGATTTCGAACGAGCCGTCACGATGGACGATGCCCGCATCCTCGGTCTGGATGAAGGCACACGACCAGCGGTTTGCCAGATCGATGATGTTCAGTCCGCCGCGCTCCTCCTTGTCGAGCAGGGCGAACGGGTCGTTGATGTCGCGCGTTACGACCTGCATCCACCGTGGGCAGTAGAAGCGGTTGCGGCCGTGGGAATAGGCCTGCGAAGTGAGCTCCGCCATGCCGTATTCCGAGTGGATCTCTTCGACGCCGAATGCATCGCACAGGATCTTGTGGAAGGCCTCCTTCGAGATCTCCTCGCGGTAGCCCTTCATGCCGCCCGTCTCCATGACGATGGTATTCTTGAGCTTCGGGGCGTACTCCTCGGCCAGATCCCACAAGGCGTAACTTACGCCCAGGAGGATTTTGGGTTTCGGGTCGGCGGCCATATCCTTCAGGAGGCGTTCGTGGTCATCGAGGTAGAATCCGCCCGAACCGCATGCACGGATCAGTCGGTCGGCCATATAGACCAGCGACGAACCTTTACGGCGCAGGTAATTCGGTAGCAAGGCATAGAGGCTTAACTTGCCTGGGTCGCCATAGAAGGCGCGGAATGCTTCGGTAAAGGCACGTTCGTAGAGGGCGAGCGAGCGCATCGGATGGCGCGACGAGGTCATGCCCGTGGTGGCCGAAGAGGTGAAGACCGCTTCGGGTGCTTCGTCCCCGCAATAAACCTCGTGGGTTTTGAACAGGGAGATGGGCATAAACGGGATTTCGCGAAGGGTGCCTACCTGCATGGGATCGATGCCCAACTCGCTGATATATTGGCGGTAGGGCGGTGTACGGCGTGCCTGGTCGCGGAAGATCTCCAACGCGAGGTGTTCGAACGCTTCGTCGGTCGAAATTTGGAATATTTTGTCCTGGTTATTCATCAATTACAAAGGTAGCGATTTTTTTCCGTTCCCCGATATGCGATTTCCGAAATTGTCGGGCGGGGCGGAGGATCGGGGGCAGTGCAGGCGGTTGGAGGTGCGGTCGGAGGGGGATTGATGTGCGGTTTTTTTATGGAGCGGAATTTGGGAGGGCGGTTTTTTATGAGGGGTGGCGGAATTGAACGACGGTGCGGTTTTTATGCGGGGGCGGAATTTGGGTGGTGCGCGGAACGGACATCATTTATTTTATTATAAGATGTGCAAAAATAGATTGCCCGCCTTGCTTCTTCGGCCGATTGATCTGCTACACAGCTTGTTCCGACCCCGTTTTTCTCCCGTCCCGTCCTCCCCGCCTGAATCGCGCCCCTCTCCGCTCTCTTCCTTCTGCCCGCCCCAAAACACAAAATTCCCGACCGGATTTCTCGGTCGGGAATTTCTGAAAAGCCCGTAAATCATCATGCCGCAGAGCTTTCCCCTCATGGGAAAAGTCCCCTGCCGCCGACAGGCTTTAAATATGTATGCGGGAAAAAGACTACTTCTTACTCTTCGGAGCAAGCATCATGTTCATCTTCTTACCGTCCAATTTGGGCATGGCTTCAACCTTGGCGAACTCCTCCAAATCGGTCGCAAAACGCAACAGAAGAATCTCACCCTGCTCCTTGAAGACGATCGAACGTCCGCGGAAGAACACGTAAGCCTTCACCTTCGCACCTTCCTTCAGGAAGTTCTGCGCATGCTTCAACTTGAAGTTGTAGTCATGGTCGTCGGTCTGCGGTCCGAAACGGATCTCCTTGACAACCACCTTGACCTGATTGGCTTTGATCTCCTTGGCCTTCTTCTTCTGCTGATAGAGGAATTTCTGGTAGTCGGCAATGCGGCATACCGGAGGATCGGCCTTGGGAGAGATCTCAATCAGATCCAACTCCATCTCATCTGCCAGACGAAGCGCCTCACGCGTCGACATCACCTTTGCTTCGGGGATGTTGTCGCCGACTACGCGGACTTCGGGGACATTGATTTGATCGTTGATACGATGCGGATTCTCTTTGTCGGAGGGTTTATGTCCGAAATTGTGATCTTTTTTTACGACCGGTTTCGGTCGGTTATTCCCGGGGGTAAAAGGCCGCTGCGGGAATGGTTTTGGTGCTGCGATAGTGCTTAAATTTTAGTTAATGAATCAGTTAATCGGTTTGGTTCCACGGGGAACCTGTATCGCGGGCTTCGGCCCGTCTTGATTTGTCCCGTCGGGGGCGGCTCATCCTTTATCGGAAGGAGCCGCCCGTTCGGGGCAGAAGGTGTTACTTCTGGGGAAGTTTGTTGTTTTCGAATTCGTCCTTGACGAGTTTCTGGATCATATCCTTGAACTCTTCGAGTTTCATCTGACCCTTGTCGCCCTCGCCCTGGGCACGAACCGACACCATGTTCTCGGCCTCCTCCTTCTCGCCGACGATCAGCAGGTAGGGGATGTGCTTCAACTCGTTGTCGCGGATCTTACGGCCGATCTTCTCGTTACGGTCGTCGATCATCGTGCGGACTTCGTTGTCGTTCAGGTACTTGACGACCTTCTCGGCATAGTTGTTGAACTTCTCCGAGATGGGCAGTACAACCACCTGGTCGGGGCTCAGCCATAACGGGAATTTACCACCCGTGTGCTCCAGCAGCACGGCCACGAAACGCTCCATCGAACCGAACGGGGCACGGTGGATCATGATCGGGCGGTGGAGTTTGTCGTCGGCACCCTTGTACGTCAGATCGAAACGCTCCGGCAGGTTGTAGTCCACCTGGATGGTACCCAACTGCCATTTACGACCGATGGCATCCTTGACCATGAAGTCGAGTTTCGGGCCGTAGAATGCGGCCTCGCCCAACTCGACAACGGTGTTCAGACCCTTCTCGGCGGCGGCCTTCATGATGGCCGACTCGGCGCGTTCCCAGTTCTCGTCCGAACCGATGTACTTCTCCTTGTCATTGGGGTCGCGCAACGAAACCTGTGCGGTGTAGTTGTCGAACTTCAATGTCTTGAAGATGTAGAGTACGATGTCGATTACACGCTCGAACTCCTCCAACAGCTGGTCGGGGCGAACGAACAAGTGGGCATCATCCTGCGTAAATCCGCGTACACGGGTCAATCCGTGCAGCTCACCCGACTGCTCGTAGCGGTAAACGGTACCGAACTCGGCAAAACGCAGAGGCAGATCCTTGTACGAACGGGGTTTCGAACGGTAGATTTCGCAGTGGTGCGGGCAGTTCATCGGTTTGAGCAGATACTCCTCGCCCTCTTCGGGGGTGTGGATCGGCTGGAACGAATCCTTGCCGTATTTTGCGTAGTGACCCGAAGTCACATACAGTGCCTTGTTACCGATGTGCGGGGTGATGACCTGCTGGTAGCCGTATTCCTTCTGCACGCGGCGCAGGAACTGCTCCAGACGATCACGCAGGGCGGCACCCTTCGGCAACCACAACGGCAGACCCTGACCGACACGCTGCGAGAAGCAGAACAACTCCAGCTCCTTGCCCAGTTTGCGGTGGTCGCGTTTCTTGGCCTCCTCCATCATGACGAGATACTCGTCGAGCATCGACTTCTTGGGGAAGGTGATACCGTAGATACGGGTCAGCATCTTGTTCTTCTCGTTGCCGCGCCAGTAGGCACCCGCAACCGAAGTCAGTTTGATGGCCTTGATGAATCCCGTGTTGGGAATGTGCGGGCCGCGGCACAGGTCGGTGAATGCACCGTTGGTATAGAATGAGATGGTTCCGTCCTCGAGGTCGTTGATCAACTCGCATTTGTACGTCTCGCCCTTCTCCGAGAAATCCTTCATGGCCTCGGCCTTGGGTACGTCACGACGGATGAGCGGCTCCTTCTGGCGGGCCAGCTCCAACATCTTCTTTTCGATCTTCGGAAGATCGGCCTCAACAATGGGTGTCGGTGAATCCACATCGTAATAGAATCCGTTTTCGATGGCGGGACCGATACCGAATTTAATGCCCGGATAGAGCGATTGCAATGCTTCGGCCAACAGGTGCGAAGAGGTGTGCCAGAAAGCATGCTTGCCCTCCTCGTCATCCCATTTGTAGAACTTGATCGAGGCGTCCTCCTCGATCGGGCGCATCAGATCCTGAGTTGCGCCGTTTACCGAAGCCGCAAGCGAGTCGGCAGCTAAACGAGGGCTGATACTCTCTGCGATTTGGTAGGCAGTTGTCCCTTTGGCAAACTCCTTCTGCGAGCCATCGGGAAAAGTGATTTTAATCATTTTTTTAGTTATTAAGTGAAACCGCCTTAAATGCTTCCACAATTACGAGACGGAATACATTCTCGGTCGGTAAAATTTCTTGGGTTTAGTCGCGGTCGCTCTGCGGAAGGTCCTTGACGGACATATCGCGGTGCGATCGTTCGCGTTCGGCATGGGGCAGGGGGTTGCGGTTCATCTCCTCCCAGGCTTTGCGGTGGCGGATGATGTCCAACGCCCCGAAAATGGCGTTGCGCATCGACTGCGGGTCGGCCTTGTCCTGTCCTGCAATGTCAAAAGCCGTGCCGTGATCGGGCGAGGTGCGTACGCACTCCAGACCCGCCGTGAAATTCACGCCGTCGGGCGAAAGGCTCTTGAAGGGTGCCAGACCCTGATCGTGGTACATGGCCAGGATGCCGTCGTACTTGGCGTAGCCGCCGCCTGCAAACAGTCCGTCGGCCGCAAAGGGGCCGAAAGCCAGGATGCCCTGGTCGAAGGCCTCGACGATGGCGGGGCGGATGATCTCCTCCTCCTCCTTACCCAGCAGACCGCCGTCACCGGCGTGGGGGTTGAGTGCCATCACGGCGATGCGCGGCTCGACAATGCCGAAATCCTCCTTGAGCGACTGGCGCAGGGTGCGGAGGTCGGCAACGATCTTCTCCTTGGAGATGTTCTGCGGGATCTCGGCTACGGGAACGTGTTTTGTCACGAGTCCGACACGCAGTACGTCGCTGTAGAGGATCATCATGGCCTTGCCTTCGAATTCGGCATCGAAGAACTCGGTGTGACCCGTATAATGGAAATCGTCGCTCTGCACGCTCTGCTTGGCGAACGGAGCGGTTACCACGGCATCGATGTAGCCTGCCTTGAGGTCTTTGGCGGCGGTGCGCAGTGCCTCGACGGCGGCATGACCCGCCTCCTCGGAGATTTCGCCCGGGGTGATGCGGCTCATCTTGCCGCAGGGGACGATGTTCACCTTACCGCGGCGGGCGTCCTGTGCCGAGGTGATGATGTTGAAGGGGATATCCTCGATTTCCGAGATGGTTCCCCGATAGTAGTTGGCGGCTTCGGGGGATCCGTAGATGACGGGGATGAAAAACTCCGCCATACGGCTGTCCGAGAGGGATTTGAGAATCACCTCCCAGCCGATTCCGTTGGGATCGCCCTGCGTGATGCCTATTTTGAATTTCGTTTCGGTCATATCTTTATGCGGGATTTTCCGATGCCCTCCCGGGGGGGCGTTCCCGTTTGCGGGCTTAAGCTGCAACGGGTGAATAACATATACAATTTACAAAGATACAACTTATATCCGAATATCAAAATGCTATGCGATATTTTTCGGTGGGTCAGGCCGTTCGGGCGGTTGTCGGGGGGCGTTGCGGGGTGTCCCGCGGCTTCGGAAAGGCGGGATGCGGTCGGGGTGGAATGCAGGCTCGGACAGTTCGGGTCGGGGCAGCTTACGGCTCGGAACGGCGGTTCTACTCGGGGTGTAACATGCGGTTCGGGACGAGGTTGTTCGGCTCGAAATGGGGTCGCTCGGCTTACGGCTCAGGGCGACTCGGTACGGAAAATTACAGCAGACGGCGGCGGAATTCGGCGCAGACGATGCCTGTGGCCATCGCTACATTCAGCGATTCGGTCGTGCGGCAGTCTTCGGGATAGTTCGGGATGAGGATCTTGCGGCTGACCATGCGGGCGGTGTCGGGCGAGATGCCGCGACCTTCGTTTCCCATGACGATAATACCCTCCTTCGAGAGTTCCGTGTGATAGATGTTTTCCCCTTCGAGGAAGGTGCCGTAGATGGGAGTCTCCATCTTTGAGGACTTCGCAAGGGTTTCGGCCAGAGGCAGATAGTGGATTTCGACACGCAGAATTGCACCCATCGTGGCCTGCACGACTTTCGGGTTGAAGCAGTCGGCCGTCGCGGGCGAAGCGAGGATGTGGTGGATGCCGAACCAGTCGGCAACACGCATGATCGTACCCAGGTTACCCGGGTTCTGCACATCGTCCAGCGCGATCATCAGTTCTCCCCGATGATCCTCCATGCGGAATTCGCGGTGCGGGATTTCGACCAGTGCCAGCGAATTGGACGGGGTTTTCAACAGTGACAGACGCTCCATGTCCTTGCGCGTGACGGTCTCCACGTTCTGACCCTCAAAAACGCCCTCCAGCGCGAAGATCTTACGGATGCGAAGACGCGACGAGCGGATCTCGCCGATGAGCTTCTCCCCCTCGGCCACAAAAAGACCCTCCTCCATACGTGCGCGTTTGTCGTTGAGCGAGCGCACCAACTGAATTTCTGCTTTTGTCATTTCTGCTTTTCGATTTCAAAGGTTTTCCCCTCAATGGCGGCGTAGGTTTCCGGAAAGACGGTCTGCGCCTCCCGAACGAGTACCTCCTCGTCCTTGTAACGCGACGAGTAGTGGCCGATGATGAGGCGTTTGGCACCTGCCTTCAGGGCGGCTTTGGCGGCGTCGAGGGTGGTGGCGTGACCGCGGTCGCGGGCATTGCGCTGCTCGTCGGCGGCATAGGTTGCCTCGTGGTACATCAGATCGACCCCCGCGCAGAGCGTGGCGGCCTTGGCCGAGAAATTCGTATCCGAAAGATAGGCATACGAACGTGCCTTGTAGGGAATGTAAGTGATGGCTTCGTTGGGGATTACGCGTCCGTCGTCGAGCATGAGATCCTCCCCGCGTTTGGCGGCGGTGATTTGGGCAATCGAAAGCCCCAATTCCGTGATCTTCTCCTTATCGACATTCAGCGGCGGCTGTTTTTCGCGGAACAGGAATCCCGCACACGGCACACGGTGGCGCAACGGAATGCTCCACACCTCCAAGGTGCGGTTTTCGAAGAGCAATTCGTGCTTCGTGGTGTGTGTTTCGTGCCAGATGACCTCATAGGGCAGATCCTTGTCGAAGAATTTCAGATGGCTCTCCATGATTTCGCCGAACGGGGCGGGTGCATAGACATCGAGCGGGGTTTTGCGGCCGCTCAAACCCAGGGTCGAAATCAGGGGAAACAATCCGAAGACATGGTCGCCGTGGAGGTGCGAGATAAATACGCCCCGAAGTTTCAACGGGTTGATCCCCGCACGCACCATCTGCTGCTGGGTGCCTTCGCCGGCATCCACCAGATAGTATTGTTCTTCGAGGTTCACGATTTGTGCCGAAGGATGGCGGTTGGCGGTCGGGCGTGCCGACGCGGAACCGAGTATGGTGACGGAGAAACTCAAAACGGGACGAATTTTTTTAGGATTAAAAAATCCCGCTTCCCGTGCCCCTAAAAGGCGTCGGGAAGCGAGATGGTTTTCGGGAATGGATTAACGGTGCAGGAAACGCTCGCAGTCCAGAGCGGCGATGCAGCCCGAACCTGCGGCGGTGATGGCCTGACGGTAGTGGGGATCCTTCACGTCGCCTGCGGCGAATACGCCCTCGACGCTCGTTCTCGACGAACCGCCCTCTACAACGATGTAACCCTCCTTGTCGAGTTCCAGCTGACCCTCGAATACCTCTACGTTGGGGTGGTGTCCGATGGCGAGGAAGAAGCCCGAGATTTCGATCGTGCGCTCCGTGCCGTCGGTCTTGCGCAGCAGGGCACCCGTCACGCCGTGCAGGTCGTCGCCCAGCACCTCGACGGTGTTGTGCTCGAACAGCACTTCGATGTTCTCGGTGTTGAATACACGCTCCTGCATGGCTTTCGAAGCACGCAGGAACGGCTTGCGGACGATCAGATAAACCTTGCGGCACAGCGATGCGAGGTAGGTGGCCTCCTCACAAGCCGTATCACCGCCACCGACTACGGCTACATCCTTCTTGCGGTAGAAGAAACCGTCGCACGTAGCGCAGGCGCTCACGCCCTGACCGCGGAATTTGGCCTCCGAGGGAAGACCCAGGTATTTGGCCGAAGCACCCGTAGCCACGATCAGCGACTCGGCTTCGATTTCGTGCTCGCCATCCACTACGACGTGGAAGGGACGCTTCGAAAGGTCGATTTTGGTGATGATGCCCTTACGCATGTCGGCACCGAAACGTGCGGCCTGCTTGCGGATATCCTCCATCATTTCGGGGCCGCTGATGCCCTGGGGATACCCCGGGAAGTTCTCCACTTCGGTGGTGGTGGTCAGCTGACCGCCCGGTTCGATACCCGAGTAGAGTACGGGGTTGAGGTTTGCGCGCGAGGTGTAGATGGCGGCAGTGTATCCTGCCGGGCCGCTACCCATGATCAATACTTTTACGTGTTCCATTTTAAAATTGTTTTTTTTGGTTGATATTATGATAATTTATTCGTTTAGGGTTTTCTGTCCGTGCGGTGTTGGCGGGTGATGCTTTGGGTGTGTGACATGACTTTGGCGTAAAAGGTTTAACTCTTCAGACCGCGCACCGTATAGTAGTCGCGGCGTATTTCTTCCTCGTCGTCGGTGTCGATACCGTAACCGACGGCCATGTCCATCGAACAATCGCGGCGGCAGTCCTGATCGGTCATCTGGCGCAGGGCGGCGTGGGCGTTGCGTCCCGCCGTGACGGCTTCGGCGATCTCTTCGGCCGAAGGGGCATGTCCCAGAAGGCTTGCGTAGACCCCCTCTGCCCACGAACGCGCATAGTCGGCGTAGTGGACGTGGAATACGCGCAGGCGGTTGTCGATGTCGGCGAAAGTTGGAAGCTGTCCCTCTTCGATGGCATCGGCGACGGCTTCGGCTTCGCGTTTGGTAATATATTGACCGCCCAGATCGATCCACGATCCCGAGCCGTCGTATCGTTGTTGCGGAATCCCCTCTTGGAGCATTGCCCCGAGCGAGGCCACAATGGCTTTGTTGTAGAGCGTGATGCCGCGTTGCAGTCCCGAGGGGCGGATCGTCACCTTGTTGTAGACGTACGATGCGGCATCGGGGTTCTCCTCGCGAAGGCATTGCAGGGCATCTACGGCACGGAGCATTCCTTCGGTGATGTAGGGGTTGTACTCCTCGAAGTTGATCACGTCGCGGAATACCGTGCGGTGGTCGCGGCGCGGCCATTTCTCCACATCGCGCACCGCACCGTAGCTGGCCAGATTCGCACCCGGCATCAGCACCGATTTACCCTCCCGCTCGACGAGATACGAGTAGGGGAAGATGCGCGTGTCGTGGTGGAAGGAGTGGTGACCCATGATCATCGTGAAGGCACCTTCACGGGCAGGTGACATCACGTAGGCACTGCTGGCGAATTTGCAGCCGCGCAGGTGGATGGCCTGATGGACGGCACCGCTCTTGAACAGGTGGTTGCTCTGGTTCGAACCGCTCCCCGCATTGAAAAACGAGAAATAGCCCGCAATCAGGAGCGACGATTTGTGGTGGGTGACGGTGTAGGGGCCTGCGAAAATCGAGGCGGTCTCGCCGTTCTCGCAATGGCTGTTGGCGAAGAACAGCGAATCGGACGCCGTGAAGTTCTTGTCCATGACCGAACCCTCGCCCACAAAGCAGCGTTCGAGGATCACGCCGTTGTCGATGCGTGCCCCCTCGGCGAGGATGAAATCGTAGGCCTTGACATCCATGCCGACAAACGCCCCGTCGAGGATCGTGCCGTTCTGGAGGACGGTTGCGCCGTCGATCCGGACGCCCTTGCCGATGCGTACCTCGCGGACGAAGCGGACACCGGTGAGGGTCGAATCTTCGCCGACTTCGCCCAGCGTATCGCGGCGTGAGGCGGCATACGCGCGGGTCATCTCGTCGAGGCGGGCGATGAGTTTCGGGCGGTGGCGGTAGAAGGCGCTCATGTAGGCCGTCTGTGCTGTCATCCGATCGTGGATGAGGGTCGTGCGGCCGCCACATTCGTTCACGGCGGCCACGGGAGTGGCATTGCCGAACGCCGATTCCTCGCGGCACTCCAACGCTGAGACATTGTTCAGCGAGACATTACGACCGAGGCGGTAGTTCCTAACCTGTGCGTTGAGGATGCGAACCCCCGACGCGATCTCGACACGACCCCCCAGGCAGCAGTTGTGCAGCTGGTCGGGCGTGAAATCTTCCGCGACAAGCACCTCATCCCAGCTTTCGGCCGTGGTGTGGTTTGCCTTCAGGAGTTCGATCTCTATGTCGGTCAGATGTCTCAAAGTCGTTTCGTTTTTAAGGATTGAATTCCCCGTTTTGAACACGAAGTGTTCTCCCGCGGGGGATTAATGGACAAATATACAGAAATCCCCATTAAATCGCAAACTCTTTGTCCGTGGTGTCGATTTCTGCCCGCTGATTTCCCCGCTCGACGGTGGCGCGGCCTTCACGGAACGGTTTGACGGCCGTATATTGCGGACAACGGAGGAGCGTTGCGCCCTCCTCGGAGATGTAGTTCCACGTGCGGTTCAGACGCACGGCGGCCATGCCTTCGCTGAAGGCGAATCCCGCGGCGTACATCGGCGGGATGACCCACCCGCCCGTCTTGTTGCGGAAGCCCCACAAATTGCCCCGTACATCGAGTTCCGAAGGGGCGCAACCGAGCTTCGGGTAGCCGTCGAAATCATCGGCCGTCCGCATCGGGGTACACCTCCACCGTCCCGTCAAGCCGCAAAAGGCGGTCGGGATCGGTCATCGTCGTAAGGTATTGCCGAAGGGTGTACATCTCACTTAAAAATTAAGAGCAACCGATCGCTCGATTGCTCTTGTTATGCTTTCTAAGGAAGCGATCTCTAGTGGCAGCAACCACCTTCGCAACCGCCTTCTTCGTGGTCGTGATCGCAGTGGCAATCGCTGCCGCAACCACATCCGCAACCACCCTGCTCGTCTTCGGGCGTCAGGTCGCGAACCATAACCACCTCAACCTCGAAGTTCAGCGTCTTGCCGGCCATCGGGTGGTTGAAGTCCATCTTGACGGTCTCCTCGCCAACTTCCTTGATGATACCCATCATGCGGTGACCTTCGGCATCGCTCATGGGAACCTGCGAACCTACGAAGAGAATATCCTCGGCCAGTTTGCCGTCAACCATGAAGATGGTCTTGGGAAGATCGACGATGGCTTCCTCGTGGATTTCGCCGTAGCCGTCTTTGGGCTCGAGGGTGAACGATACCTTCTCGCCGGGCTCTTTGCCCAGAATAGCCTCTTCGAACTTGGGCAACAACATGCCGCGGCCGAAGATGAACTCGAGGGGCTGACCCGGTTGCGATTGATCTGCGATTTTTCCGTCAACGGTCAATTTATAATCGACAGCGACCTTTTTGTCTTGTGCTACTTTCATAGTTTTTTTCGTGTATTTAAGTGTTAATTTGTTTTCGCCTCATATCCCACAAAGATAGACACTTCGCCGTCATGCACCAAATAATCCGGAGAAATAAATCCCCCATGACCCTAATTTTTTATAGGAAGCCTCCCCCGTAAAACAATTGCGGGGCGGTTTTCCATCGGATCGGAAAGCCGCCCCGCTCGGGGGAAAAAGGGTTTTAAGGGAATTCGTTTAATAGACCCACTCCAGGCCTTTGACGTCGAGTTCGTTTGTCGAACAACCGTTCAGGTATTCGCCGTAACGGCTCGTGGCACACGAGATTACGATCGTGTAGCGTCCCGCGGGGGCGGAGTCGGTCTTGCGGAAATAACGCAGCGGAATCTCCAGATCGGTCTGTGATCCCGTGCGGATGTAGCGTACGCCCGAAGCGATGACGGGTTCCGACGCCGTGAGGCCTTCGAGCGTCTCGGGATTCCAGACACCCGTGGGTTTAGTCATGCCCGATGAGGTGGCGTGGCGCTGTGCCCAATCGATGATGCACACCATGATCATCGCTTCGTCGGGTTGTCCCTTGGCGATGTTTGCGGCGTGGTTGTCGTGGGTGACATTGCCCGTCTTGGCGCGGTAGCTCAGGCGGAGTGCCGTGGGGCGTGCCGTGTAGGTGTAGGGCTGGCCGAAATTGGCCGTGCCGTTGGTGCCGTTCATCGCGAAGGTGCCCGTGAAGAGGTTACCCGGTGTGAGTAACTTGATTAATCCTATGATGTTCACCGCTCCCGCCTGAAGATGGGCGTAGGGATTGCGGTAGGTGCAGAGGGTCTTGGCCTGCGGGTTGTTGCCGCTGCTCCAGAACGACGAATTGGTATTGGCGGTGGTATAGCACGACAGACTGCCGTCGGAGAGTGTCGGGATGGGATCGCCCGAATGGTTGCTCGAGAAACGACCCGAACAAAGGACTTTCCCGCCGTCAATCAGCTGCCAGTCGTAATCGGCTCGGGCAAAGACACCCGTCAGGCGGTCGGGGCGCATCGTGCCGTCGGCGGAGTTCGTCCAGCGGGGGCTGATCGTGCGTTGCGAACCCGTGCCCGTGGCGGTCTGCCAAAGGCTTTCGGTCGTGCGTTTATACTGAAGGCGTGCCGTGGAGGGGGCATTTTTCAAGGTTGCCGTGGCGGTGTTCTTCCAAAGGTCTATGTTCCCGATCGTCACCTCGACATCGGGCGTCCACTCCGTGAGGCTGCGGGTGGCGTAGACCAGTTCGCCCGCCTTGAAGGTGGCTTCGGCCGACAGGTCGAGGACGGCGTGGTGGCGTTCGGTCGTGATCTCGGCACGAAGACGGCGGTAAGTGCCCTGCGGCAGGTTGAAAAAGGCCTTCGCGTCGGCGGCCGCGGGTTCGGTGCCGGGCGCGTAGTTCAGCAGGATCTCGTGGCGGGGATTCGACGAGGAAAGGCTGCCCGTCAGCGCGTTGCGGTCGATCTCGAAATAGTCGGCCGCAAGGGGATCACCCTCGGCCGTAAGGCGGATGGAGCGCACTTTTTCGTTTCTGACCGCAGAGTCCGACGTGTGGAACGACAGCGAAAGAATGGCGGTCAGCGATCGGAAATCGAAAGTGACGGGCGTGCCGTTCACCGACCCCGTGGTGTGTTTCGGGGTGGAGACCAGGGGGTAGAATCGGACATTGAATCGGTTGCCCTGCTGGGTGCGCACTCCGCCGAAGGGGATTCGGGTGGGGGTGTCGGCCACGTAGGGCAGAACGGCCTGGAAATTCCACGAGAGGCTGTTATCGAGGAGGCGTCCCTCGAAAAGGCGGGTCGCGGGGTTATAGTCGAAGCGGGCGGTCTGGGCATTGGCAAAGACCGTGATTTGGTCGCCCGACTGCCATGTACAGCGGAATTTTCCCGCCGCCTCATCGACCGTAAGGTCGGCACGGGTTGCGCGGGTGGGGTCGGATGCCCCGAACTCCACCGCGACGGGTTCTTCACGGGACGGTGTGGGTTCGGTCTTGTCGTCCGAGCAGGCCGCAAACACAAATAATGCGGCAAGGAACAGTGCGAAATGTCGTTTCATGGCTTTTCGGGGGCTTAATATTCGTCGTCGGATGTCCAACCGTAGGAGGTCAGCGGGCGGGCAGGGCCTTCGATGCCCTCCTGCGTGGTGAGGCCGAAGCCGCCTTCGACGCGGCATTCCAAAAGCGTGATTTCGGGAGGCAGATAGGTCGGTGCCTCGGTTTGGGGTGTGGTATTCATGGTTTCCAATTTTTTTATCCGATCAAAAGTAGTCGGAGCGCCCTCCCTTTGCAACTAAATTCAACCAAACGGCGGGTTTTCCCCACGAACCGTTCCACGTGGAGCGGTTTGATCACCAACACCCCGAGAATCCCCACAAACACAAAAAAGACCGTCCTTCACACGGAAGGACGGTCTTTTTATGGGTAAAATGCCCCGATTAGCGGAGTTCCATCTCGTCGATCAGGTAACCGGCGTTACCGACGCGCTCGATGAGAAACAGCACGTAGCGGATATCCACGGCGATGTTGCGGCACTTGACGGGATCGTACGCCACGTCGCTCATCGTCGAGAGCCACGTACGGTCGAAGTTGATACCGATCAGCTCGCCCTTGCCGTTGATCATCGGCGAACCCGAGTTACCGCCCGTGGTGTGGGGCGTGGCCAGGAAGCAGACGGGAACGGTCTTGCGGCCGTTCATCTCGATGCCCCAACGGCCGTAATCCTTGGCCTTGTAGAGGTCGCGCAACGACTGCGGAATGTCGTAGTCGTAGATTTCGGGGTTATCCTTGGCGATGATGCCGTCCAAGGTGGTCTGCGGGTAGTGGTACTCGCCGTCGCGGTACTCGTAACCCTTCACCGAACCGTAAGCCACACGCAGCGTGAGGTTGGCATCGGGATAGAAGGCGCGGGTGGTGTCCCACTCCTGAAGACCGCGTACATAAACCGTATAGAGCTCGCTCAGGTGTTTCGAATTGAGGTTGCGCAGGTCACGGCCGTCGAGTTCCAGCTCGCCGCTGATCTTCTTCATCTCGGCCATGATCGACTCGCGGAGCGGTGCCGACTTCTCGTTCTTGCCGTTCCAGATCTCCTCGAAGATCTTCTCGCCGTAAGCCTCGGGCGATCCGGCCTTCTTCACACCCTCCATGAAGAGCGCCGAACGGTAAGCCTCGGGGCAACGCGTGGCGTACTCCTTGAAGAGCAGGCGGAACAGGTCGCGCTCGGTGGCTTCGCGCTGGGCAAAGCAAACTTCCTGACGCTCCTCGCCGGTGTATTTCTCGGGAAGGGTCAGCAGGGTCTCGATCGTCATCTCGCGGGCGAAGTAGGCGTCCATGATGCGGGCGTACTCCTTCTTCAGATCGGCAACGATCGTCTTATACTCGGGGCGGTTCTGTGCCCAGGCCTCGAACTGACGCTCGTAGACGCGTTTCTTGTCGACGGTCTTGTTGTTGTTGATACCCAGCACACGACCCTGCCATTTCTTCCATGCATTGGCGATCCACACGTATTTCGACGCGTAGTGGATGCGCAGGGCGGGATCCGCCTCCTGTGCCTTGCCGATGATGTTCAGACGCTCGGTGCGGATGGCGATCTTCGCCGGATCGGAACGCTCGGCGAGGTAAGCCACATCGTCCGAGAGGATGTACTCCTGCGTATTGCCCGGGAAACCGTAGATCATCGTGAAATCACCCTCTTTGACGCCTTTCGTCGAGATGGGGAAGAAGCGTTTCGGGGTGTAGGGTACGTTGTCGGGCGAATAAGCGGCGGGTTTGTTGTTCTTGTCGGCATAGATGCGGAAGATCGAGAAATCGCCCGTATGACGCGGCCAGATCCAGTTGTCGGTATCGCCGCCGAATTTGCCGATCGACGACTGGGGTGCACCCACCAGACGTACATCGTCGAACTGCTCGTAAACGAACAGGAACTGCTGGTTGCCGTAGTACATCTGCTCGATCGAAGCCTTGTATCCTACGCCTTCCTTCGAGGCCTCCTCGATGATTTTGGCAGCCTCCTCGCCTTTGGCAAGACGCTCGGTGACATCCTCCATACGTACGAGGAAACGGACATTAAGACCCTTGTTGGGAAGCTCCTCTTCCAGCGAGCGGGCCCAGAAACCGTAGGTCAGGTAGTCGTGATCGATGGTCGAGTGTGCCTGGATGGCATCATAACCGCAGTGGTGGTTCGTGAGGATCAGACCGCGATTCGAGACCAGCTCTGCGGTACAGCCGCCGTCGAACAGCACCACGGCATCTTTCAATGAGGCCTGATTGATCGAATAGATGTCCTCGGCCGTGAGTTGGAAGCCTTTCGCGCGCATATCGTCGATACGGCTCGAAATCAGGCTCGGAAGCCACATACCCTCATCGGCCCGAACGGGCAGAAACAGGAGGGTCGCGAACAGAATGAGTAAGTAGCGTTTCATAGGTTAGTTTTTATTGATAAAGTTATTTAATTCGGTGTAAACACGTTGCACGGGAAGTCCCATCACGTTGTAGAACGATCCCTCGATGCGTTCGATGGCCGTATAGCCGATCCACTCCTGGATGCCGTATGCGCCCGCCTTGTCGTAGGGGCGGTAGGTGTCGATGTAGTGGTAGATCTCCTCGTCGCTCAATGCCCAGAACCACACCTTACTTTCCGACGAGAAGGTCTTCGTCTGGGTGGCGGAGCGGAGCGTGACACCCGTCACGACTTTGTGACTGCGTCCCGACAGCGAGCGGAGCATCGCGTAGGCCTGTGCGCGGTCGTGGGGTTTGCCGAGAACGCCTTCTTCGCCAATCACCACCGTGTCGGCCGTCAGGAGAATATCCGTCGGGGCGAGCGGCGCGGGGTAGGCTTCGCTTTTGAGGCGCGAAAGGTAGGCGGGAACCTCCTCCGCGGGTAGGGTCGCGGGGTAGATCTCGTCGCAGGGGTAGCGGTCGGCCAATTCAAAGCGTAGGGCGCACCCCTCCAAAAGTTCCCGTCGGCGCGGGGACTGCGAGGCGAGGATCAGGCGGTAGGATTTCAGTTGTTCGTTGAGCAGCATGGTTATCGGATTTCAAAGTCCAACAAGGGGCGTCCTTCGAGCGAGGCCGTCAGGCGGTCACCCGTCTTGACGGGGCCCACGCCTGCGGGAGTGCCCGTATAGATCAGATCGCCGATCTTCAAGGTCACAAACTCCGAAAGGCGGGCGACGATCTGATCCACCTTGAAGAGCATTTCGGCGGTGTTGCCCCTCTGGCGGCATTCGCCGTTCACGTCGAGTGTGAAATTCAGTTTCTGGATGCCTTTGCCCAGCTCTTCGAGGCGGACAAATTCGGGCGACAGGGCGGCCGAATGGTCGAACGCCTTGGCCTGCTCCCAGGGAAGACCCTCGCGGATGGCGCGGCGCTGGAGGTCGCGTGCCGTGAAGTCGATGCCCAGTCCCACCTCATCGTAGTAGCGGTGGGCGAATCGCTCGGAGATGCAGCGTCCCACGCGGTTGATCCTGACGACCAATTCGCATTCGTATTCGCACTCCTCGGTGAATCGCGGGATATAGAACGGATCGTTGTTCCGCAACAGTGCCGTATCGGGTTTCAGGAACCAGATCAGTTCCTCGGGGCAGCGCTCCGAAGATCCCACCGAATGGTGTTGTTCGGTGACGTGTGCGGCATAGTTGCGTCCGATGCAGAATATCTTCATGGTTGTTTAGTTTTTGCGGGCGGTTTCCTCCTTCAAAATCAAGGTCATGCGGCGGGCAAAGCGATCGGCCACACCCGTACCGCCCATAATGCGTTTGAGTTCGGCGAAATCGTCGATCATGCGTTGGCGTTTCTCACCGCCCTTGACAATGGCGCGGAGTTCGCGTTCGGCACGCGTGATGTCCAGATCCGACTGGATGATCTCGGCGACGGATTCGCGTTGCAGGTTGAGGTTCACGAGCGATACCCACTTGACACTCAGTACGTAGGGTTGCAGTTTGACCTGGAACCACAACGTGCGGTAGACCACCACTTCGGGAATGCCCAATAGGGCGCACTCCAACGTGGCCGTACCCGACGTCACGACGGCGGCTTCGGCGGCGGCGAGTGTTTCGTAGGTCTGGTTGCAGACATAGCGGATGTCGCTGCCCTGCATGTATTGTTCGTAGAGCGGGCGCTCGATCCACGGCACGCCCGCCACCACAAACTGGTGGTTGGGGAACTTCTTGCTCAAAAGTGCCATCAGCGGCAGGTTGTCGCGGATCTCGCCGCGGCGGCTGCCTGCCAGAAGCGCGATGATCGGGCGGTTGTCGAGGCCGTTGCGTTGGCGGAACTCCTCGCCCGTAGGCAATTCGGGCCGGCGTGCCTCGATGGCATCGACCAGCGGATTACCCTCGAAAATCGGTTGCAACCCCTTCTTCGAGAAGTATTCCTGTTCAAAGGGGAAGATGATGAAGAGGCGGTCGACATATTTACGGATCGACTTCACGCGCCATTCGCGCCATGCCCAAACCTTGGGGGCGATGTAGTAGAAGGTGCGGATGCCGTGTTCGTGTGCCCACTTGGCCATCTTCATGTTGAAACCCGGGTAGTCGATCAGGATCAGCACGTCGGGGCGGTATTCGGCCACATCCCGACGGCACTCCTCCATCTGACGGCGGATCGTTCCCATGTTCTTCAGCACCTGCACGATGCCGAAAAACGAGGTTTCGCGGTAGTGTTTGCGCAGGTTCTCCTTACCGCCCGCCTCGGCCATGAGATCGCCGCCCCAGAACTGAAATTCGGCGGCGGGATCTTCGCGTTTGAGGCCGCGGATGAGGTTCGAGCCGTGAAGGTCGCCCGAAGGCTCGCCTGCTATGAGGTAATATCGCATAATGTGCTCAAAAGGTTTATTCCGTCCCCTCCAAAAGGTCGGGACGGAGGGTTCGTGTGCGTTCGCAGGCCTGTTCGTCCTGCCACTTCTCGATCTCGGCAAAGTTGCCCGAAAGCAGCACGTCGGGCACTTTCCAGCCGCGGAATTCCGCAGGACGCGTATAGATCGGCGGGGCAAGCAGGTTGTCCTGGAACGAGTCGGTGAGTGCCGAAGCCTCGTCCCCGATGGCGCCCGGCAAAAGGCGTACCACCGAGTCGGCGATGATGCACGCCGCCAGCTCGCCTCCCGTCAGCACGTAGTCGCCGATCGAAATCTCGCGCGTGATGAGGTGTTCGCGGATGCGGTGGTCGATGCCCTTGTAGTGTCCGCACAAAATGATGATGTTCTCCAGCGTCGAGAGGCGGTTGGCTTCGTGCTGGTTATATTGGATGCCGTCGGGCGAGGTGTAGATCACCTCGTCGTAGTGGCGTTCCGACTGCAACTTCTCGATCAGCTCGAAGACGGGTTCGCATTTCATCACCATGCCCGCCTCGCCGCCGAACGGATAGTCGTCGGTCGTCTTGCGCTTGTCGTGTGCGTAGTCGTGGAGGTTGTGGATCACAATCTCCACAAGTCCCTTGTCCTGTGCCCGTTTCAGGATGGATTCGCCCAGAGGCGATGCCACCAGCTCGGGAACAACCGTAATAATATCTATACGCATAGTCTTACTCCTTGTATCTGAATATAATATCTTTTTCGCTGTCGGATTTCAGGGGAACCTCCTCGCCGCGTTCGAGCGTGAAACCCCGATAACCCATGATCTCGAAGAAATGGACGATCTTGGGGCGGTTCTCGCCTCCCGTCTCGATCAGCACGGTCGGGTGGAAGCGTTTCAGAAGGTCGCGCATTTCGGACATCACGATCCATTCGTAGCCCTCGATGTCGCACTTGATGAAATCGAGGCGCTCGAGGCGCTCGAAAAGTTCGCTGCCGCGGCGCATCTCGGCCGTAAATTCCACTTCGCTGTGCACGCCCTTCTCTTCGACGCGGTTCTGACCCGTCCCGAAATAGCCGTTGGCATGGGGTGTGTCGTTGCCCATGCGGATCGTGGCGTTCTCCTCGCCAAGGGCATAGGGCAGGAGCTCGACGTTGTGGCAGTGGCGCAGATTACGGCGCAACACCTTGAGGATCACGGGCACGGGCTCTACGGCGTAGAGTTTGCCGTGGCGACCCACCAGATGCGACAGCGTATGGGCATAGTAGCCCAGATTCGCACCGATGTCGATGGCCACATCGCCGCGGGCGACAAGCTTCGGGAGGTGGTAGACATACTCCGTGGCCGGATTCCGTCGGCCGATGCCGAGGCGGATGCTCCAGAAGAAAAGGCGGCTTACAATCCGAAGATAACCCTCCAGGGAGAGCATCTTGTACAGCAGTTTATGAACGAGTGTTCCCAATTCGACGCGGATTTAGTTCTTGTAATTGACCTCGTTGTTCAGCACCTCGGTGACGAACGGATTATAGAGGCTTTCGTGTCCGAGGTCGGTGGCGGGGCCGTGACCCGGATAAACTTGGGTGCGGTCACCTAAGGGGATGATCTGCTCGAGGATCGAGCGCATGATCCACGAATAATCGCCGCCCGGAAGATCCGTACGGCCGATGCTCTCGCGGAAAAGCGTGTCTCCCGTGAACAAGATGCCCTCTTTCGGCTCGTGGATGGCCACATGGCCGGGCGTATGTCCCGGTGTGGGGAGGATGCGAAGCGTCGTATTGCCGAAGGTGATCTCCTTCTGGTTGTCAAGGTCGATGTCGATCGACGGCATCTGGCCGACCTTCACGCCGAAGATCGAACCCGACGTTGCGGCATTGTCCAAAAGGAACTGATCCTTGCCCGACATCGCAAACGGAATCCCGTAGCGCGTCTTGAGGTGGACGGCTCCCATCGTATGGTCGAAATGGCCGTGGGTATTGACGATCATCGTCGGTCGGATGTTGTGATCGGCGATGAAGTTGTCCAATATGGTGTTTTCTTTGTCGTTGCAGTTTCCCGCATCAATGACGATTCCTTCCCCCGTTTCGTCCCACACCACATAGGTGTTTTCCTGGACGGGGTTGAATTGCAGACAGGCGATTTTCATCTGTTGTGTTGTAATTTACAATCGTTTGCACGGCTTGCAGTCGTCTTCCCGCGGCGACTTGTCCCGTTGTACGGAGGCGTTGCGGGCGGATTCTGCCAGGCACGTAATTATCTCGGACAAAGATAATGTTTTTTGGCGGATTTTGCCTACCTTTCTCCGCGAATCGCAAAATTGAGCGTCAAAGTCATTTTTGGCGGAGATTTTGCACGCGAAAATCGAAATGAAAATGCATCGTTTAATTCATAAATACGGCCTTTTGAGTGCGGCCGTCGTATTCGCACTCACGATGTTGGTGAGCTGTTCGCTGTTGAAGGTTTCGGTCTCGACGGGCGATCCGCTCCCCAAGGAGATGATGAATACCCGCGTCATGACCCGCGGATTCTATTACGACATGGCATCGGAGATCGCCCGTGCGGCCGATTCGATTGCCGACGGTGCGCCGATGGCCACCCGTATTGCGGTGACGCGTTGGAAGATCCGTGCCACGCGTGCCGGAGTGACGGCCGCCATGCAGGGCATTCCCGATGTGGCGCTGGCCGATATGTGGATCCTGTGTCGCCGCATGAACGAGGATTTTGCCGACCTGACCGATGCCCGACTCTTCGGCGAGCGGAGTGCCATTGCGCGTCGCGTGGCCGACCGTCTGGATCTGAAGGTGGAGGATTTGGCGCGGGATGTGCTTTCGGGCGAGCGTTTCGTGTTGATGAAGCGTTTTGTAAAGCAGCAAATTGAGAGCGACCCCGCGGCTACGGCCGAGAACGGGGCAGCCAACACCACCCTTGCGTGGATGGAGTTCCTCAAGCAGGAGGGCGTCGATCCGGGGTATGCCACGGGTACGATTGCCGAGGTGTTGTCGGATGTGAACGACCGCATCAGCGGACAGACCCAGCAGATCTCGAACAGCCTCGGATGGACGAAAGAGGTGATCGAAATGCAACTCAAACAGGACAGCGTGCGTGCCGAAATCGGGGCGCAGCTGGATTCGCTGGAGCGCAATTTCGACCGACTGGTCATCGTGGCGGAGCATCTGCCCGAAATTTCGGACAAGATGATGGAGAGTATGGGCGAAGAGTTGAATTTCTTCGTGGAGTCGATCGATGCGTCGGTCAATAACCTCTTCCTCGAAACCGACCGTCAGCGTCGTGAGCTTCAGGCGTTTGTGACCCGCGAGCGCGAGGCCATGACCGACGAACTGAAAAAATCCGCCACGGAGGTCGTCCGCGACACGATGGATGCCGTGCCGGGCGTGATGGGCGAGGTGATGCTCTATGTCGTACTGGGTATTCTGGTGCTGGTGGGTGTGCCGTTCGGATTGGGATTCTGGCTCGGCGGCGTCCGCCAAAAATACCGCGCACGCAAAGAAAACGACAAAAAATAGCGGCTTTTGAAATCGGCCGTTTGGTCGGCTTGGTGCAAATTCTTATCTTTGCGCCTCGAAAGATAGCAAAATCACACAATGGCAAGAAAAAAAGCAAATTACCCCCTGATCGAGGGGTTGGAAATCACGACGCTGGCCGCCGAAGGAAAGGCCATGGGTCGCTGGAACGATGTGGTCGTTTTTGTGCCGATGACCGTTCCGGGCGATGTGGTCGATGTCCAGATCCGTTCGAAACGCCGCCGTTACATGGAGGGTTTCGTGGTGCGTTACGTCAAGAAGTCGCCCAACCGCGTCGAGCCGTTCTGCGCCCATTTCGGCGTGTGCGGCGGTTGCAAATGGCAGAACCTGCCCTACGAGGAGCAGCTCCGTTTCAAGACCGATCAGGTGCGTGACCAGCTGACGCGCATCGGTAAGATCGAACTGCCGGAAATCGCCCCCTGTCTGGGTTCGAAAAAACAGCAGTTCTACCGCAACAAACTCGAATTCACGTTTGCCGACCGTCGTTGGCTGACGCGCGAGGAGCTGGCCGACGAAAATGTGGTGGCTTCGCCCGCACTCGGTTTCCACATCCCCAATATGTTCGACAAGGTGCTGGACATCGACAAATGTTGGTTGCAGCCCGATCCGTCGAACCCCATTCGTCAGGAGATCAAGAGTTTCTGTCTTGCCAACGGATATACGTTCCATAACCCCCACACCCACGAGGGCATCATGCGCAACATGATCGTCCGCACGGCCACGACGGGCGAGGTGATGCTCATCGTCGTATTCGGCGTGGATGATCAGGAGTGGATCACCTGTCTGCTGAACCATGTGGCGGCGACCTTCCCCGAGATCACGTCATTGTTCTACGTCATCAACACCAAACTCAACGATTCGGTGTCGGATCTGGTGCCCGTGTTGTTCAAGGGCAAGGATCACATCGTCGAGGAGATGGAGGGGTTGAAATTCAAGGTGGGCCCCAAGTCGTTCTATCAGACCAACTCATTGCAGGCCTATGAGTTATATAAGGTGGCACGCGAGTTCGCCGATCTGAAACCCGACGAAACCCTCTACGACCTTTATACGGGTACGGGTACGATTGCCAACTTCTGCGCTTCGCGTTGCAAGAAGGTAGTGGGTATCGAGTATGTGCCCGAGGCCATCGAGGATGCGAAGATCAATTCCACGTGGAACAATATCCGCAACACGACGTTCTATGCCGGTGACATGAAAGCCGTGCTGAACGATGAATTTGTCGCCCGCAACGGCCGTCCCGATGTGATCATCCTCGATCCGCCGCGTGCAGGTGTCGATGAACCCGTCCTGGAGGTGATTCTTCGTGCCGCGCCCGAGCGTATGGTCTATGTAAGTTGCAACCCCGCCACGCAGGCACGCGACCTTGCCATTCTGAACGAGGCCTACAAGGTGGTTGCGGTGCAGCCCGTCGATATGTTCCCCCACACGCAGCATGTCGAGAATGTCGTAAAACTGATCAAGCGATAAGCATTTACTTAAAAAAAAGGAAAAGCCTTCCACTCGGGTGGAGGGCTTTTTTGTTGCGGTGCAGCGGGGAAAATGATACTATTTTCGGGAAAATGGCGTTATATTTGCACTACACCGTATAAATTGAATCCTTAAAAATTAAACGCTATGAAAAAATTGATTTTGATGGTGGCCGCCGTGCTGATGTCGATGGCGGCAATGGCCGATAATCCGTCTTTCATTCAGGTGACGGGTAAAGCCGTCAAGGAGTTTACCCCCAACGAATACTACATGAAAATCGTCATCAACGAACGCGACTCCAAAGGCAAAATCACCGTCGAGGAGCAGCAGCGTCAGATGATCACCGCCTTGAAACGCCTCGGCGTGAACATTGAGAAGCAGTTGTTGTTTGCCGATATGTCGGGCGAATTCTTCAAGAAAAAGACCTCGGTGGCATCGGCATCCTATCAGTTGAAACTCGCGTCGGCAAAGGAAGTGGCCGAAGTACAGCAGGCGCTGGTCGATCTGGGACTTTCGTCGGTCTATCTGGAGCGCGTGTCGCACTCCGACCTCGAGCAGTTCAAGCATGAGGTACGCCGTGCATCGGTCGTAAATGCCCGCGAATGTGCCGAGGAGCTGGCCGAAGCGCTGGGGCAGAAGGCGGGTCGCTGCTTCTACATCAACGATTCGAATTACGACATCACGCCCCGCTACAACAATATGCTGCGTATGAACACAAGAGCTTACGACGATGTGGCTTTTGATGAGGCCGTCGAAGAGCCCGAACTGGATTTCAAGTCGATCAAGATCGAATACAGCATTCAGGCGCGTTTCGTCCTCTTGTAGGTGTCGGATAAACCCACAAAAAAAGCATCCCCGGGCTTCGAGGATGCTTTTTTTAGGTTTATTAGTAGAGGTAGAACACGATGCCGATGAAATGGGCGATGACCGCAAGGTTGATCAGCAGGTGCCACACCATGTGGTGGTAGCGGAATCCCTTGCGGGCGTAGAACCAGGCGCCGAGCGTGTAGAGGATGCCGCCCAGAGCGATCAGCCACAAGAGCACGGGCGAGGCCTGTCGGATGAAGAGCGGCAGGAAAAAGACGATCGTCCAACCCATCACCAGATAAATCGTCAGGCTTACGGCGGGAATCGACCGTCGCGAAAGCGACTTGTAGAAGATGCCGAAGATGACCATGAGCCATTGGAGGATGGTGATGAAGATACCCTGCCAGCCGCCGATGACCGTCAGCGCGATGGGGGTGTAACTGCCCGCGATGGCCACGTAGATGAAAATATGGTCGAGGATGTGGAAAATCTCCTTGTGGCGCGATTGGGGGTTCATCGAGTGGTAGAGGGTCGAGGCCATGAGCATCATGTGGATCGAAATGACGAAGATCGAGACCGATGCGGCCGCCAGACAGGGCGATGCGGCATCGTGCGTGTAAGCCCACACCGCCGCAAACGGCAGTGCCAGAAGGCTCAGAAACGACATCACACCGTGGGTGACGGCGTTGGCCACCTCTTCGCCGAAGGTGAAGACATAGGCCTTTTTCGGGAGTTTTACGGAGCGTGTTTTCATGGTTTTTCGTAATTTTTCGGGTTCGTATTGTGAAGCTCACCCGCCAAAAATATAAATTTTTTCCGTACCTTTGTTCATAAGCGCAAAATTGAAGAAGAAAATGGATCTTTCACGCTATGATAATCTGCGCACGCTGGTGCGCAACTCCTTCTCGGAGGATACCCAACGCCTTGTGGATGAGGCGCTCGGGTTTGCTTCGGAGTATTTGGCCGATCGGAAACGATACAACGGCGACCCGATGTTGGACCACGGCGTCGAAGTGGCCGAAATCGTCATCCGCGAAGTCGGCCTGGGTCGTAATTCGACCCTCTCTTCGATTCTGCATGATGTGGTGCGTCTGGCACACAAGGAGCTCGGCGAAGAGGAATTCCTGGGGGTGATGAGCCGCCTGAGGGAACGCTTCGGTGATCAGGTGGCCGGCATCACGATGGGGCTGTCGAACATCTCGGAACTGAAACTGAAGGTTTCGACCGAGCAGGTCGATAATTTCCGCGATCTGATCGTCAGCTACTCGGAAGACCCGCGTGTGATCCTCATCAAGCTGGCCGACCGACTGGCCGTCATGCGCCGTATGGACATCTTCCCCAAGGAGAAATGGCGCAAGAAGAGCTGGGAGTCGATGAACCTCTACGCCCAGATTGCCCACAAGCTGGGTCTTTACGGCATCAAGAGCGAGCTGGAGGACATTGCCCTCAAGTACCTCGAACCCAAGGAGTACGAGCATATCGTCGCCAAGCTGGAGGAGAGTGCCGACGAGCGTCGGGCATTCATCGCGCGATTCCTTGTGCCGATCACCGAGCGTCTGGATGCACTCGGTCTGAAATACCACATCAAGAGCCGTACGAAATCCGTCTTTTCGATCCGCACCAAGATGCACAAGCAGAAGGTGCCGTTCGAGGGCGTTTACGATATTTTTGCCCTGCGCATCATCATCGACTGCCCGCGGGAGGACGAGAAACGCCTCTGCTGGACGGTTTATTCGGTGGTGACCGATTTCTACACGCCCAACCCGACGCGTATGCGCGACTGGGTCTCGATCCCCAAATCGAACGGTTACGAGTCGTTGCACACGACCGTATCGGCCGAGGGGCGTTGGGTCGAGGTGCAGATCCGTTCGGAGCGTATGGACGAGGTGGCCGAGCGCGGTATTGCCGCACACTGGCGTTACAAGGGTGTGGGGCAGGGTGCCAAGACTTCGGAACAGTGGTTGAGCCGTCTTCGCGAGATGTTGGAGGAGACGCCCCAATCGTTGGCGATGCGTTTCGATGCCAAACCTGCCACGGGCGAGATCTTTGTCTTCACGCCCAACGGCGATTTGCGGAAACTGCCCGAGGGTGCGACCCTTCTGGATTTTGCCTTCGACATTCACACGGGGCTGGGGTCGAACTGCACGGGCGGTAAGGTGAACAACCGACCCGCCACCCTGCGCGAAGTGTTGCACAACGGTGATATTGTGGAGATTCAGACCCAGAAGAACCAGGTGCCGAAAGCCGACTGGCTGTCGTTTGTCGTAACGGCGAAGGCACGCGGCAAGATCCGTCAGTTCCTGCGCGAGGATGAGGCCAAACACGCCCGCATGGGTCGTGAGGAGCTGGAACGCAAGCTCAAGAACTGGAAAATGCCCCTCACGATCGATGAGGCGGTGGGTTATCTGGTGAAGTTCCTCAAGGTGCAGCGCGGTATGGATATCTACATGCTCATCTCGGAGGGCAAACTCGAATTTGCGACCATCAAGGAGATCCTCCAGCGCCACCTGTCGGGCGAGGAGGACGAACAGCGTCGTCTGGCGGCACAGGAGCAGGAGCGTCAGAAGGAGCAGGCCAAAAATGCCCGCGAGGATGAAGCGGGGCATGCCGTTCCGCAGGATGCGCTGATCATCGACGATGATATTTCGAAACTGCAATATAAGTTGGCGAAGTGCTGCAATCCGATCAAGGGTGATGATATTTTCGGCTTCGTGACGATCAATTCGGGCATCACGATCCACCGCAAGGATTGTCCCAATGCGCGGCGTATGCGCGAGAAGTATGCCTATCGGGTGATCGATGCCTGCTGGCGCAGTTCGGTCGAGGGGGCATTCAGCATCACGCTGAAATTTGTGGCCGCCGCGACCACGGGCATGGCCAACAACATCACGGAGGTTATTTCGCACGACCTGAAGTTGAGCATCCGCGAGCTGATGATCCAACCCGCCAAGGACGGGCGCATTGAGGGGCGCGTGTCGGTCGAGGTGCCGGGCATATCGACGGTCGATACGCTGATCCACTCCATTTCGCGCATCCGCGGCGTGCAGACCGTGCGTCGTATCAAATAGGCGTTCCACGGGGAACGAATCGTATTTATCGGGGCTGCTTTTTGAGGCGGCTCCGATTTTTTTGTGGGGGGGGGAGGGAGAAGGGCGGGCGCAGTGAAAATGCGGGGTGGTCGGTTGAGGCGGTGCGTACCCAAGGCGCGGTGGCTTTAAATAAAAAAGGGAAGGCCAACCTTTGCTCGGACGGTCTTTGTTCGGACGCGACCTTTGTTCGGGCATCCTTCGCTTGGGCGCTCTTCCCCACAGGGCACAAAAAAGCCGCGGGATCAACGAATGATCCTCGCGGCTTTCTCCTATTTTATGAGTTGTTGTTGTCTGGATTATTTCACTTCCTCGAATTCGACATCTTCGGGCTGCTGTTTGCCGTCCTGCTGTGCCGAACCCTGTGCGCCCTGCTGTTGCTGTGCGCCCTGTGCTCCACCCTGTGCCTGCTGAGCCTGCTGCTGGGCGTAGATGTCCTGCGAAGCGGCCTGCCATGCGGCATTCAGTTCGTTGATGGCGGTGTCGATGGCGGCAACGTCGGAGTTCTTGTGAGCCTCCTTCAGTTTGGCCAGTGCGCCCTCGATTGCCGATTTCTTCTCGGCAGGAATCTTGTCGCCGTACTCCTTGAGCTGTTTCTCGGTGGCGAAGATGTTCGAGTCGGCGGCGTTGATCTTGTCGATACGCTCCTTCTCGGCCTTATCCTTCTCCTCGTTGGCCTTTGCTTCGTCACGCATACGCTGGATCTCCTGATCGGTCAAGCCCGACGATGCCTCGATACGGATCTTCTGCTCCTTGCCCGTGCCCTTATCCTTGGCCGACACGTTCAGAATACCGTTGGCGTCGATATCGAACGTAACTTCGATCTGGGGTACACCGCGCGGAGCAGCGGGAATGCCGTCCAAGTGGAAACGACCGATCGATTTGTTGTCTCGTGCCATGGGACGCTCGCCCTGACATACGTTGATTTCCACCGAAGGCTGGTTGTCGGCAGCCGTCGAGAAGACCTCCGACTTGCGGGTCGGGATGGTGGTGTTGGCGTCGATCAGTTTGGTCATCACGCCACCTAAGGTTTCGATACCGAGCGACAGCGGAGTGACATCCAGAAGAAGAATATCCTTAACCTCGGCCTCACCGGTCAGTACACCACCCTGAATTGCAGCACCCAGAGCCACAACCTCATCGGGGTTCACGCTCTTCGAAGGAGCCTTGCCGAAGAACTCTTCGACGATCTTCTGAATGGCGGGGATACGGGTCGAACCACCGACCAGAATCACCTCGTTGATGTCCGATGCCTGAAGGCCTGCATCACGCAGTGCGATCTTACACGGCTCGATGGTCTTGCGAACCAGGTGGTCGCACAACTGCTCGAACTTGGCACGCGTAAGAGTCATCACCAAGTGCTGCGGAATACCGTTTACGGGCATGATGTACGGCAGGTTGATCTCGGTCGAGGTCGACGACGACAGCTCGATCTTGGCTTTCTCGGCAGCCTCCTTCAGACGCTGGAGTGCCATCGGATCCTGACGCAGGTCAATGCCGTGCTCGGCCTTGAATGCCTCGGCCATATAGTCGATCAGTACGTGGTCGAAGTCATCACCGCCCAGGTGGGTATCACCGTTGGTCGATTTCACTTCGAATACGCCGTCGCCCAATTCCAGAATCGAAATATCGAACGTACCACCGCCCAGGTCGTATACGGCGATACGCATCTCGGAATCCTTCTTGTCCAGACCGTAGGCCAGAGCGGCTGCGGTAGGCTCGTTGATGATACGGCTGACCTTCAGACCTGCGATTTCGCCGGCCTCCTTGGTAGCCTGACGCTGCGAGTCGGAGAAGTAGGCAGGAACCGTTACGACGGCTTCGTTTACTTCCTGCCCCAGATAATCCTCGGCGGTCTTCTTCATCTTCTGAAGAATCACGGCCGAAATCTCCTGTGGCGTATACTGGCGACCGTCGATATCGACACGCGGCGTGTTGTTGTCGCCACGAACGATGCTGTACGGTGCGCGGGCAATGTCGTTTGTTACTTTGTCGTAGCTCTCACCCATGAAACGCTTGATCGAGAAGACCGTACGCTTCGGGTTGGTGATCGCCTGACGTTTTGCGGGGTCACCGACCTTACGCTCGCCGTCGTTGGTGAAGGCGACGACCGAAGGAGTCGTGCGGTGTCCCTCGCTGTTGGGGATGATCACCGGTTCGTTACCCTCGAACACGGCTACACACGAGTTCGTTGTACCCAAGTCAATACCAATAATCTTTGCCATAGTTGTATGCTTTTTAATTTGTTGTTTCTTAATCGTTCCGACCGCTCTTTCGCGATCACGCTTCGGAAATGATCAAAGGTCGTACCAATTCCCGAATTCTGCCAAAATGTCATACGAATGGCAGAATTTGCTTGAAAAAAGTCGGTTTCGGTGCAGTTTTGGCAGAAAAAGTACCGACGGGGGCATGAAAAAAGGCACATCCCGCGGTGGGGGTGTGCCTTATATCGGGGTGAGGGAAAGCTATTTTCGGCGCGGGGCGGATTTTTTCTTGCGTACCGACCAGCCGAAATGTCCCAGCGACTTGCCCGGATCGAAATATTCGCCGTGGGCGTAGGTAATGAGGCGTGCCTTCTCCAGACAGAATTTGCCCGTTTCGGGGTCGATCAGCGACGCATCGACATCGACATGAACGACTTCGGCGAGGAACATATCGTGCGATCCCAGAGGGATGATCTGTTTGACGCGGCACTCGATATTGACGGGCGATTCGCCGATCAAGGGGGCATCGACCTCCGTGGCGGGCAGGGGCGTGAGTCCCATTTCGCGGAATTTGTCGCAGTCGCGTCCCGATTTCACGCCGCACCAATCCGTGGCGCGTGCCAGATCGTGCGTCGTGAGGTTGATGACGAACGATCCCGTGCGGCTGATGATGGCGTGGGAGTGGCGTTCGGGGCGTACCGATATATAACACATGGCGGGATTCGTGCAGACGGTACCCGTCCATGCGATGGTCAGCATGTTATACTCCTCGGGAGTGGCTCCGCAACTCACCAGCACGGCAGGCAGCGGATAGATCAGCGTGCCGGGTTTCCAATGCTCCTTGTCGAAGGGCACGGAAATCTTCTTTTCGGATTGTTCCATACGTTTGGTGTTTTCGTTTGAAAACAAAGATACCGCTTTTCGGGTGTGCAAACAAATCGTCGGGGCGGAAAATAAACCCCGCACGGAATCCGTTTTGAGGGTAAAGGTGTAGTTTTATGGAAACCGGGCTTTCGGTTTTTTTGTTACCTTTGTGTTATGTTCATGCGATTCATCCATTATCTCGAGGCCGAAAGGCGTTACTCCCCGCTCACGGTGCGCAATTACCGCCGCGATCTGGAACGGTTGTTTGCGTGGCTGGGCACAACGCCCGAAGGGTTTACGCCCGATATGCTCTCGACCGACCGCATCCGGGAGTGGATCGTCTGCCGTACGGGGCGGGAGGGGGTGTCGCCCCGCTCGATGAACCGCGAACTCTCGACCCTGCGCACCTTCTTTTCCTGGCTGATGCGCGAGGGGTTGGTCGAAAAGGACATCATGCACCCGATCACGGCGTTGAAAACCGCCCGCCGACTGCCTGCCTTCGTGCCCGAATCGCGGATGAGCGACGTGGTGGTGGAGTGCGGGGAACAGGCAGAGGACTTCGTTGCGGAGCGCGACCACCTTATCATCCTGATGTTCTACGCCTGCGGATTGCGTTTGCAGGAGCTTGTGGGCATCAACCGCGGGGACTTCGCCGGGGATTTCCGCTCGTTACGCATTCGCGGTAAGGGCGACAAGGAACGCGTCGTGCCGTTGGTCGAACCCTTAAGACGACATATTTTGGCACATTTCAAGACAATTGATCGGCAAAATATTTGCATTTCCGAAGAAAAACCCTTATTTTTAACACAGAAAGGACAACGAATCTCCCGCAGCGTGGTTTACCGCGTGGTGGAGCGGATCCTTTCCGAGGCCGGTGTTCAAGGGAAGAAAAGCCCCCATGTGTTGCGCCACACGTTTGCCACCCATCTGCTCAACGAGGGTGCCGACATCCGCGAAATTCAGGAATTGTTGGGGCATGCGTCGCTGGAAGCCACCGAGGTTTACACTCACAACAGCATCGCGCGCCTGAAAGAAATTTACCGAAAGGCTCATCCCCGCCAAAGGGATGGGAAGTAATAACTCTTAAATCGTTAGGCTATGAACGTACGAATTCAATCTTTGAAATTCGATGCCGACAAGAAGTTGGTCGAATTTGTAGAAGCGAAAATGGAGAAATTGGATCGTTTTGCGGAGCGCTCTACCGGAGCAGACGTCGTGTTGAAACTCGACAAGGACCACGAAAAGGGCAACAAAATAGCCACCATCACCCTGCATATGCCCGGTGAGGATCTTGTTGCGAGCCATCAGTCGAAATCCTTCGAGGAATCGGTCGATGAGGCCATTGACGCATTGAAACATCAGTTGGAAAAATTCAAGGGCAAGGATAAATAATCCCCCCGTTTGATTCCTTACTTATATTGTTAATTTTGCCGACCTTTCCCTAAAGCGGGAGGGTCGGTTTTTTATCCCGTACGAAGTCTTTCGGCGGGATTTTTTCTACCCCTTTAAACCGTTTTACCTATGAAGTACTTTACCTTGTCGGAACTTACGCGTTCCGATACGGCCGATCGTCTCGGCCTTGAAAACATCCCATCGGCTGCGCACCGCGCTCATTTGGAGGAGCTTGCATCGACACTGCTTGACCCGTTGCGCGAAGCATGGACTGCGTTTTGCGCAGAGAACAACCTTGGCGATCCCGCAATCCGCATCAGCTCGGGATACCGATGTGCGGCTTTGAACCGTGCGGTCGGCGGGGCGCCCCGTTCGGCGCACACGGCGGGGTTGGCCGCCGATCTTGTTCCCGTGAACGGGCGCATGAAGGCCTTCGGGATGTTTTGTCGGGAGTGGGTCGCGGGAGTGGCGTTCGACCAATTGATCTCGGAGGGCGAATCCGACGAGGGTATTCCCCGCTGGATTCATCTCGGCCTGAGAAGTCTTGCGGGAGAGCAGCGGTGCGAGAAACTCCGCATGAGGCGGGGATGTTACTTTCCGATGGAGTAGGTTTTTTCGAGGAACTGCCCCGAAACCCGAACCCCCGCGTCCGAACCCAGCCTCCGAACCTTGGCTCGCCTCCGAACCTTGGCTCGCCTCCGAACCTCCGCCTCCGAAGCCCCCGCCCTTATATAGAAAATACCCCCGTTCCGAAAAGGACGAGGGTATTTTCTATATAAGGTATATCGGATTGATTAGCACTTGTGGGTCATGATGTCCAGCACCATGGCGTCGGTGTTGTTCATACCGTCGCGGCCGATGGTCGTGAGGTTGCGGATACATTTGTCCACATCGTCCTCGATGATGCCCTCTACCGACGATACGCAGTGACCGTCGCAAGCCATCATGGCCGACAACATGGCCGTACCGACACCTGTGGTGAGTTTCATGGCGCAGCTCGGTTTGGCACCGTCGCAAAGCATACCCGTCAGGTTGGCGATCATGTTCTTCACGGCCGACACGATTTCGTCGTAGCCGCCGCCCATCAGACAGGTGATGCCGCAGCTCGAACCCGTGGCGGCAACCACACAACCGCACAAGGCCGACAGACGGCCGAGGCTCTGCTTGATGTAGATTGCCGTCAGGTGGCTCAGGATCAGCGCACGCGTGATCTGCTCCTCCGAGGCGTTGGTCTGCTCGCCGTAAACCACCACGGGAAGGGTGGTGGCGATACCCTGGTTACCGCTGCCCGAGTTACTCATGATGGGTACCATGGCTCCTGCCATACGGGCATCGCAGGCGGCCGACGTGTAGGCCAGTACGCGCGAGAAAATGGTGTCACCCATGATCTTCAGCTCCTTGTCGTAACGCAACGTGCGCCCGATGCAGTGGCCGAAGTTGTTCTTCAGCGACATTTCGGCGGCAGCCTTGTTCAGACGGCGTGCCTCCTGAATGAAGGTCAGCTCCTCGATGGGCGAGGTCATGGCGAAATTCCAAACCTTGCGCAGGTTCAGTTCCACGTGGTGCTCCTCCTGGCTCTCTCCGGTGCTCGATGCGGTGCGGTTGTCGAGGATCGTCTTGTGATCCTGCTCCACGTAGACGAAATTGGTGTGTCCGCCCGAAATGATCGCCGTCGAATGGTGATTCTCGGACGACATTTCGATTTCGATATAGAGTTTCTCGGTGATGTTCTCCTTGAGTTTGATGTCGATGCGCTTTTCGGCGATGTAGGCCTTGCCCTGCTCGACCGATTCGGGGGTTACGTCACGCAACACCTCCAGCTGGTATTCCGAACGGCCGATCAGTACGCCCAGCGCAATGGCAATCGGAAGTCCGACCATGCCGGTGCCGGGGATGCCCACACCCATGGCGTTCTTGAGGATGTTGGCGCTCAGACGGGCTTCGATTTTCAGCGGTTTCTCGCCCAACTCCTCGGCAGCACGGGCTGCACACAGTGCCACGGCGATCGGTTCCGTACAGCCGATGGCAGGCACAACTTCGCGGTTGATCAGAGCAATGATCTCCGCTCTTTCGTTTTGAGGTATCATAAAAAAGAATTTCGGTTATTTAAGTCATAAGTTCCTATCTGACAAAGATACATATTTTTCGTGAGGATCGTCCCAAAAAAATCCTTTTTCTGCAAAAACACCCGGCGCCCGATGGCGGGTCGGACGGGACGCCCTGTTTTTTCCCGAAAAGATGCGTATATTTGTCGCAGGTTTCTTATCTTTCGGAAAGGAGTTTCTCGAAGTTTGTGGAATGCTTTTTGAAGGAGGGGAAACCGACACACACTCACACACATGACATTAAATAAAATTTATACCGTCTGCTTTTCGCCGACGGCAACTTCGCGCAAGGTATCCGATGCCGTGGCACAGGGCTTTTCGCTCGGGGCAATCCCCGTTGCACGCAACAATCTGACCCGCCGCGCCGCGAACCTGCAACTCGGCACACACGATTTGGCCGTGTTTGCCGTTCCCGTTTACGGAGGTCACGTGCCTCCGATGGCTTTGGAGCGTATGAGCGGGGTGAAGGGCGACAATACCCCCGCCGTGATCATCGTGGTCTACGGCAACCGCGCCTTCGAACACGCCGCCGAGGATCTGGGGGCATTCGTGCGCCGTCAGGGATTCCGCCCCGTGGCCTGTGCGGCATTTGTGGGCGAGCACTCCTATTCGACTGCGGCAACCCCCATCGGTGCGGGTCGTCCCGATCGGGCGGATTTGGAACGCGCCTCGTCGTTCGGAAGGGAGGTCTACGCTAAACTCGCATCGGACAACCTTTCGGAGGTCGATCCCGCCCGTTTGAAGGATCTGCCGATCGGGGAGGAGCATCGCAAGGCGTTTGTGAGTGCCATTACCGCCTCGAAACAAAATTTCACGGGACGCATGCTCCCCGTGACCGATCCCGAACGCTGCGTGTTGTGCGGCACGTGTTCGGCGATGTGTCCCACGGGGGCGATCCCGCCGGGCAACGAACTTGTGACCGACCCCGAGCGGTGCATCCACTGCTGTGCCTGCGTGAAGGTGTGTCCCGAGGGGGCACGCACGTTGGACAACCCCTATGCCCGCCCCCTGTCGGCGTTTTTCGACCAAAGGAAGGAGCCTGTGGTGCTGTTGTAGCGATGGCACAAAGATTGCTTTGAATTTTAGTGTGTAACCTAATTGATAAATTATGACAACCAAGAAGTATCGATGTATCGTTTGCGAATACATCTATGATCCCGAGATGGGCGATCCCGAAAGCGGAATCGAACCCGGAACCCCCTTTGAAATGTTGCCCGACGATTGGACGTGTCCCCTGTGCGGCGAGACGAAAGATTCGTTCGTGCCCGTTGAGAGGGATTAGGGTGCTTTAGATCGGCATGGGCGGAGGCTGACCTCAAAAAAAAGGTCGGCCTCCGCTTTTTTTCGGGGTGTTTGAAAATATTTTGGGGTAAAACGGTGTGAATTTAAGAAATATTGGTATATTTGTTTAAAACATAGGATGATTGGCGGTGTGCTGCTGGAATGTTTTTTGAAAAAGAAACCTAATGAACCAAATAAAATTCAAACTTCTATGTTAAAATTTGCCAAAATGTGGGTCATCCTCTTCGCCATATTGGGCGTGATGGCCGGTTGTTCTGATGACGACGACAATGTAACTCCTCCCGCTCCGCAGGAGAAACCCGTCTTGAAACCTTCGTTTGAGAATCCGTTCAAGGTCAATGCCGAGGGCGGTGAGATTACCCTGGCCTTCACGGTCGAGAATCCCGTCAAGGGGGGCGAGCTGAAAGCTTCGTCCGCAGCAGGTTGGATTTTGGAACTGCGTGCCGAAAACGAATCGATTGTGGCTACGATCCTGGCAAACACGGCCTATATGGAGCGTCAGGCAACGATCGAAGTGGAGTATGCTTATGGTCAGGAGAAGATCTCGCAGGTTGTGGATCTGATTCAGGCAGGCCTTTCGAAACCCGAAATTACGGCCGGATTCGAGATGCCCGTGATGGTTGAGGCCGAAGGCGGTGACGTGGAACTCAAATTCACGATCAAGAACGAAGTTGCAGTCGGTGAGCTGTCTGCAACTGCTGATGTGGATTGGCTCACGATCAAACCGCACGCAACCGATCCTCAGATTTTGGTGGCTTCGGTCGTTCCCAACGGAACTCAGAATGATCGTCAGGCCAAGCTGACGGTGGTTTACAAGTATGAGGCCGGGCAGGTGAAGCTTCCCGTGGAGCTTGTCCAGAAAAAGACGGAGCCACACTTCACAATCGAGATTCTGGAGACCACCGCAGACGGTGTACGTGCCCGCGTAACCCCGCGCGATCCCGAGATGTTCTACGTGGCCAGCGCTGTGGAGAAGAACACGATCGACGGCTATGAGAGCGAGGAGCGCTATCTGGAGGACGAGTTGAAATACTTGCGCCAGATGGCCGATATATTCGGTGAGACGATGCTGCAGGTGCTGGATTCGGTCGGCGCACGCGGTACGCAGGAGATCGAGATCACGACAATTCCTTCGCAGATGGAGTGCTACTTCTTCGTGTACGGTGTGACCTACGAGGATAATCCCAAGGTGCTGACGCCACTCTACAAGGAGGCATTTACCACCAAATAACGGGGATTTAACCCTTCCGGAAATAACGGAGCTGCGGCCTGAGGGGTCGCGGCTCTTTTTTTTCGGAGTTTTTCTTGAGAAAACGGGTCGGATCGGGGTGCGGGACTTGGAATTCTCCCAAAATTTTACGATATTGCGACTGACGTAGCACACAAGTTGCATGGAATGTGCTGTGTCGCACCCGTTCTTTTGCGAGGGGTGCCGCTTTAGGGCACGAAAGCCCCTCGAGGGCGCGACAGTGCCGATTGTAAAACCTTAAAAACCACAAAACTATGGCTGATCACGAAAAATTCGTCGCTAAGGATCTTCCTTACGCATACAATGCTTTGGCTCCCGTAATGTCGGAGGAGACGCTTCATTTCCACCACGACAAACACTATGCGGGATATGTAAACAAACTCAACGAACTGATCGAAGGTACGCCCTACGAGGGCAAGACCCTCGAGGAGATCATCCTCTCGTCGGAGGGTACGCTCTTCAATCAGGCCGCACAGGCTTGGAACCACGAATTCTTCTTCGACCAATTCTCGTCGAAACCCGCTGCCGCACCTTCGGGTCGTCTGGCAGAGGCGCTGGCTCGTGATTTCGGATCGGTGGACGAGTTCGTACAGACCTTGAACCGCTCGGCTGCGGGGCTTTTCGGATCGGGCTGGACGTGGCTTGTCGAGGACAAGGAGGGCAAGCTGGCTCTGGTCAATGAATCGAATGCCGGAAATCCGCTGTGCCGCGGTCTGCGTCCCCTGATGTGTATGGATGTGTGGGAGCACGCCTACTACATCGACTACCGCAACCGCCGTCCCGATGCCGTTGCCGCCTGGTGGAAATTCATCGACTGGAAGGTCATCGAGAAGCGTTACGAAGCAAAATAAGCCGTCCCTGAAAAGATTGCTTGAGTCGCTTTCCCCCCCTCCCGTGGGGAAAGCGGTTTTTTTGTTCCCCGTGGAACGGAGCGCATAAAAAAACACCCCGAAACGGCACAAGTTTCGGGGTGTTTTGGGTGGGCGGCCTCGATTAGAGGTGCTCCAACGTGTAGTCGATCATCTTCTGACGGATGTTGTGACGGTCGTCGGGCATCATCGAGTGGTTCTGATCGGGATAGATCATCATGTCGTACTGCTTGTTGTAGCGGTTCAGGGCGCGGGTCACTTCCATGGTGTTCTGGATGTGGACGTTGTCGTCGGCCGTGCCGTGGATGATCAGAAGCGAGGTCTTCTCGTCGTCGAACAGGTTGGCAAACTGCACGGGCGAGTTATCGTCGTAACCTGCGGCGTTGTATTGGGGCAGGTCGTTGTAGATCTCGGTGTAGATTGTGTCGTAGTAGCGCCACGAAGTGACGGGAGCCACGGCAATCGCCATGCGGAACAGACCCATACCCTTGAACGAGCAGCTCAAGGCCATGAAACCGCCGAACGACCAGCCGTAGATACCGATGCGGTCGGCATCGACATAGGATTGGCGCTGCATGTATTTGGCAAACGAGATCTGGTCTTCGGTCTCGAGGAATCCGAGGCGTCCGTAGGTCTGCTTCTTGAAGGCCTCACCACGGAATCCCGTACCGCGGCCGTCGGTGCAGACCACGATGTAGCCGTGCTGGACGAGGGCATCCTCCCAATCAACCGACCAGCGATCCTGTACCTGCTGCGAACCGGGACCCGAATACTGCGTCAGAAGGACGGGGTATTTCTTCGAGGGGTCGAAGTCGGCGGGTTTCAGCATCCATGCGTTCAGCACGTCACCGCGCTCGGTGGTGAAGGTGAAGAACTCCTTGTGGGGACGGTTGGTTCTGGCCAACTCTTCCTGCAAGGGCTTGTTCTCCTGCAACAGGCGGACAACCTTACCCTTACCGTCGCAGATCTCCACGCGGTTGGGGGTGGTGGCGTTCGAGAAGGTCGAGATGTAGTATTTCATGCCTTTGCTCGGAGCGATCGAATAGAAACCTTCGCCCTGGGTCAGGCGGCATTTGTCCTTACCGTCGAAACGGATGCTGTAGAGGTTACGGCGCAGGGGCGAGGTCTCGGTCGAAAGATACCACACGCGTTTGTCGTCGTGACCCACAACGCGGGTTACCTCCCATTCGCCGCGGGTGATCTGACGCAGGCACGATCCGTTCTTGGCGCTGTAGAGGTAGAGGTGCATGTAACCCGTCTTCTCCTCCTGACGCACGATGAAACGATCGTCGTCGATGAACGTGACGGTCTGATCCTCGATACGCTCGACGTACTGCTCGCCACCCTCGTGGTAGATGACGCGCTGTGCACCGTTCGGCTCGCAGAGCATCATGTCGAAGAGGTTCTGACGGCGGTTCAGACGGTGATACCACAGGCGGTTGTCGGGCGTGAAGCCCAGACGGGCGATGTATTGGTCGGTCTCCGTACCCGTGTCGATGCGCTCCTTCTGTCCGGTCGTGAGGTCATAGACCCACAACTCGACAATCGAGTTGGCATCGCCTGCCTTCGGGTATTTATAGGCAAAGGATTTGTTGTAGAGCTGGTTGTCGAAGCGCATGAACTCCATCATCGGCACTTTCGATTCGTCGAAACGCAGGTAGGCCAGCTTGCGGCTGTCGGGCGATACGGCGTAGGCCTTCGTGAAGCCGAACTCCTCCTCGTAGACCCAGTCGGTCGTACCGTTGATGATCTTGTTCCACTCGCCGTCGTCGGTCACGCGGCGCGTTACGCCCGTAGCCACCTCGGTGACATAGAGGTCGTTGTGGTCGGAGTAGACGATCAGACGGCCGTCGGGCGAGAACGAAGCATCGCGCGGATCACGGGCTTCGGGCAGTGCCTTACGCAATTTGCCGTCGGCAAACAGGCGGTAGTCGGTCGTGTAGGAGTGGCGGTAGATGCGCGTTGCGCCCGAGGCGATCAGGATCGACTTCTCGTCGGGCGAGAACGTGTAGTCGGTGATGCGGAGGTTCTTGACCGTGGGGGGCAGCAACTGCTCGCCCTCGGTTTTCTCGGCGTAGAGGTAACGCACGATGTTGTTGTCCTCGATGACCGTGTAGTGGGCACCGTCGGCCATCGAGCGGATGCCGTAAACGCCGTGATTCATGCGGGCCAGGTTGGAAATCTCCCGGTAGTCGTGGTTGCGGGCGTCGGTTCCTGCGGGCGCAACAAGTGCCGAGAGGAACATGCACAGGGGTAGAAATTGTTTGAGTTTCAAAGTGTTTATGGTTTTTTGTTGTTAATTGCGGGCTAAATGTCATCGACATTGAATTCGTAACCGAGGCGTTTGCCCGTCACGAATTTCGAGTTGTCCATCTTGGTGTTGAACTGATCGACCGTCACGCGTTTGTTCACCTCGAACGGAGGCATCAGCGGGTCGAAATTCAGCGAGTAGTTGATTGCCGACTCGAGGATCGGGATGAGCGACTCGCGGTCGAGCGCCGCCGAACCGAAGTTCATCACGCGCATCGAGTTCTGTCCCTTGCCCTCGACAAAGAAAAACTGCTCGCGATTGACGAAAATACGGCCGATCATGTAGCCTTCGTCGGCGTTGCGGTTGTATTTGAACGAGTCGGACAGGAAGTTGTAGATGTTGATCACGCCGCAATAGGCGTTATCGGGATTCTGCTGCACGTAGGTGTTCTGCCAGACGGTGTGGTTCTGGTCGAAGCTGAACGTGTCGGTGTGCATCTGGAAGATCAAAAGATCGTTGGCGATCTGAAGCTGTGCCTCGAACTTGCCGCGGTCGCGGTATTCCAACCGTACTCGGCGGTCGAGTTTCCCGTCCAACTCGTCGTCCATCTCGGCTGCCATCTCAAAAAGCGTGTCTTTCAAGAGGTTGAATGCGGCGAACGTGTTGTCGAAAACCTTTTGTTTCAGATTTGATTTACGAACTACGTTTTCGAGAATTTTCGTTCTCAAAGGGGTTGTTTCCATGGTTTGTCTGTAATGTTATTTGATGCGGAGCTGTTCGCCTTCAGTGAGGGTGAACTCCCGTTTCAGATGATTCATCTTGCGGATCGCCCGCGAACGGATGCCGTAAAGCTGCGAGACGGCATAGACCGTTTCGCCCGGACGGCACGTATGGTATTCGGCGGAGCCCGTCCAGCGGTTTTTCTTGCGGGCAATATAGATCACTTCGCCCGTGGCGGGTTGGGCGCGGCGGCCGGTGATGTCGTTGAATTTGCGCAGATTCTTGGGCGAGAGGCGGAACGTCTTGCCGATCTTTTCGAACGTGTCGCCCTCCTTGGCGAGGATGTAATGCACGCCGTTGGTCTGGTAGACGTTGTATCCCTTGTGGGCGTTGATCGTCACGCGGTAGTTCTGCGGGTCGATGCCCGTCGATTCGGTGGCGGCTGCGGTCTGATCCTCCGTCCACGAATTGACGTCGGGTTTGGTGAGGGTCGAGGCGTAGAGACGGCCTCCGTCGGGACGGTCGAGCAGGTAGAGACGGCTCTCCTCGATGATCTTGATCAGGCGCTGGGCGTAGTCGGGTGCCGTGGCATAGCCGCACTGCTTCAGACCGAATGCCCAACCCTTGTAATCATCTGATTTAAGGGAAAACAGTCGGTCGTAACGCGGCTGGCGATCCAGAAACTCGGCATGGTCGCGGTAGGAGTCCTCGACCGAGGGGTAGCTGCGGAAGCATTCGCCCTTCTCGTCATCGTCGTAGAAGATGCGGCCGCCCGTCCAGTTGCGCTTGCACTTGATGCCGAAATGGTTGTTCGACTGGGTCGAAAGCCAGCTGTTGCCGCAATCGGATTCGAGGATGCCCTGTGCCATGGTGATGCTGGCGGGGATTCCGTATCGCTCCATGTGGTCGATGGCGATCGCCTTGTAGCGTTCGATGTACTCCTCGCGGGTTTGGCGTGTTTTTCGGGTTTGCGCCGTGGCGGACACCCCCGAAAGGGTCAAGATGAGGAGCAGAACTATTGCAGTTTTGAAAAGTTTCATTATCTTTGTGAATGTATGGACAAAGATATATTATTTCCCCGAGAATAACAATCCGAACGATAACAATACAACAAACAAATAACACTTTTGAACTATGTTTACCGAAAACGCAAATCGAATCTTCAACCGGGTGATTGAGGATTATCATCGTCACGATAATGTGGATCAGCCGATCGAGAACCCCTTCGAGCCCGGAACGCTCGATCACCTGCTCTACCACAAGAACTGGATCGACACCGTGCAGTGGCACCTGGAGGACATCATCCGTAATCCGGAGATCGATCCCGTCGAGGCACTGAAGATCAAACGCCGTATTGACAAATCGAATCAGGATCGTACGGATATGGTGGAGTATGTGGATTCGTATCTGCTGGACAAATACAAGGACGTGAAGGTGGCTCCCGATGCCCGCGTGAACACCGAAACGCCCGCATGGGCTATCGACCGCCTGTCGATTCTTGCTCTGAAGATCTACCACATGGCCGAGGAGACGAAGCGTAAGGATGTCGATGAGGCACACCGCGCCGCCTGCCAGAAGAAACTCGACGTACTGCTCACGCAGCAGGTCGATCTGTCGCGTTCGATCGAGGAGCTGATCGAGGACATCGAGGCCGGCCGCAAGTACATGAAGACCTACAAGCAGATGAAGATGTACAACGACCCCGCGTTGAACCCCGTGCTCTACGCGAAAAAGAAATAAGCGATGGCTTTGGAAAAGAAAGGTGCGGCAGGTTCAAAAAACCTGCCGCAACATCTTTTGGTGATGCGCAATTCGGCGATGGGCGATGTGGCGATGTTGCCCCACGCCCTGCGTGCCCTGAAGAAGGCCTACCCCGAATTGAAGGTCACGGTGGCCACGCGGCCGCTGTTCAAACCCTTCTTTCAGGGGTTGGATGTCGATTTTCTGGAGGTGGATACCAAGGGCGCACAACACTCCATGGCGGGAATGTGGCGTCTGGCGCGTACCGCCCGCGAAATGGGCGTCGATGCCTTTGCCGACTGCCACGGCGTGATGCGCTCCGAGGCATTCCGTGCATCGATGTGGCTGCACGGCATCCCGTGTGCCTACATCCGTAAGGGGCGTGGCGAGAAAAAACACTTCATAAAGACGCACGGGAAGGAGGACATCACCTTGAAACACACCGTACTGCGCTATGTCGATGTGTTCCGCCGACTGGGATTCGACGTGGCCGATCCCGAACCCGCCCGGAAGATCCCGCATCCCAATCCGATGGGGGAGAAACAAGGTACGTGGGTCGGATTTGCCCCCTTCTCGGCGCAGAAGGGCAAGACCTATCCCGATGACCTGAACCGCGAAGTGGTGGCACTGCTTGCGGCACGCTACGATCGGGTGTTCATCCATGGCGGAGGCGGTCGTGAGGCCGAATTTGCCGCCGAAATGGAACGCACGCATCCCAATGTCACGGCTTTGTGGGGCAAGGTGCGTCTGGCGGGCGAGCTGGATCTGATCGCGTGGGAGGACTGCGTGATCTCGATGGATTCGCTGGTCATGCACCTGGCGTCGCTGGCGGCAACGCCCGTCGTGTCGGTGTGGGGCGCAACGCATCCCGGATTGGGATTTCTGGGCTACGGATGCGACCCGAAAGGGGTGCTTCAGGGCGATTTGGAGTGCCGTCCCTGCTCGGTCTACGGCGGTAAGAAATGCAAGTACGGCGACCACCGTTGTATGCGGGCCGTCACGCCGCAAATGATCCTCGACCGCGTGGAGCAGCTCCTCGACCGCTGAAAAAACGCACCGGAAACGACCGAAAACCCCCGCCCGTAAGAAAAAGTGTGGGGCGAAGGGGGTGAAATGGACGTAACCCTTTGAAAATTTTATTGCTTTTGCGTATCTTTGTACCCAAATATAGAGATACGCTTTTTTATGGCAGATAACAGCATATTGATCCGCTTGGACGGATTGAAACTCAAGTATGAGGAGAAGGGGCAGAAACTGACCGACCCCGAAGTGATCGCCAACGTCAAACAGTACGTTGAGCTGACGAAGGAGTACAAGGAACTGGAACCCATCGTCCAGGCCGCCGACCGCTATCGCACGGCACTTGCCAACCTGGAGGAGGCCAAGGAGACGCTCCAGAACGACAAGGACGAGGAGATGCGTGAAATGGCGCGTGAGATGGTGACGGAACTCGAACCCGAAATCGCCAAACTTGAGGAGGAGATCAAACTTCTGCTCATCCCGAAGGATCCGCAGGACTCGAAGAACGCCATCATGGAGATTCGTGGCGGTACGGGTGGTGACGAGGCCGCGATTTTTGCGGGCGACCTGTTGCGCATGTACACCAAGTACATCGAGTCGAAGGGTTGGAAGTATGAGATCACCTCGGCCTCGGAGGGTACTTCGGGCGGATACAAGGAGGTGGTCATGAAGGTCACCGGCCAAAACGTATACGGTACGCTCAAATACGAGTCGGGTGTGCACCGCGTGCAGCGTGTGCCGCAGACCGAAACGCAGGGGCGTGTCCACACGTCGGCCGCATCGGTTGCCGTGCTGCCCGAAGCCGAGGAGTTCGATGTGGAGATCTCGATGAACGATATCCGCAAGGATATTTTCTGTTCGAGCGGCCCGGGCGGTCAGTCGGTCAATACGACCTATTCGGCCATCCGTCTGACCCACATCCCGACGGGTATCGTCGTGCAGTGTCAGGATCAGAAGTCGCAGCTGAAGAACTTCGACAAGGCATTCGAGGAGTTGCGTACCCGAATCTTCAACCTCGAGTACTCGAAATACCTCGACGAAATCGCCTCGAAACGAAAGACGATGGTCTCGACGGGTGACCGTTCGGCCAAGATCCGTACCTACAACTATCCGCAGGGACGTATCACCGACCACCGTATCAACTATACGATCTATAACCTCGCGGCCTTCATGGACGGCGACATTCAGGACTGCATCGATCATCTGATCGTGGCCGAGAATGCCGAGCGACTCAAGGAGAGCGAGTTGTAAACCACACAACGAATAAGGGAAGGGGAGTCGAAAGAACTCCCCTTCGTTTTATCCGACAAAAATATCTACGGAGATGACGAAATTGACGAAATTATGCGTAACTTTCCTTGCTCTTACGGTTGCGGGGTGGAGTATGGCGCAGATGCCTCCGCTCTACATCGTCAACGGGGAGCGGGTGCGTAACATCGATTCGATCCCGCCCGAGGTGATCGAACGGATCGAGACCCTTCCGGCCGACGAGGAGAACATCGCCCGTTACGGCCAGGAGGCGCAGAACGGCGTGGTGCTGGTCACCCTGAAGTACGACCGCGCGGCACGTTTCTTGAGCGATACGATTTCGTTTGACCGCTACATCGCCCGCCACACCGAGTGGACGAAGGAAGAACCCGCCGCAAGGGTGGTGCTCCGCTATGCGATCCTTCCCGACGGACGGGTTGAGGTGCGCGATCTGCTGGAATCGACCGACAAACGCCTCCGCCGCCGGGTGTTGAAGGCCGTCGAGGCTTCGCCGCGCTGGGAACCCGCCACGCAAAGGGGCATTCCCGTCGAGACGGAACGCATCCTCAGCGTGCAGCTGCCCGAAGGCAAACGCATGCCGCGACCCGTGGAGCTGATCATCCGTTAGGGGGTGATCGTTTGAAAAAGGAAACAACCAAAAACAAACATGAAACCTGATACTCTATCCGCCAAAATTCTGGCAATCCGCCCTTACAGTCTGGGCAACTCGGTCATCCTGGTGTTGATTGCTTCGGCCTTGGCCCACACCGATGGCTCGTTCCATCGTCTGCCTGCCCTGCTGTGTCTGCTTTTTGCCCTGTTCATGCAGTGCACGGCCAATCTGGTCAATGACCTGTGCGACACGTTGAAAGGTGCCGACCGCGACGATCGTCTGGGTCCCGACCGCGCCGCCGCCAAAGGCCTTCTGACCCACGCCCAAATCAAACGCGGCATCGCCTTCTATACGATTCTTGCCATCCTTTCGGGACTCGGAATCCTCTTTTGGGCACTCGAACATCATACGCTGATCTACGGCGGTTGGGAGTTGGTCGTTGTGGGCGCGTTGTGCGTCATCTTCGCATTCCTCTACACGGCAGGCCCCTTCGCACTGGCTTATCACGCCATGGGTGATCTGGCGGTGGTGATTTTCTTCGGACTGGTACCCGTCACGATGTCCTATTACGTGATGGTCGGCAGCGTTTCGACCGAGGCGGTCATCGCTTCGCTGGCTTGCGGACTGGTTATCGACACGATGTTGATGCTTAACAACTTCCGCGATGTGGAAGAGGATCGTAAGAGCAACAAAAATACGGTGGTCGTCCTGTTCGGCCGTCAATTCGGCCTGTGGGCATACCTCGCACTCGGCATGGTGGCATCGCTTCTGTGCCTGTCGCTGATCCATTGGGGTCACATCTGGGCGGGTGTGCTGCCGCAGCTGTACCTCTTCGCCCATGTCCGCACGTGGCGCATGATGGCGAAGATCGATCACGGAGAGCAACTTAACCTGTGCCTGGGCAAAACCGCACGCAACATCCTGATGTTCGGTGCGTTGTTCGCCATGGGATTCCTCATCGGATGACCCCTCAAACCCAATATATAACCCTTCGGGAACTCCAGCGACAGGTGCGTGATGCACTTGCCGACCGCTTTGCCATGCCTCTCTGGGTGAGTGCCGAGATCTCGGAACTCAAGGTCAATTATTCGGGACACTGCTACATGGAACTCGTCGAAAAGGGCGAACACGAAACGGTCGCCTCGGCGCAGGCTCGTGCCGTCATCTGGCGCAGTGCCTATCCGCGCATTGCGGCCTACTTCGAGGCCGAGACGGGATCCCGACTCGGTGCGGGCATCCGCATCCTGGCCAAGGTGCTCGTCACGTATCACGAAATTTACGGATTCTCGCTGCAAATCATCGACATCGACCCCACGTTCACGTTGGGCGACATGGAACGCCGTCGTCAGCAGACCATCGCCCAGCTCAAAAAAGAGGGCGTGTGGGACATGAACCGACAGTTGCCGATGCCTCAGGCCGTGCAACGCATCGCCGTGGTGTCGAGTGCGCAGGCGGCGGGTTATCAGGATTTCTGCATGGAACTCGGGAAAAGTCCCTATCGGTTCCACGTGGAACTCTTCGATGCCTACATGCAGGGCACGGCGGCCGAGGATTCGATCGTCGAGGCACTGTTTGCGGTGGCGGCACGGCTGGACGATTTTGATGTGGTGGTGGTGATCCGCGGTGGCGGTTCGCGCAGCGACCTGAACTGCTTCGACAGCTACCGCCTGTGCAATCATCTGGCGCAATTCCCGTTGCCCGTCATCACGGGTATCGGACACGATAAGGATGTGTCGGTGGCCGATATGGTGGCACATACGCCCCTGAAAACCCCCACGGCCGTGGCGGGTTGGCTGGTGGATCGGATGGCCGAGGCCGAAGGGGCGATCGACTATGCCGCCCTGCAACTGGGCGAACTGACACGCAACCTCTTGCATCGTTCGGAGATGACCCTCGAACGCAATGCCGCCGATCTGAAACAACTCGCCCTGCAACTTCTGGCGCGAAATTCGGCACGGCTGGATCGTGCCACGGAGAGCATTCCCGACACGGCGCGGATGTTGTGCCGACGCAAGGGCGAAATGCTTCGCATGACCGAGCAATTCCTGCCCGAAGTGGTGCGCAACATCCTCCTGCGCGAGAAACAACGTCTGGAGATGGCCTCCCAACTCATCGAGAGCCGTTCGCCGCGGCAGATTCTGCGCTTGGGATTCGCCATCGTGCGCCGTCCCGACAGCGGAGTGCTTTCGGTGGCGGAGAGTCGGGTGGGCGACCGGGTGGAGATCGAGGTTGCGGACGGAAAGATAGGTGCAACGATTAATAAAACGGAACCATGGAAAACAAAGAACTGACTTATACGGAGGCTTCGGCCGAAATCGAGAAGATCCTGGCGCGTCTGCGTGGCGAGCAGCTGGATGTGGACAGCCTCTCGGCCGAGGTGAAGCGTGCCACGGAGCTCATCGCACTCTGCAAGAAGAAACTCAAAAAGACCGAAGAGGAGATCGGCAAGATCCTCGAATAGCCGCCCGCCGCTCGTCCCATGAAATCAATCATCAAATTCTTCCTGAATCACGTGCCGCGACCCGTCCTGCAACGGGTGGCCGAGGGCATTGTGCCCGTGGTGGGGTGGTTTTACCACGGCCATAAGGTCGAGTGTCCGCTGTGCGGCCACACCTTCCGCAAGTTCCTCCCGTACGGCTATGTCCTTCCGCGGGAGAATGCGCTGTGTCCCCATTGCCTGTCGTTGGAGCGTCACCGCCTGTTGTGGCTCTATCTGGAGCGGGAAACGGAGCTTTTCAAGGAGTATCCGCGCCTGTTGCACATTGCCCCCGAGGTCTGCATCATGCGCCATCTGAAACCCCACTTCAAGGGGCATCCGGGACGCTACATCACGGCCGATCTGGAGAGCCCGCTGGCCGACCTTCATTTCGACGTGCAGCAGATTCCGCTGGCCAATGCGTCGGTCGATGCCGTCATGTGCAACCACCTCATGGAACACGTGGCCGACGACCGCAAGGCACTCGGCGAATTATACCGCGTGATGAAACCCGGCGGTTGGGGCATCATCCTTTCGCCCGTGGATCTGGATTACGAACAGACCTACGAGGATGACACGATCACCGACCCTGCGGAGCGCACGCGTATCTTCGGGCAGTATGACCACCGCCGCATCTACGGCCGCGACTATGCCGACCGTCTGCGCAGTGCGGGATTCGAGGTCGCCGACATCGACTATGCGGCAAGCCTCGGCGAGGAGGCCGTACGGCGTTACGCCCTGCCGCCCGATCACATCTATATGGTCTATAAACACTAATCTCTATTTATAAAGAATGCCCCCGAAACCTCGGATTTGGTTTCGGGGACATTTGTTTTCGGGCGAAGAGGCCGTTATCGGGTGCGGATCGACTGATAGGAGGTCTCCTCGAGGCGTCCCGTCCACGAACCCGTGATGCGGTGGGGTGTGGGGGCGTCGTCCTTCATGTCGAACGAGAAGGTGTAGATGCCGTCCTTGTGGGCGATGGTGAGCGTACCGCCCGCGGCATTACCCGAATTGGTGAAATCGACCATCGTGTATTCGCCGTCGCGGTAGAGCGATACGAACGGCCACGTGCCGATGGCGTTGGGGTGCATGATCGTACCCGGCGCAAAGGTGAAGGGCTGGTGTGAGCCGTCGTCGAGCGTGTAGGTGCCTTCGGCCAGCGGCGTGTTCTTGTCGGAGGCGGGAAGCGCCAGATCGAGCAGGAAGCCCGTCATCGATTGGGCGGAGAGTACCTGAATCACCACGTTGCGCGTGTTGTTGTTATACTGGTCGCCGTATTCGTAGCGGTACCCCGTGGGTACATCGTTCAGGGCGATCTCCACATCGGATTTCAGCGACGAATAGGGGCCTTCGGGGTTCTCGGGTTGGTCGCCGCCGCCCTGTCCGCTCTCGTCGAAAATCTCAAGCGGGAGGTTGAGCGTACCGCGTACCGATACCCAGTCGGTCGTCGAAAGATCGAGCGTGGCGTGGCCCTGGGCATCGATGGTGATCGTGCCGCTGTCGATCATGGCCAGCTTCATGGCGTCGGGCGTCGTTTGGGTGATGTACGTACCCGTCGGGATGTTCACGTGGTCGTCGTAGCCGGGTTGTGCCGTGAAAGGCGCAGCACCGAAACCGACCTCATACGTGCCTGCGGGCATTGCGGTGAATTTTCCGCTCGGGAGGTCGATGTAGACGGTCGATTTGACGAGGTTGCCGAGAATCGTACCCAATTCGTCGGGTTGGGCATCGTAGAACTCGAGGCGTACCACACCCAGATCGGGGAAGTCGGGATCGGCACCCAGATAGCAGGCCTGTCCGCCGATGAAGGTCGTATCGACGGGATCGGTCAGCTGTCCTGCCGAGGGGTCGTTGCCCTGAATCTCGATCGCACCCGAATAGGTGGCCGTGTAGGTGTCGCGGTTGGTCTTGAAATCGGCCTTGAGGGTGTAATTGCCATCCTTGTACGAGCTGACGAGCTGTCCCTCGGAGATTTGTTCCATAGTCAAACCGTCGGCCTTGGTGTAGCGGAAAACGATGCCCATGCCGCTGTCGGGTGTGATGTCCCACGCGGGAATCGACTGCGCATTGGCGGGGTAGGCGGCATCGGGAATTACGGGGTGTGCGGGATCGGCGGCGGGGGTGGCGGCGATGTGGAAGAACATCGTGTAGCCGTCCTCCTCGGTGCGGAAGGTGGCGTTCTCCTCGTCAAAAATCACGGGCCCGCTCGCCATGGCCAGCCAATATTCGTCGAAGGCCTCGCCCTTGGCGTATTGCGTCTGGAACACCGTCGTGAGCGTGATGGCCGTACTCTGCGGTTCGGGTTCGGGAGCCTGTCCCTCGAACGGGAGCGTACCTGTGTAGGTGATGCGGTACTCTTTCTTTGCGGCAAGGAAGCTTACGGCGAGGGTGTAGTCCTCCGCGCTCTTCTTTACGGCAATTTTACCCGATTCGGGGCGGATTTCTTCGGTGCCCTTGGTCAGCAGGGCAGTGCTCTTCTGCCACGATCCCGGGGCGTCTTGGTCGGAGAGCGTGTATTCGCCCTCGGAGAGTGCGGGGTGGGCGGGATCGGCCGCGGGCGTATCCTCCAAAGCGAGAACAAGCGTATGGCCGTCCCCTTCGAGGGTGATTTGGTAAAGATCAAACCCTTCGGCGGGCGTCCATTTCGAGGACGAGAGGCGGTTCAGGGTAAGCTCCACCACCTCGACTTCGGGTGCGGGCGGCGTGGGCGGAGTTACGGGGTCGTCGTCACTACATGAAAATCCCAACGCAAGAAACGTGAGAATCAGTCCGAAACGTAAAAATTTAAGCATAGTCGGGAAGTTTTAGGTTTGGAATTCGTTTAAAGTTACAAATAATAAGGTAGGGTTGTTCGCCGTAATTCGGTTAGTATTCTGATATTGGAGAATATACGAGGATGTAGTTCCGCTTTGTGCGAGAAAACCAAACCCCGAAGGATCGTGTTCTTATATTAATTTAAAAAGAAGGAATTTTATTATGAAAATTATTTACAAAAGAAACATTGCCTTTTATATTTTAGCGGGGCGTAAGAATGTTTGCATAAATATTGCGGAAAATTCTTGTTTTTCACGAAAAGTTTGTATATTTATACTTGGAAATCGAAAACAACCTTAAAACTACGATACGAATATGAAAAACTATTCAGCCAAAGACCTAAAAAACATTGTACTCCTCGGTGCTCCCGGCACGGGGAAAACTACCCTTGCCGAAGCCATGGCTTTTGAGGGTAAAGTCATTGATCGCAGGGGTAGTATTGAAGCTGGCAACACGCTTTCCGACAACACGGATCTCGAACACGAATACAAGCGTTCGATTTTCTCGACCACTCTCTTTACGGAGTTCATGAACCGTAAACTTAATATTATTGACTGTCCGGGATCGGATGATTTCTGCGGTAGTCTTTTTTCGGCCTTTAAGGTAGCCGATGTCGGTGTTTTCCTCTACAGTGCAATCAACGGCTGGGAAGTGGGCAGCGAAATCCAGGCTCGTTACGCCCGTCTGTGGAAAAAACCCGTGATCGGTGTGATCAGCCAGCTCGATGCCGAGAAAGCATCGTTTGAAAATGCATTCGAATCCATTCGCGCCAATGCGGGTCTGAAACCCGTACTCGTTCAATATCCCGTCAATCAGGGTCCCGGTTTCAACGCCTTTATCGACGTGTTGTTGATGAAGATGTACCGCTTCAAGGACAATGACGGTACGCGCGAAGAGTTGGAAATCCCCGCCGAAGAACTCGAAAAAGCCAAGGAACTCAACCGCGAACTGGTCGAGGTGGCCGCCGAGAACGACGAGGGTCTGATGGAGCTCTATTTCGATAAGGGTACGCTGACGCAGGACGATATCCGTCAGGGTCTGAAGTTCGGAATCTCGAAACGTGAGGTGATGCCGATCCTCTGCGTGTCGGGTAAGTGCGACGTCGGTACCAAACGACTGATGGAATTTATCATCAACGTGGCTCCGGGCCCGATCAAGGCGCCCAATTTCCTGACGACCGAAGGCGAGGAGATCGCTCCCCAAGAGGATCAGCCCGCCGTAGTATTCGTCTACAAGAGCCAGTTGGAACAGCATATCGGTGAGATCACCTATTTCCGTGTCATCCGCGGTCGCGTGACGGAGGGTGCCGAGTTGACGAACTCGCGTACGGGCAACAAGGAGAAGATCTCGCAGTTGTTTGCCGTGGCCGGTAAAAACCGCATCAAGGTGACCGAGCTGTTGGCAGGTGACATCGGTTGCACGGTCAAACTGAAGGGTACGCGCGTAAACGATACGCTGGTGGCCGGAGGTCAGACCCTGGCAATTGATCCCATCGTATTCCCCGAACCGCGCTACCGTGCCGCCATCAAGGTGAAGGATCAGGCCGACGAGGAGAAGCTGGGTAAGTTGCTGCTGGATGCCCGTTACGAAGATCCCACGATTCTGGTCGAGTACTCGAAGGAGCTCAAGCAGACCATCGTACAGGGTCAGGGTGAGCACCACCTCAACATCCTGCGCACGAAGATTCAGAACGAATCGAAGATCGAATACGAATACGTCGCACCGAAGATCCCCTATCGTGAGACCATCACGAAGGTGGCTCAGGCCGATTACCGTCACAAGAAACAGTCGGGTGGCGCCGGTCAGTTCGGTGAGGTACATATGATCATCGAGCCTTACTACGAAGGCATGCCCGAACCGAAGAACTACAAGATTCCCGGAAAGGGCGACATGGTGGTCAACATCAAGAACAAGGAGGAGTACGATCTGCCGTGGGGCGGTAAACTCCAGTTCTACTCGGCGATTGTCGGTGGTGCGATCGATGCACGTTTCATGCCGGCCATCCTGAAGGGTATCATGGAGAAGATGGATCAGGGTCCGCTGACGGGTTCTTATGCCCGCGACATCCGCGTCGTGATCTACGACGGTAAGATGCACCCCGTAGATTCGAACGAAATCTCCTTCAAACTGGCTGCCCGCAACGCATTCAAGGAGGCCTTCCGCAATGCAGGCCCGAAGATCATGGAGCCGATCTACAACGTCGAGGTACTCGTGCCCACCGAATATATGGGTGCCGTGATGTCCGACTTGCAGAACCGCCGCGCGATGATCCTCGGCATGGAGTCCGACAAGGGCTTCGACAAGCTGAATGCAACGGTGCCTCTGGCCGAGTTGTACCGCTACTCGACCGCGCTGTCGTCGCTGACGTCGGGTGCCGCCACCTATTCGATGAAGTTCGCAAGTTACGAACAGGTTCCCGCCGATGTTCAGGATAAACTCCTGAAGGCTTACACCGACACCGACGAGGAATAAAATTTATTGACAAGGATATATTTCTGAAAGGTTTTATAAGATTGATAATTGATAATTGTGTTGGGTGCCTGCGTCCTGTGAAGCGGCAGTGCACTCGGGGAATTGCCGGGGCTTAAAAACCCTGTCGATTAAAACACCTCCTCGAACCATCGTAAATGACGGTTCGGGGAGGTGTCCTTTTTTGGGGGGGGCGGAGGTGCGGATCGGAGGGGCGGTTGGGAAGAGGAGTGTCGGATCGGTGGAAAGAAGAGCAGAAATTCGGGAAATGGCGGGTGTCTGGTGGTTTGCGGGGAATTTTTCGGGGACGGGAACGGAAACGGGAAGTCATCGGGCGGCTCGGCGAAAAAGAGTGCAGGGCTCGGGAGATGACGGGGGGCTTGCGGGGGCGGTGTGCAATTGTTTCGGGACGGCAGTGAACGGCGGAAGAAAGGCGGGTTGGGGTAGCGGGGCGGTCGCATAGGGGAGGACAATTTGCCGTGTGGAAGGGTGGAAGGGCGGTACAGGCGGGTTTTCTATATATTAAGGTATCCAAATTTTTTTCGGGGAAAATCGGCAAAAACAGTTCCTCGTTTTTTTGTCGTTTGGCAGATTTTGTTAATTTTGTAACCAATAAATAAAGTTTTAATATTTATTTCTAAAAATTGATTGTTTATGAAAGTGAAAGCTTATTTGTGGAGTTTTTTGCTGCTGATGGCAGGCTCGATTGCATTTGTCGGATGTAGCGACGATGATGAGGTGAATCCTGCGCCCAATGCCCCGAAATTGACAGTGAATCCCGTTATGGTTGATGCTACGGCCGAAGGCGGTGAGTTCACCCTTAATTTTAAGGTGGAGAACCCGACCGGTGCCAAGGTGGAGGCTGCAACCGAAGCCGAATGGATCGAGAACGTAACCGTGAAGGACGCCGAGGGCGTGATCTCGTTCTCGGTTGCGGCCAACGAGACCGAAAACGGTCGTGAGGCTACCCTGAAGGTCAATTACAAGGGTGCCGAGGAGGTGAAGGTTGCCGTAAAGCAGGCTGCCGCTGCTGCCCCCGAGGTGCAGGGCCCTGAATTTACGGTGCGCGGCGTGGCCGGTGACATCGACGGTGCAGAGCCCGAAGTGTATGTGACCTTCTTTATGAAGGCCCCCAAGGTGGAGACGTTCCGCTATCTGGCATTGCCCGCCGAGGAGGTGAAGGAGAACCTCGCCGCAGGTTTCTCGCTGACGCAGATCATGTACAGCCTGGGTAACGACCTCGCCGAGCATGAAATGCCGCTCCTGGAAAAGTTGAAGACGGGCGAAGAGGCTGCCTTCACGCTGATGGGCGAGCCGAATCTGGCCATTTCGTTCATCGCACAGGTGGTTGAGGCCGACGGTGCACGCCGTACGATCTGCCACGACTACACGTTCGGCGGTGAGAAGGAAAGCAAGGAGAGCGGCAACGAGGTGGATACCGTCGAGGCCGACAAAGAGGGAGATACGGTTGCACCTACCGTGACGATTGACGGTTGGGTCGGTAACGAGAACCACGAGAACGGCCGTACGCATCTGACCTTCACCTTCAAGTCGGATGTAGCCAAGAAAGTACGTTATGCCCTGTTGAGCTCGTTGGATCTGGAGGATTACCTGACGAAGGTCGATATCGACCGCATCATGGCCGATTTCGGTCTGAAGATCGCCCCCAAGATGATCAAGGAGGAGATCAATACCGAGGCAGGTATCACGATTCCCTGCGTGGAGCTGGCTCCCGGTACTTCCTACACGTTCCTGGCGATGGCCGAGAACGGTGCGGGCAAGGTGATTGAGCGCAAGGAGCTGATGACCGAGGCCGGAGGCGAGAACATGGGCCCGAAAGTGGAGGTGGAGTCCTGGCAGGGTGATGCCGAGGGCGCAAACCAGAACATGAAGGTGACCTTCCACCTGCAGAGCTCGACGGTCGTTTCGATGAAATACCGTGCGGGTAACACGACCGACGTGAACAACGTGTTGAACCAGTTCTCGATCGAGCAGCTGTGCGACATGATGGGTACGGTACTCGACGAGGAGCGTCTCGGAATGCTCCGTTCGGGTGAGGGTCTGTACCTCGTATTCGGTACGCCCGATTTCCCCATCAAGGCCGATCAGACGCTGATCTACTCGGTACGTAACGAGGCAGGCGACCTGACGACGGGTCGTGCCGATCAGCCCTTCGATCCCAATATGGGCGTATAACGCTTTTGAAAAATTGTTTGGTGCACGGCAATCCGAAAGGGTTGCCGTGTTTTTTTTCGGGGTGTTGAGGTGCGGAAAACACGACCGCGGAGTGCGGTTTTCGTTGCGGAAAGACCGTTCGAAGAGTATCGGGCGCTTTACGTAAAGAGTTGAAACAGTGGCAAAAGATTGATTCCTAATATGTTAAAAAATCATTAACAAATGGTTATGATTCCGTTAAATGTCCTCTGCAGACTTGGGACGGCATAATTTAATGGCTACTTTTGTTCGTGAAAAATCTAACAAACTCTCAAAAATGATTGAAATCTATACCGTCATGGTCGCCATTTTGGCACTCCTGGCAGTACTCGGACTCTTCGTCGGCGTCACGAACGATGCCGTGAACTTTCTTAATTCGGCAATCGGTTCAAAAGTCGCTCCCCTGCGTGTAATCCTTACCGTCGCTTCGGTGGGTATCCTGCTGGGTGTAATCTCCTCGAGCGGCATGATGGAGGTGGCGCGCAGCGGTATGTTCAACCCCGCGATGTTCTCCTTCCACGAAGTGATGACCCTCTATCTGGGTGTCATGTTCGCAAACATCATCCTTTTGGACCTCTACAACTCGTGGGGTCTGCCGACTTCGACCACCGTGTCGCTCATCTTCTGTCTATTGGGTGCCGCAGTGGCCGTTTCGTTTTATAAGATCGGTGCGGATGACACGCTGACCATCTCGTCGCTCGGCGAATTCATCAACACCTCGCGTGCCATGGGTATCGTCTCGGCCATCCTGCTCTCGGTGGTCATCGCCTTCTTCTTCGGTACGATCATCATGTACATCTCGCGCGAGATCTTTTCGTTCCGTTATATCCCCGTGCTGAACCGTTTCGGCGCATTGTGGTGCGGCGCATCGCTCACGGCAATCCTCTACTTCGCCCTCTTTAAGGGCCTGAAGAACGCCATCGCCCACAACGACGTGATCCACATGATCGACCAGCACCTGTTGCCGTCGCTGTTGATCTGCTGGGTGGTTTGCTCGCTCGTGTTGTTCTTCCTGCAACGCTTCAAAATCAATATCCTCCGCATCACGATCCTCTCGGGTACGTTCGCACTGGCACTGGCCTTTGCGGGTAACGACCTGGTGAACTTCATCGGTGTGCCCATCGCGGGATTCGATGCCTACTCGATGATGCGCGAGACGGGCGATGTGGCGATGAACATGCACGCGCTGGCCGAGGACAAACCCGCCAACTTCCTCTTTCTGCTGGCTGCGGGCGGTGTGATGATCCTCACGCTGTGGAAGTCGAAAAAGGCAATGCACGTGACCGAAACCGAGCTTTCGCTGGCCGCCGCCCAGGATGAGGAGGGCAACCAGCAGTACGGTTCGTCGTTCCTGTCGCGTTCGATCGTCCGTCTGGCGCTGAACCTCGGCAAAACCTACGAGCGCATCGTTCCCGTCAAGATCCGCGAGCGTATGGCATGTCGATTCGAGTATGCCGACATCGAGCACAGCGGAGCTCCGTTCGATATGATCCGCGCCACGGTCAACCTGACCACCTCGGCGTTGCTGATCTCGCTGGCAACCTCCTTGAAACTGCCTCTTTCGACCACGTACGTCTGCTTTATGGTGGCGATGGGTTCGTCGCTGGCCGACCGCGCCTGGGGTCGTGAGAGTGCCGTATACCGTATCTCGGGTGTCATGACCATCATTGCGGGTTGGTTCGTAACGGCCTTGGGTGGTTTTGTCATCGCCCTGTTGGTCGGACTGGTGCTGATCTACGGCGGTATGGTGGCCTTCGTGGTGGTGACGGTGCTGGCTGCATGGATGCTCTACCACAGCAACAAATCGGCGCACAAACCCGAAGAGGTCGAGACCAAGAAGTCGAGTGCCGTGTGCGGTGTGGACGATCCGGCTTGCGAATTGCGTCAGGAGCTGATCCAGACGATGGTACGTGCCACGCACATCTACGACCGTACGCTGATCGCCGTGATGCGCGAGAACCGTCGTGAATTGAAGAACATGATGCGCGAAGCCAATGACCTGTTCCAGACCTCGCGCGAACACAAATATACGTTGTTGCCCATTCTGAAGAAGGTGCATCAGGGCGACATGAACACGGCTCACTTCTATGTGCAGGCGGTGGATTACCTCAATGAGTTGACCAAGGCGTTGCTGCACATCACGCGACCCGCCTTCGAGCACATCGACAACAACCATGAGGGTCTTTCGAAGGATCAGGCACGTGACCTGATGACCGTGAACGACGAAGTGGAGCAGATCTACCGTCAGATCAACGGCATGTTGAACGGTGAGATGACGCTCGACGTGGAGGCCGTCCTGGTACAGCGCGACGGGCTGTTCGAGATGATGGACAAGGCCGTCGAGAAGGAACTGGCGCGTCTGAATCGCGGTGAGGTACACACGAAGGCATCGCTCCTCTATCTGGCCATCCTTTCCGAGACGAAGAACATGGTGCTTCAGTCGCGTAACCTGCTCAAGGCACAGGAGGATTACCTGCGCAACTGCCGCGAGGAGTAAAAATACATGGAATCGGATTTTTAGGGGTGCGTTCTTCGGATCGGCACCCCTAAATCGTTTTTTCGGGGCGGAATCCGAAGAAAATCGTCGCGGAGTGAAACACCCGACCCATGATCTGCGTATTCTCTTTTCAGAATTAACATATAAACCGATGGATATAGCACATAAAAAGCGTCACGAAAATATTGCCGAGTATATTCTTTACCTGTGGCAGTTGGAGGATTTGTTCCGTGCCCTGCAGTTCAGTCCCGAGGCGATTCACTCGCAGCTGGTGGCTCCGCGCAAGGATCTTACCGAACAGCAGAAAGCCGATTTTCTGGTGTGGTACATGGATCTGGTGAATCTTCTTCAGGAGGAGGGCAAGTCCGAGCAGGGACACCTGAACCACACGCTCCACCTGATCGGTGATCTGCATGATCTGCACCTGCAACTCATGAAGCTGCCCGTGGGCGAGCATTACCGCCACACGTTTGCCCGTTTGGAGCCCGAATTACCGCGTTTGCGTGCGTTGGTGGGGGATCGCCCCATGAGCGACACGGAGCTTTGTTTCCGCGCCCTTTACGCCGCCATGCTCTACCACATCAAAGGCGACAAGAACTCGGTTGTGAAGGACACGCTGGAATTCGTATCGCCCGTCATTGCCGAACTTGCGGCCATCTACGGTAAAGTCGAGCGCGGCGAAATCGACCTCTTCAAAAACGACGAGGAGTAACGTCTTCCCGCATTAAGTTAAAAAGCACCTTTTCCCCATCGGGCGAAGGTGCTTTTTTTTGTGCGCATAAAAAAAGAATGCTCCACGGGGAACATTCCTTTTTGGGGTTTCCGAAAACCGCAAATCAACGGTTGATGACCGGCTTGATGTCTTTGATGCGCAACTGCGTCGAAATCGAACCGCGGAAGTGGTTCTCGACAATCTGGTAGCAGATGTCGATCGGTCGTCCCGAACGGATCCATTCGTAGTGCGTCGGCTGCTGGAAGGCAATCGACTGCAGGCGGTTGTTGGGCTTCTGACGCTGCATCAGACCCATCCGCAGGTGCTCGTGCTCCTGTCCGACCAACTTGGCATCGCCGTTGTTGCAGGCGTTGTGCGACACGAAGATCGGCGAAGCGTTGCCCGGCCCGAACGGCTGGAAGCGGTTCAGATCGCGGCGGAACTGTGGCGTGATGTCCGAGAAATGCAGCTCGCTGTCGATATCGACCTGCGGGATGAGCATCTGGGGGTCGATGTGCTTCTCTACATAGTCGTTGAAGCGGCGCGTGAACTCCTCGATGTTCTCGGGACGCATCGTCAGACCTGCGGCGTACATGTGTCCGCCGAAGTTCTCCAACAGATCCGAACACGACTCGACGGCCTGATAAAGGTCGAATCCGGGAACCGAACGTGCCGATCCCGTGACAAATCCGTTGCTCATCGTCAGGACGATCGTCGGGCGGTAGTAGGTCTCGATCAGACGCGACGCCACGATGCCGACAATGCCCTTCATCCACTTGGGATTATAGACCACGGTGCTCTTGCGGCGCTTCAACTCGGGATTGCTCTCGATGTAGTCGTGTGCCTCCTGCGTCACGTGGCGGTCGATCGACTTGCGATCCTGGTTGTAGTCGTCGATCACCTTGCCGAACTTGGCGGCCTGCTGCTCGTTACCCTCGATGAGGAGCTCCACGGCGGCATGACCTCCCGACGGAGAGGCGTTCTCGTCGTTCTCGTCCATCCGCATGCGGCCTGCCGCATTGATGCGCGGGCCGATCTTGAAGACGATGTCGTCGATGGTGATGTTGTGACGGTCCAATCCGCAGATTTTGATGATCGACAACAGTCCGCTCGACGGGTTGTGATTCAAATCCTTCAGTCCGAAGTGTGCCAGGATGCGGTTTTCACCCACCAGCGGCACAATGTCGGAGGCAATGCTCACGACCAAAAGGTCGAGCAGCGAGGTGATCTGTTCGAAGGGGATGTTGTGCTTCTGGGCATAGGCCTGAACCAGCTTGAACCCGACACCACACCCCGACAATTCGTCGAACGGATAGTGACAATCGACCCGCTTGGGATCGAGTACGGCTACGGCCTGCGGAATCTCGTCGGCCGGTAAATGGTGGTCGCAGATGATGAAATCCACGCCCTTGTTTTTCGCATAGACCACTTTCTCCATGGCTTTGATGCCACAGTCCAGTGCGATGATCAGTTTCACGCCCTTTTGGGCGGCCAGATCAATTCCTTTGATCGATATGCCGTAGCCTTCGGTATATCGGTCGGGGATGTAAAACATCAGGTCTTTGTGGCCGATCTGGCGCAGGAATTTATACACCAGCGACACGGCCGTACAGCCGTCCACATCGTAATCGCCGTAAACCATGATCTTCTCATGGCGCTCCACGGCGCGTTCGACGCGGGCAACCGCCACATCCATATCCTTCATCAGAAACGGATCGTGGAGATCGGACAGGCTCGGCTTGAAGAACTTGTCCGCTTTACCCAATGTGTCTATGCCTCTCTGTACGAGTAGATTAGCCAACACGGGCGAGATCTGTAATTCGGAGGCAAGTTTTGCCACCGTTTGGGGATCTCCCTGCGGCTTCACTACCCAGCGTTTTTCTGTGGGCATAATTTTTACTATTTATATATTTTAACATTTAATATCTCACTTAAGTGTTTAACAATCAGTTCTTTCACTTCGTCCATCGGAACCGTGTGACCGCATTCGCGCTCGATCGATGTTGCGCCCCTATCGGTAAATCCGCAGGGGTTGATGCGCGTGAACCAACCAAGGTCGGTCGATACGTTCAGCGCAAAGCCGTGCATCGTCACAAAACGCGACGAGCGTACGCCGATGGCGCACACCTTACGCGGGAGTGTGGGGCGCGTTTCGGGTTGTCCGTCCGCGTAGACCGTCTCACCGCCCATCCAGACGCCCGAAGCTGCCGCAATGCGGCCGGAGCGGATGCCGTAATGGGCAACCGTACGGATGACCGTCTCCTCGAGGATCTCGATATAGCGTCTTAAGCCGATCCCCAACTTCTCGAGGTCGAGAATCGGGTAGCAGACCAGCTGTCCCGGGCCGTGGAACGTGATGTCGCCTCCACGGTCGATGTGAAAGAACGTGGCACCCAATTTCTCGAGGGCGGGGCGGTCGATCAGCAGGTTTTCCATATGACCGCTCTTGCCCAGCGTGTAAACAGGCGGGTGCTCAACCAATAAAACGCAACCTGCCGTGTCGGCATTGCGTGGTGAAAGAATATTTGTGGAATTTATTTCGGCATCGGGACACGACAAGGGGGCGGCAACACCGTGGGGTGTTGTCGCATCGTGTGCTCCGCTCTTTGTCCGGAGCAACTCCTCGAACAGGGATTGTTGCAGTTCCCAGCAACTTTTGTAATCCATGCGTCCGAGGTCGCGAATCGAAATGTTCATGTCTACAAACCTTTTATCGCTTTCAGGGCCATTTCGGCTTTATACGAGGAGCGAACCATCGGTGCGCTCGCACAAAAGCCGAATCCCATCTCCAACGCTTTCTGTTTGTACCATTCGAATTTTTCGGGAGTGATATACGCCGCAACGGGATAGTGCTCCATAGTCGGTCGAAGGTACTGTCCGAGAGTCAGAATCTGCACGCCCGCCGCGCGTAGATCGCGCATGGCTTGCAGCACCTCCTCTTCGGTTTCGCCCAGTCCGAGCATCAGGCCGCTCTTGGTGATCACTCCGCGGTCGGACATATACTTCAGTGTGCTGAGGCTTGTCGGATATTTGGCACGGGAGCGTACCAGGGGAGTGAGCCGGGCGACGGTTTCGAGGTTGTGTCCGATAATATCGGGGCGGGCATCAACCACGATGTCGATCAGTTCGGGACGGGCATCCAAATCGGGAATAAGGAGCTCAATTACGGTATTGGGATTTTGTTCGCGGATGGCCTTGACGGTTTCGGCCCATTGGCGGGCGCCTCCGTCGGGGAGGTCATCGCGAGTCACAGACGTCACAACGACATGGCGAAGCTTCATCAGCGAGACACTCTCTGCGACGTTTGCAGGTTCCTTGGGGTCGGGTGCCAACGGACGGCCTGTCTGCGTGGCGCAGAATCGGCATCCGCGGGTACAAATGTCCCCCAGGATCATGAATGTGGCCGTGCCGTTTTTCCAGCATTCGCCCTGATTGGGGCAGCGGCCGCTGCTGCAAATCGTATGCAGGTGATGTTCCCTGACGATTTTTTTTACTTCAGAATAGCCCGGTGTTACGCTGAGTCTGATTTTCAGCCAATCGGGTTTGTGAAGTACGCCTTCCTTGTCATTTAACCGAGACATTTAAGTTCATTATTTTCCTATTAATGCAAAAGTAGGAAAAATAATTGATAAAAAGGAGGGCGACTTCAACTATTTTCAGCCCAAACGGGTTCTTTTTGGGGGAGATCTTAAGGATCGGGTTGTGGGGGCGTGGAATTTCGCGGGCGGAGAAGGAGGCGGGAGGACGGGGCGGAACTGGTGGCGGCGAAGGGTGGACGGGGTGCGGAGAGAGGGTGGCGGATGCTTGCGGGGTAGAAATGCCACACACGTCGCACGCCCCTTGTCCCTACACCGCTCCCTCGATGTGATACGGGTATTAGGGATATAAAAAAAGCGTTTCTCCGCGGAGAAAATAGGTTCAAGCAGAACCCTTTGCAGAAAATGCACCCCGTGGAACAACAACCTGTTCCCCAAAACGGCCTCGCGTGTCGGGGCGTGGGGTGTCGGGGATGGTGCGGAAAATCGATGTGGCGCTTTGGAATGGTGGGGGCTATGAAAAATCGGTGTCGCGTTTCGGGGCGTATCCCATTGTTCGAAAACCCTTAAAATGAAAAGAAGAGACTGAGGTGGGCACCTGCGAGTCTCTTCTGGTTAGGTTAGTTTAGGTTAATGAGAGTTGGGATCAGATCCCATATCTTTACTATACAAAGATAAGTCATTTCCCCTGGTTTTCCAAATTATTTGATCGAAATTGTTCTCTTTTATCCTAAAATTTTTATTATCTCCGTCACTAATATGCAGATTGTCAGTATTATAAAATTCGGATTCTGCGTGCGTTGGTCGTTTTTGGTTGTTCTTTTTGCCTTTGTTTTTCCTATGAAAAGGCGGTTTATTGTCGGATTCGTCGGGCTTCAGGCGCTATTCCGCCAACTCCTCGGCGTGCTGGCGGGCATATTGACACCGATAATTTGCCGGGGTGATGCCGAATTCCTTCTTGAAGAGTTTGATGTAGTGCGATGTGTTGGGAAACGAACAGGCATTGCCGATCTCCGAAATGGATTTGCTGCTCGCTATCAACAACAGGCGCAAATGGTTCAGTCGCTGACGGATAAACCATTTGTGGGGCGGCATCTCGAAATGGCGCTGGAACTCCTTCTTGAAAGAGGTCTGCGAACGATTCGTACGCTCGGTCAGCTCGCGGATCGACAAATCCTCGAACACGTAGTCGTAGATCTCCACCTCGAAATTCCCCTCCGACGAGTCGATGTTGCTCAACAGGCGGTATTTCAGGCAGCAATCCTCGTGTGTGCCAGAATCAGATGGATCAATTCCGTCATCTTGATCATTTCGGCCGTGTGGTCGTGCGGCGTCTGCTCCGTGCGCAGGCTGATGGCCGTGCTCGTGAAGAAATTCCGAAGGGCATCCCACCCGTTCATCACCATATTGGTCGCCGTGCGGCATTTCTCGCAAACGTGGTGGTTGCTTACGGTCATGCCGTACGTGAGATTGAGCTGCATGACGATGCGTTGCAGATCCTCGGGCGTGTAGTAAAAAACGATTTGTTCGGAGGCTTGGGTCGGCATGGGGATGTTCTCCACATACTGATTGTCCGTACCCAAATAAAAAAGATCGCCGCGTGTGGCCTTCTTGCAATGGTCGCCCGTGTAGATGTTTTTCGTACCGTGAATGACGTATCCGAGTGCATAGCGCGACAAGTTGTGTGACTGTATGCCGTTATGCATGTTCTCGACATAACGTACAATCATGGGTTGGGGCGTTGGTGCCGTCGTGGGTTGTTTCATAGTCATTGTATTTTGGATCAGTCCCGTGATTTTTTGACGGGGGAGAATAAAAATACAATGAAAAATTTAGTAATAATAATCTTTTATTCTCTTCGTAGTGCTTTTAGTCCGTTTGTAATCAAATGTGATCCAAATAGAACTAAATTTACTATTGTAATAGTATACGGATTACGGTTGCCACGAACAAAACGACGACCAAAATTGTCGATCCGAGGCGCGGGATGCGTACCAAAAATCCCGTGATGAGCAGCGAGGCGGGAATGGCGACAAAGGCCGTGGTGGGGGCGTCGGCCGAGGGTGAGAGGCACAACATCAGGCCGATGAATGTCGCGCAAATGGCGTAAAGAAGGATATAGCGCGGTTTGGTGCCGATCGTGTAAAGGAGGTTGAGCACCAGGGCGATGCTCAAAAGGGTGAGCACCGTAATGGCAATCTGGATGGGGGTATCGGGCAGGGTGAATCGGGTGAGGAATCCGCCGATTGCGCCCGTGGAGAATTGCCGCCACATCTGCCACAGGGGGGCGGTGAAATCGCCGCGCATGCCCCAGTTCAGGTAGGAGCAGACGAGTGCGGGGAAGAGCAGTCCTGCGCTGGCCACGACCGCTTCACGCAAGGTTCTGTTGAAGATAAACAGCGCGATGGGAAAGAGCACCACGAGGGGTATGGATGCGGGGTGTACGAGGATCATCAGTCCCGAATAGAGGCCTGCGCGGAAGTTGGCGTCGAACGTGTAACCGCTTCGAAAACAGCGGGCGAAGTTCTTGACGGCCAGTGCGAAAAAGAGCATGCCGACCAGTGCCGAGGGCATCAGTCCGCGGCTGCCGATCAGAAGGATCAACATGAAACTCAGGGGTATAGGCAGTGCGCTATTGACCGTATAGAGGTTGTGGCGCAGGGCAACGCGACCGATCGTGACGCCCATAAAGAGGATCACAAAGATGGCGAGCATTTTTCCCCAGAAGGGGTGGTGTGCCGCGAAATTGCGGATCAGCGTCGCGGGCATCTCGAAGGCCATACGGGGCGGTGTCCACGGTTTTTCGAGGCGGGCGGACGCGGGTTCTGAAAGCGCTTGGACGCGGGTATCGGGGTGGCTCAAAAGGGTGGAATCCGAGGCCGTGATGCCCGTCAGCGAATCGGTCGGAAGGGGATTCGGGGTGGCGGGGTGGTCGCCTTGAGCGGTTGTGTCGTGCGGAGTCGGAATTTGTTGCGGGGCTGCGGAAGTGTCCGTAAAGGGTTGTCTCTTGGCCTCCGCGGGTGTGGTTGCAAGGGAATCGGCTTTGAGGGTGGCGGCCACAAGCTGGTCGGCGTGCACGGCATCGGGCATGATGTAGGTGTTCGCCCAAAGCAGGGACAATATCAGCAACGCGAAAAACGCGGGTATGAACGGCAGTCGTGCAAAGTCGAATTTCATCTCTTGGAAACCTTCTGATTCGACTGCAAAAGTAGCGAAAAAGCCCGTGCAAAACCAAATATTTAGTAACTTTGTCATCCGATTAAGCCTTGTTTTCGCGGGATTTGAGCCTTTCGTTTGGTCGGAAGGGCGGATGTGTGCGGACGGGGCAAACTGCGAATACTATGCTCGAAAATCAGTTTCAATACGATCTTTTGGAGGCGGGATGCGATGAGGCAGGCCGCGGATGTCTGGCAGGACCCGTTTTTGCCGCGGCGGTGATCCTTCCGCGCGACTTCCACCACCCGCTGCTCAACGATTCGAAGCAGATGACCCGTCGTAACCGCGATTTGTTGCGCGAGGTGATCGAACGCGAGGCGGTGGCCTGGGCGGTGGAGGCGGTTTCGGCGGCACGCATCGATGAGATCAATATCCTCAATGCCTCGTTCGAGGGGATGTCGCTGGCGGTTGCGCGTTTGGATCCTGCGCCCGAGTTCCTGGCGATCGACGGCAACCGATTCCGTACGAAGCTGGAGCTGCCCTATCAGTGCGTCATCAAAGGCGATGCCACCTATGCCGATATTGCGGCGGCTTCGGTTTTGGCCAAAACGCATCGTGACGAATATATGGAGCATCTGGCGGAGGAGTTCCCCGAATACGGCTGGTTGAAGAACAAAGGCTATCCCACAAAGGAGCATCGACGGGCCATTCTCAAATACGGCCTTACGCCTCATCACCGTCTGACGTTCAACCACACAATCGGGCAGACGGAGCTGTTTTAAAGGTGTGCCTTTCCCCAAGGGCGTTTGTTGGGGGATATTTTTGTATTTGTTTCGGGGCGGGTGTTTTTATTTCTTCTCGGATCAACGGCGTGTTTTCTGTCTTTGATCCTTCCTGCCATCAATCCGTGCTTGCCATTATCCTGCCGCCCGACAAAATCCGCAAAAATAGCTCCTGTAAGATCCTCCGCAGAGTTTCCGCCCGCAAAGGCCTCCAACCAACGGCCGAATTTCCGTCTACCCGACTCCCGTTCCCTGTCTGTCTCTTCGTTGCCCGTCTGCCCGTCTGCCCGCTCGTCCTCTCGTCCCTCCGTCCGTCCGTTTGTCAGCCGCTCGCCCCGCAAGCCGTCCGTCCCGCCGACTTCCGTTCGCCTGCTCCTCCCTTCCCCCAAAGGCACAAAAAAAGAGGACAACCCAAGGGGTTATCCTCTTTTTGCTTGCGTGAAGGAATCTACTAATAGTATCCCAGCGACTTCGCAGCAGCGTACGAAATTTTCAGTGCATCTGCACGACGCAACTCCTGCTTGATGTCGGTGATCATACCCATTTTGATATCCTTATCGGCTTTCAGTACGGTGGTCATTGCCGGACGATCCTGCTCGCTGAGCTGCTCGCGTGCAGCGGCAATAAAGTCCAAAATGTCCTTGGTCGTACTGTAAGAATCGTTCAGCTGGATCACGGGAGCCGTACCGAACTGAGCCTGAAGAACTCGCGTCGGAGGACCTACGTGAATGTAGTTAGCCAACGATTTCTTTTCCAATTTCTGTACCTCGGTAGCTTCGGGAAGAGTGTATCTTACGCGCAACTCTTGTTCGCGCATGGTCGTCGAGACCATGAAGAAGAAGAGAATCATGAAGATTACGTCAGGAAGTGATGCTGTCGAGATGGGAGGCAAACCTTTGTTGCCCTTCTTTTTCATTACTGCCATGATCTTCTATTTTTTAATTGTCTTCGGCTCTGCCTCCGAAATCTTCTGGGGAACAGCCTTGGCTACAGCCTTACGGTTGTCCTCAGTGAGGTTTTCGAATTTATCACCGAATTTTTTAATAGCTACCTCGTCACGTACCTCGTTGAAGGCACGGGTGAGTTCGTTCTGAACCATGATGTAGGGCTGATAACCCGTGTCACGCGTGGTCTGCAACGAAACTACGCCCTGACTTTCGGGATAGACCCACTTGCTGCCATTGGCCAATTCGATTTCCTTTTCTACCTTTTCGGGAAGATTTTCAGCATCCATCGGGTTCAGGATAAATTCCTTGACTTTGTCCTTTACCTGACGGAGATCGCAAATCTGCTGATTGTCGGCCGTACCGATCATGATGTTACCGTTACCCGAAACAAGTACCAGAAGGAGGTTACGTTCCTTAACCTTGATATCCTCCATCTTTTGGTTCTCGGGGGGCATGGGGGGCAACATACGCTGGATACCGGTATCGACATTCATCGTAGTGGCGACCAAGAAGAAAATGAGCAGCAAGAAGGCGATGTCGGCCATAGAACCGGCATTAATTTCTTGAACTTGTCTTTTATTACCTGCCATTGTACTTCTTTGTTATTATTTGAAAATACCCCAGATTTCGGTTGCTACGGCAACTACGAATGCAGCTGCACCGGCAACATAAGTTACCAAAATGCTCGTGTCAGTGATAATGGTTTCACCTACACCGAAGTAGGTGTTGTTCTGTACGTCGGGAATCTGAATGTCATGACCGGCAGCGGTGAAGTAAGCCACACCGACAACGATGATGATCAGCGCCAACGAAAGGATGGTGCCCTTGATTCCTGCGGGATTCTTGATCATGCCGAACAAAGCGCAGAAGATCGCACAGCACAGAGCGAATACGAAGAGGGCATAACCCCACATCAGATTCAGGCTGATGGACGGATCAAACTCTGCTTTGTTCTCGGGGTGAGGCGATACGGCTGCGTAGATCAGCAACGCAGCTGTGATCACCATCATGAGACCCAGCAATATGTTTAAAACCTTTTTCATTTGTTTTTGATTCTTTTATACGTTCGATTATTTCTTTTGATCAGTCAGGGTATCCATCAGAACGATAGATGCATCCTCCATATCGTTAACCAAAGAGTCGATCTTCGATACGATATAGTTATAGAACAACTGAAGAATAACCGCAGCGATAAGACCCATAAGGGTAGTCAACAGAGCGACCTTGATACCACCGGCAACCAGCGTCGGGCTGATATCACCTGCAGCCTGAATTGCATCGAATGCACCGATCATACCAACAACGGTACCCATGAAACCCAACATAGGGCTCAATGCGATGAACAAGCCGATCCACGACAGACCCGACTCCATCTGGCCGGTCTGAACCGAACCGTACGAAACAACCGATTTCTCGATAACGTCGAGATCCTTACCCTGCTCGTAGCGGAGCAATGCCTGGAAGTAGATCGAAGCGATCGGGCCACGGGTGGTGCGGCACAGTTCCTTGGCAGCGGCAACGCCGTTCGACTTCAGCTCGTTCTCAACCGACTCCATGAATTTCTTCGTGTTGATGGTCGAAAGCGACAGGTAGAGAATACGCTCGATGGCTACGGCCAAACCGATTACCAAGCAGAGCAATACGGGGAGCATCCACTCCCAACCACCTTCCAGGAACTTCTGCATCAGGACGCGGTGCATCGTCTGACCTTCCATTTCGGCGGGCTCTTGAGCCGTTGCGGGGGTCTCGGCAGCTTCTTCAGCTACTACTTCGGTCGTTGCCTCTTGGGGGGCAGCAGCCTCTTCCTCCTGCGCGAATGCGTTAACGGTACCCAGCGAGAAGAGGGCAACCGACAGAATCAAAAAAAGTTTTTTCATAGTTGTGTTTAATAAATTAATTTGATTAGTTGATTTTGTTTATTCTTCTTTGTAAATCTCGTTTTACGTGTCGGTTTTGCGGGGTGGGCGTGCTAAAAAATATCGTCTGCCCCTAAATTTTTATTATTTTTTTATTGTTCAGTTGCTTTTCGCCGAGTTTTTCGCCGTTTTCGGAGGGGGTGCGCCCCTTTTCCCACGGGGGCATCACTCACCACAAAACACACCGAATGGCGATGGTATTCGATTGATTTTCAGAACATCATGCGCTTTTTGTCGTCCGTTTTCGGGTCAATGACCTCGGTTTAAGGTACTTTAACAGTGCGAAATATATAAAAAATATTCCTAACCTGCAATCACCTAAAGCGTAAATTCTCCGCGGAGCGGCTTGCGGAGCAGCTCCATGGTCTCCTCGCGCGAGAGGTTTTTGCCCAGCACGTACATGAGTTTGGTGCAGGCGGCCTCGGTGGTCAGGTCGTGACCGCTGATCACGCCGATCTGTTGCAGGTGGATGCCCGTGTCGTAGAGATCCATTGACACGTTGCCGCTGCCGCATTGCGTGATGTTCACCACGTAGATTCCGCGGCGGATGGCCTCCTCGATTTCGCGGATGAACCACTGCTTGGTGGGGGCGTTGCCCGCACCGAACGTTTCGAGTACGACGGCATTCAGGCCGGGGGCGGTGAGCATGGCGTGGAGCATCTGCTCGCTCATGCCGGGGAAGAGCTTGATGATTTCGATGCCGTCACCCAGGCGGGTGGCGATCTTCAGCTCGGCCTCTTCGGGTTGTTGCGGGTAGTGGATGGCCGTGGGGTTGTAGGTGATGTTCACGCCCACCTCGGCCAGTGCGGGGTAGTTGTTCGAGCGGAACGCACTCAAAGCCTCGGCACTGCGCTTCGTGGAGCGGTTGGCACGGAACAGGCGGTTTTGGAAGTAAAGCGACACTTCGGGCACCATCGCCATTTCGGGGTGGTTGCTGCGGCGCGTACCCGCAATCTCTATGGCGGTGATGAGGTTCTCGCGGCCGTCCGTACGCAGCACGCCGATCGGAATCTGACTGCCCGTGAAAACAACGGGTTTCGAGAGGTTTTCCAAGAGGAAACTCAGTGCCGATGCCGAGTAGGACATCGTGTCGGTACCGTGAAGCACGACGAATCCGTCGTAGCGCGTATAGTTGTCGCGGATGATCTCGGCCAGTTCGATCCAGTTCTCGGGCATCACGTTCGAGGAGTCGATGATCGGCGAGATGGTGTGGATGTCGATGTCCACGTTCAGGCGGCGCAGGGACGGAAACTCATCGTAAATGCCGCTGAAGTCGAAGGGCACCAGCGCACCGGTTTCGGCATCGGTTTTCATGCCGATCGTTCCTCCGGTGTAAATGATTAAAATTGAAGATCTCATGTCGTTTTAAGTGTTCCTTATTGGTTTTTAGTTAATTGCAAACATACGTCGGGCGTTGCGGGTCGTGATCTCGGCCACCTCGTCGGGCGAAAGGCCTTTGATTTCGGCCACCTTCTCGCATACGAAACTAACGTAGGCCGATTCGTTGCGCCGACCGCGGTAGGGGGCGGGCGTCAGGTACGGGCAATCGGTCTCGAGGACGATGTCCTCAAGTGCCATCTCGCGCACCAGATCCGCCACGTTACTCTTCTTGAAGGTCACCACGCCGCCGATCCCGAATACAAAGTTACCCAATGTTTTCAATTCTTCATAACTTTCTTTCGTATCGGAGAAGGCATGGAACACGCCGCAGAGTCCGCGATCCTTATATTTCCGCACGATCCGAAGGGTTTCGTCCCACGCATCACGCGTATGGACGGCGATCGGAAGTCGGTATTTCAGAGCCAGTTCGATCTGATGTTCGAAGGCTTCGATCTGCTCCTGCATGAAATCTTTGCTCCAATAGAAATCGAGACCGATTTCACCGATGGCGCAGAACGGCGGAATGCCCTCGGGTCGGTCGGCGAGGTATTTTTCCACCAATTTCAGCTCTTCGCGCCAGCGGGGATTGTCGTTGACCGAGGTGGGGTGGAGTCCCATCATCGGAATCAGACGGTCGGGGTGCGAACGGCAGAAATCGAACAGGGCGGCATGGCTTTCGGAGTCGATGGCCGGAAGCAGCAGGTGTTCGACGCCCGCATCCAGGGCGCGTCGGTAGGCCTCTTCGCGATCTTCGTCAAATTCGGGGGCGTAGAGGTGGGAATGGGTATCGGTAAGTATCATGGTATCTTTATATATCGGTGTCCGGGCAGTTGCATGATGGCTCCTGCCAATTCGAGTCCTACGAGTTGGGTGGCAAGGCGTCCCGTATCCGAACCGCACCGAAGGGCAATCTCTTCGATGGAAAGCGAATCCGACTCGGAGAACAGGCGCAGGAGTTGCTCCTCGTCTTCCGTCAGGCGGCTTTCGCGTTTCGGGAGGGGTTGGTAGAGCACTTCGGGGAGGGTATCCCACAACATTTCCTGGAGAATATCCTCGGCCGAGGTGACGATTTGTGCCTTGCGGGTTTTGATCAGATGGTTCGTGCCGCGAGAGGATTTGTCCGTCACGCGACCCGGAAGTGCCATCACCGTGCGGTTGTATCCGTCGGCCATCGAGGCGGTTATGAGGGCACCGCCCTGTTCGGGCGATTCGACGACGAGCGTACCCGCACTCAGCCCCGCGATGATGCGGTTGCGCGGGATGTAGGCTCTGCCGCGTTGTTTGCTCTGCGAACTCTCTTCGGTAATCAGAACGCCTCCGTGTTCCAGAATGTCACGCGCCACGGCCGTATGCTGGCTGGGGGTGATTTCGGGAAGTGGCGAGGGGAGTACGGCGATGGTGGTCAGGTTGGCGGCCAAAGCGGCGCGGTGTGCCGCGATGTCGATGCCGAAAGCCAGTCCGCTGACGATTGCCAGCGACGGAATGCGCTTGGCGAGGGCTTCGATCAGTCGGTTGCACATGATTTGTCCGTAGGGCGTGGCCTCGCGGGTGCCGACTACCGACAGGTAACGCGACTGCAATCGATCCAGGCGACCTTTTATATATAGTATATGGGGATAGTCCGGAATTTCGCGAAGCAGCGGCGGATATTCCGCATCGGTCGAGGCTACGGGGAGGATGTTGTTTTTTAGACAATATTTCAGCTCGCGTTCGGCCGCGGCGAATCCCTTGCGGGCAAGAATGGCGCGTGCGGGGGCATCGTGCAACTCGGCTTCGTGGCAGAGATCGTCGAGCGACGCCTCGAATACCGAACGGGCATCGCCGAATACCTCAAGGAGATGTACGGTTCCTTTGACTCCGATTCCGGGAGTCATGGTCAGGGCAATATCTTCGACGGTCATGGCGCGTTGCAGAGGCTTTAGCGAGATGTAAAGGTAAATATTTTCGATAAATTTCGCAAAAAACGAAGAAACTTTTGTTTTGTACGGATTTAATGCCTATATTTGCACAACCAAATCACGAATGGGTGATCTTTATGGTCTGATGGCCGAGTGGCTAGGCAAAGGTCTGCAAAACCTTGTACAGCGGTTCGAATCCGCTTCAGACCTCCAAAAAACCGCGTTAGAATAGCTCTGACGCGGTTTTTCTGTTTGTATGATTCTTTGTTAGAAATGAATCTGGTGAATCTGTAGACTTTTTTATTGTCCTATCTCAGACACACTTTTTGAAACACTACCATTTTTTGTAAATATGTTTGGATCGGATGCTGTTTTGTAAGTGGCATCGTATGACGTGATGAGGTTTTTAACGACAGCGTTTTTCGGATCTCTGAATTTTTGAATAAATACCTTTACGGTCGTATTGGGGAAGAAGAACCCCGTGTCGGACAGGTGCCGGCACGGGGTTCTTCTTTTTAGGGTCGGTTCCATGTGGAGCAGACGGGGTTATTTGGCAGTGACGGGAAGTATGGTGATTTTCGAGCAACGCAGAGCGTTTTCGTCCACGGCAAAGGCATAAACGTAGCATTTCTGTCCCGGATCCGTCGAGCGGGTAACGATGGTCGATCCGATGGCTCCGTGTTGCGACATGAGTTGCTCGAAGGTGTAACCGATCCAACCGGCCATCTTGACTTCATCAGCCCAGTACCGGGAGATCTTATCCAAGACTATTTCGTCGGTATCGCCTGCATCGACATTGGTGAAAACCTTTGCCACGAAATAGCCGTTGTAATCTTCGGCTGTGACTTCGGCCTTGATTTCTCCGGCAGTATCGGACAGCAATTCGATGTTGAATTGCACGTTAAGCATCTGCGGGGCTTGGGTGCGGATCGTAGCACGTGTGATGGGAGTCGTGCGTGTCAGATTGTCATCCACACCGTAGGCATAGACCACATATTCGGTATCGGGCATCATGTTGGTGATCTTGCAGTCGCGGATCGAGGTTGTTTGGAGGTCGTCGATGGCCCATGCCTGCCAACCAAGCCCTGTACTGGCATCGAGATCTTCGTAGAAGGCTACGTCGTAGGCGTAAAGGTCATCGTCTGTGGGGCATTCGGCTACGGCCGAAGCGGGAAGCACGTGGTAGAAGTACTTCATGTCGGGAACAAGCAACTCCAGATTCATGATGAACGAATTGGTCGTGGGATTGCTCAACGTGATCTTGAAAACGGCTTTCTCTTCGGCGGCGGCCTGCTCGACGGTGAATTGGGGTTTGGTCTCCATGCCGGGGTAAGTCAATTCGACGATTGCCGAGCGAGGGGTGGAAACCTCGTTGGGAGCAACCGTGAACGTGATTTTGCCCTCCACGGAAGTGTTCAGATCGGAGATCCACTCGGCGGTGGAGACGGCCGTCAGTTCGGCACCCTCCACGGGATTGGTGAGGGTGTAAGTCATTTCGGCGGCACCGCCCTCGGCGGGTACCGTCACGACTTCCGAATCCGGAGTGATGGTCGTGGGTTTTGGGGTAGCCTCCTGATTTACCGCAAATCGGATCGGATTCTTGATGCCGGGGTAGGTCATTTCGATCTCGGTCGTGCGGGGCTCGGTCAGTTCGTTGGGAGCAACCGTGAACGTGATTTTGCCCTCCACGGAAGTGTTCAGATCGGAGATCCACTCGGCGGTGGAGACGGCCGTCAGTTCGGCACCCTCCACGGGATTGGTGAGGGTGTAAGTCATTTCGGCGATACCCCCTTTGTGTGGAACATTTACCTCGGTGGCGTTCAGACTGATTTCGGGATCGGGAACGACTTCTTCGGCAGCATCCTGTTTTACGGTCAGTTCGGGAGCATTCTTCAATTCCGGATAGTTGAATCGGATGACTGCCGTACGGGATTCGGGAACTGTGTTGGCGGCTGCCTTGAACGAGATTTTGCCTTCGGAAGCGGTCAGTTCGGAGAGCCAGTCGGCGGAAGTGACTGCTTTCAACGCGGCACCCTTTATGGGATTGGTGAGGGTGTAGCCTGTTTCGGTCACACCTCCTTTGTCGGAAACGGTGATTTCCGGTGCGTTCAATTCGAGAACAGGCTGTTCGGGAGTGGGAGGTGTAACCGTGTTGTCATCATCGTCACAGCCGACGAACGGGAGTACTGTTGCCAAGAACAGAAACAGGGGAAAGATTTTTTTCATAAGACTAAGGTTTTAAGGTTTGTCTGTAAATGTATGAAAAAAATCTTAACCTCTCTGTTTGAATGAATATTTCGCGTAAAAAAGTCTCGGAATAGTAAATAATGATAAATTAATTATCTATAAATGGTAAAAAATAAGAAACTCGGTCGGGCGCAGGTTGTGTCGATAAGTACAAAAAAACCGTGTCGAAATTCTGCGACACGGTTTTATTTTTATGGAAGCGGGGTGTTAGGAGACCCTGCCTGCATTCAGATCCGAGAGTTTGACTTTCTCGAATTTATAGCCCAGGTAGTACAGCTCCAGAGCCACGCCGATGCGGAACATCGCCTTGGTGGCGCGGGCAAAGACGTGGAACGCCATGACGCTCTGCGGCTCGATGTGTTCGTGGCGGATCATATTGACGGCCTTCTCGCCGCAGGCGCGCAGAATGTTCTCGATCTGCTGTGCCTGAGGGCTGTCGAGTTCCAGACCGAGGATGTGTTTCACGATGTGTTCGTCGAGATCGTCGAATTTATGCTCGCCGTAGTAGTTGGCGTAGGGCAGCTTCTGGTATTTCGCCCAGTCCGTATCCCAACCCTTCGCAACACCCATTCCGAGATAACCTGCCCATGCAACCGATACCACCGGATAGTTGGCGACCTCCTTCACGGCATCGGCAACGTATTCGGGCGCAAGGTTCGTTGTCCATAATTCGTCGATGTCTTCGGTGGCGAGCAGGATGTTGTTCAGCATCTTGTACTCGGTGCAGAGTTTGACGAGTTCTTCTTCCAATTTGAGTTCGAATTGGTTCAGGTATTGGATGTCGGATTGTTTCATTTTGATGAGTTGTGAATTAACGGGGCAATAATCGGGAGTTTTTTCCATTACTGCAAATCTTTGCGGGAAAATATCGTGCAGGCGGTCGGGATTCGGAGATGTTCCCCGTGGAACCGCCCGCCGAGGACATAAAAAAAGCGATCCGAAGATCGGATCGCCGTATGGTTGAAAGTCTCCTTAAGAAGAGATTAGTTCAAGCCGTTTACATGCAGCTGCATGGCGCTCTTCAGGTTGCCTGCCTTGTTCTTGTGCATGATGTTGTGCTTAGCCAGCTTATCGAGCATCGAGCTTACTTTGGGAAGCAGTGCGATAGCGGCGCTCTTCTCGGTGGTTGCACGCATGGCCTTAACGGCGTTGCGGGCGGTCTTGTGCATCAAGCGGTTGTGTGCGCGCTTCGATACAGTCTGACGGATTCTTTTTTGCGAAGACTTATGGTTTGCCATAATTCGTTAGTTTTTTATTTTTTTACTTTTAATTTCCTAAAACAATGAAACGGCCGTAGCCGCCTTCGGATAGGTTCTTCACCCGCTCCTAAAAAATTGTTCACCCGTAGGCTTCGAAATCCGATTGAATGTCTGTTGTTGAAGGTGATTTGCGAATGTGGCATGCAGATATTTCAACAACGGTCGTGTCTCTCGTATTGCCCGGCCCTCGTTTAGTAGCCCATAGCAGAGTCGAACTGCTCTTTCAAGAATGAAAATCTTGCGTCCTAACCGATAGACGAATGGGCCTCTACCACTATTCCTTGATCCCGTGTTTGGGAGGTTTAGCGGTGCAAAGGTAAGTAAAAAAAGGACTTCTGCAAAAAAATGTGCAAAATTTCTTCAGAAAAATAAGAATTTTAGTGTTTTAGGAGTTGAGACATGCCCTCCAAAGCCGCTTTCGAAAGCCCCTCTTCGGTGAAAAGACGTTCGATGTGACCGCTTGCAGCCATTTCGCGGGCGGGCATCAGGTGAAGGTCGGGCGTGTCGATCAGGGCAACCCGATCGCAAATATGCAGGGCGATGTCCAGTTCGTGGGTGGAAAAAAGGATGCATTTGTGCTCCTCGTGCGCCAGACGGCTCAACAGCGAACACAGGATGTAGCGGTTCGGCAGGTCGAGAAAGGCCGTCGGCTCGTCCAGAAGGATGATGGGGGTATCCTGCGCCAGGGCACGCGCGATGAGGATGCGCTGACACTCGCCGTCGGAGAGTGTGTCCATCGGCTTGCGGGCGAAATCGGCCATGCCGACCAGCTCGAGCGAACGGAAAACGATCGCGCGATCCTCCTCCTGCATGCGTCCGATCCAATTGGTGTAGGGGGCACGACCCAGCGCAACGACATCCTCGCAGAGCAGGTTGGCGATGCGGATCTTGTCGGTGGTTACAAAACTGATCGTCGCGGCTCGTTCGCGCGGCGAGAGCGCCTCCAAAGGGCGGCCGTTGAGTCGAATCTCACCCGAAAATTGGTCGTTCAACCCCGCAATGGCACGCAACAGGGTACTTTTACCCGTGCCGTTGCGCCCCACAAGTGCGGTGAGCCGCTCGGTGGGGATCTCGGCCGAAACGTGCTCCATCAGGAGGCGTCGGCCGTAGGCGAGGCGAAGGTTATGGAGTGTGATGCCCATTTCAGAAGATGTTGCGGTTGCGGATGACAACCAGAATGACAATCGGGATGCCCATCAGTGCCGTGACGGTGTTGATCGGGAAGGCGAGGGTCTTCGCCAAAAGGTCGCAAACGACCAGAAGGATCGAGCCGAGGAGCATCGAGGCGGGCATCAGCGTGCGGTGGTCGGCACTGCGGAACAACATGCGTGCAAGGTGCGGAACGGCCAGCCCGACAAAACCCACGGGGCCGCAGAAGGCCGTGACGGTACCCGCCAGAAGAATGGTCGAAAGGAAGATCAGCGTGCGCGTGCGGCGGATGTTAAGCCCCATCGTGCGGGCATAATTTTCGCCGAGCAGCAGAAGATTCAGCGGCTTGATGACTGCAATCGACAATATAAGACCCGCCACGACAATCGGGATCATGATCATCAAGCGCGACCCCGTGACATCGCCCAGCGACCCCATCGTCCAGATGACGAACGACTTCAGGGCGGCCTCGTTGGAGAGGTATTGGAGGATCTCCACCACCGAACCGATGCCCGAACCGAGCATCATGCCGAGGATGAGGATGACCATGATGTCTTTGATGTGACGGCTGACGGCCATGACCAGCGCCAAGACGAGCGCCGAACCCAGCCATGCCGCCCCGACGATACCCAGCGATTGAATCCACGAATGGGCGGCCACCCCCAAAAGGGGTGCACCCAGCAGGAACAGCGCCACGCCCAACCCCGCGCCCGACGAGACGCCCAGCACATAGGGGCCTGCCAGCGGATTGCGGAACAGGGTCTGCATCTGAAGACCGCCCGCGGCGAGTGCCGCACCCGCAAAGAGGGCGGTGACGGCTTTCAGCAGACGGATGTTGAGGATGATGTTGCGGGTGGCATCGTTGCACGCCCCGCCCGTAAGCGCCGCCCAGACTTCACCCGCGGACACGCTGACCGAGCCGATCGCAAGGTCGGCCACGAACAGCACCCCCAACAGGAGGCTCAGCAGGATGAAGAGCGGCGTGTGTCGTGTCATTACTCCAGGCGCTTGTAGTAGTGGTAATTCTCTTTTTCGTCAAGCATCAGTCGGTGCAGATCCTCCAGCACCAGATCGGGATTCACGACGCCCGATTCCCAGAAGTCCGAACCGCCCGCGGGGGTGGCACGCAGGTTGTTGTTCCATACGCGACGGTGGGCAACCGAGGGCACACGGGTGAATTTCGGGGCTTGGTTCTGAAGATCCTCCAGCGACGACCACATGCCCGTATTGATCCATACGTCGGCCTGGGTAGCCAGCAGGTAGGCCTCCTCGATGTCGATGCTTTTCGAAAGTCCCGAAGTGTTCTGCGGATAGATGTACTTACCGCCCGCATCCTCGATCAGACGCACCATGTAACTGCCTACGGGCGGCATGAACCACGTGTCGCGGTAGGGTGTGTTGAGCATCACCAAGGGGCGTTTTGTGGTCGAATCGACTCGGATCTTCTCCTTCAGCGTGTTGTAGCGGTCGGCAATCTCCTGAAAAGTTGCGCGGCTCTCGTCCAATTTGTCGCACAGGTCGCCGATCAGAACCATCCATTCGGCTTTGCCGAGGGGTGATTCCTCGATGTAGTCACCTATATATATATAGGGAATGGACAACTCGCGGAGTTTGCCCGTGAGGACGCTGTTCTCGCCCGTGATGCCGAACAGTAAAACCAGGTCGGGGTCAAGCGAGGTCAGAAGCTCGAAGTTAAGGTTCGTATCGTAACCGATGTCGTGTACCTTACCCTCGGCGCGCAACTCCTGTATGCGCGGATTGGAGATGTAGTCGATGCCCGATACGCCCACCACGCGGTCGGTTTCGCCCACACGGTCGAACATCGCCACGTAGCTCGACGAGAGGCAGACCACCTTCCGGATCGGTGTGCGCACCACCTGTCCCTCGAAATCGGCGGGCGCTTTGTCCTCGCCGCGGAGGATCAGAAGCTGCTGCTCGACGTCGGTTGCGCCCTGCCACGGGTTGCGGATGGTGACCAGATGCGAGGTGTTTTCCCCGTCGTCGGAATTTTTTTGAGAAAAAACATCAAATCCCGATGCGTAGGCGGGATGATAGACATTTTCCGTAAAATCGGCCTTGGAGAGGCCTGTTGAGCCGTTGCACCCCATCAAAAGCAGGGCGAACAGGAGGCTGAGGTATGCTGAAATCCGTTTCATAGAGACAAATATAGAAAAAAAACTTGAAAAAAATTTGTGAATATGAAAATGTGCCGTATATTTGCACTCCGAAAAGATACGGGATGTAGCTCAGTCCGGTTAGAGTACTCGTCTGGGGGGCGAGTGGTCGCAAGTTCGAATCTTGTCATCCCGACCAATTTCGATGATCCCCGATACTGAAAGGTATCGGGGATTTTTTTGTGCCCTGCACCGAACCCCGCAAAAAAAAAACACCCGAACCAAAACGGCTCGGGTGTTTCTATATTCAATCGGAAATTTTACATCGTGCGGTTCTCCTCCTCGGTACTCAACAGACCGCAGGCCGCCTGAATGTCCTCGCCACGCGAGGCGCGGATGGTGGTCTGGATGCCTTTTGCCGTCAGCGTGTCGCGGAAACGGATCATGTGTTCGTTGTCGGGCGAGTAGAACGGCGAATCGGGGATCTTGTGGAATCGGATGAGGTTGATGCGGCATTTGATGCCGTCCAAAAGGCGACACAACTCCTTGATGTGGCGCGGCGAATCGTTTCTTCCCTCCAATACAATATATTCAAACGACACGCGGCGCTGGTGCGTGAAATCGTACTGACGCAACAGGTCGGCCACCTCCCAGATGCCCCATGCGCGTTCGATGGGCATGATCTCGAGGCGTTCCTCGTGGAACGGGTTGTGGAGGCTGACGGCCAGATGGACATCCGTTTCGTCGAGAAAGCGTTTCAGGTTCGGCACGACACCCGCCGTCGAAAGGGTGATGCGCGTGGGCGACCAGCCGAAACCCCAATCCGACGTGAGGATCTGAAGGGCACGCAACACGTTGTCGTAGTTGTCGAGCGGTTCGCCCATACCCATGAATACGAGGTTGGTAAGGCGGTCGCGTTCGGGCAGCGAGACGATCTGGTTGAGGATCTCGGCCGCCGTCAGCGAGCGTTGCAGCCCCTGACGCCCCGTGGCGCAGAAGGCGCAGTGCATGCGGCATCCCGCCTGCGACGAAACGCACAGCGTGGCACGGTCGCGGTCGGGAATGTAGGCCGACTCGATGTAATGGCCGCCGTCGATGCGGAAGAGGTACTTCTTGGTGCCGTCCGTGGAGGTCGAGCAACGCACGGGAGCGGACAGTGCCGGTGAAAATTCACGGGCGAGTTGTTCGCGGTGAGCTCCCGAGATGTTGGTCATCAGTTCGGGTTGTTCGGTGTGTTTCCGATAGAGCCATTGCGCAAGCTGTTTGGCCGCAAATCGCGGCATGCCCAAACGGGCACATACGGCGGCAAGTTCTTCGGGATTTTTACCGTAAAGTGTCTCTTTTTGTTCCATTTTCGCGTGATGAAGGTTCGTTTGCGGGACAAAAATAGACAAAAAATAAAGATTTTTTTGCGGGATGCTCCTTTTTTGAATTTTTATCCATATATTTGTGGTGCATAGCGTGCTTGTCGGTGCGCCGTTGCGGTGTGAAGTTGCAACAAATTAAATTAAAAGAATAGATGGAAATCAAGAAATCGCCCAAAGCAGACCTGCAAAACAAACGAGGTCTTTTGCTTGAAATCGGTCTGGTTGTAGCGCTTGGCCTTGTAATCCTTGCGTTCGCTTATTCGCCGGCCGAGAAGAAAATTGAGAAACTGGACATGAACTACGGCCCGATCGAGGAGGAGATCACCGAGATCACCCGTCAGGACCAGAAGCCGCCCCAAATGCCCGAAAAGGTACAGGTTAAGGCGCTTGCCGACATTCTTCAGGTCGTAACCAACGATACGAAGATCTCCACCGATGTCGATTTCGTCGATTTCGATGAGGATACCGATATTATTCAGGAGGTTGCCGTTGAAGAGGAGGTGATCGAGGACGATACCCCCTTCATGAGTGCCGCCGTCGAGGTGTTGCCTACCTTCCAGGGTGGAGACCTCAATACGTTCCGTAACTGGGTTCAGAAGAGCGTGAACTATCCTGCGATCGCTCAGGAGAACGGTATCCAGGGTGTAGTTGTCCTGATGTTCGTGATCGAGCGTGACGGTCGTCTGACCAACATCGAAGTGCTGAAGACCCCCGACCGTTCGCTGTCGGAGGAGGCTATCCGCGTGCTGAAAACCTCGCCCAAATGGACGCCCGGTAAACAGCGTAACCGTCCGGTACGTGTAAAATATACGTTGCCTGTTCAGTTCCGCCTGGCGAACTAACAGATGCCGCGACATTGATTCTAAGGGTATCTTGCTTTCGGGCGGATACCCTTATTTTTACCTAAAAGGCAGCCATTCCCTGCCCCGAATATAAGACAATGAGTAACGAAAACAATAAAACCATACCTTCCGCCGAGGAGGTGCGTCCCGAACGTGCCGTGGTCGTTGCGGTCATCCGCGACAAGGACGATCCGTCGCGCATTGCGGAGTACCTCGACGAGTTGGAATTTCTGGCCGAGACGGCCGGAATCGAGACGGTCAAACGCTTCACGCAGCGTCTGGCGCAACCCTCGGCACGTATCTACGTGGGGCCGGGTAAGTTGCAGGAGATTGCCGACTGGTGTAAGGAAGAGGAGATCGACGTGGTGATCTTCGACGACGAACTCTCGCCGTCGCAGACCCGCAACATCGAGCAGGCAATGCCCTGCCGCGTGTTGGACCGTACGCGCCTTATTCTGGATATTTTCCTTTCGCGTGCCCGCACGGCCTACGCCAAGACGCAGGTGCAGCTGGCCAACTACGAATATATGTTGCCCCGCCTGTCGGGTATGTGGACGCACCTCGAACGTCAGCGAGGTGGTACGGGAACCCGTGGCGGTGCCGGTGAGCGCGAGATCGAGACCGACCGCCGTAACATCCGCAACCGCATTGCCAAACTCAAGGAGGATCTCCAGAAGATCGACAAGCAGATGGCCGTGCAGCGTTCGAACCGCGGTCATATGGTGCGTGTGGCGCTGGTGGGGTACACCAACGTGGGTAAATCGACGCTGATGAACCTCATCTCGAAGAGCGATGTGTTTGCCGAGAACAAACTCTTTGCGACGCTGGATACGACGGTGCGCAAGGTGGTCTTCGACAACCTGCCGTTCCTGATGTCGGATACGGTCGGGTTTATCCGCAAACTGCCCACGGAGCTGATCGAGTCGTTCAAATCGACGTTGGACGAGGTGCGTGAGGCCGACCTGCTGATCCACGTGGTCGATATTTCGCATCCGCAGTTCGAGGAGCAGATCGACGTGGTGAAGCAGACCCTTCAGGAGATCGGTGCGGGCAACAAACCCGTCTATCTGGTCTTCAACAAGGTCGATGCCTATACCTATGTGAAGAAAGACGAGGACGATCTGACCCCCGCCACGAAGGAAAACCGCTCGCTGGACGATCTGAAGCAGACGTGGTTCGCCCGTACCGACGAACCGTCGATTTTCCTGTCGGCACGCGAGAAGATTAACATCGAAAAGTTCCGTTCGGATCTCTACGGCATGGTGCGCGAGATTCATGCGGGACGCTATCCGTTCAATAATTTTCTCTACTAAAACATACAAACTATGACTGTACACGTGCTCAATGAGCAGGATACCGTGCTGAACAAATTCATTCGCCAGATCCGCGACAAGAACATCCAGCAGGATTCGATGCGTTTCCGCCGCAACTTGGAGCGCATCGGCGAGATCATGGCCTATGAGGTGTCGAAGACGCTGAATTACGAGGAACACATCGTCGAGACTCCGCTCGGCGAGGCTTCCGTACGCGAGATCGGCGACAATCTGGTCGTGGCGACCATTCTGCGTGCGGGACTTCCCTTCCACCAGGGTTTTCTGAACTACTACGACGACGCCGGAAATGCGTTCATTTCGGCCTACCGCAAGAGCAAGAAGGACGGCAGTTTCACCGTCAAGGTCGAATATATCTCGTGTGGTATGCTGGAGGGTAAGACCCTTTTGTTGGTCGATCCGATGCTGGCCACCGGTTCGTCGATGGTTCTGGCCTGGGAGGCACTGTGTGAGCGCGGCGGAATGCCTGCCTACACCCACCTTGCAGCCGTCATCGCCAGCGAGCAGGGCGTGGACTACGTAAAACAGCACATGCCCCACGACACCACCGAACTGTGGGTGGCTGCCGTCGATCAGGAGCTTACCTCGCGTTCGTACATCGTCCCCGGCATCGGTGATGCGGGCGATCTGGCCTATGGCGAGAAGATCTGATCCGACAAAATCATAACGACCCCCATTTGACTTTGGTTTCCCCGTGTGCGAAACCGAAGACGGGGGTCTTTTTTCGTTTACGGGAGTTGTTTCCCACTATTTTTTAGGATATGATTCGCAAGAAAACAACCTTTGTGTTCGCCCTGTTCGGGGTGACTGTCCTGATGATGGCTTTGCAGAAACCCGTTTTTCTGCTGCGTTACTGGTCGGCGGCGGGGGATGCCTCGGCCGCGGATTGGTTTCGGGTGGTGTGGTACGGACTGACGCATGATGTGACGCTGGCGGGCTATGTCACGGCCGTGCCTCTGCTTCTGACCATTGCCTCGTTGTGGGGACGGATGCCCGAGCGCATCTGGACGAAGGTCATGCGCGTATGGCTCTATGCCGTGTCGATGCTGACGGCCGCCATCTTCGCGGTCGATCTGGGACTTTACGAACACTGGGGATTCCGCATCGATGCCACCGTCCTGATCTATCTGACCGATCCGAAGGATGCCGCCGCCAGTGTGGACTGGGTGACGGGATTGTCGGGATTTGCGCTGTTTGCCGTGTGGGCATGGGGCATGATGTGGTGTTACCGCCATGTGGCCGACCTGTTTGACGGAGAACCCGTCCTGCCGCGTCGCACGGCCGCATGGCTGACCCTTGCGGGACTTTTCTTGGGCGGATTGGATTTCCTGGCCATCCGTGGTGGTGTGGGCGAATCGACCGCCAATGTGTCGAAGGCCTACTTCTCGTCTAATATGTTCCTGAATCATGCCGCAACGAATCCCGTCTTTTCGTTCCTCCATTCGCTGGGCAAGCGGCAGGACTATGCCTCGGAATACGCCTTCCGTTCGGATGAGGAGTGCGCACGGTTGTTCGATTCGTTGCGTGGAAATGCCGTGTCCGTCGCGCCGACGGTCGAACTTTTGACCCACAAACGCCCCAATGTGGTGGTGGTCCTTCTGGAGAGTTTCGCCCGTACGATCATGGAGACCGATGCCGTTGGCGAGCGTGTCATGCCCAATCTCGACCGTTACAAGGCCGAGGGCGTGTGGTTTGAGAATATGTTTGCCAATTCGTTCCGTACGGATCGCGGTGAGGTGGCCGTCTTGAGCGGTTTCCCCGCGCAGACCTCCATCTCGATCATGAAACTCCCGGGCAAGAGCCGCAACCTGCCTTCGATCGCCCGTTCGCTGAAGCGCGAAGGGTATTCCACCTCGTTCTACTACGGCGGGGATCTGAATTTTACGGATCAGTCCTCCTATATGTATGCCACGGGTTGGGAGCGGTTGGTTTGGCAGAAGGACTTGTCGTTCGATGCCCCGATGTCGAAATGGGGGTGGAACGACGAGACGATGTGTGCCTATGTGGGCGACGAGGTGTTGCGCCTGAGCCGCGAAAGCGAAGCGCCGTTCCTTGTCGGATTCCTCACGTTGAGCAGTCACATGCCCTTCGATGTGCCTTACCACAAATACGAACACCCGATGCTCAATGCCGTGTCGTTCAGCGACAAACATCTCGGAGAGATGCTCGACCGCTGGCGTACGTCCGAGGCGTGGGACAACCTGCTGGTGGTGCTGGTGGCCGATCACGGCTATCCCTATCCCGAAAATCTGGAGTACAATGCGCCGTTGCGTCACCGTATTCCGCTGATTATGACGGGTGGAGCGGTACGCGAGAAGCGTGTGGTGGAGGAGTATGCCTCGCAGATCGACATCGCCGCCACGCTGCTCGGACAGATGGGCATCGACCATTCGGATTACGACTACAGCAAGGATATTTTCGCCCCCGCACCGCCCCACAAATTCGGCTACTACGCCTTCAACAACGGTTTCGGCGTGACGGATGCCGAGGGAGAGTTTGTCTTCGACTGCACCTCGGGGCGCGTCATCCGCGACACGAACCCCCGTTTGCGCCAAATCGGAGAGGTTATGTTGCAGACCACCTATCGCGATATCGCCCGCAGATAAGTGTAAAAAACCTGATTGATAAATGGATTACCTCTCCAAATTTTTGTATATTTGCAAATTCTTAAAGAATTAATTGTTTAAAACGAAATAATATGGCTAAGGAATTGAAAGACCTCACCAAATCGGAGGACAACTACTCGCAGTGGTACAACGATCTGGTCGTAAAAGCAGGTTTGGCCGAGAGTTCGGCGGTCCGCGGTTGTATGGTCATCAAACCTTATGGTTATGCCATTTGGGAGAAGATGCACGATGCGCTGGACAAGATGTTTAAGGAAACGGGTCACCAGAACGCCTACTTCCCGTTGTTTATCCCCAAATCGTTCTTCTCGAAGGAGGCTCACCACGTGGAGGGCTTCGCCAAGGAGTGTGCCGTCGTGACGCACTACCGTCTGAAGAACGACCCCGAGCACAAGGGTAACGTGATCGTCGATCCCGATGCCAAACTCGAGGAGGAACTGATCGTCCGCCCGACTTCGGAGACCATCATCTGGAACACCTACAAGAACTGGATTCAGTCATACCGCGACCTGCCCATCCTGTGCAACCAGTGGGCAAATGTCGTTCGTTGGGAGATGCGTACGCGTCTGTTCCTGCGTACGGCCGAGTTCCTGTGGCAGGAGGGGCACACCGCCCACGCAACCCGTGAGGAGGCCATCGCCGAAGCCGAAAAGATGATCGAGGTTTACCGCAAATTCGCCGAGGAGTGGATGTCGGTACCTGTGATCGTCGGTCACAAATCGCCCAACGAGCGTTTTGCCGGTGCCGAGGATACGCTGACGATCGAGGCTCTGATGCAGGACGGTAAGGCACTGCAGAGCGGTACGTCGCACTTCCTGGGGCAGAACTTCGCCAAGGCATTCGATGTGAAATACATCAACAAGGAGGGTAAACTGGAGTATGTTTGGGCTACCTCGTGGGGTGTTTCGACCCGTCTTATGGGTGCTCTGATCATGTCGCACTCGGACAACAACGGTCTGGTACTGCCCCCGAAACTCGCCCCGATTCAGGTCGTCATGGTGCCGATCTACAAGGGTCTGGAGCAGTTGGAGGACATCAAGGGTCGTTTCGAGAAGATCGCCGAGCAGTTGCGCGCCAAAGGTATCAGCGTCAAGATCGACGACCGCGACAACGTACGTTCGGGCTTCAAGTTTGCCGAGTATGAGTTGAAGGGTGTTCCCGTTCGTCTGGCCATGGGGCCGCGCGACGTGGAGAACAACACCATCGAATTGGTTCGCCGTGATACGCTGGAGAAGACCACCGTATCGCAGGAGGGGCTTGTGGAGCGCATCGAAGGCCTCATGACCGAGATCCAGCAGAACATCTTCAACAAGGCACTCAACTACCGCAACTCGATGATCACGAAGGTCGATACGTGGGACGAGTTCAAGCGCGTGCTGGACGAGAAGGGTGGTTTCATCCTGGCTCACTGGGACGGTACGGTCGAGACCGAGGTTGCCATCAAGGAGGCTACCAAGGCTACGATCCGTTGTATCCCGTTCGATGCTCCCGAAGAGGAGGGCAAGTGCGTCTTCACGGGCAAACCCTCGCACCGTCGTGTGCTCTTCGCAAGAAGCTACTAATCGGATTTCCGATCCCGATAAAGCCGACTTTCCTTTTGGGAGGTCGGTTTTTTTTGCCTACTATATATAAGGTATGGCGGGGAACGGAGAGGGCGGTCTGAAACGGGGCGCGGTGTGGCGGAGCGGAAGTGCGTCGGCGGGCGTCGTCGGATGCGGAACGGGGCGGTGAGTCGGACAGGTGGGCGGTATCGGGCGCGGAGTGGTGGTTTTGGCTGGCTGGAAGTATCGGGTGCGGAGTGCCCAAAGGTCGGTGACTGGAACAGGAGGGCGGAACAGGCGGTCGGAGGCTCGGCAGTAAGATTCGGCACGGGCAGTAAGGCTCTATTCGGGCAGCAGACCCCGTGTTTTATCCCGTCCCCATGCCCTCTTCGGCCAAAATGTCAGGCGGGGCGCGTGGTATGCATAAATCGGCACATTATTTTTCAAATGGTATGATTATTGACCCTCCGAATGCAGTTTTTGGGGGTGAAATGCCTCCAAAGCAGGTGCGGGATTTGGAATTCCGAAAAATAATATATACCTTGCACTTGAAATTTAGCCCGATTTTATAAATCGCCGACCCCGAAAAACGGGACGGACGACAACAAGAGGCGGATCCGTAAAAATTTTAACCATTCATTAAAACCCTGTTGCCTATCGACGAAAACTCTACTCTGAATAATAAAATTTGAAGAGTATGAATGTACAAGTGTTAAGTGATCAAGTTTTACTTAATCATTACCTTTCCGGTGATCGAACGGCAATATCCCAATTAATCGAACGCCATAGTCGCCGTGTGCGTGACTATATCAACCTCATGGTCAAGGACCGTGACCTCGCGGAGGATCTTTTTCAGGAGACCTTCATCAAGGTCGTGCGCGTCATTGACGAGGGTCGTTATGTCGATAACGGCAAATTCCTTTCGTGGGTGCTTCGCATCGCACACAATCAGGTCATCGACCATTTCCGCATGCAGCGTCAGAACAAATCCGTCAATGAGTCGGATTCGGGCTACGACATTCTCGGCTCGTTGCGATTCACCGAAGGATCGGTCGAGGATGCACTCGTGTCGGAGCAGATCGAGAGTGACATCCGTCGCCTCGTAAAACTCCTTCCCGACGAACAGCGCGAGGTGGTCATGATGCGCTATTTCGCAGGCCTTAGCTTCAAGGACATCGCCGAGCAGACCAACGTGTCGATCAACACGGCACTGGGTCGTATGCGCTATGCCCTGATCAATCTTCGGAAAATCATCCGCGAGAAAAATATCATTTTGAGTTAGGCGGCACAATATTCCCCCCGAGGCGTGCGTTTATAAGGTAAAAGATCCGCAGGGCAAGTGTTTGGAAGTTGGTTGTAGGTTTTTTGCCCTGCGAATTCTTTTACTTTTAGCAAGTTATGTCGGCATGGGCCGATATGTGGAACCTTAAAATAAAAGCCTATGGAGGATGTAGCCACCGAACAAGAGGTTAATGACGACCGACAAATTTCCGATGATGAAGAGTTGATCATGCGTGAGGTGATAAAGGGCGATGCGGATCTGTTTTACCTGCATCATTACCTTACGGAAATCTTCAAAAAAGGAGATTATTTTTAAGGGTTAATTTTTGATGGGAGAGCGACTGTCCGAACATCGGGCGGTCGCTTGTTTTGAGCCCTGCGGGGTGGAGATAAAAAAAAGACGCATCACAACCGATGCGTCTTTTTTGTGTATGGGGCTTGTCTTATTTTAGGCGGATCAACGGCAGGGTGGGGTTCTCGTGGTCGGAATAGAGCTTGAGGACGTGCTCGCGCGTAAAGTCCGCCATCAGAACGGCCTCCTCGGGGGTGAGCGGATCGGGGTAGCTCATCAGCATCAGCGGATAGCGCTCGAACGGCTCGCTATAGGAGGGGTGGATGTATTCGTAGTCGGGGTTGGGCTTGAGGCCTTTGCGCATGTAGAAATGCTGGCGGCGGATCGTCAGCTCGTCCACGGGCATCTCGATCTCCAGCAGCAGGCGGCCGCCGCCTCGTTGAATCATCGCCTCCACCACCCGCGAACCGAGGTTCTGGTTGCGGCATTCGGGTTTGATGGCCAGGTGCTCTATATAGAGGAAGCGCCCGATGTTCCAGTGAAAAACCAGTCCGACCAGTTCGCCGTCGAGCCAAATGCCGTCGGCCGTGAAGAGCGGATCGTTGGCCATGGCATCCGTGTAGCGTGCTTCCTTCCAGCGTTCGTTTTGGGGAAAGGATTCGACATACAGTTTCCACGCTTCGCTCCAACCTTTGTCCTGCAAGGAGTGGAACGGGATAAATTGCAGTTTCGTAGTTTCCATAAATTTTTCGGTTTTCGGCAAGATACTCCAAATTTCGGAGATTTTTCGTTCGGAATCCGAATTTTTTGCTTTTCTTTGTGCGGAGGCGAAATTTTTTCGATCCGTCGCAAGGCTCTTTTTTTCAAACACGGGACATCGGGACCTTTGTCGGACTAACGATTTCGTGTAGTCATCCCTTTTCGCTGCAAACGGTTGATCCCCTTTTGTGGGGAGTGAAACCCGACAAAAAACTCGTTTTTATGCAGATTTAGAGAATTTTACCCGAAAACGAACCTGAAAACGGGGTTTTTCGAGAAATTTTGACTGTTTGCGGAATAACACAAAAATACCGATTAATGGCGATTGTGCAGGTCATTGTTTTGACCGATCTTTGTATCAGAAAAATAAAGGTTAAAATATTTTTTGATTCAGCCATTTAATAGTGTGATGTTTGTGTGTGAAAAGGGAGGACGGTGGTTCTCCCTTGCTTTTTGTATATACCTCTTTAAAACCTTATAAATATGCAATTCCAAGATTTGATGGCCGCACGCCGCAGCATCCGCCGTTTTGATGCCCGCCCCGTACCAGAGGAGGTGATCGGGCGTATGCTGAAGGTCAGTTTGTCGGCGCCCTCGTCGCGCAATTCGCGTTCGAGTCGTTTGTTGGTGGTCGATGACCCCGAGCTGGTGAGCCGTATGGCCGATATGCGCGATTTCGGATCGGCCTTTATGAAGGGCGCTCCGCTGGCGATCGTGGTGCTGGGCGATCCCGCGAAGAGCGATATGTGGCAGATCAATGCCGCCATTACGGCTACCGTCTTACATCAGGCCGCAGTCGATGAGGGGCTGGGTTCGTGCTGGGTGCAGATCGCAGGGCGTCCCCGCCGTAAGGACGATCCGCAGGGCGAGTTGGCCGAGGATTACTTGAGGACGTTCCTCCCGATTCCCGACGACTGCAAGGCTTTGTGTGCCGTGGTGATGGGTTATTCGGACTTTGTGCCGCGTCCCCTGCCCGAAGCGGACGATGCGGAGCGTGTGATCCGACTGAAATAGCGACTATTATATAAATAAAAAACCGATCTTTCCCGCAGTGGGAGAGATCGGTTTTTTCGTATCGGGGGGTGTGCTACTTGATGTGCACCAGCTGATCCTCGGGGGTGCCGCACGTGCGGAAGAAGTCGTTCATCTCCTCGACGATTTCCGAGCGGCGGGCATCGATCGCCAGGCCGTACATCTCGTACAACTCGCCGATGACGGCATCGAGAGCCTGATCGCTCAGGTTGTTCGAGGTGTCGTCGATCTTGGCGATGTTCTGACGTACGAATCGGCGCAGGTGCTCGTCGGCAAGGCGCACGGCCTCCTCGTTACCCATATAGCCGGCCATATAGTAGGACTCGAGAATGGGACTGTAGTCGTGGAAGGTGCTCTCTGCGGTAAGCATCTTTTGTTCGACGGCCTGCCACATCGGCACGATCAGATCACCGCGGTTGCGGTAGTACAGTTCGCGCGAAATCTGGGCGAAGAGCAGGTCGTATTGTGCCGTCAGCAAGTCGTCCGACCAGATCCGGGCGGTCAGCTCGCCGAGTACCTCCTTGCGGGCGCTGTCCAACAACAGGCCGTAGAGCATGGCAAATTCGTCGATCTTCTCGAAGTGCTGCTCCATCACCAGATCACCCATATATCCGCCGAAGGTGGCGTAGTAGCGCAGGTATTCGAAGAGCGAGCGGGCATATTTGCGGGCAAGCTCATCGCCCTTGGCCGCTGCCGTCTCGTCACCGAGAAGCGCTGCCGTATAGTAGCCCTCGAGGAACGGGGTCGTGTTGGTGGGCGTGAAACGGATTTGTTCCACGGGGAGCCGTTTCAACCCTAAGTCGAGCAGTTCGACTGCCTCCGTAACCTTGCTCTGGATGGCCTGCCGGTCGGGCATCTCGGACATCGAGATCTTCGAGGCGTCGATCAGAAGGGTCTTCGCCACACGGGCGAACGACTCGCGGGCGTGCGACGAACGCAGGTTATACTGGATGAAGAAATCGCAGTAGACATCGGGATCTTCCAGATTGCCGTAGCGGAACGTATTCTTGAGCAGCGGTGCGACATAGGTGGGGTCGATGCGGCCGATTTCGCGTCCGTCGATCGGCGTGCGGATCGGCACAAGACGATAGGCAAAACCGTCGAACTGGAGGTATTCGATCAGACCCAGATCCTGGAAAATGAAGGGCTGGGTGACGTAGATCGGGCGTTTCCAGTCGAAGTGTGCCAGCATGTCGAGCAGCATCAGCTCCTTCTTCTCGATCGAATTGCGCTTCAGCTCGAAGTGGATCGTATCGACCATCTTGTCGCGATCCTCCTCGCGGACGATGCCCGCGGCGATGGCGTTCTCCTTATTGACCGGCAGTGCCAGTTTCTTGGCGGGGATGTAGTCGATATAGGTACCGTCACCGATGGGCAGCTGCGTGCGGCGGTCGTTGTCGCGCACGAAGTCGATCACCTCGTCAAGCGAAACCTCGCTGTGCAGACGGTCTACCACGGGAACAAAGTCGTTGCAGAGCGTGTATTTGCTGCGCGGCAGGGTGAAGGGTACGCCCGCAGCCTCGTTGGCCCGGGTCTTCATCTCGTCGACATACCATTCGCCGTTGAGGTAGGAGGTGTTCATGATGCGCACATCGGTACGCACGCCGTAGATCTCCTGGTTGTTCCACAGGGGGAAGGTGTCGTTATCGCCGAAGTTGAGGATGATCGAATTGGGAAGGGTGGACATCAGGTAGTTCCATCCCATATCGCGGGCAAAGTAACGGTTCGAGCGGTCGTGGTCGTCCCAGTTCTGGGCGGCAAGGATCGACGGTACGCTCAGGCACAGGAGGGTGGCTCCTGCGGCGGCGAGCGTCTGACGCTTCTTGAGCAGTGCACCGAGCAACTCATGGAAGGCCATCACGCCCAATCCGATCCAGATCGAGAAGGCGTAAAACGAACCCGCATACACGTAGTCGCGTTCGCGGGGCTCGCCGGGCGACGAGTTGAAGTAGAAGACCAGAGCGATACCCGTCATGATGAAGAGCATCATCACGATCGAGAAGTTACGCTGGTCGCGGTTCAACTGATAGAACAGACCCACCAAACCCAACAGGAACGGCAGGAAATAGTAGGTGTTGCGACCCTTGTTTTCGGCCACCTCGCGCGGGAGGTTGTCCTGCGGGCCGAGGTACAGCTCGTCCACGGCCTTGATGCCCGACATCCAGTTGCCGTCGATGAAGGTGTTCGAGTAGGGTTGGATATCGCTCTGGCGTCCCACAAAATTCCACAGGAAATAACGCCAGTACATATAACTCAACTGATAGCTGAAGAAGAAACGCAGGTTTTCGCCGAAGGTAGGTTCCACGACGCTCTGCGGATCGCCGTATTCGTCGGTGTAGTGAACCAGACGGCCGAAATCGAGCACCTCCTTGCGGATGGGGCGTCCCTGGGCGTCGCGGACGATTTCGCCCTTGTCGTTACGCTCGACATCGGTCTTGGTGCGGTAGGCCGCCCACGTCTTGTACTCCTCGGCCGTGTGCAAAGGATTCCACATGCGGGGGAAGAAGTGGATGAACTGCGGGTCGTGTTCGTAACCCTGCAATACCTTGGCGGCCTTGTATTTGCCGTCGTCACCGATATAGAACGTATTCTTCGTCTTGTATTTGTCGCTCAGTTTCGGCGCATTGAAATAAGGGCCGAAGAGCAGAGGCTGCGTACCGTACTGTTCGCGGTTGAGGAACGAGAGCAACGCCTGCGGATTGTCGGGGTTGTTGGAGTTCATCGGCGGATTGGCGGCGGCGCGGATGGTGATCGAGGCGTAGGACGAATAGCCCACCAAGATCATTGTAACCGAAAGCAGCAGCGTATTCCAGAAGACCAACCCTTTTTTGTGGGTCTTCCACGTGAGCCATCCCATGCCACCGATCAGTGCCAGCGAGAAAACGACCATACCCGAATTGACGGGAAGGCCGAGCGAATTGACGAACAGCACATCGACCATCGCACCGCACCATACGGTGAAGGGGATGATCAGGTTGTTGATAAAGAGCAGGGCGGCACATCCGGCGACGAGGGTCAGAAGGATTCCCTTGAAGGTCACGCGGTCGGTTCTGCGGAAATAGTAGATAAACGCCAGAGCGGGCATCGTCAATAGGTTGAGGATGTGCACACCGATCGAAAGTCCCATCAGGTAGGCAATCAGCACGATCCAACGCAGGGCGTGGGGTTCGTCGGCCTGTTCCTCCCATTTGAGCATGAGCCACACGACCAGTGCCGTGAACATCGACGAGAGGGCATACACCTCGCCCTCGACGGCCGAGAACCAGAACGTGTCGGTGAAGGTATAGGCCAGGGCACCCACGGCACCCGAGCCGAGGATGGCCACGATGTTCCCCGTGGAGAGTTCCCCGTCGCGACGCGTGACGATGCGTCGTGCCATGTGGGTGATCGTCCAGAACAGGAACAGGATGCAGAAGGCACTTGCCAGGGAGTTCATCGCATTGACGGCGATGCTTACGTAGTCGGGATTGCCGAACGCAAAGAGCGTGGCCAGACGTGCCAGCATCATGAAGAGCGGGGCCCCGGGCGGGTGTCCCACCTCGAGTTTATAGGAGGTGGCGATAAATTCCGAGCAGTCCCAGAGGCTCGAAACGGGTTCCATCGTCAGCAGGTAAACCAGCGCCGCCACAGCGAACACCGACCAGCCGACAAGGTTGTTCCATCGTTTGAATTGTTCCATAAGTTGTCAAAAGGAATTTGTTTGAATTGCAAAATTAAGAAAATAACGCCGATTTCCACCCAAAATTACCTATAAAAGAAAGATTTCGGGTGGGCGGGGGCGAAAAAGCGGACGGGTTTTGGACGGAATCCCCATTTTATTTTGTAAATTTGTGGCGAGTAAGTCCCCGCCCGAACAAACGGGGGCGGACACACACTGTTTTATGGATTTACACCGGAGGCGAAGTGACGACAATACGGTGGCACAGTGGTACGATGCGCGAGGATGCAGGGATATGATGCGCGAGGATGCAGCGGCACGGTGACACGAGGATGCGGAACGACCCCGACGGTGTGACATTACCGAATCAAAACCGATTACACTATGGATTCCAAACTGGTACTCTACAATACGCTCTCCCGCCGCAAGGAAGAGTTCGAGCCCTTGACTCCGGGTCGTGTGGGCATGTATGTCTGCGGCCCCACGGTTTACGGCGATCCCCATTTGGGACACGCGCGTCCGTCGGTGACCTTCGATCTTTTGTTCCGTTACCTCAAGTCGCTCGGCTACAAGGTGCGTTACGTGCGTAACATCACCGATGTGGGTCACCTGGAGCACGATGCCGACGAGGGCGAAGACAAGATCCAGAAGAAAGCCCGTCTGGAACAGCTCGAACCCATGGAGGTGGCGCAGTACTACACGGAGCGTTACCACCGTGCGATGGATGCACTCAACGTGCAGAGCCCGTCGATCGAGCCCCACGCCTCGGGTCACATCATCGAGCAGATCGAATTCACGAAGAAGATCCTGGAGGAGGGCTTTGCCTACATCTCCAACGGATCGGTCTATTTCGATGTGGAGAAATACAATGCCAAGTATAACTACGGCCGTCTGTCGGGTCGTAATCTCGACGACATCGTGGAGAACACCCGCGAGTTGGACGGTCAGAGCGACAAGCACCACTCCTACGACTTCGCCCTGTGGAAGAAGGCGTCGCCCGAACACATCATGCGCTGGCCTTCGCCCTGGAGCGACGGTTTCCCCGGCTGGCACATCGAGTGCTCGACGATGAGCACGCGCTACCTGGGTGAGCGTTTCGACATCCACGGAGGCGGTATGGACCTGATGTTCCCGCACCACGAGTGCGAGATCGCCCAATCGACCGCCGCGCTGGGTCACGACTCGGCACGCTACTGGGTACACAACAACATGATCACGATCAACGGCCGCAAGATGGGTAAGTCGCTGGGTAACTTCATTACCCTGGAGCAGTTGTTCACGGGTACGCACGACCTGTTGGAGAAGGCCTACTCGCCGATGACCATCCGTTTCTTCGTGCTTCAGGCACACTACCGCTCGACGCTCGACTTCTCGAACGAGGCGTTGCAGGCTGCCGAGAAGGGTTACGAGCGTCTGATGAAGGGCGTGGAGACGCTGGCCAAGGTAAAACCCTCGGCTTCGTCTTCGGTCAATCCCGAAGAGCTGGAGGATCGTTGCCGTTGCGCCATGGACGACGATCTGAACTCGCCGCAGGTGATCTCCGCCCTGTTTGATTGGGTACGCGTCATTAATTCGCTGGCCGACGGTAAGGAGACGATCACCGAGAGCGACCTGGGGCAGTTGCGAAAGACGGTCAGCCTGTGGGTATTCGACATCCTCGGATTGAAGAACGAACGCACGGCCGATGCGCAGTCGGGTGCAGGCCGCGACTATGTGACTCCGCTGGTCGAGATGCTGCTCGCCGAGCGTGTGAAGGCACGTCAGGCTAAAGACTGGGCTGCCTCGGACCGCATCCGCGACGGATTGGCTGCCGCCGGCATCCGCGTCAAGGACGGTAAGGAGGGCACGGACTGGGAACTGGAGTAAGGATTGCTCCCCGATGAGTTATGCGACCGCACAACCATCCGACGAGGTTCGGAAGGTGGCGGTCGCTTTGTTTAAAGATTAACCGAAAAGAGAAAATATGGTACTTGCAGATCAGATCAAGGATCTCGAAACGCGTCGCGAGGCTTTGGAGCGTTGTCTGGGCATCGACCAGAAACGTATCGACCTCCAGAACGAGGAGGAGAAGACCCAGGAACCCGATTTCTGGGAGAATCCCGATGCGGCACGCGAACAACTGCGCAAGGTGGCCGAAATCAAGGCATGGATCGAGGCATACGACACGGTGCGCCGTCAGGTGGAGGATCTTTCGCTGATGCCCGACTTTATGAAGGAGGGCGTGGTCACCGAAGAGGAGATGGACGAGCAGTATGCCCGTGCCGTTGAGGCGGTCGAGAACCTCGAACTTAAGAATATGTTGCGCGGCGAGGAGGATCACCTCGGTGCGATTGTCGATATCAATGCGGGTGCAGGCGGTACGGAGGCGCTGGACTGGGCGTCGATGCTGCTGCGTATGTATACGCGTTGGGGCGAGAAACACGGCTACAAAATCCGTATGCTCGACTATCAGGCGGGCGACGAGGTGGGCGTCAAGTCGTGTACGATGGAGTTCGAGGGCGAATATGCCTACGGATACCTCAAAAGCGAAAACGGTGTGCATCGTATGGTGCGCCTGTCGCCGTTCAATGCCAACAACAAGCGTCAGACGACCTTTGCGTCGGTGTTTGTGTCGCCCGCGGTGGACGATTCGATCGAGATCACGGTCAATCCGTCGGACATCGAGTGGGATACGTTCCGTTCGTCGGGTGCGGGTGGTCAGAACGTCAATAAGGTCGAGACGGCCGTGCGTCTGCACTACCACGGCAAAGATGCCGATACGGGCGAACCCGTCGAGTTCCTGATCGAGAACATGGAGACCCGTTCGCAGCTGATGAACCGCGAAAATGCCATGCGACTGCTGAAGAGCAAACTCTACCAGCGCGAGTTGGACAAGCGTATGGCCACGCAGCAGGCGCTGGAGGCCACCAAAAAGAAGATCGAGTGGGGTTCGCAGATCCGCTCGTATGTCTTCGACGACCGCCGCGTGAAGGATCACCGCACGGGCGTGCAGACCTCCAACGTGGAGGCCGTGATGGATGGCGACATCGACGCCTTCATCAAGGGTTATCTGATGGAATTCGGAGGAAAATAACATGAAACGGATTTTGTGTCTGATCGTCCTTTTGGGCGCGGTGTGGACGGCCTTGGCAGGCGAGCCTGCCGGGGTCGAGGTCGGTATGGCCGACACGACCACCTACTTTCCCTTACTGCGGGGACGGCGGGTGGCACTCCTGTGTAACCGCACTTCGGTGGTGCGGTTCGGGGGGCGGGAGACCCATCTGGTCGATCTGCTGCACCAGCGCGGATTCGACATTCGGGGCATCTTCTCGCCCGAACACGGATTCCGCGGTACGGCCGATGCGGGCGAAACGGTACGCAATTCGGTCGATTCCGCCACGGGGATTCCGATCCTCTCGCTCTACAACGGGCGGGCGCACCGTCCTTCGGACGAGGTGATGCGGAGTTTCGAGGTGCTGGTGGTCGATTTGCAGGATGTGGGGCTTCGGTTCTACACCTATTACATCTCGATGTTGCGTCTGGCGGAGGCGGCTGCCGATTTCGGGCAGGAGGTGATCGTCCTCGACCGCCCCAATCCCAACGGCAACCACATTGACGGCCCCGTGTTGGACATGAAATACAAGTCGGGAGTCGGCGCACTGCCCATTCCCGTGCTGCACGGCCTTACGATGGGCGAAATCGCCCTGATGGCCAAGGGCGAAGGGTGGGTGAAACCCTTCAAACTGACGGTGGTGGGGTGTCGCAATTACACCCACGCGACGGAGTATGTGTTGCCCGTTGCGCCGTCGCCCAATCTGAAAACCCAGCGTGCGATTTACCTCTATGCATCGCTTTGTCTGTTTGAGGGTACGCCCTTGAGTGTGGGGCGCGGTACGCCCCGTCCGTTCGAGTGTTTCGGCCATCCGCGGCTGAAGGCGTCGGAGGGGTATGAGCACCTGTTCACGCCCGTGTCGCGTGCGGGGGCAAAGCATCCCGTCCTCGAGGGGGAGGTGTGTCGCGGGTTGGATTTCAGCCGCATGGAGTTGGGGGAAGCCCGCAAGGTGGGTTTCACGCTGAAATATCTGATGGATGCCTATCGGGCGATGGGTATTGGCGAGAGGTTCTTTACGCCGATGTTCGAAAAGCTGGTGGGCGTGGGTTATGTCCGCGAGATGATCCTTAGGGGGGCAACCGAAAGGGAGATTCGCGCCCGCTGGACGGACGAGGTGGAGCGCTACAAAGTGCTGCGGAAAAAGTACCTCATCTATGCCGAATAGCGAATGCGGGTGTCGGGAGCGAATTTTCTGCCCGTATCGTTTTACAATCCCTCATTTATTTGTATCTTTGCCTTTTCAAGAGCAAAAAACTAATAAACACAATATCAATGACTCAGGAAGAACTTTTTAAGAAACTGGTCGCACACTGCAAGGAGTACGGATTCGTATTCCCTTCGAGTGAAATCTACGATGGTCTTGGTGCCGTGTACGATTACGGCCAAAACGGTGTTGAACTCAAGAACAACATCAAACGCTACTGGTGGGATTCGATGGTGAAACTCCACGAGAACATCGTCGGTCTGGATGCCGCAATCTTCATGCACCCCAAAACATGGGAGGCTTCGGGTCACCTCAGCGCATTCAACGATCCTCTGATCGACAACAAGGATTCGAAGAAGCGTTACCGTGCCGACGTATTGGTCGAGGATTGGATGGCCAGGCAGGACGAGAAAATCGAGAAGGAGGTCGAGAAGGCCCGCAAGCGTTTCGGCGAAAAGTTCGATGAGGCTCAATATCGTGCCACCTCGCCCCGTGTCGTAGAGACCGCAAAGCACCGCGACGAGATTCACGCCCGTTTCACTAAAGCGTTGAACGACAACGATCTGAACGAGCTTCGTCAGATCATCATCGATTGCGAGATTGTATGTCCGATTTCGGGTACGCGCAACTGGACGGAGGTACGTCAGTTCAACCTGATGTTCTCGACGCAGATGGGTTCGACGGCCGATGCCACCAACACCATCTACCTGCGTCCCGAGACCGCACAGGGTATTTTCGTGAACTTCCTCAATGTGCAGAAGACCGGCCGTATGAAACTGCCGTTCGGTATCGCACAGATCGGTAAGGCTTTCCGTAACGAGATCGTGGCGCGTCAGTTCATCTTCCGTATGCGCGAGTTCGAGCAGATGGAGATGCAGTTCTTCGTACGCCCCGGCACCGAGATGGAGTGGTGGAACACATGGAAAGAGCGCCGTATGGCCTGGCACCGTGCCCTGGGATTCGGTGACGAGAACTACCAGTTCCACGATCACGACAAACTGGCTCACTACGCCAACGCCGCAACCGACATCGAGTACAAGTTCCCGTTCGGTTTCAAGGAGGTCGAGGGTGTGCATTCGCGTACGGATTTCGACCTGGGCAGCCACCAGAAATTCTCCGGCAAGAAGATTCAGTACTTTGATCCCGAAACGGGCGAAAGCTACGTACCTTATGTCGTAGAGACTTCGATCGGTCTGGATCGTATGTTCCTGCAAGTTATGTCGGCCGCTTACACCGAGGAGCAGCTGGAGAAGGATACCCGCGTGGTATTGCGTCTGCCGGCTTGTCTGGCTCCCGTCAAGGCTGCCGTTCTGCCCCTCGTGAAGAAGGACGGCATGCCCGAGAAGGCTCAGGAGATCGTCGATCTGCTCAAATACGACTTCAACATCGTTTACGACGAGAAGGATTCGGTCGGCAAGCGTTACCGTCGTCAGGATGCAATCGGTACGCCGTTCTGCATCACGGTCGATGGTCAGACGTTGGAGGACAACACCGTTACGGTGCGTCACCGCGACACGATGGAGCAGGAGCGCGTTGCCATCGACCAGCTCTACCACATGGTCGAGGAGGAGTGCTCGTATCGTAAGCTCTACAAGAAACTTCATTTGTAAACACAAGGCGGCGGGCGACTTTGTCGTGCGACCGACCGGAACTATATGCTGATTGTGGGAAGAATTCTTGCAATAGACTATGGAACGAAACGCACGGGGATCGCAGTGAGCGATCCCCTGCGCATTATAGCGAACGGCCTCGAGACCGTTCCGACCAAGGAGCTTGAACGCTGGCTTGCGGCTTACTGCCAAAAGGAGGATGTCTCGACCATTGTGTTGGGAAAACCCTCGAAGATGGACAACACGCCATCGGATACGTGGCGTTTTATCGAGCCGCTGGCCGCACGTCTCCGCCGGGCGTTCCCCGACAAGGAGATCGCCTTCTACGACGAGCGTCTGACGTCGGTCATCGCCCATCAGACGATGCTGGCAAGCGGTATCGGCAAGATGGCACGTCGTGATCGGGCGCTGGTGGACAAGATCTCCGCCACGATCATCCTGCAAGGCTATATGGAGTCGGTTTCGCGGTAGGCGCGGGGGAATGTTTCGCGTTACGGAGAATTTTCCGTAACTTTGTCCCGTGGAATTTAAAGATTTAAGATTATGATATATCCCATTGTTGTTTATGGTGACGAGGTGCTGCGCAAACACTGCGTGGAGATCACGCCCGAATACGGTGACGTGAAACAACTCGTCGATGACATGATGCTCACGATGGCCGAGGCCGAGGGCGTCGGTCTGGCTGCTCCGCAGATCGGTAAGGACATCCGCCTGTTTGTCGTGGACTGCACGCCGTGGGCCGAGGAGGATCCCTCGTGTGCCGACTACAAACGCGCATTCATCAACCCCGAGATCTATGAGCGCTCGGAAGAGACCAAAACCTACTCCGAAGGCTGCCTGTCGCTGCCCGGCATCAACGCCAACGTACAGCGCTCGCTGGCGATCCGTATGCGTTACCTCGATGTCGATTTTCAGGAGCATGACGAGGAGTTTACGGGTCTGAAAGCCTGGGTTTTGCAGCACGAATACGACCACTTGGAGGGCATCGTCTTCACGGATCGTGTCGCTCCGATTCGTCGCAACATGTTGCGCGGTAAATTGCAGAATCTGGCCAAAGGCAAATATCGTTGCGGTTACAAGACCCGTCGATAAGCCCTTTTCTTCTTATAAAAAATCCCCCGAAGCGGTTTCGGGGGATTTTTTTTGTGGGTGGGACAAACGAAAACCGCCCGCTCCCCATTGGCGGAGAGCGGGCGGTTTTGCTTATTCTAAAGCGGAATTAAATCACGATGTTGATGATCTTCTTCGGGACGACGATGACCTTCTTGGGGGTCTTGCCTTCCGTCCATTTCTGAGCCTCGGGCAGGGTCACCACATCGGCCTGGATCTCGGCGGGAGTGGCCGTGGCGGGATACTCCTTCTTGAAGCGCATTTTACCGTTGATCGATACGGGGTAGATGATCGACTGCAACTCGAGGTGTTTGGCCTCAAAAGCGGGGTATTCGGCCGCACAAACCGTATCCTCGTGACCCAGCAGGTGCCACAACTCCTCGCAGATGTGCGGAGCAAACGGCGCAAGCAGGCGGACGAGCGGTTCGAGTACCTCACGTTTCGAGCAGTCGCCCAGCTCGTTCAGGCAGATCATGAAGGCGGCAACCGACGTGTTGAACGAGAAGTTCTCGATGTCTTCGGTCACCTTCTTGATGGTCTTGTGCAGCGTGCGCAACTCCTCGTTGGTCGGCTTCTCGTCCGATACGCGGAAATTGCCCTCGCGGTCGAAGAACAGACGCCACAGGCGTTTCAGGAACTTGTGGACGCCGTCGATACCGTTCGTATCCCAGGGTTTCGACTGCTCCAGCGGGCCGAGGAACATCTCGTACATACGCAGGGTGTCGGCACCGTAGTTATCGACAATATAATCGGGATTCACGACATTGAACATCGACTTCGACATCTTCTCGATTGCCCATCCGCAGACGTATTTTCCGTCCTCGAGGATGAATTCGGCGTTGTGGAAGTCGGGCATCCAGCGTTTGAAGGCCTCGGTGTCGAGGATGTCGTTCTTGACGATATTGACATCTACGTGGATCTCCTGCGTCTCGTACTGGTCACGAAGACCGAGCGACACGAATTTGTTCGAGCCGACAACACGATAGACGAAGTTCGAACGCCCCTGGATCATACCCTGATTGACGAGTTTGCGGAACGGCTCCTGCTCGCAGACGTAACCCAGATCGTAGAGGAACATATTCCAGAAACGCGAGTACATCAGGTGGCCCGTGGCGTGCTCGATACCGCCCACATACAAATCGACCGAACGCCAGTATTCGTCGGCCTCCTTCGATACGAGGCCTTCGGCGTTGTGGGGATCCATATAGCGCAGGTAGTAGGCCGACGAACCCGCAAAACCAGGCATCGTCGAAAGCTCGTAGGGATAACCCTCCGCCGTGTTCCAATTCTCGGCACGTGCCAAGGGCGGTTCACCCTCTTCAGTCGGGCCGTAGTTTTTGATTTCGGGCAGTTGCAGGGGCAGCTGCTCCTCCTTCAGGGGATAAGCCGTGTCGTCCTTGTAGTAGACGGGGAAAGGCTCGCCCCAATAGCGCTGACGCGAGAAAATCGCATCGCGCAGGCGGTAGTTGATGATCTTCTTGCCCAGACCGCGCTTCTCGACCTCCTTGAACATCAGCTGGATCGAATCGACGACATCCATGCCGTTCAGGAAGTCCGAATTGATGATCTTGCCCTCCTTGGCGTCGTACGAACCTTCGCCCGAATTGCCGCCCTCGATGACGGGGATGATCTTCAGTCCGAAGTGCTTGGCAAAGGCGTAGTCGCGCGAGTCGTGTGCCGGAACGGCCATGATGGCGCCCGTACCGTAACCCGCCAGAACGTAATCCGAAATGTAGATCGGAATCTCACGACCCGTGAAGGGGTTGATGGCGAACGATCCCGTATTGACACCGCTGACGGTGTGTGCGTCGGCCATACGCTCACGCTCGGAGCGCTTGCCGGCCTGTGCGATATACTCCTCGACGGCCGTTTTGTTCTCGGCGGCAGCCAGATCGCGTGCCCACTGATGCTCGGGGGCGATCACCATGAACGTCACACCGAAAATCGTGTCGGGACGGGTGGTGAAGATCTCGAGTTTGCGATCCGAACCCTTGATGTCGAAGAATACCTGCGCACCCTCCGAACGGCCGATCCAGTTGCGCTGGATCTCCTTCAGCGAATCGCTCCACTCCAACTTGTCCAGACCGTCCAGCATGCGCTGTGCATAGGCCGTCACGCGGAGCAACCATTGTTTCATGCGCTTTTGTTCCACGGGGAACCCGCCGCGTACCGACAGTCCGTCGCGTACCTCGTCGTTGGCCAGAACCGTGCCGAGTTTCGGACACCAGTTCACCATCGTGTCGGCACGGAACGCCAGACGGTAGTTCTGGAGTACCTGCTCGCGGCGTTTCTCGTCCCACGACTTCCACTCGTCGGCCGTGAAGTGCATCTCGGTGGTGCAGGCCGCATCAAGACCCTCGGTACCCTGTTTCTCGAAACGGGCAATCAGGGTTTCGATGGGGGTGGCCTTCTGAAGCGTGTTGTCGTAATAATGAGAGAACATCTTAAGGAATGCCCACTGCGTCCATTTGTAGTAGGCCGGGTCGCACGTGCGTACCTCACGATCCCAGTCGAACGAGAATCCGATCTTGTCCAACTGCTCGCGGTAACGCGCAATGTTGCGCTCGGTGGTCACTGCGGGGTGCTGTCCCGTCTGGATGGCGTACTGCTCGGCGGGAAGTCCGAACGCATCGTAGCCCATCGGGTGAAGCACGTTGAATCCCTTCTGGCGTTTGTAACGCGAATAGATGTCCGAGGCGATGTAGCCCAGCGGGTGTCCCACGTGAAGTCCCGCTCCCGACGGATAGGGGAACATGTCCAAGACATAGAACTTGGGACGCGACGGATCAACCTCGACTTTGTAGGTCTTGCGGTCTTTCCAGTTTTGCTGCCATTTGGCCTCAATCTCCTTAAAGTTGTATTCCATTTTATCGTATTTATGTTGTTGTCTTTTCGGGGCGCACGCATCGGTTTTCGGGGGTCGGTGCGGGCACGGATCTGCAAAAATAGCGAAAGTTTTTCGCTTTTTTATATAAAAGGTGACCTTCTTACCGATCTGCGGCTAAAAACTTTCGCAAAACCTCCGATTCCGCTCCCCGAAGTCGGGAAATCACCCCCGAAAAGGGCGAAAACCGACGGGGCGGAATAAAAATTTGGAAATCTCACAAATTATATTATTATGTGTTGAGATTCGCGCAGATAGCTCCCCCGTAAGCCTCGAAAAGTCGGTTTATGGTCTTGGTGAGTGCGGTCGTTTGCAACTCGCTGATAATGAATGGTTGCCGATTTTTAGTATAAATGAAAGCTTATAATATGGAGAAACGTATAAGCAAAAAGAATCGTAAAACGGCGAAAACACCCCGAAAATCGCAAAAAAGACGCCGTAAACTGTTGTTATTCAAAAAAAATGCGTATCTTTGCAGTCCATTTTGGACAATGGAGATAGATTTTTTAACAAATTTTAAAGGACAGTTTAAGAAATGCCAACTATTCAACAGTTAGTGAGAAACGGTCGTGTGTCGGTCGAGTACAACTCGAAATCGCCCGCACTGGCCGCGTGTCCGCAGCGCCGTGGCGTATGTACCCGTGTGTACACTACGACCCCGAAAAAGCCTAACTCGGCTATGCGTAAGGTGGCACGTGTGAGATTGACCAATGGCAAGGAGGTCAACGCCTATATCCCCGGAGAAGGCCACAACTTGCAGGAGCACTCTATCGTACTTGTTCGTGGCGGTCGTGTGAAGGACCTCCCCGGTGTACGTTACCACTTGGTTCGTGGTGCCCTCGACTCGGCAGGTGTTGACGGTCGTCGTCAGCGTCGTTCGAAGTACGGTGCTAAACGCCCCAAAGCAGGTAAATAATCAATCAAGAAACAATTAATCTCAACATTTTTTAATAGCAATGAGAAAAGCTAAGCCAAGAAAGCGAATTCTACTTCCGGATCCGAAGTTCGGAGACGTGGCGGTGACCCGTTTCGTGAACAACCTTATGCTGGATGGTAAGAAGAGTATTGCCTATACGATTTTCTACGACTCGCTCGAAATCGTCGGCAAGAAGATGAAGGATGCTGATAAATCTCCGCTGGAAATCTGGAAACAGGCCCTCGAGAATATCACTCCCCAAGTCGAAGTGAAATCGAAACGTATCGGTGGCGCAACCTTCCAGGTACCTATGGAGGTTCGTCCGGAGCGCAAGATTTCTATTTCCATGAAGAACCTTGTCCTTTTTGCTCGCAAGCGCGCCGGCAAAACGATGGCAGACAAGCTCTCAGCCGAAATCCTCGATGCATTCAACCAGCAGGGTGGTGCATTCAAGCGTAAAGAGGAAATGCACCGTATGGCCGAGGCAAACAAAGCATTTGCACACTTTAGATTCTAAACCGAAGAGTAACAGATGGCAAGCAGAGATTTACATTATACTCGTAACATCGGTATCATGGCCCACATTGATGCCGGTAAGACCACAACGTCGGAGCGTATCCTGTTCTACACGGGTAAGACCCACAAGATTGGCGAAACTCACGAGGGTTCGGCAACCATGGACTGGATGGCTCAGGAGCAGGAGCGCGGTATCACGATTACGTCGGCCGCTACGACCGCTTTCTGGCACTACAAAGACAAACAGTATCAGATCAACCTGATCGATACCCCGGGACACGTTGACTTTACCGTAGAGGTAGAGCGTTCGTTGCGTGTTCTCGACGGTGCTATCGCTACGTTCTGCGCCGTTGGTGGTGTTGAGCCTCAGTCGGAGACCGTTTGGCGTCAGGCTGACAAGTACAATGTTCCCCGTATCGGTTACGTCAACAAGATGGACCGTACCGGCGCCGACTTCTTCGCAGTGTGCGCTCAGATCAAACAGCACTTCGGTGCAACCGCTCTGCCGGTTGTCCTCCCGATCGGTGCCGAGGATAAATTTGAAGGTTTGGTTGACCTTATATATAATAACGCAATCTACTACTTCGACGACAAGACCGTTCGCGACAACTTCGAGTTGCGCGAGATCCCCGAGTCGATGAAGGAAGAGGCTGCCGAGTGGCGTGCTAAACTGATCGAGGAAGTTGCCGCAACCGACGATGCTCTGATGGAGAAATTCTTCGAGGATCCCGATTCGATCACTCCCGACGAACTGCTCGCTGCTATCCGCAAGGCTACCATCTCGATGCAGATCGTGCCGATGCTCTGCGGTTCTTCGTTCCACAACAAGGGCGTTCAGAAGCTGCTGGATTACGTTATGGCATTCCTGCCTTCGCCGCTGGATGTTCCCGCTGTTGAAGGTATCAACCCCAAGACCGACGAGCCCGTTGTTCGTCACGCTGACGAGAACGATCCCTTCTGCGGTCTGGCATTCAAGATCGCTACCGACCCCTTCGTAGGCCGTCTGGCTTTCGTTCGTGTTTACTCGGGTCGTCTGGATGCAGGTTCTTACGTACTGAATGCTCGTAGCGGCAAGCGTGAGCGTATCAGCCGTATCTACCAGATGCACGCCAACAAACAGAACCCCCTCGAGGCCGTTTCGGCAGGTGATATCTGCGCAGCAGTCGGTTTCAAGGAGATCCGCACCGGTGATACCCTCTGCGCCGAGAACGCTCCTATCGTACTCGAGCAGATGACCTTCCCCGAGCCTGTGATCGGTCTGGCTGTTGAGCCCAAGACGCAGAAAGACCTCGACAAACTCGGTATCGCTCTCGGCAAGCTGGCTGAGGAGGATCCTACCTTCACGGTTCACACCGATGAGGATTCGGGTCAGACCGTCATCAGCGGTATGGGTGAGTTGCACTTGGACATCATCGTTGACCGTCTGCGTCGTGAGTTCGGCGTCGAGATCAACCAGGGTGCTCCCCAGGTGAACTACAAAGAGGCCCTTACCAAGACGATCCAGCACCGCGAGGTATTCAAGAAGCAGACCGGTGGTCGTGGTAAGTTCGCCGATATCATCTTCGAGATCGGTCCCGCATCGGAAGGCAAGATGGGTCTTGAGTTCGTCGATGAGGTTAAGGGCGGTAACATTCCCAAGGAGTTCATTCCCGCCGTTCAGAAGGGCTTCGAGGCTGCTATGGCCAACGGTGCTCTCGCAGGCTACAAGATGGACTCGATGAAGATTACCCTGAAGGATGGTTCGTTCCACCCCGTGGACTCGGATCAGTTGTCGTTCGAAATCGCTGCCCGCAACGGTTACCGTGCTGCTGCCCCCAAGGCAGGTTCGGTGATCATGGAGCCTATCATGTCGGTTGAAGTTGTTACCCCCGAGGAAAGCATGGGTGACATCATCGGTGACCTGAACAAGCGTCGTGGTCAGATCAACGGCATGGAGACCAAGGGCACTGCCCGCGTGGTTAAAGCCGAAGTACCTCTGTCGGAAATGTTCGGTTATGTAACCGTTCTCCGTACGATCTCTTCGGGTCGTGCCACCTCGTCCATGGAGTTCTCGCATTTCGAGGAAGTTCCTGCCAACCTGGCCAAGGAAATTATCGAGAAATCGAGTGGTAAAAAGGATAATGAATAAGAATCAATATGAACCAGAAAATCAGAATTAAATTAAAGTCATTCGATCACAACCTCGTCGACAAATCGGCCGAGAAGATCGTAAAGACCGTGAAGAGCACAGGCGCCGTTGTCAGCGGTCCGGTGCCCCTTCCCACCCACAAGCAGATTTTTACGGTGAACCGTTCGACTTTCGTAAACAAGAAAGCCCGCGAGCAGTTCCAGCTCTGCACCTTCAAACGTATCTTGGACATCTACTCGTCGACGCCCAAAACCATCGACGCGCTGATGAAGCTCGAGTTGCCCTCGGGTGTTGAAGTAGAGATCAGAGTCTGATCCCCGTTTGAAGACTAATTGTCAAGGACATCACTTTTTTTTATATAACAAACGTAATTCGACAACAAATGTCAGGACTTATTGGAAAGAAAATCGGAATGACTTCCGTTTACAGTGCCGAGGGTAAGAACATACCATGCACTGTCATTGAGGCTGGACCGTGCGTTGTTACGCAAATCAAGACCGTCGAGAAGGATACCTACGAGGCGGTGCAGATTGCCTATGACGAGACAAGTGAAAAGCACGCCACCAGCAGTTTGTTAGGTCACTTCAAGAAGGCTGGTACCACTCCGAAACGCAAGCTTGCGGAGTTCAAGGACATGCCTGAAGTGAATCTCGGCGACACGCTGACCGTGGAGCTCTTCTCGGAAGAGGACTGGGTCGACGTGACCGGGATCTCGAAAGGTAAAGGCTTCCAGGGCGTAGTGAAGCGTCACGGCTTCGGCGGCGTCGGCGGCCAGACCCACGGCCAGCACAACCGTGCGCGCAAGCCGGGTTCGCTGGGCGCATCGTCCTATCCCTCGCGCGTCTTCAAGGGCAAACGTCTGCCCGGACAGATGGGCGGAGAGCAGGTCAAGGTTCTGAACCTGCGTGTATTGAAAGTAATCCCCGAGAGCAACCTCATCCTCGTGAAAGGTTCGATTCCGGGTGCAAAAGGTGCTTATTTAACGATTGAGAAGTAGTATGGAATTAGCTGTATTGAACACACAAGGAAAAGAGACGGGTCGTAAGGTAGTCCTGTCGGACGCCGTCTTCGGCGTGGAGGCTAATGACCACGCTATTTACCTCGACGTGAAGCAGTATCTCGCTGACCAGCGTCAGGGTACGCACAAGTCGAAGCAGCGCAACGAAGTTGCCGGCTCGACGCGCAAGCTCAAGCGTCAGAAAGGAACCGGCGGTGCCCGTGCGGGTAGCATCAAGTCGCCCCTGTTCCCGGGAGGCGGCCGCATCTTCGGTCCCCAGCCCCGCGATTACAGTTTCAAGCTCAACAAGAAACTCAAGCAGCTGGCTCGCCGCAGCGCTCTGACCTACAAGGCTCAGGCCGGTGTCATCAGCGTTGTCGAGACGATCGCCATGGAGGCCCCCAAGACCAAGTCCGTCGTGGCTCTGGCCGAGGCTCTCAAGGTTGACGACAAGAAGGTTTTGCTGGTTCTCCCCGAATCGAACGTAAACCTGCAGCTGTCGTGCCGCAACCTCCCCTATGTGAAGCCCGTGCTGGCTCAGAACGTCTGCACCTATGACGTGATGAACGCATCGGCCATCGTGATGGTGGAAGGCGCCGAGAATGTATTGAATACGATGTTAGCTTAAAAACGCAAGTTACAATGGAGATTATTATTAAGCCGGTTTTGACCGAGAAAATGACGATTCAGGGCGAAAAGTTGAATCGCTACGGTTTTATCGTTGACGTGAGGGCTAACAAGCTGCAGATTCGCAATGCCGTGGAGCAGATGTACAACGTCGTCGTTACGGACGTGAACACCGTGAACTACATGGGCAAACTCAAGAGCCGCTACACAAAGGCCGGACTCTTGGAGGGTCGCGCCAATAACTTCAAGAAGGCGATCGTCACCTTGAAGGATGGAGACAAGATCGATTTTTACAGTAATATCTAACGAAGATGGCAGTAAGAAAATTTAAACCTGTATCCGCAGGTACCCGACACAAAGTAATCGGAACATTCGCCGAAATCACGACGAATACTCCTGAGAAGTCGCTGCTGAGCGTTAAGAAAAGCTCGGGAGGTCGCAATAACGACGGTAAAATGACTGTACGCTACATCGGTGGCGGTCACAAGCAAATGTATCGTAATGTTGACTTCAAGCGCGCTAAGGACGGTATTGCTGCAACTGTAAAGACGATTGAGTATGATCCTAATCGTACTGCACGTATTGCACTTATCGTTTATGCCGATGGTACAAAGAGCTATATCCTTGCACCCAACGGCTTGAAGGTAGGACAGACTGTAATGAGTGGCGCAGGTGTCGCTCCCGAACTGGGTAACACCCTTTTCCTGAGCGAGATTCCCCTCGGTACAGTAATCCACAACATTGAACTCTACCCCGGTCAGGGTGCCGCTATGGCAAGATCGGCCGGCTCGTATGCTCAGCTGTTGGCACGTGAGGGCAAATTCGCCGTCATCAAGTTGCCTTCGGGTGAGACTCGTATGGTACTCGTAACTTGCCGCGCTACGGTGGGTGAAGTGTCGAACCTCGACCACATCCTCGAAAGCTCGGGTAAGGCAGGTCGTGAACGTTGGCTGGGCCGTCGTCCTCGCAACCGCGGTGTGACGATGAACCCTGTTGATCACCCGATGGGTGGTGGTGAAGGCCGTGCAAGTGGTGGTCACCCCCGTTCGCGCAAGGGTCTGTTGGCTAAGGGTTACAAGACTCGTAATCCTAAGAAGACGACCTCGAAGTTTATTATTTCCAAGAAGAAAAAATAATTAAATAAGAGTACATAATGAGCCGTTCATTAAAAAAAGGACCGTTTATCGACCCGAAACTTGAGAACAAGGTTGTTGCTCAGGCTGAAGGCAACAAGAAGTCGGTCATTAAAACTTGGTCGCGTGCTTCGATGATCTCTCCCGATTTCGTGGGTCAGACCATCGCCGTACACAACGGAAACAAATTCATCCCGGTGTATGTAACTGAGAACATGGTTGGACACAAACTCGGCGAGTTTGCTCCCACCCGTACATTCCGCGGCCATGCAGGTAACAAGAAAAAATAGGTAGAAAATGGGTGCAAGAAAAGCTAATACAGCCGAAAAAATGAAGGCTGAAAAGAAGCAGAAAGCAATCGCTATTCTGCGTGATTGCCCGACCTCTCCCCGCAAGATGCGCTTGGTAGCCGATATCATCCGCGGTGTGGAGATCAACAAGGCACTGGGCATCCTCCGTTATTCGAAGAAGGAGGCATCGATTCGTATGGAGAAACTCCTCAAGTCGGCAATCGCCAACTGGGAGGCCAAAAACGAAGGCGAGCGTCTGGAAGATGCAACTCTCTGCGTGAAAGAAGTGTTTGTCGATTGTGGCCGCATGCTGAAGCGTATTCAGGCTGCTCCCCAGGGTCGTGCACACCGCATCCGCAAGCGTTCGAACCACGTGACGATCGTAGTTGACAAAATGGTAACCGTAGAAAAGAAATAAGCAGATGGGACAGAAAGTAAATCCGATAGCAAACCGACTTGGTATTATCCGCGGTTGGGACTCCAACTGGTTCGGTGGCAAAGACTTCTCCGACAAACTCGTAGAGGACGCCAAGATTCGTAAATACCTGAACGTCCGTCTGGCAAAGGCAAGCATCTCGAAGATCATCATCGAGCGCACGCTGAAGTTGGTGACGGTAACCATTTCGACCGCTCGCCCCGGTATCATCATCGGTAAAGGCGGTCAGGAGGTTGACAAGTTGAAGGAAGAATTGAAGAAGTTGACCGGCAAAGAGATCCAGATCAACATCTTCGAGGTAAAGCGTCCCGAGGTTGACGCCGTAATCGTAGGCCAGAACATCGCCCGTCAGCTGGAGGGTCGTGTATCGTTCCGTCGTGCAGTCAAGACCGCAGTGGCTTCGACCATGCGTATGGGTGCCGAGGGTATCAAAATCCAGGTTGCCGGCCGTGTAGGTGGCGCCGAGATGGCCCGTACGGAGACCGTTAAGGAAGGACGTATTCCGTTGCACACGTTCCGTGCCGATATCGATTACAGCCTGACCGAAGCACTTACGAAAGTAGGTATCCTCGGTGTCAAGGTTTGGATCTGCCAGGGTACGGTATATGGCAAACGCGACATTTTTGAGATCGCAGGTGCTTCGGCACAGGCTCCTCACCACAATGGTGAGCGTCGTGGTCGCAACGATCGTGGCGAGCGCCGTGGCGGTCGTCGTCGCCCGAGCAACAATAATAAGTAAGTAGGACCTTTTTAAAGCAAAACAAAATGTTACAGCCGAAAAAGACCAAATTTAGAAGAATGCAGAAGGGCCGTATGAAAGGTTTAGCTCAAAGAGGTAACGAGCTTGCATTCGGATCGTTCGCGATCAAGGCCATGGAATCGACATGGATCACGGGTCGTCAGATTGAGGCGGCACGTCAGGCCATCACCCGTTATATGAAACGTGAAGGTCAGCTTTGGATCCGCATCTTCCCCGATAAACCCATTACCAAGAAACCCGCCGAGGTTCGTATGGGTAAGGGTAAAGGTAATCCCGAAGGCTTCGTGGCTCCCGTAACCCCCGGACGTATTCTTTTCGAGGCAGAGGGTGTGCCCTTGGCAGTAGCTCAGGAAGCACTGCGTCTGGGTGCCCAGAAATTGCCTATTACCACTAAGTTTATCGTAAGACGTGATTACGTCGAAACCACAATTTAAGGGAACGCAAGATGAAAAGTGCAGAAATCAAGGATATTTCGACTAAGGATCTCGTGGAGCGCATCGATGCAGAGAAGGCTCAGCTGAACGTGCTGAAGGTGCAACACGCTGTTTCCCCCATCGAAAACCCGTCGATCATTAAGAAAAATCGCAGAGATATAGCTCGTATGCTGACAATTCTGCGTCAGAGAAACGCTAAATAATTTTACAGACTATGGAAAGAAATCTTAGAAAAGAGCGTATCGGTCTCGTTGTCAGCAACAAAATGGAGAAAACCATTGTCGTTGAAGTGGCACGTAAGGTGAAGCACCCGATTTACGGTAAGTTCGTCAACAAATCGACCAAGTTTGTTGCCGAGTGCACCGATGAGACCTGCAAGGAAGGCGATACCGTTCGTATCATGGAGACCCGCCCGCTGAGCAAGACCAAGCGTTGGAGATTAGTACAAATCATTGAAAGAGCGAAGTAATTATGATACAACAGGAAAGTAGACTTGTAGTAGCTGATAACAGCGGTGCAAAGGAAGTACTCTGCATTCGTGTGTTGGGCGGTACCAAACGCCGCTACGCATCGATCGGTGATAAGATCGTTGTTTCGGTCAAGAGTGCAACCCCTTCGGGCGATGTCAAGAAGGGCTCGGTATCGAAAGCAGTCGTAGTTCGTACGACGAAGGAAATCAGACGTGCTAACGGTTCGTATATTCGTTTCGACGATAACGCCGTAGTACTCTTGAACAATCAGGGTGAAATGCGTGGTACCCGTATCTTTGGTCCCGTGGCTCGTGAGTTGCGTGATCAGTATATGAAGATCATTTCGCTGGCACCCGAAGTATTGTAATTATAAAAACAATAACTGTCTATGAAATTACATATCAAAAAAGGGGATATGGTGCAAATCATCGCCGGTGACAACAAAGGCAAGCAGGGCAAAGTCCTGATGGTCGATGGTGCCAAGCAGCGTGCGATTGTAGAGGGCGTCAACCTCATCAAGAAGGCTACGAAACCCAATGCACAGAATCCTCAGGGTGGTATCGTCGAGAAAGAAGCGCCGATCCACATGTCGAACATGCAGGTTCTGGACCCCAAAGACAGCAAACCTACCAAAGTAGGTCGCAAGCTCAATGAGAATGGTAAATTAGTTCGTTACGCTAAAAAATCAGGGGAGGAGATCAAATAATGGCATACGTTCCCACACTTAAGACACAGTATAAGGAGCAGATCGTTCCTGCCCTTATGAAGGAGTTCGGGTACTCGAGTATCATGCAGTGCCCCAAACTCGAAAAGATCGTTATCAACCAGGGTATGGGTCAGGCTGTTGCCGACAAGAAACTCATCGACGTGGCTCAGGCCGAGCTGACTCAGATCACCGGCCAGAAAGCCGTTCAGACTCGTTCGCGTAAGGATATTTCGAACTTCAAGTTGCGTAAGGGTATGCCCATCGGCGTACGTGTAACGCTTCGTGATGCCAAAATGTACGAGTTCCTGGAGCGTCTGATCTGCGTGGCTCTGCCCCGTATCCGCGATTTCAAGGGTATCAACGAGAAGTTCGACGGCCAGGGTAACTACACCCTCGGCATTACCGAGCAGATCATCTTCCCGGAAATCGATATCGACAAGATCACCAAGATCTTCGGTATGGAGATTACTTTCGTAACTTCGGCCGCAACCGACGAGGAGGCTCACGCTTTGCTCCGCGAATTCGGCCTTCCTTTCAAGAACGCTAAAAAGAACTAAGCAATGGCAAAAGAATCGATGAAAGCACGCGAGGTGAAGCGTGAAAAGCTCGCCAAGCGTTACGCTCACAAGCGTGAAGAGATCGCTGCCAAATTGAAGGCAGGCGAAATCGACCACGAGGAGGCATGGGTTGCACTCTCGAAGTTGCCCCGCAACTCCAATCCCATTCGCCAGCACAATCGTTGCAAGCTTACCGGTCGTCCCAAAGGTTACATCCGCCAGTTCGGCATCAGCCGTATCCAGTTCCGCGAGATGGCATCTCAGGGTCTTATCCCCGGTGTTAGCAAGGCCAGCTGGTAGTCTAATTTGAAAATCCAAAGCGTCTGTCCTTATTTTGAGGGCGGACGCCTCGGAGTTTCATAACCCCCTGTTTCACACTCCGGAGGGTCTGAAAGCCCGGAGACTTTTCTTTAAAAGAGCCGTTTAAGGCGTTTTTAACGTCGGTGGCGGATGGGGATGATCGAGCGCTGAAAACGCGCGAAAACCGTCCCGAAAAGAGAGCCAAGAAGGAGTTGAAGCTGATAGGAGTGTCCCGCTCCATTAGATACGTCGCAGTATCGGGGAAAGTGCCGTCACAAGCGGTAACTTCTCGATATGTGGGGCGATTGACCGAAGGGATACTTTTAGTGAATTGTTCCGGATCACTGTCTCGTGTTCGGAATATGTACGGCATCGGAGTGGCTTGTGCTGCTCTCGATTGTGCATATTCGGAATCGACGGACAGGTGGGTCTCGGACTTTTTGCGCAAACGGACGGTGCACCGTTTTACAAAAAAACAACACGAAAATGCGGAAAAACAGTGCATTAGCTTGTTGGTTTGTAAAATAATACCTATATTTGCGCGCTTTTGTGCGTGATTTACAGGTACGAAAGCACCCCAAAACCGAATCCGAAACCGCCGAATCCCTCCCGGGGCGGGTCTTGAAAAAGGCCGCTGAAAACAGGGAAGTGGGGCGAAAGTGGGGTGGAAGAGGTTGGAAACCAATAACTTATTATTTTTTTATTCATTAATTTTAACTTCTATTCGTTATGACTGATCCTATTGCGGACTTTCTGACCAGAATTAGAAACGCGGTGAAAGCCAACCACAAGGTGGTTGAAGCTCCCGGTTCAAAAATTAAGCAGGAGATCACGAAGATTCTCTATGAAGAGGGTTACATCCTCGCCTACAAATTCGACACCGATGAGAAGGGTCACCCCACCATCAAGATCGCACTCAAGTGGGACGCTCCCACGAAGAGCTACGCCATCAAGAACCTGAAGCGTGTCAGCCGTCCCGGTCTGCGTTGTTATGCTTCGGTTTCGGACATGCCCCGCGTAATGAACGGTCTTGGTATCGCCATCCTTTCGACCTCGAAGGGTATCATGACCGACGCTCACGCCCGTAAGGAGAACGTAGGCGGTGAAATCATCTGCTTCGTTTACTAATCGCTAATCATTTAACACGAATTACAATGTCAAGAATTGGTAAATTACCTGTAAACTTGCCCGCTGGCGTTACCGTTAAGGTATCGGCCGACAACGTGGTAAGCGTGAAAGGGCCACTTGGAGAGCTGAGTCAGAAGGTTGATTCGGACATCAAAGTAGAGATCAATGACCAGAATCAGGTCATCGTATCGCGCCCGACCAACCAGCCTCGTCACCGTTCGCTGCACGGTTTGTACCGCGCACTGATCCACAACATGGTGGTAGGCGTATCGAAAGGCTACGAGATCAAGCAGGAGCTGGTCGGCGTAGGTTTCAAGGCCGAAGTTAAAGGCCAGGTACTCGAGATGAGCCTCGGTTATTCGCATGATACTCACTTCCTGTTGCCCAAAGAGGTCACTGCAACCGCAGTAACCGAGAAGAAGGGCTCGCCGATCGTAACCTTCAAGTCGATCGACAAGCAGCTCATCGGTCAGGTAGCCGCAAAGATGCGTTCGCTGCGTAAGCCGGAGCCTTATAAGGGTAAGGGTATTAAGTTCGTCGGCGAGCAGGTACGTCGCAAGGCAGGTAAATCAGCAGGTGCTAAATAGTAAATAGACTGAAGTTATGTCACTGAACAAGATAGAAAGAAGAGAGAGGATCAAGATGCGTATCCGCAAGATCGTAAGCGGTACGTCCGAACAACCTCGTATGACTGTATTCCGTAGCAACAAACAGATCTACGTACAGTTTATCGACGACCTGGCAGGCGTAACCTTGGCCACGGCTTCGTCGCTGGACAAAGAGGTAGCAGAAGCTGCTGCCGGCAAGAACAAGTCGGAAGTAGCCGGTCTGGTCGGTAAATTGGCCGCAGAGCGTGCCATGGCCAAAGGTATTTCGACCGTAGCATTCGATCGTAACGGTTACCTCTATCACGGAAGAGTAAAACAGCTGGCCGAAGCAGCACGCGAAGGCGGACTTAAATTCTAATGATTATGTCAAATACTAACATAAAGAAAGTACGCACCAGCGACCTTGAGCTTAAGGACAGACTCGTAAGCATTCAGCGTGTTACCAAGGTAACGAAAGGTGGTCGCACCTTTACATTCTCGGCAATCGTCGTAGTCGGTAACGAAGACGGTGTAGTAGGCTTCGGCTTGGGTAAAGCATCGGAGGTACAGGCTGCCATCGCCAAAGGCGTAGAGGATGCCAAGAAGAACTTAGTTAAGATCCCCGTATTGAACGGCACGATTCCTCACAAGCAGGAGTTCCGTTACTCGGGTTCGTTAGTAATGATCCGCCCCGCCGCTCCCGGTACCGGTGTGATCGCAGGTGGTCCGATGCGTGCCGTATTGGAGTCTGCCGGCGTGAAGAACGTGTTGGCAAAGAGCAAGGGCTCGTCGAACCCCCACAACCTGGTGAAGGCTACCTTCGGCGCATTGTGCGAGTTGCGTGATGCCCTGAGCGTTGCCCGTGTTCGCGGTATTTCGATGGATCAGGTGTTTAACGGTTAATATTTGAATCGAAATGGCAAGATTGAAAATTACCCAAATCAAGAGTCGCATTGGCGCTACAACCCGCCAGTGTCGCAACCTCGACGCTCTGGGTCTGAAACGCATCAACGCTTCTGTTGAGCACGACGACTCGGTTATTATCAAAGGTATGCTTGAGCGTGTTAAGCACCTTGTAAAGGTCGAGGAGATCGCAAAATAAGTTTAACCGATAAGGATTAAAAAGAAATGGAACTCAATAATTTGAAACCCGCTAAGGGTTCTACACATCACGACAAGAGAGTCGGTCGCGGTGCAGGTTCGGGCAACGGCAACACTGCAGGCCGTGGTCACAAAGGTGCACAGTCGCGTTCGGGTTACTCGCGTAAATTAGGTTTCGAGGGTGGTCAGATGCCTTTGCAGCGTCGTCTTCCCAAGTTCGGTTTCACGAACTTGAAGCGCGTGGAGTTCAAGGCCATCAACCTCTCGACGCTTGAGGAGCTGGCTGCGAAGAATTCGCTGACCGAGATTTCGCTCGAGACCCTGGTTTCGGCCGGTTTCGTATCGACGAAAGACAAGGTGAAGATCCTTGGCAACGGTTCGATCTCGAAGGCTCTGACCGTTAAGGCTCACGCATTCTCGAAAACTGCCGAGGCTGCCATCGTAGACGCAGGCGGTAGCGTAGAAAAACTTTAGAGAACATTACAAACCCAAAGATTATGAATCAGTATATTGTTGTTGGTCTCGTCTTTTTGGTGGTAATCGTTCTTTTGGCGACCAACAAAAAATTGGTGGAAACACTCAAGAACATGTATAAGATCGAGGAGCTGCGCAAGCGTGTAATCTACACGATTGGCCTTCTGCTGATCTATCGCTTGGGTAGCTTCATCGTAATCCCGGGTGTCAACCCCGAAGCATTGTCGCAAGGTGGCGGACTGGCAAACCAGGTCGAAGGAAACGGTTTGCTCGGTCTTCTCGATGTCTTCTCGGGAGGTGCATTCAGCAATGCAGCAATCTTCGCTTTGGGTGTGATGCCTTATATCACCGCTTCCATTATTATCCAGCTGATGGGTATGATGGTTCCCTATTTCCAGAAAATGCAGAAAGAGGGTGAAAGCGGTCGTCGTAAAATGAATCAGTGGACGCGCTTCCTGACGATCGGCGTGCTGTTGCTGCAAGGCCCGGCTTATATCGCCAATCTCTACGCTCAGGCGTCCGATGCATTCGTTTACGGAAACTCTTTCGGCATTGTCGCCATGATGACCCTGATCCTGATCGCCGGTACCATGTTTATCATGTGGCTCGGTGAGAAGATCACGGACAAGGGTATCGGTAACGGCATTTCGCTGATCATCATGATCGGTATCGTAGCTCGTCTGCCCCACGCGCTGTTGGCTGAGGTCAATGCCCGTTTCCAGACGTCGAGCGGTAGTGCAATCATGTTGATCCTCGAATTGGTGTTGCTCTTCCTCGTGTTCATGGCTACCATCGCCCTGGTACAGGCTGTCCGCAAGGTTCCTGTACAGTACGCCAAGCGTATCGTCGGTAACAAACAGTATGGCGGTGTACGTCAGTACATCCCCCTGAAGATGAATGCGGCCAACGTAATGCCCATCATCTTTGCTCAGGCTCTGATGTTTATTCCGGCACTGTTCTCGGGATCGGCATTTGGCAATGCATTCGCCAGCATGACCGGTTTCTGGTACAACTTTACGCTTGCAGTGTTGGTAATTGCGTTCACCTACTTCTACACCGCAATTATCATCAACCCTCAAATGATGGCCGATGACATGAAGCGCAACGGCGGCTTTATTCCGGGTGTGAAACCGGGTAAACAAACCGTAAACTACATCGACGCCATCATGACGCGCATTACCCTTCCGGGTTCGATCTTCCTGGCTATCGTGGCTATCATGCCCGCTCTGGCTATGAAGTTCCTGGGCATTCAGCAGTCGTTCGCCTACTTCTACGGCGGTACTTCGTTGCTGATTATGGTTGGTGTTGTGCTCGACACTCTGAAACAAATAGAGAGCTACCTGTTGATGCGCCACTACGATGGTCTGATGAAGACCGGCCGTATTCAGGGTCGTCACTAACAGGGTTTTCCGGTGAGTTTTATTTAACACAAAGCATGATATTTTTAAAAACAGACGAGGAGATCGAATTGCTCCGTGAGAACAACCATTTGGTTGCGATGACTCTTGCAGAAGTGGGTCGCCACATTCGCGCAGGCGTATCGACTGCCGAACTCAACAAAATCGGCGACGAATTTATTCGTGATCACGGTGCAGTACCCGCTTTCCTGGGATACGAAGGCTACCCCGCATCGTTGTGCATTTCGGTCAACGAGCATGTGGTGCACGGTATTCCCTCCGCGAAACAGATCCTGAAAGACGGGGATATTGTTTCGGTCGATTGCGGTACGTTTATGAAGGGGTTTGTTGGTGATTCGGCTTATACATTTGCCGTGGGAGAGGTTGACGAGGAAGTACGTCAGCTGATGGACGTCACCAAAGAGGCTCTTTGTAGAGGTGTCGCACAGGCCAAGGCCGGAAATCGCGTAGGCGATATTTCGGCAGCAGTGCAGAATTATGCCGAGAGTTTTGGTTACGGCGTCGTCCGTGAGCTTGAAGGACACGGCTTGGGTCGAAGAATGCACGAGGACCCGGGCGTTCCCAATTATGGCGCACGCGGCCGCGGCCCTCTGTTGAAAGAGGGTATGGTAATCTGCATTGAGCCCATGATTACGCTGGGCAACAAGGCTATTGTATTCGAACAGGACGGTTGGACGGTTCGCACGCGCGATCGCAAACCTGCAGCTCACTTCGAGAAGGCAGTCGCCATTCGCAAGAACGGACCGGATGTTTTGACAGATTATGATATCATCGAACAAGCAATTTTGAAGTAAACTCTATGGCAAAACAGGCTGCTATCGAACGGGACGGTACGATCATTGAGGCGCTCTCCAACGCAATGTTCCGCGTTGAATTGGACAACGGCCACATCCTTACCGCCCACATCTCCGGAAAGATGCGTATGCATTACATCAAGATCCTTCCGGGGGACAAAGTTAAAGTTGAGATGACTCCCTACGATTTGACGAAGGGACGTATCTCTTTCAGGTACAAATAAAAGGCTTGACACCATGAAAGTAAAAGCATCTATCAAAAAGAGAAGCGAGGATTGCAAGATCGTTAAGCGTAAAGGCAAACTTTATGTGATCTGCAAGAAGAATCCCAAGTTTAAAATGCGCCAAGGGTAATGTTTAAACTTAAACGGTTAATTAAAGAAGAAAAAGAATTTATATGGCACGTATAGTCGGTGTAGATTTACCAAAAAACAAGAGAGGCGAGATCGGCTTGACCTACATTTACGGTATCGGTCGTTCGACGGCTCGCAACATTCTCGACAAGGCTGGCATCAGCTATGACCTGAAGGTCGAAGAGTGGTCTGACGATCAAGTAGGTGCAATTCGTTCGACGATTGCCGAACTGGGCATCAAAGTCGAGGGCGAATGCCGTTCGATCGTACAGTTGAATATCAAACGTCTGATGGATATCGGTTGCTACCGTGGTATCCGTCACCGTCTGGGTCTTCCGGTTCGCGGTCAGTCGACCAAGAACAACGCACGTACTCGCAAGGGTCGCAAGAAGACTGTAGCTAACAAGAAAAAGGCAACAAAGTAATCTTTAGAGAATTATGGCAAAGAAAACTGGAACAGTTAAGAAAAAGGTTGTCAAGGTTGGTGCAATGGGCAATGCCTATGTTCACTCGACTTTCAACAACGTGATCATCACCATCACCAATGAGGTGGGTGACGTCATCAGCTGGGCTTCGGCCGGTAAGATGGGTTTCCGTGGTTCGAAAAAGAATACCCCCTACGCAGCTCAGACCGCTGCTGCAGACTGCGCAAAGGTTGCATACGATATGGGTCTGCGCAAGGTGAAGGTTTACGTAAAGGGCCCGGGTGCAGGTCGTGAGTCGGCCGTTCGTACCATCCACGGTGCAGGTATCGAGGTAATGGAGATTATCGACGTTACTCCGCTGCCCCACAACGGTTGCCGTGCTCCTAACCGTCGTAGAGTCTAATTCTTGGAAATTTGATTCGTACGTTTAGGAATATTCAACTTATTTAACAGTTAAAACAATGGGAAAATATATAGGACCAAAATCGAAGATCGCCAGAAGATTCGGCGAAGCTATTTACGGTGCGGATAGAGTGCTCGAGAAGCGTAACTATCCTCCCGGCCAGCACGGTTTGGCACGCAAGCGCAAAAAGGTGTCTGAGTACGGTATGCAGTTGACCGAGAAGCAGAAGGCCAAGTTCACTTACGGATTGCTCGAGAAGCAGTTCTCGCGTACCTATGAGGCCGCTGCCCGTATGGGTGGTATTACCGGTGATCACTTGTTGCAGTTGCTCGAGCAGCGTCTGGACAACGTGGTTTACCGTCTGGGTATCGCTCCGACGCGCGCCGCAGCCCGTCAGTTGGTATCTCACCGTCACATCTGCATTAACGGTAATGTAGTAAACATCCCTTCGTACACGTTGCGTGTAGGCGATATCGTATCGGTACGCGAGAAGTCGAAGAGCCTGGAGGTCATCACCTCGTCGCTCGCCGGCGCTCAGAAGAGCCGCTACGCATGGCTTGAGTGGGATAACGCCACGATGAGTGGTAAGTTTATCCAGCTGCCCGAACGCGAGGAGATTCCGGAGAATATCAAAGAGCAGCTCATCGTCGAGTTGTACTCGAAGTAGTAATTAAATGAATTCAACATTATTATGGCAATATTAGCATTCCAGAAACCTGAGAAGGTTATTATGCTCGAATCGACGCCCTCGTTCGGAAAGTTCGAATTCCGTCCGTTGGAGCCTGGATTCGGTATGACTGTCGGTAACGCCTTACGTCGTATCCTGCTCTCTTCACTGGAGGGTTACGCGATCACGACTGTCAAGGTTGCCGGTGTCGATCACGAGTTTGCCGCCATCCCCGGCGTGATGGAGGACATGTTGAACATCATCCTCAATCTCAAACAGATCCGTTTTATCCGCACGGTTGAAAATCAGGATGCCGAAAAGGTATCGGTAAACGTTGCGGGAGTAACGGAATTGACTGCCGGATATATCTCGAATTATTTGTCGTTCTTCAAAGTTCTGAATCCCGACCTGGTGATTTGTCACCTCGCTCCGGGCACGAAGATGCAGATTACCCTTACCATCGGCAAGGGTCGCGGTTACGTGCCTTCGGAGGAGAACCGTCCGGCCGATTGCGAATTCGGAACGCTGCCCATCGACTCGATCTTCACCCCGATCAAGAACGTGAAGTACTCGATCGAGAACTATCGTGTTGAGCAGAAGACCGACTACGAGAAGTTGAATTTGGAAATTACTACCGATGGGTCTATTCACCCCAAGGAGGCTCTGAAAGAAGCCGCCAAGATCCTCATCCAGCACTTCATGCTCTTCTCCGACGAGAAGATCACCGTCAATATGGAAGATTCGAACGAGACCGAGGAATTCGATGAAGATGTACTGCACATGCGTCAGCTTCTGAAGACGAAACTCGCCGATCAGGATCTTTCGGTGCGTGCGTTGAACTGCCTCCGTGCGGCCGACGTAGACACGGTTGGCGACCTCGTGAAGTTGAACCGTACCGACTTGCTGAAGTTCCGTAACTTCGGTAAAAAGTCGCTCACGGAGCTTGATGAGCTGTTGGCTTCGCTGAACCTTAAGTTCGGTATGGATGTATCAATTTACAAACTTGACAAAGATTAATCATGAGACACAATAAGAATTTTAACCACCTCGGCCGTCAGGCAGGTCACCGCAAAGCTCTGCTTTCGAACATGGCTTCGTCGCTGATTCTGCACAAGCGTATTGAAACTACTTTGGCAAAAGCCAAGGCCGTGCGTCAGTTCATCGAGCCTTTGGTAACTCGTTCCAAAGAGGACACTACGCATTCGCGTCGTGTTGTATTCTCGTACCTCAAGCAGAAGGAGGCCGTTACGGAGTTGTTCCGTACGATCGCTCCGAAGATTGCCGATCGTCCGGGCGGTTACACCCGCATCCTGAAGACCGGTTTCCGTCTGGGCGATGCAGCCGACATGTGCATCATCGAGTTCGTTGACTTCAACGATGCTTACACCAAGGGTATTGCTCCCGAGTCAGTAGCTACTGAGGCTAAACCCAAGACTCGTCGTTCGCGCAAAAAGTCGACTGACGCTGTAGAGGATGCAGTTGTAGAGGGCGAAAAGAAGGCTCGCAAGGCTGCTGCCCCCAAGGCTGCCAAGGCTTCGGCACCGAAGGTTGCAAAGAAGACCAACGTAGGTAAGAAGATGTAATTTCTTCCGAACGGTGGGTGCTGCGTAACATCCGAGGGGCGGGCAGAGGCCGGAGCGAAAGTAACGGCTGAAGCGAGGCCGGGCGAGAGCTCCGTCATGATTGCCTCAAGGAATTACGACAAGTCACCTTATAAAAAATCCGCAAATCGATTTTACTCGATTTGCGGATTTTTCGTGTTTTTGGGTGAGGGGTGGGCGAGGAGATGGAAATGCAACGGACGCGCGGAGATCGGGACGCAACGGATACAGAACTTTTTTAGGAATTGCGGGAATGCCGTTTTTTTGTAATGGTGCAAAAAGTAGCTGGTGAATAAATCAATAACTATCTAATCTATTTGCAGTTACAGCGATAAAAATGTAGTTTGATGAAACGCGTTTCATCAAACTACATTTTTTCATGTCTAAATCACGAAGAAAACGGTGTCCGCATTGCGGATTTTTGGATACCATAAAAAATGGTAAACAGCGTGGACACACTCGCTATTATTGTAAAAATTGCGGGTTCTATTTCACGGATTCCCGCCCTGCCATATCCCATCATAACAAATTTGTCTGGTTTGTGCGCTGGGTACGCGACAAGCAGAGCATCGAGCAAATATCCCGACAAAGCGGGTACAGTATCCGCACTTTGAAAACCTATTTTTACAGTCTTCTTCCCACATGTCCTACATGGCAGATCCAGCGTCGCGAGAAAGTAAATCTTCTCATTGACGGTACTTATTTTGCCAACAAAATCTGTTTGTTGCTCTATAAGGATTCCAACATCAAGATGACCATTCTTTATCGACTGACCAAAGGCGAGTATCTGCAAGAACAGAAAGAGGATTTACAGAACATCAGGAATGTGGGGATTTGTATTGAGAGTGTCACCTGTGATGGTGCGGCCAACATCATCAAAGCTGTCCGTGAGGTGTGTCCTGAGGCGATTGTCCGGCGATGTACGTTTCACATAGCACATGAAACAGGACTTTGGCTGACGAAGCAACCGCAGACGGAAGCGGCACAGGAACTGCTATATTTGACGAAGATTCTCTGCAAAATAGACAGCCAGTCGACTGCCCAATTATGGATTAAGGCTTTTATCGACTGGTACAGGAAGTATGAAGATTTTATTGAAGAAAAGAGCTTCGATGAACAGACGGGGAGATGGTGGTATAAGCATAAGATGTTGCATCGCAGCGCGACGCATATTCAGCGTGCATTGCCCTACATGTTTAATTATACGCTGCACCCTCGTATTCCAAAAACATCAAACGGGATAGAGCCTTTTTTCGGACATTTAAAAGATAATTTAAGGCTGCACCGGGGACTCTCTCCGAGTCATTTCAAGGATTTTATAAAATGGTATTTATTCTTGCAAAGCAACGATAAGAAACCTAAAAAAGCAGAGGAGGAAAACTTGTGATTTTCCTCCTCTTACTGCTGAAAATACCAGCTGCTTTTTGTATCATTACCTTTTTTGCCCGCTGAAAGGAGAATGTCGATTGCGAATCGTTACCAGCGGAACTGAAGGTAGACGCGGTAGCCGCTGCTCTTGATTTTGGCGCTGCTCAAATCAAGATCGCCCGTGAAATTCTTGTATTTGCAGTCGCCGAAACTGGCCTCGAAACCGAAGCCGATGACGCCATAGGCGAACGAAGCGCCCGTGCGGAACTGGGTCGAATAGTTGCCCATGTAGGAATCCTCGTAGTAAATGGACGAGAAGGTGGGGGCATAGCGGAAGTAGGCGGCGATGGAGAATTTGCGGCCGGGAGTCAGGGTGATGGAGGGGCCGACCTGCCATCCGTAGTCGATTTTGTGGAGTTGGAGGGTCTCGGTGTAGGAGGGGTCCTCGGTGTCGATGTAATCGACGGAGTATTGATGGTAGTTCAGGTCGAGGAGGCTGACGTCGAGACCTATGTTTATAATGCGCGCGATGGGCTTGCGGTGGAACATGTAGGTGCGGCCGCGGACAATCGACACGCCCCAGTTGCTTTTCATGCCGATATACTTCTCGTCGAGGGGTATCGGCTCACCGTCGTAGTCCTCCATGACGAGTTCGCCCTTGGGCGAGAGTTTGGCGGAGGAGTAGCTGATGTTGAAGAATTTTTTGCGCACGCGCTTGTCGGGTTGCAGGCTTGTCGAGTCGCTTTTTTGTGCAAAGGCACTTCCTGCAGAAAAAAGAATGGCTGCAATGAAAAATAAAATATGTTTCATATAAATAAATTGTTTGTTATTAGTTGTTGTATTTGATTTGGAAGATGAGGGAACGCGAACGGTCTGGCTCGCCCGATGCGTTCAGATGGTACTTGACGGCTTTGGTGATGTGTCCCTCGTCGAACGAGTACTCTACGTTGAAATCATCTTTGTCAGACCATTTGTAATCGCCTCTTTGTCCTTGTATGAAATCGCGGCTTCTGATGCCCTGAAGACCTGCCCATATCAGTGGTTCGTTCCACGAATTCTCGGCGTCCACGATGCACTTGCTGTCCAGATTTTCATGATTAGGCCTGTCGATATAGGTAAACCGAGTGCTGCTTCTCTCGCCCTCCGGATTGCCATAACGGGTCTCCACGAGATTGCCGTTCTCCCATATATACTCTTCCCATTCATCCTTGTGGTCTGAGCGGATCAGACGGTTTTGGGAATCGTATTCATAAGTGGTGACACTCGTATCAGTGGGGGAATACGTTGTTTCCACCTGTTTGGCATAGCCTGCATCGTTGAGCACGACCTTAAAGCGAGTCTGGTATTCGGGACTGTAAATCCGCACGATGTTGTTGTCGTATTCGTATATGTATGTTGTAGTGTCTGCTGCGAGTTCATTTCCTGCCCCTACCAGAGAGTTAGAGATGTCGTGGTAGCGAATCAACCGGCCCTTTCTGTCATACTCCAGAGTGGTCCGGCGTTCTTCCGCGCTGTTGTCGGAATAAGAATACACTTCCGAAATCAGCCGTCTTTCGGGTTTTATCTCGCCTTCTTCGGGAATCTCGCCTTCTTCGGTCCTGCCTCCCTGCTCGATGGTAATCGTAATCTTCGTCGAGCCGCACTCGATTGTAATGGTTGCCTTGCGGTTGTTGCCCGTGGTGTTTACCTCGATGTTAAGCTCAATCGTGTAGTTGCCGGCCTCGTCGCCGTGATCCGGAGATACCGTCACCCACGACGGACTGCCGGCGCGGGTTTCGGCAACCGTGGCGCGCCACGGACCTGTCGTCGAGAACGAAATGCCCTCGGAGGGTGTGCCCGATGTTTCATCGGCGAAAATCGTGTATTTTTTCGGCGTGCCGGGGCTCAGTCGGATGTCCTTGCCGCCATCGCTGTCGTCGGAACAGCCTGCTAAAGCCGCCGCCGCAAACAGAAAAGCAAAAATACGTTTCATCTTATTTTATTAGGTGTGTTTTTTCTTGAGAACGGGTGAAAACCGCTGCCGCCGGGATGCCGAAGCTCCCGGCGGCAACGGTGCAAATCATTCGGCGTAGGTGATTACGGCTTCGAAGCTCTTGTATTTTTCTACCATGTCTCCGCGGGACTCCTGCATTATCTGTGTAATCTTCGTCGGAAGACCGTCGGCATCGGTTTCGTAGGTGTATTCGAAGACACGATCACTAGAACCATCGATTAACGGCGATTCGGTAACTTTCCTGGCCATGTGCTCCGACCGTTTGCCCGTAAGGCCGATCAGCGAGAAGATATTATTTCCTCCATCTCCCGTAGCAAAACACCAGCCTTCAGACGCTGATAGTACAAAAAGCCAGTTCAGGTCGAGGTTGGTCTTGTTGAGGACCGTTCCGTAACTTGCCTTGTCGATTATGTCTCCTTTATTATCGGGATTATAAGTACCTTCGTTATAGCCCCACCACACTTCGGTCGGGTTGTTTCCGGTCCACGTAATACGCATTTCTCCATCCTCGGTAGAAATGCTTTTTACCAAACGGCCTTCGGTGTTGTAAAACAGTTTATAAGTGTCATAATACCGAGTCCATTGTTCCGTGCCGTTTACATACTCTTTGTCATAAGAGATATATTCGCCCGACACGGCACGTCCCGATTCGTCCAACTCGACCGAGCCCGAAGTCTTGTAGGGATCGGCCACGCCGTCCTCTTCTTCTGTTATTTCGTAGGATACCTTTCGGTCGCCATAAGTAAGAAGGGCGGTTATTCTCTCAAGGCTCAGATCTCCTCGGGTGGAAGCTGGCACAGCGGAAAACTGTCTGCGGATGAAAGGAGTTGACTGTGGTTTTTCAGGTTCGACTACCTCGTTGTAACTTTCCGAAACGATCTTCGTCAGCCGGTTATTTTCATCGTAAAAGAAACTATACTCATCCGCGATATCGATTTCGGGTTGCGAGTTACCATTATACCAATAGGTCGTCTTTATCTGGGAAATCAGCTTCTTGCTTTGGGGTTCGGGGGAGGGCTCGTTGCCGAGGACGGTGACCGAGCAGGATGCCCAGACCTCCTTGTTCGAAGAAGAGGTTGCCGTGACGGTTGCCGTTCCGGCGTCCACAGCGGTTATTTCTCCGGTCAGGGGGTTGACATCCGCGACCTTCGGGTTGCTGCTCGACCAGACTACCGATTTGATCGTGGCATTGGTCGGTTTTACGGTGGCGGTCAGCGTTGCTTTGGCTCCTTTATTCAGCGAGAGCTGGGTTTTGGAGAGCGAGATCTCGGTCACCTTGACCGGGGGCTCGTTCTGCTCCCCGTCCTGCTTGGTTCCCTCCTGCACGACGGTTACGGTGAATGTATTGCCTCCGGACCGGATGGTAATTGTCGCCTCGCGCCGTTGTCCGGTGTAGTTTTGGTCGACTTCGATGCGGAGCGTAATTTCTCCGGCTCCGCCGCTATATGCCTCCCGGTCGCCAAGATAGAGTCTGAGCCACACCACGTTGTTGCCGCTGTTGTCGGCTGCGCGGGTGAATGGTTCAGCTTTTGCGGCCGGCCGCGGGGTTGCTTCTGTTACGGTCGCCGTCCATGAGGTATTGGCCGTGAACGAAAAACCGTTGCCCGTGGTTTCGTTATCGGCAAAGGCCTTTTGGGTGAGTTGTTCCGAGGGAGGCGGGATGAGCACTCCGCTCTCGTCGTTATCCTTGTTGCATCCGATGAGCATGGATACAACCCAAAGCATCAGTAAAGGTAATAGTTTTTTCATGTTATCAATTTTTAATGTTTGTTGAATTTGAACTCCGTACACCATTGGTTGAACACTCAACTGTATTTTTGAGTATTAATGCGAAGCATTTCAGTTCCACGCTTGATAGTGTGCCATATTTTTACATTTATAAAATCACGAAGCGCGGGTACTGTATATCCATGCTTCTCTGTGATAAGAGGTAGGAAAACCTTGGAAAAAGAAATGGAAATAACAGCCCCGCGCATATACGTGGAGACCATTGCGACCTCTCTTGTTTCCTGTGAATTTAAGTTTCCTACGCTTTTATCACACAAGTGGAAGACATAACGCCTCGATATTTTCAATATGTAATGGAAAGAGTTGCCTCAATCCAAGATAAATGTATGAAAAATTCAATGACTTGTCGTTTTTATGCCCGTACTCCGGAGACTAATGATGAGGTGTTCAAAAAGATTTTCGAGCAGGCAGAGAATTTCAAGAACTACAGTTAATCGTCGGGCGTACAATCAAAGAATCAGCCTGTGGGGTAGAGACTTTCAGTTTTCCCAAAGAAGTCTATTCATAGGTTACCGTGTAGGTATAAACATTCTCTTCATCGCGTAATTTTGTTTTTTTCTCGTTTTTTATCTCAAATTTATAGCCATGTGCCGGGTAGTTGGGATCCATCAATTCGTGACCGACATGATGCTCGTAATAGTATTCATATACTTCATACGGGGTCTTGTACGAGAATTTTGTCACATTTTTATCCCCATCAAATTCATAATTTACAATGCGGTAGTCTTCGGATAATGTTATTAATGTTTCGGTTATTTTATGCACTTTTCCCGGTTCCTGATACTGGGGGGCAGGCTGGCCCCACATATCTTCGTCGCGCCCTGTTAATTCCATCAGGCAATCCGAACCCTTGCCCAACAAACCGATTTGCATCAGGATTGTTTCATAGCTACTTCTTCCGATGCTGAATAAGAACGAATTGAAGTCGATGTTGGTACCGCCGTTCGGATAACGGTGGGGATACAGGGTATTGACATCGAATTCTTGAATGGAATCTTCGTAATCGGAGTTGAGAACCTCATATTTGGTCAGCAGGCCATCGGTGTAATAAAGTTTTTCGCAGTGGGCGCCATCCCAGCTATCGTCGTAGTAGTGTCTTCTTCTCACTTCGGCCAAACGAGCGTCTGGGGTGTATTTTATTTGGAGACTGTCCGTTTCATTGATTCTGTCTTTGACTTTCGTTACGTTGCCCCTGTCGTTCAGGGAGAGGATGAGCGTATAGGAATCTTCTTCACGGTCGTAAAAAGATTCGTACTCATAATTCATCGAGATCTCGCCGGCGATTCGATAGTCAAACGTATAGGTTCGGAGCTTTTCTCTGCCCTCGGTTTGGCTATGGCAGATCACTTTTGCAACTCTTCCCTGCTGGTCGTAAGAATAGGTATAGGAGGAGCCGGTTTCGGAAAGTGCGTACTCCTTTGTATATGTCGTACCGTATACTTCCTTGTAAGTGACCGATTTTACGCGCTTCGTCTTCGGATCCGCCTCTTTTTCTGCACTTTGTTCGATGGTTATGGTGATTGTCGTGCTGCCACAGATGATATGGATCACGGCTTTGCGGGATTTGCCCGTGAGATTGGGTTCGATGGAAATGGTGATCGTGTAGTCGCCTGCCTTGTCTCCGCTGTATTGGCTCAGGGTCAGCCAATTCACCTCGGATGCTGCTTTAGTGCCTACTTCTTCCACTTCGGCTTTCCACGGGCCTTTGGTGGTGAATGTAATGCCTTTGTCGAGAGTTGCCGCATCGGCATTGACGATTTGATCTGTTGCCGTTCCTTCCTCCAGAATGATTTCGTTCTGCTCCTGCGGATCGGGTTGCGGGTCGGGCAGAGGTTGGGTGTCATCGTTGCTGCATGCTGCAAAGAACGCCATAAGAAAAAATAAGTGGAATAGTTTTTTCATAAATATTTATATTATGTGTTTATATTTCACAAAATAAATATCTTTTTAAGATTTTTTTATCACGGGATTCCGTGATTTTTCGAGAGGGATACCTGTATTTTTCTAAGGTTTTTTACAGAATCTCTGGTCTGTGTGCGATTGTCTGTCCGGGTAAAGATTGTTCGGAACGGACGGATTTTACATCCGTTTCCGATGCAGAAGAGAGAGGGGGCGTGCGGAAAGAAACATTTCGAGTCTCTGTGCCTTTTGTCGGAGAAGGGGATAAAAGAAAAAGCCGCAAGACTTAGATCTTACGGCTTCCTTGGTAGTGGATAGCGGATTCGAACCGCTATGTCATGCGTGAGAGGCATGTATCCTAACCCTTAGATGAATCCACCAGTTGTTTTGTTTGATGGTGCAAAGATAAGGCGGAAAATCAAATTTCCAAAATATTTTGAGAAAAAATGCATTTTTTTTGTGAATTTTCTTCGTTTTTGCCCCTAAAACCCTCTTTTTACCTTTGGAAACCCCGTTTCGAAGGGCGAAAATCGGGGACGGAGTGGGTGCAAAATTTCTGCATTTCTCCGAAAAAAGAGGGATCGGAGCCTGAATTTCCCTGAAAAAAGACTTTATGCCTGCGGATTTTTCGGGGGGGGCGCAGAAAAAAAATGTCGAAAAATGGCGGAGCGAGGGCGGATTGGGAATGAAATTTCGGGGTAACGGGGCAAATTTGGGTGGAAAAATCTGGCAGAAAGTTTGAAAACGGGCGAGAGAACGGGCGGAAAAGTGGGTGAGGAGAGGGCGTGCAGGTAAAGGTGGGGGGGGATAGTGGCCGCAGCGATCGGGCGGAGCTGAGGAACGGAGTGTAGAGACCGTGAAATGGGACAGAAAACGGCAGTGTATTCGAGTATGGGCAGGATTGGGCGGAGTCGGGCAGCACGGCGCTCGCCTCGAGGAGCGATAATGGGATACATTATATATAACGCCCCTCCCCGTCCCGTCAAGGCACAAAAAAGCCGACTCCCACGAGGAAGTCGGCTTCATGTCGAAAATATCCCGAAAGGGGCTTATTTCTTGAATACGCGCGGGCGAACCATGTTCTCGGGCTTCAGAATGTCGTCCAATTCCTCTTTCGACATCAGTTTGTGCTCCAGAACCAGGTCGTAGATACCCTTGCCCGATACCAATGCCTCCTTGGCCAGCATGGTCGAGGTCTCATAACCCAGGTAGGGGTTCAGAGCGGTTACCAGACCGATGCTGTGGTAAACCATGTTGCGGCAAACGTCCTCGTTGGCGGTGATGCCTACGATACATTTCTCGCGCAGGGTGTTCATGGCGTTGATCATCATCTCGATGCTCTCGAACATGCAGTGTACGATTACAGGCTCCATGACGTTCAGCTCCAGCTGGGCAGCCTCGGCAGCAGCCGTAATGGTCAGATCGTTACCGATAACGCGGAAGCAAACCTGGTTAACCACTTCGGGGATAACGGGGTTCACCTTACCCGGCATGATCGACGAACCCGGCTGACGTGCGGGCAGGTTGATCTCGTGCAGACCCGTGCGGGGACCCGATGACATCAGACGGAGGTCATTACAGATCTTCGACAACTTGACGGCCAGACGTTTCTGCGTCGACGAGTTCATTACGAATGCGCTCGTGTCGTTCGTTACGGCGATCATGTTGTGTGCCTTGAACAGGGGCAGACCCGTGATCTCGGCCAGGTGCTTCGTGCACAGCTCGGCGTAGTTGGGCTCGGCGCAGATACCCGTACCGATTGCGGTGGCACCCATGTTGATCTCATAGAAATATTTTACGTTCTCCTCCAGTACGGCGATTTCGTCCTTGAGGGTTGCGGCATACGAATCGAACTCCTGACCTACGGTCATAGGTACGGCATCCTGCAACTGGGTACGACCCATCTTGATGACGTGGGCGAACTCCTTGCCTTTGGCCTCGAATGCGGCTACCAACTCCTTCAACGAAGCGACGAGTTTGGCGATGCTGCGTACCATGGCCAGGTGAATGGCGGTGGGGTAAGCGTCGTTGGTCGACTGCGAAAGGTTTACGTTGTTGTTGGGGTGGCAGTATTTGTACTCGCCCTTCTTGTGACCCATCAACTCCAGAGCGCGGTTTGCGATGACCTCGTTGGCGTTCATGTTGGTCGAAGTACCTGCACCGCCCTGTACCATATCAACGACAAAATGCTCGTTGAACTTACCGGCTTTCACTTCTTCGCAAGCCTTGATGATGGCCTCGGCGATGGTGGGATCCAGGATGCCGAGATCGCGGTTTGCCATGGCGGCACCCTCTTTGGTTTCGGCAAGACCCTTGATGAATTCGGGGAACATGTCGAGCGTTACACGGCTGATTTTGAAGTTTTCAACGGCACGCATGGTCTGCACGCCGAAATAGTATTCAACAGGAACTTCCATGTCGCCGATCAAGTCATGCTCGTGGCGGGTTTCTCCTGAAAGGGGAGCGTTTGTAATGTTCATAATTTTATAAGTATTTTATGGTTGTTTGTAATTTTCGGGTTACTATATCTATACAAAGATAACCAATCTCCGTGAAGATTGCTACAAGAATGTGAAATTATTTTGCTTCCACCGCCCCGAAATGGTCATAAAATGATGAAAAACAGCAAAAAGAACGATATATTTTTCAGATTCGGCAAAAAATAGTTATCTTTGCCCCGATAACAGGCGGATGTGGGATGCGGTCTTATTTGTGGAGACCGTGTTGAGAACCGCCGAAGGTAACACATTTTAAATTTATTCTGACACAATGAAAACTATTGCTGTAAAGGCTATTGCCCGTGCCGATTTCGGTAAGAAGGCTGCCAAGGCTATCCGCCGCGAGGGTCTGGTACCCTGCGTTTTGTGCGGTAACGGCGAGACGATCAACTTCACGATCGATCTCCGTGAGGTTAAACCCCTGATCTACACCCCCAATTCGTACCTGGTTGAGTTGGATTTCGGTGACAAGAAAGAGAAGGCCGTTTTGCGTGAGACTCAGTTCCACCCCGTACGTGAGGAGATCCTGCACATGGACTTCTTCCGTGTAAGCGAGGGCAAACCCGTTGCCATCACGGTTCCCGTACGTCTGACCGGTAACGCCGAAGGTGTTAAGGTTGGTGGTAAGCTCGTTTTGTCGTCTCGTAAACTGACGATCGCCGCTCTGGAGCAGAACCTGCCCGATGAGATCGTTGTTGACGTTACGAACCTGGGCGTTGGTCACACCATCTTCGTTGGTGACCTGAAGTATGAGAACATTCAGTTCGTTACTCCCGCTTCGGCTGCCGTATGTGCTGTTCGCGTAACCCGTGCTTCGCGTGGTGCCGAATAATTAATCTGCGGTTAAGAAGATTATGAAATACCTTATTGTTGGGTTGGGTAATATCGGTGCGGAATACACCGAAACCCGTCACAACATCGGTTTTAAAGTGTTGGATGCGCTCGCTGAGGCATCCAACACTTCTTTTACCACCGCCCGATACGGCGATGTGGCCGAGGCAAAATGGAAGGGGCGCACGCTCATCCTGTTGAAGCCGTCGACCTACATGAATCTTTCGGGTAAGGCGGTGCGTTACTGGATGGATGCCGAAAAGATCGAGCGGGAGAACCTCCTGGTGATTTCGGACGACATCAACCTTCCGTTCGGACAACTCAGACTCCGTCCAAAAGGATCGGCCGGCGGTCACAACGGACTGAAGAACATTGCCGAACTGCTCGGCACGGAGGAATATGCACGCATGCGTTTCGGCGTGGGCGGTGATTTTCCCCGCGGACATCAGGTCGATTACGTGTTGGGCGAGTGGACCGAGGAGGATCGAAAAACGATGCCCGACCGCTTGAAGGTGTTTGTCGATGCCATTCGATCGTTTGCAACGGTGGGATTGGCGCAGACGATGAACTTCTTCAACAAGAAATAGAAAATTCTTTTACCAAAATATTATTTGCGAAACAGCGGAATCGTATCTTCGGATGCAATCCCGCTGTTTTATTTTGCTTGGCGGGGCGGGGAAAAAGGGGCGGGGAGCACGAACCGCGGAACAGCGAGCCTGCTCCTTTGAGATCCTGCCGACCGACAAAAAATAGCGGAACTACCCAAGGTGGTTCCGCTATTTTTTATGTACCTTTCTAAAGGGAGCTTATCGGCGAACCTTGACGATGATCTTACGGATCTTACCCTCGCCGACCATCGGTGCGTGACCGTCCTCGGGCATGAGGATCGTGAACTGACCGGGGATGAGCGTGTAGTAGGTCTGGGGTACATCGTCGTAGAAGCAGATGTCCTTCTCGACGTTGAACTCGCCCTGCGGCTTACGCAGGTGACAACGCTCGCTCCATCCGAAGGCCTCTTTCTCGCCGCGGATCAGAATCTGGATGTCGATGTAGTTGTTGTGTACCTCCAGCGGTGCGTTTTCGGGCTTCTTCAGATCCACGTCCATGACGTTTACGAAGATGTTGTTGCCGTCCAGGTCGTGACGACCTGCCTCGACGCTGTTCCAGTCGGTGGCTGCCACCAACTCGAAGGCCTGTTTCAGACGCGGGCTCAACGAATAGTAGAGCGGTGCGTTTTTCAAAGAGTCTAAAACCATGTTGTTATAAATTTGTGTGTCAATTGTTCATTTTTGCCTTGCGCAGACGCACCACGACGGGCAGGTGATCCGATGCCGTCACCGAATCGGGTACCTCGTAGCTGAGGGTTTCGAAATCGTCCGAGCGGAGGATGTAGTCGATGCGCAAGGTGTTGAAAAATCCGCGGTAGGTGTGCGAATAACCCGATCCGCAGTCGCTGAAGGCGTCGTTCAGGTCGTCCGACATCGTGTGGTAGGCATACGACATAGGCGTGTCGTTGAAATCGCCACAAACGATCCGTCGGCGGGGACTGCGGGCGATGACCTCCGAGATGGTGTCCACCTGACGGGCACGCAGGATGCTGTTGTCCGAGAAACGGCGGAAGATGCTCTTCATGCGCTCCTCACGGGCGGTGTCCTTCTGGAACAGGTGGTTCGTGAGGTAGTCGTTGTCGGCCGATTTGATGGCCGTGGACATCAGGTGGTTGTTGAATACGCGCACCGTGTCGCCGTCGAGGTTGATGTCCACCCACACCGACGTGCGCGGGGAGAGCACCTCACCCGAACGCAGGATCTTGTATTTCGAGAAGATGCACATCGGCACGATGTCGACCGTGTCGGGTTCGTTGCCCGTCATGCCGAAGAATTTGCACTGGTAACGCTGGTAGAGCAGGGCGACGCGGTCGCTGCGGTCGGCCAGACGCGGGTTGTACTCTTGCAGACAGATGATGTCGGGGTCGGCCGCCTCGATCAGATCCATCACCTCATTGACGCTCGACTGCCCCTCGTCGTTGTAGAACCAGCGCAGGTTGTAGGTCATCACCTTGAAGGCGTTGCGGTAGCTCTGCTCGCCGTATTCGCGGCCGATTTCGGGTCGGTAGAAGAGCGAGACGTAGGCAAAACCCACCACAGCCAGTCCCAGCATCACGCCCGCACGAATCCACCGCCAGCGGATGATCCAGTAGAGGGTCAGAATGACCGTGGCAATATAGGTGACGGGCGCCACCAGACCGAGTGCGGCAAAGAACCACATGCGGTGGGGCGAAAGATACGGGACGAAAAGGGTGATGACGCCCGCGATGATCACAAGGATCATCACCAGAGTCATGGCACCGTCGAGCAGCGTCAGCAGCAGGCCGCGTCGGTTTTTCGGTGTCCGCCGAAAGTCGGAATAGTAGTCTTCCATCGTGTTTTAGAAGAAAATTCTGCCCTGGCGTTTCCACCACAGGAGCAGCACCAGACCCCACAGCATACCGCCCACGTGGGCAAAGTGTGCCACCTGACCGACACCGCGCCAACCGAGGAACAGCTCAATGGCGGCATAGATGATGACGAACCATTTGGCCTTGATGGGGATGGGCGGGATGAGGAGCATGATGGTGGAGTTGGGGTGCATCACGCCGAACGCCAACAACAGACCCATCACGGCACCCGATGCACCGATCAGCAGGATGGGCAGCTCACCGAGGACGAAGGCCGTCAGGTACTGAATCAGGGCGGCACCCACACCGCAGACCATATAGTAAATCAGGAAACGCTTCTGGCCGAGTTCATACTCCAGCGTCGTGCCGAACATGTAGAGGGCGAACATATTGAAGAAAATATGGTCGAGGTCGGCATGCAGGAACATGTAGGTGATGAACTGGTAGGAGTGAAACCACGGTGTTCCGAGCGAAAGGGCTCCGATTTCGCGGATCCAGCCTCCGATGGGGAGCAGCGCCGTGGCCATGTAAACCAGCACGTTGATGATGATCAGGTTCTTGACGACGGGCGATGGGGACGGAAAATATAAATTCATGGGTTTAAAAAATGTTTAAAATTTAGCCCAGCTTCGAGCGGATCTCCTCCGCGGTAATCTCCGCGAGGATCATCTTGCCCGAGGGCGAAAAACTGAAATCGGAGGACTGGAACAGGCTCGAGAGCAGTTCGTCGGCCTCCTCCGCATGGAGCGGCCGGGTGACGGGGCGGCGGTTCTGACGCGCCATCACGGCGGCGATCTTTTCGCGGCGCAGGGTCTCCAGATCGACGGGCGACGAGAAGGCCTGCAACAACTCGAAGAGCAACGAATCGAGGCCTTCGGTGGTGATGTCGGCGGGGACTCCCTTCAGGTCGATCGTGCCGTTGCCCGCGAAATCAATGTCAAATCCGAGGGCGGCAAATTCGACCTGATGCTCCTCCAGAAGCGTGTATTCGTCAATTGACAACTCCAACCGTTCGGGGAAGAGGAGTTGTTCGCTGACGGCCGATCCGTGGTTGAGCATCGTCAGATAGCGGTCGTAGCGGATGCGCTCGCGGGCACGCTGGATATCGACCGCCATCACACGGCCGTCGATCTGCACCAGAAGAATACCCCCCTTGAGCGACATCGGATTGCTCCAATTGTGTTCGGTCGGAAGCTCCAGACGGGTTTGTTCGGGCGCTTCGGGCGCCGAGATGAAGTCGAGGTGCGACTCCTCCTGTTGGGGCGCGGCCTCGGAGACGATCTCCTCGAACTCTTCGTATTTCGGGGCATTCATCTCTTCCGACGAGAAGACCTCGAACTCCTCACGGCCGACGCCGATTCCGCTCATGGGCGAAAAACTGCCCGATGCGGGGCGCGGCATGGGTTGCGGGGCGGGGCGGGATTGCACGGCCGAAAAATCCTGAATCTCGGCCATCCGTTTCTCGAACTCGTCGCCCGAGATAAATTCCAGATCCTCGGTCGGGGAGGATAGGTCGCCCGACGAAAATTCGGTGAATTCCTCCTCCTTCTTTTTCGGTTGGCGACCCTCGCCTTCGGGAAGGTCGAATCCCGTGAAATCCTCCGTGGGTTCGAAATTGTTCGCACCCGAAAACTCCTGAAGGAAGGGGTTGTAGCTGCTGTTCGACATGGCACGCGGCTCGCTGTACACCGTGCGCTCGTCCAACACGGGAATATCGACCGCCTCTTCGTGGTCGAAATCCATCATCGGGACGGCACCCGTCTTACCCAGGGTTTCGCGTACGGCGGCATTGACGATCTGCCATACGGCCTCCTCGTCGGAGAATTTCACCTCGGTTTTCTGCGGGTGGACATTCACGTCGATGCGGGCGGTGTCGATCGTCAGGTAGAGGAAGAACGAGGGCTGCGTCCCCACGGGGATCAGTTTCTCGTAAGCTTTCAAAATCGCGCTGACGATGTAGTTGCTCTTGAAGAAACGGCCGTTCACGAAGAGATATTGCTCGGCGTTGCGTTTCTTGGCGGCCGACGGACGGCCGATGAATCCCGTGATCGAGGCAATCGACGTGTCGGCCGAGACATCCAGCAGATTGGCTTTTATGTGTTTGCCCACCACATCGACGATACGTCCGGCCAAGGTGGTCGGCATCAGCGAATAGACGGGGGCATCGTTGGCATAGAGCTCGAAGGCGATCTTCGGATAGCAGAGTGCCACACGGCGGAATTCGTTCTTGATCTGCGTGGCCGAAGTGGTACTTTTATCCAGAAAACGACGGCGTGCGGGGACGTTGTAGAACAGGTTGCGCACGAAGAACTGCGATCCCACGGGACACATCACGGGATTCTGACCCGCAAATTCGCCTCCGTTGATTTCGGTCTGCGTGCCCAGTTCGTCGCCTTCCTGACGCGAACGCAACTCGACCTGCGCCACGGCGGCAATCGAGGGGAGTGCCTCACCGCGGAATCCGAAGGTCGAAAGACGGTAGATGTCCTCCACGCTGCTGATTTTGCTCGTGGCGTGGCGGTCGAACGCCAGACGCGCATCGACGGGCGACATGCCACATCCGTCATCGACGATCTGGATGAGCTCCTTGCCGCCGTCACGGAAATTGACCTTGACGGAGCGGGCTCCCGCATCGATGGCGTTCTCCATCATCTCCTTGACGACCGACGAGGGGCGGTTCACGACCTCGCCTGCCGCGATCTGATTGGCGACGACTTCGGGTAAAAGTTTGATTCGGTCGGCCATTACTCCTCCTTATAATCGTTCGGCACGACGGTGATCGGTGCGTAGGGGTTGAACTCCTCGACTTCGTTCTGTTCGGTGCGGGGTGCCGTGGAGCGTGAAGCCCGTGAGAAGACCTCCGCCAGACGCGGAACGAGGATGAAGATGACCAGGGCGATGATGACTACGCCGAGGATGATTTTGAACAGCGAGCGTTCGTTCTTCTGCGCCATGCGTGCCTCGCGAGCCTCGCGTTGGGTGCGGATATATTGACCGGGACGGTATTCACGATGGGTATCTTCCCGGCGGGTACCGCATAATTCGGCACGGCGTTCTTCGCGTGCTTCCTTTTCGGGATCGTAATAGCGCGGAACATAGTTGAACTTGTTCGCGTGTTTCTTGAATGGAGTGAAACCTAACATAATCCTTAGTGGCTTTTGGTGTCGGACGTTTTTCCGACATCCCGTTAATGGGGTAAAGATACAAATTATTGGCGGACTTTCGGAGGCTTGGCCGCAAGTTAATGCGCAAAATTTTCGCCACTCCGCCCCGCGGATACAAAGAAGGCGGATCTTTTTGGGAATCCGCCTTTTGAAATAGAGCTTCGGAACACTATCTGAAGAAATTCTTCATGCGTTCGAAGATGTTCTGGTTCTTGACCGATTCGGCCTTCTGGAACGAGGGTTGTGTGGCAAGCTGCTCGACCAGTTTGCGCTCCTCGGACGTGAGTTTCGAAGGGATCGTGATGTCCACCACGATCAGCTCGTCGCCACGGCCGTAGCCGTTCACGTCGGGAAGACCCTTTCCGCCCAGACGCAGCACCTTGCCGGCGTGCGTACCCGGAGCGATCTTGATCTTGGCGCGTCCGTCCACCGTCGGCACCTCGACCGAACCACCCAGAAGAGCGGTCGTTACGGTGATGTTGAGGTTGTGGATCAGATCGTTGCCGTCGCGGATCAACTCGTTGTCGGGCTCCTCCTCGATGAGCACCAGAAGATCGCCGTTCACGCCTCCGTGACGGGCGGCATTACCCTTGCCCGATACGGTGAGCACCATACCTTCGCCGACACCTGCCGGGATCTTGATCTCGACGACCTCCTGACCGCGCACGGCACCTTCGCCCTTACATTTCGGGCAGGGTTTGGTGATCATCTTACCCTCACCGCCACACGTGGGGCAGGGGCTCTGGGTCTGCATGCGGCCGAAGAACGTGTTCTCGACGCGCGTCACATAACCCGTACCGTTACAGGTCGTACAGGTCGAATAGCCGCCCTCCTCGGCACCTTTGCCGTGGCACTCCTCGCAGGTGACCATCTTATTGATCTTCAATTTCTTGGTGACGCCCTCGGAAATCTCCTGAAGCGTCAGACGAACCTTCACACGGATGTCCGTGCCGCGGTTCACGCGACGGCCGCCGCGCGACGACGAGAAACCGCCCCCGCTGAAGTGTCCGCCGAAGATGTCGCCGAACTGCGAGAAGATATCCTCCATGGAGAATCCTCCTCCGCTGAATCCGCCGAATCCGCCCGCACCGCCTGCGGCACCGTTCATGCCTGCGTGGCCGAACTGGTCGTAACGCGCACGTTTGTCGGGGTTCGACAACACATCATAGGCCTCGGCCGCCTCCTTGAACTTCTCCTCGGCTTCCTTATCACCGGGGTTTTTGTCGGGGTGGTACTTGAGTGCCAGTTTGCGGTATGCTTTTTTGATCTCGGTGTCGTTGGCGTTCTTCTCGACGCCAAGCACTTCGTAATAATCTCTTTTCTCTGCCATGATTTTACTCTCCTACAACAACTTTTGCAAAACGAAGTACCTTCTCACCCAACATATAACCGGTCTGCACCGTGTCGATGACCAGACCCTTTTTGTCGTCGCCTGCCGGGAAACGTGCCACGGCTTCGGCTACGGCCTCGTCGAACGGTTTGCCGACAACCTCGATCTCGGTCACGCCCTTCTGCTTGAGGGCTTCGGTGAATTTCTGGGCGATCAGCTCGACTCCCTTCTGCACGGCCTCTGCGTCGTTGCTCTTCTGCATGGCGGCCAGCGCACGCTCGATGTCGTCGCGTACGGGCAACATGGCTTTCAGTACATCGCTGCCTCCCGTCTGGATCAGATCCATCTTCTCGCGCAGGGTGCGTTTGCGGTAGTTGTCGAACTCGGCCTGAAGGCGGACGAACTTATCCTTCCAAAGTGCCACTTCGGCCGTGAGTTGCTCTTCGGTCGACACTTCTTCCTGGGGCTCATCTGCCATTGTGTCAGTCGGTTCTGTGGCGTCGTCTGCCACTTTGGCACCTTGCGGAGTCTCCCCGGTTTGGGTTTCTTCGTTTGTGTTAATCTCTTTTTCGTTCATAACCTCTTCATTATGAACTGTTTCCTTTTTCATATTTATGATATTTCTGATTTTTTTCAACATGGGGCCTAAAACCGTGTTACCTATTCCTCAAATTGCATACCATGTCACGGGAGAGGATTCCTTCCGTAAAAAGGGGCGGACGGCGGGCGTCAGCCGATGATGAAAATCGAGGGGCGTTTGTTCAGTTCGGGCAGCGTGCGTTTCTTCCATTCGGCGACGGTGTGCGTCTGGACAAATTCGCCGGGTGCCGTAAGATCGGTTGCGATGGTCAGGGGGGTTGTCGGCGCCAGCGTTTCGAACAGCTGGGCAACGAGTTTTACGTTGCGGTAGGGCGTTTCGATGAAGAGTTGCGACTGATGCTCCTGAAGGGCGCGTTTCTCGAAGTGGCGGATGGCGCGGACACGCTCGGGCGGCTTGACGGGCAGGTAGCCGTTGAAGGCAAACGACTGTCCGTTACGCCCCGAAGCCATCATCGCAAGGATGATCGACGACGGGCCCACCAACGGCACGACACGGATGCCGCGACGGTGGCACACCTCGACCACCAGTGCGCCGGGATCGGCCACTCCCGGGACGCCCGCCTCGGAGATCACACCCGCCGAACGACCCTGCATGAGGGGTTCGACCAGTTGCTCGATTTCGGCGCCCGCCACGCTGTGTTCGTTCAGCTCGCGGAACTCCAGCTCCTCGATGCGGCGGCTGACACCCGCCTTCGACAGGAAGCGGCGTGCCGTGCGCGTGTTCTCCACGATGAAGTAGTCCAGCGAGTCCATCACCGTGCGGTTGGAGTCGGGAAGCACCGTCCACGGTGCGGTTTCGTCCGAGATCGGACAGGGGATCATGTATAAGGTGCCTTTTTGCATGGTTTATTCCTTTAAGTAGATGCGTTTTACGCGCGATGATACCGAAGTCATGATTTCGTAGGGGATGGTCTCCAACACGGCGGCCATCGTCTCGAGGTCGTTGCCTTTGCGGGGCGAGAAAATCGTCACCTCGTCGCCCTCCGCAACGTGGTCGATGCCCGTGATGTCGATCATGCAGCTGTCCATGCAGATGCGACCGACGATCGGGGCGGGTTTGCCTCCGACAAGTACCGACCAGCGACCGCAACCCAGATGGCGGTTCAGTCCGTCGGCATAACCCACGGGAATGGTTGCCGTGGTGGTCGGGCGGGTGATTTTGCCCATGCCTCCGTAGCCGACCGTTTCGCCTGCACGCAGGTGTTTGATCTGCACGATGCGCGTCTTGAGCGACGATACGGGGCGCAGCGAGTCGTTGTGTTCGAAGCCGAAGCCGTAGAGTCCCAATCCCAGACGGCACATGTCGTATTGTGCCTCGGGGAAGCGCTCGATGGCGGCCGAGTTGGCCGTATGGCGGATGACGGGGTAGGGAAGGGCATCCTTAAGGCGCGAACTCATCCGTTCGTAGCAGGCGATCTGGTCGCGGGTGCGCTGCTCCTCGCCCGGAACATCGGCGCAGAACAGGTGCGAGAAGATTGTAGCGACCTTCACCTCGGGATAGGTCGGAAGGGCGGCGATCAGATCGTCCAGCTCCTCCTCCATAAAGCCCAGGCGGTGCATGCCCGTATCGAGCTTGATGTGGATCGGGTAATTCGTCTCGTGTGCCTGATCGACGGCCGCGGCGAAGTCCTTCAGCGAGTGAAGGCTGTATATTTCGGGCTCGAGGCGGTTGGCGATCATCTGATCGAAGCTGTCCGCATCGGCGTTGAGTACCACGATGGGCATTTTGATGCCGCGTTCGCGCAGGAGGACACCCTCGTCGGTGAAGGCCACCGCCAGGTAATCGACCCGCTGGTGTTGCAGCATCTGCGCAATCTCGAAATTGCCCGCACCGTAGGAGTTGGCCTTGACCATGGCGACCATACGGGTGTTCGGGGCGAGTTTTGCGCGGAAATAGTTCAGGTTGTGGATCATGGCGTCGAGATCCACCTCCAGAACGGTCGTGTGGCTCTTGCGCGAAAGGGCATGAGCCAATTTTTCGAATTTGAAGTCACGGGCACCCTTCAGTAGCACGGCGCATCCGGCCACCTCGCGGCGACCCATGCGGGCGATGCATTCGTCGGTCGAGGAGAAGAACTCCTTGCGACACGAGAAGAGTCCCGCTTGACGTTTCAGGTGGGCACCGATGCCGATCAGACAGTTGATTCCGGCACGTTGTACCATCCCCGCCACACGGCTGTAAAGCTCCTCGTCCGAGAGTCCGCTCTGCGAAATGTCCGACAGTACGAGGGTTTTCTTGCGACCCAGTGCCACGTTGTGGAGGTAATCCAGCGCCAGCGCCAGCGAGTTGAGGTCGAGGTTGTAGGCGTCGTTGATCAGCACCGAATCGTAGATGCCGTCCTTTACCTCGAGGCGCATGGCCACGGTGGGGGCGGTTTGGAACATCGGCGCGGGGTAGTGCATCGTCGCGGAGAACGCCTCGACGATCTGGGCGTTGCGGCGCTGTGCCTCGTTGCCGACGACCGCTTCCGACGGGGCGGGGAACTGGGCGGCATCGATCGGATGGTGTGCTGCGAAACGCTCGGTGATCATGCGTGCGAGCGGTTCGTAATGGCTGTGGTAGATGATTTTCGAGGCGCTTCTGGCCAAGATGAGTTTCTCGTCACACTTTTGTTCGATGTTGAGGAAATTCTCCTGATGGGCATCGCCGATTGAGGTGAAGATTACCACATCGGGGCGGATGATGCGCTCCAGACGCTCCATTTCGCCCGGCTGGGAGATGCCCGTCTCGAAAATGGCCAGCTCCTCGTCGCCGCGGAGCATCAGCACCGAAAGGGGTACACCAAGCTGCGAGTTGTAGCTCTTCGGCGAGCGGTAGAACTTCATGCCGCGGGGTAACTCCTCGGCAATCCACTCCTTGATGACGGTCTTGCCGTTCGAACCCGTGATGCCGACAACCGTACCCTTGAACTTCGCGCGGTAATCGGCCGCCAGAAGTTGCAGTGCCGCAATGGCATTCCTTACGATGACACATCCGCCGTCCGACGGAAGGTCGATCGCGTGTTCGGTCAGAAAAGCACGCACGCCGCGGTCGTACATCTCCGCGGTGTAGTTGTGCGAATCGTGGTTTGCACCCTTCATGGCGACAAACATAGGATCGGCACCCAGTTCGCAACTCAGCGAACGGCTGTCGGTGGCGACCGATCCGACCGTCACGTTACATCCCCTGAATACACCGCCCGTGATGGCGGCGATTTCTTTGAGTGTGTATTGCATTTTGCCTGAAATGAATTTCCTTAATCCATTTTAAATTCGACGATCGTGATGCCGGCACCTCCGCGGTCGGCATGTTCGTCGTGTGCGCTTTCCACCTCGGGCACGGTGCGCAGGTAACGGCGGATCTCCTCCTTGAGTGCTCCCGTACCTTTGCCGTGGAGGATCGTCACCGAACCGACACCCACCATGACGGCATCGTCGATGAAGTCCTGCACCTGCTCCAAAGCCTCGACGGCACGCATACCGCGTACGTCGATGTGGTCGGTAAAGTTGAGTTTTCGTTGGGAGATGTCGGTCGAGAGTACCGTGCGTGCCGTCGTGGGACGCGTCGCCTCGCGGTATTCGTTGTTCGACACCACCTCGAGGCGGTTCTTGTCGACCATCGTCAGAATCTGACCGAAGGCCACCTGACACTTGCCGCCCTTGATTATGCGCACCTCTCCGGCAACATCCTGTCCCTTCATCCGAACCTTCGAACCGACCACGAGTTCTTTGGGTTTGGGCTGGGGTGCGGGGGGTGCGGTTTTTTTCTCTTCGCCCTGCTTGGCCTTGCGCTCCTCACGGCGCTGGCGGCGACGTTCGATGCGTTCGATCTCGCGGGCAACCTCCTCGTCGCGTTTCGAGTGATCGACCACTTCAACCTCCTCGCGGAAGGTCTCCAGCTCCTTGCGGGCAAGTTGCGTGAGCTCCTTCTCGGCCTGTGCCTCCTTGATGGTGCGGATCGTATTCTCGATCTGGCGGTTGGCATCGGCAATAAGTTGCTGTGCCTCCTGTTTGGCCTTGCGGAGGATCTGCTGGCGCTCCTCGCGGATCTTCGACAACTGCTCCGAGTAGTTGGCCTCCAGCTCCTCGACCTTGCGGTCGGTCAGGCGGATGCGGTCGCGTTTCTGCTCCCAGTAGTGCTTGTCGCGGGCGATCTCGCGCAACTGTTTCTCGATGTCCATATGGTCGGAACCCGCCTTCTCGCGGGCTTCGCGGATGATCTCCTCGGGAAGTCCGATCTTGCGGGCGATCTCCACGGCAAACGAACTGCCCGGCTTGCCCTGCTCGAGGCGGAACAAGGGGCGGATCTGCTGCACGTCGAACATCATCGCACCGTTGGCCACACCCTCGTGGTTCGAAGCGAAGTATTTGATGTTGGCGTAGTGGGTCGTGATCACGCCGTAGCAACCCTTGTCGACCAGTCGCTCCAGAATGGATTCGGAGATGGCACCGCCGATGATGGGTTCGGTACCCGATCCGAACTCGTCGATCAGGGCAAGCGTTTCCGCGGATGCGCCCGCCAACAGGTGTTTCATGTTGAGCAGGTGGGACGAGTAGGTCGAAAGGTCGTTGTCGATCGACTGCTCGTCGCCGATGTCGATATAGATGCTGCGGAAAACGGGCAGCTCCGAAATCTCGGATGCAGGCACCGGAAATCCGCATTGGAACATATACTGAACGATACCCACTGTCTTCAGACACACCGACTTACCACCCGCATTCGGGCCCGAAATCACCAGAATGTGTTTGTCGCGGTCGAGCTGCATGTTGAGCGGAATGATGGGTTTGCCCTGCGCCTTGAGCGTCTGTTGCAACAGCGGATGGCGGGCATCCTTCAACACCAGACGGTCGTCGGTCGAGAGGATCGGTTTGACGCATCCGTTTTCGGCCGCCCAACTGCCCTTGGCTCGGTACAGGTCGATGTCGGCGAGGTAATCGCCCGAATCGGCAATGAGTTCCACATCGGGGCGGATCTCTTCGGTGAAGGCCGTGAGGATGCGGACGATCTCGCGGCGCTCGGCATATTGCAGCTCCTTGAGTTCGTTGTTGAGCTCGACCACCTCGACGGGTTCGACGTAGACGGTACGTCCCGTGGCCGATTCGTCGTGGATGAAGCCGTTGAGTTTGCGTTTGTTACCCGCCGATACGGGGATGACGGTCTTGCCGTCGCGCACCGACAGCTGGGCGTCGGCATCGACAATGCCGGCACTCTTGGCCGCCGAAAGTACCTGCTGGAGGCGTTTGGAGGCCTGACCTTCGCGTTCGCGGATCATGCGGCGGATCTCCCTCAGCTCGGGCGATGCCGTGTCGCGGATGTTGCCGAAGCGGTCGACCAGATCTTCAATGCGGCGGGTGATGTGCGGAAAAGCCTCCACACCGCGCGTGCGGGTATGGAGGGCGGGGTATTTGTCTGCGCGGTTCAGAATGAACGACACGATGTGCCCGATGTCGGAGAGGGCGCGGTAGAGCGTGCGCACCTCGTCCACATCGAGAAATGTACCCTCGATGCGCAACTTGGCCACAATCTGATCAATGTCGGGATACTCCCCGTCGGGAAATTCGCGCTCCATTTGCAGCAGGATGCGCATCTCGTCGGCAAGCGACAGGCGGCGCTCGATTTCGCGTGCCGACGAGGAGAAGGTTTCTCCCAGCAGGCGTTCCCGCGCGGCACGCATCGTGCATCGCGCCGAAACCTGTTCGCGGAGTCGGTCAAAGCCGATCTTTTGCTCGAAAGAGTCCGGATAGATCATATTTATGTTTGGAATTACGGGGTTATGTATAAATCACGGAGCGTGTCCCGACTTCCGTTTGAAATCCGACACACGCTCGCTTGATGTATTTCTATTTTCGGGAGGTTTATCGCTCCGCCTCGCGCAGGGAATCGCGCAGACGGCGTGCCTCCTCCTTGGCTCTACGGCGGTCGGCCTTGGCCTTCATCTTCTCGGGATCACGCCCGAAGAGCGACAGGTGTACGTAGCGACCGGGGTATTGCTTCAGATCGGCCAGCAGAGCCGACAGGTTTTGCGAAGCCTCGTTCAGCGAACGGTACAGCTCGGGATCTTTCATCAGAAGACCCACGGTGCCCTGTCCGCGGTTGATGTCCGTGAGGAGCGTATCGAGTGCGGCGATCGATTCGCCCAACTTCTGCGCCACCTGCTCCTCGGTCATCGTTCGGGTGAACTGCTCCAGATCGGTCACGATGTTGGTGATGCGGTCGCTGTTCTGGCCGAGGGTCTCGGAGAAGGTGGAGAAATTCTCGATGGCCGACGTCAGGCTTTCCTTCTCCTCGCGGAGCATCTGATCGACACCCGTGGTGATCGACGACACGTTGCGCATCGTCTGGTTCAGGTATTTCTGGTTCTCCTCGAGTGTCGTGCTTACGTCGTTCAGCGTGCGCGACAGATCGGTCGAGATCTGGGCGAATTTCTGCTTGAAGAACTCCAGCTCCGATCCTGCCATGGCCATCAGGTCGCGGTCGTGGCTCGAACGCAGCGTGTCACCCGTCTGCAAAAATTCGCGGCTGTCGCCGTAGATGATCTCCACGGCCTTGGAACCCATCAGTCCGTTGCTGAAAATCTTCGCTTCGGAATTGACCGGGATGTGGTATTTGTTGTTGATGGTGAACTGCAGAACGACCTTGTCGCTCGACGAGGGGTCGAACGTGATGCCCGTCACGGCACCGATCTTCACACCGCGCATCATGATGGGCGATGCCGACTGCACGCCGTTGATCTGGTCGTAGGCGGCGTAGTATTCGCTGTTCACGCTGAAAATGTCAAATCCCTTCAGGAAACGAATCCCCGCCCATGCAGCACCGATCATGGCCACGGCGAAGATCCCGATCTTAATCTCTCTTTTCATGTCGTTTGTTGGTTACTTGATGATCTGTTCGCCCTGACAGCGCACGATGAACGCATCGGGGAACGTGGTGCGGATTTTTCGCAGTTCGTGGCGTGCGGCCGAGAACGACGAGTAGTGTCCGACACAATATTTATAGCGCAAAGTCCCGCTGCCGATACAACGCTTGACCTTGCCCCGATATTTTTTGAATTTGGAATCCGTTGCCAAAAATTTCTTGTCCGAAGCCATCACCTGCACGGCGTAGTGTACGGGAACTTTCGACGAAGGCTTTACCGCGGGCTGCTCCCCGGCGGGTTTCTGGGCGGCTTTGGCGTCCTCCTCGCTCAACTTGAGGATCTCCTCCTCGGAAGTCTCCTCCACTTCGGGCAGAGCCTCGATGTTGGTGGCACCGTTACGCAGGGCGGCGATACGTGCCGAATACTCCTTGACGGCACGGAACAGCGAACGGGCAATCTGATCCAGACCCCGCTCGGAGGTCATCAGGGCGCGTTCGCGGGCATTCGACAGGAAGCCGATCTCGGTCAGCACACCCGGCATGTTGGTGGCGTAGAGCACCATCAGCGGCTGTGCCTTGATTTTACGCATCACGCGACCGTCCTTCTTGTAGTTGCTCTGGATGTATTTGGCCATCGCCATGCTGTACTCGCCGTAGGAGAACTGCATGTTCTGGATGTAGGCACGCACCATGGCGGCCGTCTTGGCATCGCTCATGTCGAACAAATCCTCGCGGTTGCTCTCCATCAGTGCCTTCTCGTTGCCTCGTTGCTCGAAGGGTGTCTCACCCATGATGAGGGTCTCGACACCGCACGCACGCGGATCTCTGGCCGCATTGACGTGCACCGAAAGCATCAGATCGCCCTTCATGTCGTTGGCCAGCTTGGCACGGGCACGCAGGTCGGTACGCTTGTCGGGCCCAAGCGCCTTGTCGGTCTTGCGCGTGTAGCACACCTTCACGCCCGGCATTTCGCGTTCGATGAGTTTGCCCAGACGCAGCACCACCTTCAGCGTGATATCCTTCTCCTTGACCCCGTTGCGCATACATCCCGGGTCCCATTCGCCGTGACCCGCATCGAGGATGATGACACGGATGCCCTGCTCCGTGTTGTCGCCCAGAGCGACCGTCGGAAGCAGCAGCGAGAGGGTCACCGCAAGCAGAATAAGAAGTCGTGTGCGCATATTTAATGGTGTCAAATGATGTGGTTCTTAATTTTTTATCTATCTTTGTCAGGTTAAATTCACCCTCATAGTGAGGCAAATACAATCGTTCCTCGGGGTTTTGCCGACTTGTCGGCAAAGATAGGAAAAATTTTGAGATTTTGGATAGAAATACGAGAAAATATGTCTTTTCGATGATCCTTGTCGTGCTTGTGGTGAGCATGATGTGGGGTTGTGCGTCGCAGCACAACTCGCGGGGCGTCATCGAAAGAGAGGTCGCCGACTTAAGCAGTAACAAGACCGTACCCGTCGATCGGGCGGAGAGCACCGCCGTGGACGAGCCCGAAAAAGATGCCGTCGAATTGATGTTCGAGCGTCGGGAGGAGCGTCGCCGCAAGCGTATGGAGCGTCGCGAACGCAAGAAGTTCGCCAAGTTGTCGCAGGAGGAGCGCGACTCGATGTTCAGCGAGCAGCTCTCGTCCTTGATTAACGAGCGCACCGAAGAGATCGCCCGCAAGGCCGAAGAGAAGCAGGAGCAGACGTCGGTCGAGACCGAAATTGTCCGCGAGAAGACTCCCGCACCCGAAAAGCCCGCGACGGAGACCCCCGCCGAGGTGTTGCCCCCTTCGGTAAAACCCATGGAGCAGCGCGATTCGACCGCGATGGAGACGCCCGCCAAGACCGATTCGCTGGCAACGGACACCACGCGCCGCCGCAAAGCACCGCAGCCCTTCTTGGAAGAGCCGATCGAGGGTAAGTGTACCGACTCGCTGGTGTATGACGTGCGCAACAAGATGGTCTACCTGTTCAACGGCGGAGATGTGACCTATCAGACGAGCAACCTCAAATCGGACTTCATGCGCATCGACATGGACAGCAAGATGATCCATGCATTCGGCCGCAGCGATTCGACCGGGACGGGCGAGATCGTCATCACCAAACCCGAATTTGTGGAGAACGGCATGTCGTACAAGATGGATACGATCTCCTACAACCTCGACTCGAAGAAGGCGAAGATCAAGGGTGTGGCCACGCAGCAGGGCGATGGTTGGCTGGTGGGCGGCAGCGTCAAGAAGATGCCCGACAACACGGTGAACATCGAGAACGGTAAATATACCACCTGCGAATCGACCGACCACCCGCACTTCTACCTGGCGATGACCAAGGCGAAGGTGATTCCCGGCAAGAAGGTCGTGTCGGGCCCCGCATACCTCGTCATGGAGGATGTGCCCATCTACTTCCTCGGTATTCCCGAAGGTTTCTTCCCGATCAACAACGGCCCGAAGTCGGGTCTTCTGATGCCGACCTTCGGTGAGGAGTATTCGAAGGGTTTCTTCCTGAAGGATCTGGGTTATTACTTCACGATGGGCGATCGCGCCGATCTGGCGATCCGAGGCGGTTTCTATACGCTCGGTTCGTGGGAGGCATCGGCCGCCATGCGTTACATCAAGCGTTACAAGCATACGGGTAGTTTCAACGTCGATTTCTCGAACATCAAAACCGGCGAAAAGGGCGAACCCGACTTCATCAAGCAGAACAACTTCCGCCTGCAATGGACGCACTCGCAGGATCCCAAGGCCAATCCCGGGTCGCAGTTCTCCGCCTCGGTGAACTTTGCCACGAGCGGTTACAGCCGTTATTCGGCCACGGACTTGAACGACATCCTCGCCACGCAGACCAACTCGACGATCGCTTACTCGAAGAACTGGGCAGGAACGCCCTTCTCACTGTCGATGAATATGGCCGTGTCGCAGAATTCGCAGAACCAGAACATCTCGATGACCCTGCCGAACATCGTCTTCAACGTGTCGCGTATCTATCCCTTCAAACGCAAGGAGCGTGAGGGTAAGGAGCGTTGGTACGAGAAGATCTCGATGCAGTACTCCGCCAAGCTGACCAACCAGATCAACGCCAAGGAGTCGGAACTCTTCACGCGCAAGACGATGGAGGATATGCGTAACGGTGTGGAACACAACCTGCCGATTTCGGCTTCGTTCAACCTGTTCAACTACATCAACGTATCGCCGACGTTCAACTACAAGGAGCGTTGGTACTTCAAGCGCATCCAATACGAGTGGAACCCCGTGACGAACCGCACGGATACCCTCCCCACGGAGCACGGATTCTACCGCCTGTATGATTACAACATGAGTGTGTCGGCCTCGACCACCATCTACGGTATGTACGATTTCACGAAGAAGAAACGTGACCGTAAGATCCAGGCCATCCGTCACGTGCTGACGCCGACCATCGGTTTCTCGTATGCGCCCGACTTCCGCGATCAGAAATACGGCTACTACAAAACCCGTCAGGTCGATTCGACGGGTCGCACGCAGGTTTATTCGCCCTATAGCAACAACGCCTACGGTGTGCCGTCGGCGGGTGAGATGATGTCGCTGAACTTCTCGCTGTCGCAGAATCTGGAGATGAAGGTGCTCTCGAAACGCGATACGTCGGGTGTGAAGAAGATCAAGCTGATCGACGAATTGCGACTCAGCGGTTCGTATAACTTCCTGGCCGACTCGATGGGTCTGTCGAACATCCCCATTTCGTTCCGTACGACGCTGTTCGGTAACTTCGGTATCAACCTCTCGATGACCCTCGACCCCTACAAGGTCACCCCCGAGGGTAAGCGTTACAACAAACTCTTCTTCCCGGGTCGAGTCGTGAGCACGGGTTGGTCGTTCGGTTATACGTTCAAGTCGCGTGAGGATCGTTCGCAACGTGCCGTGAACGACATCACGAGTACGCCGCCCGAATACATGGATCCCTTCCACGATCCTTACGGGAATATGGATCCCGCGTTGAGGCGACAATACATGTCACAGGCATATTACGACTTCTCGCTGCCGTGGAACTTCGGTTTCAACTATACGGTCAATTACTCGATCAACTACGTGAACAACGGAACGACGGGCTACAAGAAGAATGTCACCCAGACGCTCGGTTTCAACGGATCGTTGAACATCACGCCGAAACTGGGTGTCACGTTCCAGGGCGGTTTCGATATTATGAAGAAGAAACTGACCACGTCGGCGATCTCCATTGCGAGGGATCTGCACTGTTGGCAGATGTCCTTCTCGTGGATCCCGTTCGGCTTCCACCGAAGTTGGAGTTTCAACATCGGCGTCAAGGCGGCATCACTGGCCGACCTGAAGTACGATAAGACGCAGTCGATGTACGACAATATGTACTAATATATATAGGTCTATGGAAAAAGGCGCAGATCTCGGTTGATCTGCGCCTTTTCTGTATCCCGAAAAAAATGAAGCCTCCCCGTTGTGTGACGAAGAGACTTTTCGGATGTGATGTGTGTGTTCCGATTTTTGGCGGCGTGGGCTGAAAACAAAGACGGCTTTTACGGAGTGTCCTTAAAATCCTCGTTTTGTCTTATGCCTTCCTCCCCGCTGACGGTTTACGGAAAGTTTTTGGAAGTGGACCCAGGGGGGCATGATCCCACGACCTTCGGATTATGAGTCCGCTGCTCTAACCAACTGAGCTATGGGTCCCTGAAAATCAGTGCGGAAAACCACGCTTATTTCGGGTGCAAATATACAAAAACTATCCGAAAGGCGCAACTCCGAGCCTCAAAAGAGGACGAAAAACGCCTCTTTGTTCGCTTTTTTTATCTCAAATCGAGAAAAATACGGGGGAAAAGTTGTGCATTGAAAATTAATTTGTACCTTTGTGCCGATTAATGCATTAATAATTAACAAAAACAACGAACATGAAAAAAGGTATTCACCCTGAAAACTATCGTTTGGTGGCGTTCAAAGATATGTCGAACGATCACGTGTTTTTGTGCCGGTCCGCCGTTTCGACAAAAGAGACCATCGAAGTGAACGGCGAAACCTATCCCGTGTATAAGATGGAAATTTCCAGCACTTCGCACCCGTTCTACACCGGTAAGATGAAGCTGGTTGACACCGCCGGTCGCGTCGATAAGTTTATGAGCCGTTACAAGAAACGCTACGATAAGAAGAACGCTGAGAAATAATTCGAACGCGTCGCACAAAATCAAAGAGCTGATCCTCATGGATCGGCTCTTTTTTTGTTTTTTGGGGTCGGGTCGGGGGTCGGATGTGGCGACAGAACGTAAACGGTGATGGCGGAACTGATGTGGCGGCGAGGAGGTGGTTTGATGGCGTGGCGGGGATGTGGAACGGAGAGTGACGGCTGGGGCAGGACGGATGTTGTGGCTGGGTGGTCTGTGTTGGCGGGACTCTTGGCGAAAACGCGGGCGGAAGGTTTGTCGGCGGTTCAGCTCGGACGATCGAAAGGGGTTGGCTGGAACGCTCGGTTTTAGTGGCGGACGGCTTAAAGAGCGGTCACGGGGGAGGCGTGGCCGTGTTGCGCGGGGTGACGGGCGAAATCGACTTCGGGTATATACTACACAGGTCGCGGATCTGACCACAAAAGCATGTCCCCCGTGAAAAACTTCAGACCGCATAAAAAACAGGAGGTGAATGCACGTACATTCACCTCCTGTCGTTAATGGGTGTAACCCGTGTTATTGGGCATTGAACTCCTCGTTGAGGAATCCGCTGATTACGTTGTCGGCCTTCGAAGCACTCAGGTGGAGCTTCGGTTCGCGTGCCGTCGAGGTCGGGATCATCACGATGGTCGGCAGCTCGGTATTGGCAAGCGATTTCAGCGCCTCATACTTCGTCTGGCTCATCGCCTGAAGGATCTCGTAGCCGGGGCTGTCGGTCTCGGTCAGGTCGATCTTCAGGAAGAGGGCACGACCGTCGTAGCTCTTGCTCAAACGCGTGATGATCGGGTCGAGCATCTTGCAACCGCTGCACCACTCGGCACCGTAGTCCACCACGATGGGGCGTCCCGTCAGATTCTTGATCTCGGCGGGTGATGCCTTATAGTCCCAGATGTATTTCACCCACTTGTCGGGCAGGATCGTGCAGGGCTTGCAGAAGTCCTCGACCCAAACCGAAAGGCGGGCTTTACACTCACCGACCGAAGCCATGAGTTCGGCTTCGCCCGCTCCGACCGAAATAAGGCGGGAATTCTCGATGCGGATGACTTTTTCGTCCGTCACCTCGAATCTGATCTGTGCTGTGGGGGCACTGCCCTCCGAGAGGAGGTTACTCAACAGTTGGCTCTCCTCAAGGGACATCACCAAAGTCGGGGCTGCAAATTCCACGATACCCTTATCGCCTGCGGGAACATCAGGCAGGGGGGCATCGTCATCGTCGCTACATGCCGAGAGCGAAAGGATGCCAACCGCGAGTGAGAGCAACGCTGTTTTCCAGAAAAAAGGCTTCATTATGCTCTGGGTTGGGTTTTGAAAGGTGTTACACAGATTTCGGTGGTCGACCCCTTGGCGCGGTCAAATCCAAATATGACGAGTACGTAATCGCGGTTGGGGCGGAGTTTCTGGGGAAGAATCGGCGTATCAGGCGTGATTTCGTAATTTCCATGCTGGAACAGGAATGACATGTCGAGGTTGCGTATGAGCATATCGGCTGCAAACGACTCCTTGGGACCGAGTTCGGGGTAAGTGGGGTTCTCCTGTACGGAATCCCAGTATTTCTTGCTTTCGATGATGAAGAACCACGGATCATCGTTGGTGGTCGTGATCTTGGCGTGGATGTTCTCCGAGAAGGTCTCGACAATTTCTACTGAAATCTTGTTTTCCGAATCGCGGTGGTGTGCCGTCTTGAAGGGAACTTCCATAACCTCGGTCGAAGGCATGGCGTTCTCGTCCATTTCATAAATGTAGAGCATGTAGTCCATGCCCCAGAACATACAGTCAATGCCCGAACCGGTCTCGTTTGACTGTGAATCGTATTTCAGATCGCCCTTGTGGCCAAACGTCTTGATCCAGACGTTCGGATCTTTCGAATTGGTTACCATTTCCCACCATTCACGGTCTTTTTTGGCGATGTTCTTGATACCGCCCACATTCTCGCAATTCAAGGTTGAAACGGGAATCACGTCGCAGAAATAGTATGCGTCCTTGTTTTTCGGGATGATGTTGAATTTTACTTGAGTGGCACCGAGTTCAACGACCTCCACTTCGAAATTGGCCTTCTCCATCTGTTTCTCCGTAACCTTCAGGGTGCAGGTAGCCGCTACCTTGCCCACCTTGCAGGTGATTACCGTTTCGCCTACTTCCTTGGCTGTTACCAGACCATCGTTGCTGACTGAAGCGATGTTCGGGTTGCGTACCTCCCACTCCGTTTCGTTAAGGTTCGTGGCATCGGCGGGGGAGAAGGTGGCTTTCAATTGCAGGGTTTCCTCCTGAACCAATTCTGCCGAGGTGGGTTCCAGCTCGATGGCTGTCACCAGAGTCTCTTCCGTCGGTGGGGTCGGAGGAGTCGGGGGTGTCGGTGTCGGAGTGTCGTCATCGTCGCATGCGGTAACAAACAAAAGCATCGCTGCGCTCATCAAGGCAAAACGATTGAAAAATCTCAAACTTTTCATAATTTAGGTTAATTTATTAGGTTTTAGTTATAGATTGTGGTTTTTTCTTTGGAAGGAGGGAGAAAGTGACTTGTGCCCCCGAAAACGGGGATTCTATCCTTTATCGCAACCTTATAGTAAGGTGTATGAAATTTGTAAATTCTCCTTTGTTTTTGATTCAATAATCACGAAGTTATAAACATTAATTTTTAATTACAAATAAAAACCTCTCTTTTTTATATATAATTTGAGTGAAATCTAGATCGATATTGAAATAAATTAGAAATAAAAAGGAGGATCCTGCCTCTCCGGAGCGGTTTTGGGAAAGGGAGTGTCGTGTATCTGTTTGAATCCGATGTAGTTGGCGTAAAAAGAGGTGGATGCACAGGCATCCACCTCCGAGGGGGAAAAGGGAATAGTTCCCGAATTACTGGGCGTTGAACTCCTCGTTGAGGAATCCGCTGATTACGTTGTCGGCCATCGAAGCGCTCAAGTGAAGCTTCGGTTCGCGTGCCGACGAGGTCGGGATCATCACCACCGACGGAAGCTCGGCTTTCTCCAGCGGTTTCAACTCGCTGTGCGACGTTTTGCTCATCGCACGCAGGATTTGGTGACCGGGGGCATCGCCTTCGGTCAGATCGACCTTCAGGAAGAGGACACGACCGTTGTAGCTCTTGCTCAAACGCGTGATGATCGGGTCGAGCATCTTGCAACCGCTGCACCACTCGGCACCGAAATCTACCACGATGGGGCGACTCGTCAGGTTCAGGATCTTGTCCGAAGATGCCGTGTAGTTCCAAATATATTTCTCCCACTTTTCGGGCAGGATCGTGCAGGGCTGGCGAAAGTCCTCGACCCAAACCGAAAGGCGTGCCTCTTTGCCGTTGTAGGTGGCTTTGAGTTCCACCTCACCCGCGCCCGTCGAAATCAGACGCGAGTTCTCGATGCGGGCAACCTGCTCGTCCGATACCTCGAACTTGATCTGTGATGCGGGGGCACTGCCCTCCGAGAGCAGATTGCTCAACAGCTGGCTCTCCTCGAGCGACATAACCATCGTCGGGGCTGCAAATTCCACCGAGCCCTTGTTCGTGTCGGGCTTGTCGGGAGTGGTGGGGGACTCGTTGTCGTCGTCGCTACAAGCAGCCAGCGAAATACCGCCGATCGTGAGCGAGAGCAGGGCTATTTTCCAGAAAATAGATTTCATTAGGCTTTGGGTTTGGTTTTAAAGGGGGTTACACTGATCTCGGTTGTCGAACCTTTGGTACGGTCAAATCCGAATACCACAAGGACATAGTCGCGGTTGGGACGAAGCGTCGGAGGCAGAATCTGCGTCTCGGGCGTGATTTCGTAGTCACCCTTCTGGAACAGGAACGGGATGTCGAGGTTACGCATGAGCATGTCGGCTGCGAACGACTCCTCGGTACCGAGTTCGGGGTAGGTGGGGTTCTCCTGCTTCGAATCCCAGGACTTCTTGCTTTCGATGATGAAGAACCAGGGATCGTCGTTGGTGGTCGTGATCTTGGCGTGGATGTTCTCCGAGAAGGTCTCGATCACCTCGACCGAAATCTTGTTTTCCGAATCGCGGTGGTGTGCCGTCTTGAAGGGGACTTCCATAACCTCGGTCGAAGGCATGGCGTTCTCGTCCAGACCGTAGATGTAGAGGATATATTCCATGCCCCAGAACATACAGTCAATGCCCGAACCGGTCTCGTTTGACTGTGAAT
>JAHHQM010000004.1 GCA_020026395.1 Alistipes sp. | reverse complement strand
TTCGGGATACGGACTTAATTCTGAAAAAAGTTGACGTACTTCATCGGACGCTTACTAATATACAACAAATATTCGGGAAATGCTCGGCTTTCGCGGTTTTTGTGGCGATGGAGTGCTCAGGAGGCGGAATTGTTTACAGAGTGTTGATATAAAAATCGTCGGAAGGTCGTTTTGTTGGATTTTCTTGGTTAGTTTTGCAACTTCGTTGGGAGCAGGGCTTCCGAGAAACGCCGAAATTTTTATAGAACTTAAGATATGCTGCAAAAACTCTTCGGATTTGATCCGCAAAAGACGACCGTGAAGACGGAGATCCTTGCCGGTATCACCACCTTTTTGACGATGGCCTATATACTGGCCGTGAACCCCGCCGTGTTGCACGATGCGGGTATGGATAAAGACGCTGTGTTCACCACGACGATCCTTTCGGCCGTGTTGGGTACGTTTATTATGGCCTGCTGGGCGAAACTGCCCTTTGCGCTGGCTCCGGGTATGGGGCTCAATGCGTTTTTCGCCTATACGATCTGCCAGAAGATGGGACTCTCGTGGGAGTTCGCGCTGACGGCCGTGCTGATCGAGGGTATTATCTTTATCATACTGACGCTGACGAACCTGCGTGAGGCGATCGTCAATTCGATCCCCATGACCATCAAAAACGCAATCAGCGTGGGTATCGGTTTGTTTATTTCGTTCATCGGTCTGCAAAGTGCGGGCGTGATCGTCGATAACCCTGCGACGCTGGTGTCGCTGGGCGATATTACGCACGGCCCTGCATTGCTGTCGTTCATCGGTGTGATCCTGACGGCCGTGCTGCTGATCCTGCGCGTGAAGGGCGCTCTGCTCGTGGGTATTTTGATCACCACGATTATCGGTATCCCGATGGGGATTACGCACTATAACGGCCTGATGAGTACGCCTCCCTCCATCGAACCCATCTTCATGAAATTCGATGCCACGGATATCTTCACGGGTAAGATGTTCATCACGGTGCTGACGATGTTGTTTGTCGATATGTTCGATACGATCGGTACGCTGGTGGGCGTAACGACCAAGGCGGGGATGCTGAAGGACGGTAAGATTCCCAATGGGAAGCGTGCTTTTATGGCCGATGCCATCGCCACGACGACGGGCGCCATGCTCGGAACGAGTACCGTGACGACATTCGTCGAGAGCGCTTCGGGTGTGATTGAGGGCGGACGTACGGGACTTACGGCATTCTCGACGGGTGTCTGCTTCCTGCTGTCGCTGTTCTTTGCGCCGTTGTTCCTGTCGATCCCCGCAGCCGCTACGGCACCTGTGCTGATTCTGGTCGGACTGATGATGATGACCCCCATCAAGGACATTGACCTCTCGGATTATTCGGAAGCCGTACCTTCGTTCGTCTGCATCATCTTTATGCCGCTGGCTTACAGCATTTCCGATGGTGTACTGCTGGGTCTGATCTGCTATGTGTTCGTCAATGTGCTGAGCCGTCGATTCAACAAATTGCCCCTGTCGATCTACATCCTTTGTGCATTGTTCTTAATTAAGTATTTCATTTAGAACGATATAAAGACTTGGGAAAAGACCTTTGGAATGTCCCAAAGGTCTTTTTTTATGCCGATAAGTCGGAACACAACATTTTAAGTGGGTTTGCTGGTTTTGTTGATCGGTACTCGCTGAGGCTTAAGTTGTTGTTTTACATGTAATAGGAAATATGATGAAAACTTTTCGATTGTTTGAAGTTTGAAGGATCCGAAAGCAATCCTTCAAAAAGGTGGAAAAGTTTGATGAAAGGTAATATTTTTTCCTATTTTTGCGCATATTACCGATTTTAGAATCGGTTGCTCAATTTTCGGATTTGTAAATTTTAAACATTATTTGTGTTGAAAAAGTTATTTTTACTTCTTGTATTCTGCATGATAGCAGGCGCAAGTTCGGCTCAGAAGGTTGCCATAAAGACCAATGCGCTTTATTGGGCAGCCGCCACCCCCAACTTGGGTGTTGAATTTGCAATTTCTCCCAAATCGACCATCTCCACGACGGCAAACTACAACCCCTGGACATTTGGCGATAATGCCAAGGTGCAGCATTGGTTTGTACGCCCCGAGTATCGTTATTGGATTTCCGGGAAATATTCGCATTTGTTTTTCAGTGCCCATCTGATCGGCGGTGGTTTTGAATTTGGTGGTTTTGAAGGCCCGTTCAGCATTAAACGCTTTGCCAACCAATATTATAAAGGTTCGTTCTTCGGTGCGGGTCTGGGTATGGGTTACAGCTTCTACATCAGCCCCCGTTTTAACATCGAGACTTCGGTAGGTGCAGGTTTGCTCCGTTTTGAGTATCGTTCCAAGAAAGCGACGGATTCTTACAGCCAGGACGCACAACGCCCGCATCATTACACGCGTCGCATCCTGCCTTTCCCGACGGAGGTCAGCATTTCGTTCGTTTATTTCTTTAACTCACGTAAATAAAAGAGCACCATGAAAAAGATGATATTTGCTTTGGCATTGTTGCTCCTCTCGCTGTCGGCATCGGCACAGATCGCAGGCGAGGTGAGCGTCTCCCGTAAGGTTTTGGCCAAGCAGGGCGATAAACTGGTTATGGAACTGGAAATCGGCGTGGGCGAGAATGCCATCGCCCGCAACGAGAGCTGGGCGATTCTTCCCGAATTGAGCACGGCCGATCGTCAGTCGGTGGTGCTTTTCCCGCACATTCTGATCAACGGCCGTTACCAGAAACACATGATGGAGCGCCGTCAGAAGCTTTCGGGCAAGTATTGGTCGGAGCGTAAGCCTTACCTGGTGATTGACGCTGCCGCCCATAAGAACGATACGTTCAAATACCGTTATGCGGTCGATTACGAGGAGTGGATGAAGGACGCCACGCTCGTACTGCGTCAGGTTCTGACGTCGCCGGGTAACGTAAAACGAGTATTCACCGTCGATGTAAACGGTGCGGTGGATCTGGACTAAACACAAGGGCTTTATGAGAACTTATTCGTATCACATTGCCCGCCTGGGTGCCGGTCTTCTGGTGCTGTTGCTCTTGACGGATTGTTCGAGTATGCACAAGCTGCATAAGAACAACCCCGAGGTCGAATTGCACCTGCCGAAGAACATCACCGAGGCGGTCGAAGAGCCTGAGCAGAAGAAGGAGACCCCCAAGAAGATCACCTTCAAGCAGCAGGACGGTACCGAGATGATTCTGATCCCGGCGGAGGTGGACGAGCAGACGGGCGAGAAGACCCTCTCGATCACGATCGACGAGGTGGTGATTTCGGCCGGAAGCCGCCGTAACCTGGTGGAGCGTAACGGCAAGATCAATGTCGATTTTGTGGTGACCGTTCCCGAGGATTACTACAATAAGAATTGGCGATTCACCATCAACCCGATGATCCGTAAAGGGGAGGAGGAAATGGCCTTGAATCCGCTGGTGTTGTCGGGCCCGCATTTCCGTGCCCGTCAGGAGCGTGACTATGCACGCTACGAAGATTTCGAGCAGTCGATCGTGGACAGTGCCGATTTCTTCATGGTGTTCGGTGATGGCGAGGCTTATGACCGCTATATGGCCGAGCATGAGGCCATGCGTTCGAAGAATATGGCCAACGAGGCTCGTATCAATACGCTTTCGCCCGAGGAGGCCGAGATGGATCGCACGGTGGGCTGGGTGACCAAGAGCCGGCGCCAGCGTCAGGAGAATATGCTGCGCGGTTACATCAAATCGACCGACCGCAAGGTAAAACGCTATACGACCTACGTGTCGGATCCCTCCAATCGCCTTGATCACCTGAACGACTACTTCTCGCCGCGCTACCTGCACAAGAACGAGCAGTACCAGCACGGTGGAGAGATCTATAAGCGTGTCGAGGGCGAATATGCCGATGCCAAGGATAACTGTCGCGAAAAGGATATGCGCATGTTGCAACAGACTGCGCAGGATACCCGCCGTCGCAACATCGAGCGTGCCGATAAACACCAATTGGTCGAAGATGCCCGCAACCGCGCCTGGGTGACGGGTTATAAGTACGACAAGATCGAGGATATGACCGACCGCTTGAGCGATAGCGCCTTGCAGGCAAACTACAACCGCCAGCGTGCCGCCTTCCATATGGGCGCACGGGCCGAGGTGGATACCGCTGCCCTGCGCGAGTCGTTGTTGCCCGAGGATAAGATCTCCCGCAACGAGCGTAAACGAGCCAATAAGGATCGTGTCTTTGCCGATATGGTGCGTAAACCGTTTGTCGCTCCTGCCAAACTCGACACGGTGATCCAGAACGTGGACGGCAGTGTGTCGTATGTCTATAACGAGACGGTACAGGCCGACGAGAATACTTCGAAACTCTTGCTGTATCTGAACGGCGTTGTGGAGAACTACAACAGCGATTCGGGGTATAAGTTGGTGAACTCCGATACGCTGATTTATAACGTGGCTTCGATGACGAACTTTATCGACGATGAGACCCGCTACAAGCAGGTGATCGTCCTGCGTGATGCCGAGGCCAACGCCCGTTTCTACTTCAACTTCCCGCTGGGTAAGACCCGCCTGGAGGATACGATGCAGGTGAACCGCCGTCAGTTGGCCGAGGTGCGTAAACTGACCCGTGCGCTGATGACCGATCCCGTTTATATCATCGACAGTATCACGCTCCGTGCAACCTCGTCGCCCGAGGGTAGCTGGGCAGTGAACAACCGCCTGGCGAAGGGACGTGCCGAGTCGCTGCGTGAAGTACTGGTACGCGATTTCCGTACGTTGTACGATTCGCTGAAGATCGATGCCAGCTACTCGCTCAACGAGAAGAACGAGGTGGTGCTGGCCAAGAACGACGGCGAGGAGTTGCCCGATCTGCCGAAGATCCTGCGCTCGGAATACGTGGCTGAGGACTGGGCAATGTTCGGACGCCTGATCCGTGAGGACGGAAACATCGAACACGCCGATGAGATCCTTCAGATCTTCGACGAGGTGGAGAATGTCGATAACCGCGAGTGGCGAATCCGTGCGAAGTTCCCGAAGGATTACGCCTATATGCGAAAGAACCTCTACCCGAAGATGCGTGCCGTTGATTTCCGCTTCAACCTCCATCGTCGCGGTATGCAGCAGGATACGGTTTACACGACCGAAGTGGATACCGACTATATGCACGCCGTCGATCTGCTCAAGAAACGCAAGTACGAGGAGGCGCTGACGATCCTGCGCCCGTACGACGATCGCAATACGGCACTGGCTTATATGTCGCTCGGTTACGATGATGCGGCTTACCGCATCCTGCGTAACGAACCCGATGCCCACAATACGGCCGACATCCAGTATATGCTGGCCATCTTGGCGTCGCGTCTTGGCGATGAGGAGAAAGCCGTGCAGTACTTCCTGCGCTCGACCGAGTTGCGACCCAACTTGAAGTTCCGCGGTAATCTCGATCCCGAAATTTCGCGCCTGATCCGTAAATACGGAATGTTCAAGGAGGATTTCTAAACAAATTCCGATAAATTGAGAACGGTCTTAAGGGTTACGCCTTAAGACCGTTTTTTTTGTGATGTGGAGCGAGTCGTGTGGCGCGCATTTTGAGGGCTTAAACAAAATTCCTGATCCACACCTCGAAAAGATGAAGAAATATTTGTTGGTCGCTTTTTTGTTGAAGGCCGTTTTTGCGTTTTCGCAGGATGGAAGGACGATCTACGGACGAATCACCGATCCTATGGACGATCCTGTGGCTTATTGTACCGTCAGCTTCAGACGGTACTGCGATTCGCTGATTGTGGCGGGCGATGTCTTCGACAAACAGGGTTGCTACCGATTGGAGGGTGTGCCCCGGGGCGATTATTTTCTGGAATTTGCGCACTTGTCGTTCGAAACGCTGACGCGACCCGCCGATCGGACGTTGTGCAGTGTGGTGCTGCGACCGCTTCGGATCGGCGAGGTGGTTATCTTTCCGCGCTATATACGCCACTCGGCGGGGCGGTATGTGGTTTCGATGTCGGGAAATCCGCTGGCATTGGATTGACAGATGCTCATCATTACGGAGTCTTCTGATCTGTTCGTACATGTTTTTTCGAAACAGTGTTTTGTATTCCTTCTCTGTCATAACACCTTTGCGTTGTGGTTATGATTCAAAGGTCGGATTAATAATTAGTTTTCACTGCACTATTGTTTCCGTTTTTACTGCACTCTGGTTTCCGATTCCACTGCACTTTAAATTTCCGTTAACACCGTTACCTGAAGCGCTCGGTGGAGTCGGGCACGTACCATTCTCGGGGCAATCTGGATAACGTGGTGTGGCAATTGGTCACCGATTACAGCTATCGGCTGGATGATCGGGGATCGGTGCTCACGGCCGAGGTGGATTATATGGACACCTCGATCGAAAAGGCGTATTGTTATGTGGATCAGATGGACGATCGCCCTGTGGCAGAGTGTACCCGCGAGCGGATGATGCCCCGCACGCTGTCCGTCGAAACGGAGGTGGCAGTTTCCAAGATTTTCAGCAAGACCCTGACCGTAAATGGCGGCATCAGCACCCATCACCACGATGTGACGAAAAACTCTCTGCTTACGCCGCCCGATGCCCCCGCAAAGCAGTCCCTGTTCCGCTATCGGGGCAACGGCATGGCGGCCTATGCCGAGTGTCGGGCTCGTGTAGGACGGCTTTCGCTGTCGGGGGGGGGTGCGTCTGCAATGGAATCGGATCACCCATTTCACGACGGGGCGATTCCCTATGGCGATCTCTCGCCGATCCGCACGCGGATCGATGAATTCCACTATACGACGGGCAATCCCTACCTTGCCCCCGCCAAAGGATTCGATTTGGGTGCAACGTGTACATTACGCGGCCGCTGGACTTTGGCCTACACGTTTTCGCGCACCGTGGACGGAATCCAACACCTGACCTTCGTGGACGGAGACGATTCTGAGCAGACCTTCCGCCAACCGATCAATTGCGTGGTCTCCTCCGTCCATAAATTGGATCTTTCGTGTGCGATGCGCCTTACGCGGTGGTGGCGGATCAATTGGGAACTGACGGGCGTGGGGGAGTATTGGCACTACTACCGCTGCCGATTGGGAACGAACTCCCTCAATGTCGTTTTATAATACGTTTTATTTCGGCCGCACGTGGGGTATGCACCTGTGCTTTACGGCATCCACACCCCGCCGCCAGTTGGAGTGGCGACACAACGGAACTTAGCGCTGAATACGGAACTTTTCAAAACTGCGGCGCGTAACCGCCTCTACCTGAGCCTTGCGTGCCGCGGATTGATCTGCCGTGACGAGCAGATCCTCTCTTGGAATCGGGAACATACCTTCACGGACTTCAAACGCCAACGGTCACGCTTCAGCATCGAATCTCGGATCAGCTACAAATTCAACAACCACGCTCCCTGTTGCCTTTCGCCGTCGGGTACGCCGCAGAAACCCCGTGCCGAATATAAATAGTCGACCGATTTTTTTTGTGCGGGGACGGATTATTATTATTTTTGTACACTGGAGGGGTGTCACACCCCGCGCTAAAGAAATCTATGACCGCTAACGAACATATATTATTGTGCCTGATCGGTTTGGGATTGGGCACTCAAAAGAATACTTCCGCCGAAATCGAATCGATGTTTCGGACGGCTCCCGATTGGAAGTGGATCTATAAAACGGCTGTCCAACAGGGCGTGCTGGCCGTGGTATACGACGGCTTGAACCGACTGATCGGGCAGGGATTGATTCCCGAACAAAGCCAACCGCCGCGTAATGCAAAATTGCAGTGGGGATTCAATGTCGTGAAGATCGAGGACCGTTTCCTGCGCCAAAAATCCCTTTCGGAGGAACTCGCCCGAGCTTATGCCGAGCACGACATCCGTACGGCCGTTTTGAAGGGTTTGGCCGTGGCGCAATACTACCCCGAACCGCAACATCGCCCGTGCGGAGATTTGGATTGCTTCCTGATGGGCGATTTTGAGAAAGGCAACGAGGTCGCGCAAAAAATAGGCGCCGACTACGAGGCGGGCGACTATAAACACTCACACATCCTGTATAAGGGATTGATGGTCGAGAACCATCGCTATTGCACGACGATCCGCAACGGACGCCGCGCCAAGGAATTTGAACGGGCACTGCAACGCGTTTTGCAGACCGAACCACTCACTCCGATCGGAGAGTCGTACATGGAGTGCCCCTCGCCCCTGTTCAATGCCCTGTTCCTGTCGGTGCACGCATGGAATCATTTCCTGAAGGAGAGCATCTCACTGCGCCATATTTGCGATTGGGCGATGTTCGTACAAAAAGAGGGGGAGCGCGTCGCATGGGCGGAGTTCGAGAGATTGACTTCGGCCTACGATAAAGGCCTTTGTCAGTTTGCGCGGTGCATGACCTTCCTTTCGAAGGATCTTTTCGGGATCGAACCACCGAAGGATTTTGCCACAGACGAGGAGTTGAAACCGCTGGCCGATCGGATGGTGCAAAGCGTGCTGTACGAACAGCAGGGGGTCTATAACAAGAATTATTCGGCGTGGAAAATCCGCGTGTTGCTCGTCTGCAACATGTTGAAGGGCAATTGGAAAACCCGCGCATTCAGCGAGCATTCGTCCCTTTATTATACTCTGCATAATATCTGGGTCTTCTTCTTTGACCGCAATCCGCATTTGTAGATGATGAAACAAATCGAAGTGGTGGCGGCGGTGATCCGTCGCGGGGAGAGGTATTTCGCCACGCAACGCGGCTACGGCGAATTCAAGGATTTCTGGGAGTTCCCCGGCGGTAAGATCGAGCGGGGCGAAACCCCCGAAGAGGCCTTGCGACGGGAGATCCGCGAGGAACTTTCGACCGAAATCCGTGTCGGCGAACGGCTTACGACCGTTGAATGGGACTATCCCCAATTCCACCTGACGATGCATGCTTATTGGTGTGAGGTGCTGTCGGGTGATTTGGAGCTCCGCGAACACGAGGCCGCACGATGGCTTTCGCGCGAGGAACTCGACACCGTCGGATGGCTTCCGGCTGATATTCAGATTGTAAATCTATTAAAATAACGCAAAATGGGAAAGAAAGAATACATGCTTCAGAACCAGCAGTGGCTGGCCGACAAAGCAAAGGAGGAGGGCGTAAAGGCGCTCCCGAAAGGTATTTACTATAAGGTAATTCAGGAGGGCAAGAACGACGGTCGTCACCCTACGCCCCGCAGCCTTGTGACGGTGCACTATACGGGATGGACGATCGATGGTAAGGAGTTCGATTCGAGCCGTGGCGGGGTGCCCATCGCTTTCCGTCTGGGTGATCTGATCGAGGGCTGGATTATCGCCATGCAGCAGATGTGCGTGGGTGACAAATGGGAACTCTACCTGCCGTCGGATATGGCTTACGGCAACTTCTCGCAACCGGGTATCCCCGGAGGATCGACCCTCATCTTCGAGATCGAACTGGTGCAGATTGCTTAAAAGGCATAATTTAAAAGAGCCGTTCCCCCCACGGAACGGCTCTTTTTTTGTTTAGCGGAGATGCCTGCCGAGCTGCTTTTTCATGCGGTAGGCGAAGAGCGTCACCGAGCAGACAAATCCGATGGGGTAGGCCATCCACACACCGGGCGCACCCCAATGCGCCGTGAATCCCAAAGTGTAGCCCGAAGGAATCGCCACGACGAAGTAGGCGATAAACGAGATCCACATAATGGCTTTGACATCCGACAATCCGCGCAAGGCATTCGTCAGGATGATCTGCACGCTGTCACCCACCTGATACAACATGAGGATCGGGATCAGGGTCTTCACAATGTCGTTTACGCTTCGGTCGTCCGTAAAGATCATGCCGATAAACGATTGGGTCGTGAAAAGCACCACGCAGATTATAAAAACGACAACCAGCGCCAGGTGAATACCCGCCTGCGAGATGCGCCGTACCATATTCCAATCGTTTGCCCCCTTGTAGTAACTGACGCGGATGGCAACCGCAGCACCCAGTCCCAGGTAGATCGTGAAACTGATCAGCGAGATGGTGATGGCGATTTGATGTGCCGCCAATTCCAGACTGCCTAACCAGCCGATCATGATGGCGGTCATACAGAACGTGCCAGCCTCCAGACCTTGTTGCAGTCCGATCGGCCACCCGATGGCATTCAGCGTACGCCAACTTCGGCGGTTGATCGGGATGACGCGCACGCCCTTGCGGTAACGGGCGTAGGCCGTGTGGCGCACAAATACCCAGATGAAGAGTCCGAGGATGACGATGCGCGACAGGAACGTACTGAGACCCGCACCCAAAAGTCCCATTTCGGGGAACCCGAATTTACCGTAGATCAGGACGTAGTTGCCGATGGTGTTCAGCAGGTTACCTGTCAAAAGCACCCACATCGACACCGCGGGATTGGCAATGCCCTCGACAAACTGACGGAACGTGTTTGCCAGCATGACGAAGATGACCGAGGCGGTCGAAATAAGGTAGTAGGGGCGGATCAGCGGGATCAGCTCATCGGGTTGGTTCAGCAGGTCGAGATTCAGGTAAATGCCTCCCAAAATGACCGATATGATGAGCGTCGTGGTGAAATTGGCAAAGAACTTTTCGCCGATGAACGTGTGGGTGCCGTAGTTGAATTGCACGGAGCCTTGGAAGTAAACCGATTCGCCGTAACCGCCCAAAATGGTCTTGAGCAGGGGTTGGCGTTCGGGGTCGTACTCGTCCATTGCATTGAAACGGCGATACGTTTCGTGGGCGCGGTGCTTGACGGCCATAAGTTCGGGACGGTGGCCATCGAAGAGCTTGTGATCGGCAATGCGACGCTCTTCGTCGGTAAGCGGGGTAAATTCCATGATATGGGGGGAATTTTTCGGATGCGAAAGTAGTGATTTACGGGCGAAGCGTCAATTTTTCGGAGTAATAAGTGCCCCGAAGACGGTTTTTGCTTGCAGAAGTCGCGAAAAATTGCTAATATTGTAAAATTATGACACACGCTACGGAAAAAGAAGATCGTCGGACGCGCGAGATTCGACGGGTGACCCTGGTGGGCAGCCTGTGCAATTTCACCCTGTTGTTGTTCAAGTTTCTTGCGGGAATCTTGGGCAACAGTGCCGCCATGCTGGCTGATGCCGTTCATTCGCTGTCGGATTTTGTGTCGGATGTCATCATCCTTTACTTTGTGAAAATCGCGGGCAAACCGCAGGATGCCGACCACGATTTCGGCCACGGCAAATACGAAACGGTTGCAACGCTTCTGGTGGGGCTGATCCTGGTGGGTGTCGGCATGCTGATCTTCGCATCGGGCATAAGTACGATCTACGCGATGACCCGCGGTACGAGGTGCGAAGAGCCGGGTGTGATCGCTCTGGTGGCAGCGGTGGTTTCAATCGTAACGAAGGAACTCCTATATCAATATACGGCGTTCAAGGGTCGCCGCCTCAATTCGCAGGTGATGATCGCCAATGCGTGGCACCACCGCAGCGATGCCTTCTCGTCTATCGGCAGTATGCTGGGTATCGGCGGTGCGATCCTTTTGGGCGAGGCGTGGCGCGTGCTCGATCCGATCGCCGCAATCTGCATCAGCGTCTATATCCTTTACATCGCGTTTAAATTGATCGTGCCGTGCGTCGATGAGTTGCTCGAAAAATCGCTGCCCGAAGAGGACGAACGCTTCATCATGGGGACGATTGCGTCGTTTCCCGGTGTCTCGTCGCCCCATAAACTGCGCACACGCCGTATCGGCAGTTATTGCGCCATCGAGGTGCATTTCTGCATGGACGGGGCAACCTCTTTAAAAGATGCCCACGCCACGACCCGCGAAATCGAGACTGCACTCTGCCGAAAATTCGGCGCGGACACGATCATCAGCACCCACGTCGAACCGCGTTAAAAATCCTATTTCAAATATTATGGTTAAGGAGCGGTCGAAAGGCTGTTCTTTGGGTATCGTTTGCCCTATTGGGAACATTATTTATAAATCGTGGTATTTTATTTGCAAAAGACTTTGAAATCCGAGATTCTTTACTACCTTTGCAAAATGTATAGTCAATGACTATTAATAAGTGTAAATCTATAAACTTTAATGATAATATGAAAAAAGATATTAATCAGGCTGCGCTGGAGTACCACAGCAGGCCTTTCCCCGGTAAAATTTCGGTGGTTCCCAATAAACCGTCGGCTACGTTGGACGATCTTTCGCTGGCTTATTCGCCCGGTGTGGCAGCCCCCTCGCGCGAAATTGCCAAAGATCCCGATTTGACCTATCGCTATACGGGACGCGGTAATCTGGTGGGCGTCATTTCGAACGGTACGGCCGTTCTGGGATTGGGCAATATCGGTGCCGATGCCGCAAAACCCGTCATGGAGGGTAAAGCGATGTTGTTCAAGACGTTTGCCAACATCGACGCATACGATATAGAGGTCGATGAGACCGATGTCGAGCAGTTTATCCGCATCGTGAAGGCCATTGCCCCGACGTTTGGCGGTATCAACCTGGAGGACATCAAAGCGCCCGAGTGCTTCGAGATCGACAGCCGTCTGGGTCGCGAGTTGGACATCCCCGTGATGCACGACGACCAGCACGGTACGGCCATCATCTCGTCGGTGGCACTGATCAACGGTGCGAAGATCGCCGGTAAGAAGATCGAGGATCTGCGCGTGGTGGTCAATGGTGCAGGTGCTGCGGCAATTGCGTGCGCACGCCTCTTCACCCGTGTCGGTGTCCGTTTGGAGAACATGGTGCTGTGCGATAGCAAGGGCGTAATCAACGTGTTCCGTAGCGATGTGAACCAGATGAAGAGCAGTTTCGCCACGACGCGTAACATCAAGACGCTGGCCGAGGCCGTAGTGGGTGCCGACCTGTTCCTGGGTGTGTCGAAAGCCAACGTGCTGACGCAGGAGATGGTACGCTCGATGGCCGAGAACCCCATCGTGCTGGCACTGTCGAACCCCGATCCCGAAATCAGCTATGAGGATGCTATGGCTTCGCGTCCCGACATCATCTTCGCCACGGGTCGTTCGGACTATCCCAACCAGGTGAACAACGCGCTGGGATTCCCCTACATTTTCCGCGGTGCGCTGGATGTACGCGCCACGAAGATCAATGACGCCATGAAACTTGCCGCCGTGAAGGCCATCGCCGAGTTGGCACGCGAGGAGGTTCCCGAATCGGTACTGCGTGCGAGCGGTGTCGAGAAACTCGAGTTCGGTCGCGGGTACTTCATCCCCAAACCCATCGACAAACGTCTGTTGTGGACGGTATCGCCCGCCGTGGCCAAGGCCGCCATGGATTCGGGTATTGCCCGTTGCCCGATTGAGGATTGGGACGCTTACCGTGCCGAATTGAAAGCGTCGATCGAGCGTTAGAAAATAAGATTTGAGTGGAGCCCCGTCTGAAGAAGACGGGGCTTTTTTTATGCGATTGGGGTATATATGTGTCGATTTTTAAAAATTAATCGTGAAAATGTTTTGATTTTGAAAACTTTTTTCTAACTTTCGTATAGCAAGCAGATAAAACCATACGCCGTAAGGTGGTTTTTGAGAGAGGGCGGTGTTGCGAAAGTTGTTGACGACTGCGGGTCGTTTTAACGACTTTCCACTTTTTTTCACCTCTTGTGTTCGGGTTATGAATTCTTTTATTGTCCAATTTAATTGATAACTACAATGAACATTCCTCTGATTTTTTGGATTGTCCCGCTGGCATCAATCATGGCATTGGTGTTCGCATGGGGGTTTTACCGCGCTATGAAGCGTGAGGATGAAGGTACCGAACGGATGAAAGAGATTGCCGCCCATGTGCGCAAAGGCGCCATGGCTTACCTCCGCCAACAATATCGGGTGATTGCCATTGTTTTTATCATTTTGGCGTTGTTCTTCGCCTACCTGGCCTATGGCGCGGGGGTGCAGAATCCGTGGGTGCCGTTTGCATTCATCACGGGAGGTTTCTTCTCGGGCTTGGCTGGTTTCTTCGGTATGAAAACCGCCACGTATGCCTCGGCACGTACGGCCAATGCCGCCCGTAAATCACTGGATCGCGGTCTTAAGGTCGCATTCCGCAGTGGTGCGGTGATGGGTCTTGTGGTCGTAGGTCTCGGATTGCTGGATATTTCCTTCTGGTATGTGATTCTTCAGGCCTTCATCGAAGAGGACGGCCCTCAGAAACTCGTCGTCATCACCACGACGATGCTGACCTTCGGTATGGGCGCATCGACGCAGGCTTTGTTTGCGCGTGTCGGTGGCGGTATCTATACCAAGGCGGCCGATGTGGGCGCCGACCTGGTGGGTAAGGTCGAGGCGGGTATCCCCGAGGATGATCCGCGTAACCCCGCAACCATTGCCGATAACGTGGGCGATAACGTGGGTGACGTGGCCGGTATGGGTGCCGACCTCTATGAGAGCTATTGCGGTTCGATCCTGGCCACTTCGGCACTGGGTGCCGCGGCATTCTCGATGGCAGGGCAGGAGGCGATGCAGCTGCGTGCCGTGCTGGCACCGATGCTGATCGCGGCCGTCGGAATCGTACTGTCGATCTGCGGTATTTATTTGGTACGCACGCGCGAGGGCGCAACGATGCGTGATCTGCTCCGCTCGCTGGGTATCGGTGTGAATTTCAGTTCGCTGCTGATCGTGTTTGCTTCGTTCGGAATCCTTTACCTTCTGGGTATTGAGAATTGGCTCGGATTGTCGTTCTCGGTGATCACGGGTCTTTTGGCAGGTATCATCATCGGACAGGGCACCGAATACTATACTTCTCATACGTATAGTCCTACGAAGAAAATCGCACAGAGCTCGGAAACGGGCCCTGCCACGGTGGTGATCGCTGGTATCGGTTCGGGTATGATCTCGACGGCGATTCCCGTGGTGACGATCGGCGTGGCCGTCATCATCGCTTACTTGTGTGCCATCGGATTTGATGTGCAGCACATGATGCAACCCGAAAATATGTCGCTCGGCCTGTACGGAATCGGTATTGCGGCCGTGGGTATGCTTTCGACCTTGGGTATTACGCTGGCAACCGATGCCTATGGCCCGATTGCCGATAATGCAGGCGGAAACGCCGAGATGAGCGGTCTGGGTGCCGAGGTACGCCGTCGTACCGATGCACTTGACGCGCTGGGCAACACCACCGCAGCTACGGGTAAAGGTTTTGCAATCGGTTCGGCTGCCTTGACGGCGCTGGCTTTGCTGGCCTCTTATCTGGAGGAGATCCGCATCGGATTGCTCCACAGCGGAATCACTGAACTGCAAATGGCCGACGGAACGCTTCAGTCGGTGCAGGATGCGTCGATACTCGACTTTATGAGCTACTATAACGTGTCGCTGATGAACCCGACGGTGCTGATCGGCCTGTTTATCGGTGCGATGATGTCGTTCCTGTTCTGCGGTCTTACGATGAATGCCGTGGGGCGTGCGGCCGAAAGTATGGTTACGGAGGTGCGCCGTCAGTTCCGCGAGATCAAGGGTATCCTGACGGGAGAGGCAACGCCCGACTATGCACGTTGCGTCGAGATCTCGACCAAGGGCGCACAGCGCGAGATGTTGTTCCCGAGCCTTCTGGCGATTATAGTTCCCGTGGTGGTCGGTCTGGTGCTGGGTGTTGCGGGCGTGATCGGACTTTTGGTCGGCGGTCTGAGTTCGGGCTTCGTGTTGGCGATCTTCATGGCCAATGCGGGCGGTGCCTGGGATAATGCCAAGAAACTGGTCGAAGAGGGTAATTTCGGCGGTAAGGGTTCCGACAGCCACAAGGCGACGATCGTCGGTGATACGGTGGGTGACCCGTTCAAGGATACGGCAGGCCCCTCGCTGAATATCCTGATCAAATTGATGTCGATGGTTTCGATCGTCATGGCGGGTCTTACGGTGGTTTACCACTTGTTCTGATCCCTGCAATTCCAAATTTAAGCCTCCGTTCCCCGACGGAGGCTTTTTTATGTGCCGAATGTGGCCTCCGTTTTGGAACTTCCGCGGGAAAATCCTATATTTACACGATAAAAACCCAAAAACCCGATTAATTTTGAAACTTTACAAATAGCATGATGAAAAAATTACTTATTGCGGCGTTGGTGTTCTTCGCCACCGCCTGTTCCCAAAAGAATCCATCGGGCGACATTGTGATCAATGTCGAGGTGGAGAACCCCACGGCCAAGGAGGTCGGAGTTGTGATCGACCGCGTGATCGACTATAAGATCGCACTTGACGAGGAGGGGCGCGGTTCGCTGACGCTTTCGGGTATCGGCGATGTCTTCCCCAAGATCGTTTACGGCGAGGACTCATCCAAGAAGATCTTCCTGGAGAAGGGGCGTAATGTGACGCTGAAACTCGATTCGCGTACGTTCAAGGAAGAGGGCGTAGAGGTCGAGGGTTACAACGAGGAGGCTTGCGATTACTTGCAGCAAGTTACCCTTCCGAAACCGCCCGATTTCGGCTTGAACTGGGAGCCGTTTACCGCCGATCTGAACCAGAAGCTGGAGGATGTGATCAACCACATGACCGAGCTGAAGTTGGATCGCAAATGCCCCGAATTCTTTAAGCTGGAGAAGGATCGTCTGGATTATATGTTTGCCCACACGCTGATCATGTATCCGCTGGGTCACGCATGGAAAGCAGGTGAGTTCTCCTACAACGATACCTATTATGATGCCATCCGTCGCCTGATCGTCGAGCGTGAGGATATGTTGTATATCGATGCCTACCGTTCGTTCCTCGAGCAGGGTATTCCCGTGCTGCTGGAGGAGAAGCAGGGCTTCAAATCGGCTTATGAGAAACGCCTCGGCATGGTGCAGTATGTGGTCGATAACTTCAAGAACGAGAAGGTAAAGCAGACGATCGTCTATACGATGGCCTTGAACTACATCTTGGCGAATGGCGACAAGCAGACCGACGAGCTGATGGCTTTGGTGCGTAAGGCCGTTACCGATCCCGAACTCATTGCCGATTTCGAGAAGCAGGTCTCGACGCTCGATCCCGTGAGCGTTGGTTTCGTATCGCCCGACTTCAAGGCCGTGGATATGCAGGGCAAGGAGTTCTCGATGAAGGATTTCGCCGGTAAATATGTCTATGTCGATGTATGGGCATCGTGGTGCAAACCCTGCCGTCAGGAGCAGAAAGCCATGAAAGACCTGAAAAAACTCTTCGAGGGTCGCCGCATTGCTTTCGTAAGCCTTTCGGTCGATGAGGACAAAGCTGCATGGAAGGCTGCCGTCAAGGAGGATAAATTGGTCGGTGATCAGCTGTGGATGGGTAAAGGTACCGAGTTTCAGCAGATCTACAACATCAAGTCGATTCCCCGCTTTATTCTGCTCGACAAGAGCGGTCGTATCATCAATCCCGATATGACCTCTCCGTCGGACGATAAGACGGCTCTGACGCTGCGTAAGCTTAAATTTATCTAAGCCGCTTATAAACCCCAAAACGGGAACACGTCGCATAGGCGTGTTCCCGTTTTTTTATGTCCTTATCAAAGGGGTAAACTAAAAAGGCCGTTTCCAAGTTCGGGAACTGCCTTTTTAGTTGATAATGATAATTGTGTTTAAAGTATTTTCTGCATAAAACAGGTATCGCTGTATCCGTCTTGCGACCATACCCAATCGTGCTTGATGCCTGCCTCCCGAAATCCGGCCTTGCGGAACAAACCGAGGCTTGCCGTGTTGCGGACATCAACCTCGCACCACAACTGGTGGATTCGAAGTGCCTCCCGCGTGTATTGCGCCACGAGCGACAAGGCTTCCGAGGCGTATCCTTTGCGGCGATCTGCGGCGGGGTAGATCAGAATGCCGATTCCTGCACGACAGTGGAGCGGTTCAACCTCGAAAAGGTCGATGCAACCGACTGCCTTATGGTCACTTTGGCGTTCGATCATCAGCCGTTGCTGACGGGTCTGGAATATGTCGTAGCGTTGCTCCTCGACGAAGCGCTCCAACGCGTGTCGCGACAAGGGCTCGCGTGCGGTGTCATCCTTCCAGGTCTCGGGGTCGTTTTCCCAGAGGTACATCTGGTCGATGTCCTGCGGTTCGACGGCTCTGAGCGAGATCAAAGCGCCGTGAAGTGTCATTAAAGACCGATTACCTTATTGCGGATCAACATCGCTACGCCCCATGCGTTGGCGTTCTCGTTCATCTTCGACAGACGGAACTTCGTATCCTTGTAAACGAGGTTCAGCGAGTATTTGTTCGTGGCCGATTTCAGCGGCAACATGATGTAGTCACCTGCGGCGGCCATGTTACCACCCACGATTACGGTCTCGGGGTTGAACGTGTTGATCAGGAATGCAACAGCCTTGCCGACTTTCTCACCAGCCTCCTCGATCAGCTCGATGGAGAGGTTATCGTCGTTCTTGGCTGCGGAGATGATGTCGTCGATGTGGATCGACTCCTTGTTGGCGTATTTCTCCTTGAGGATGGTGTTCACACCGCTCTCGATCAGGTGCTGCATCTTCTGCTCGATGGCAATACCCGAAACCTCGGTCTCCAAACAACCTTTTTTACCGCACGAGCAGATGATCTCGTTGTCGAAGAAGGGAATGTGACCGAACTCGCCTGCGAAACCGCTCTTACCGTAGTACAGCTTGCCGTCTACGACAATACCGATGGCCACACCGCGACCCATGTGCAGGTAGAGGACATTGCTCTCGTCCTTCGACTTGCCACAGGTGTACTCGGCATAGCAACGTGCACGGGTATCGTTCTCCAGCAATACGCGGATGCCGATACGCTCCTCCAGGATGTCACGTAACGAGTTCTCGCTGGTGGTGAAGTATTTGTAGCTGCGGCCCGTGTCGGGATTGACACGCCCCGTCATGCAGACGCCCAAACCGAGGATCTTGCCACGGTCGATGCCGCAGTTCTCGATGAAGTTCTCGATGTTGGAAACGATGTGCTCCATGCACTGGGGGCGATCCTGCAAATCAAAGGGAACCATATCCTCTTTGATGATATTATTCTGGAGATCGGTGATCAGGAAGTACATATTATCACGTCCCACGCTGACACCGGCAAAATAAATTGCCGAACTTGCCAAACCGAATACGTTGGGACGGCGTCCGCCGGGCGTTTCTTCCTTACCGAGGTTCATGACGATGTTCTCATCGACAAGTTCCTGCACCAGCTTGGTCATGGTCGGCACGCTGATGTGCAACTCTTTGGTAAGCTCGGAAAGTGTACACTCGCCGTTGATCGCCATGAAAGCGATGATATTTCTTTTGATGATGTTGTTCTTGTGGGTGATACCTTTCAAGGTATCATCTTCTTGCAGATTGAAAAATTCGGTCAGTGATGTCATTATTCCTTGTCCTTTTTTACTAACAGGTACAAATGTAATATGGAAATTTAAAAAACACAACAATTATTTAAATAATTTAAGAAAAAATAAGTAATTTAAAGATTTCTTAACACCGAAATGTTTTTAAAACTTTGGTTTTCAGACTGATAGATAATTGTTGCAAAATTTTATTTTCCTTTGAAGTTTCTTTTGGTTTTCGGAGCATTTGTTGGCGGGTGGTAGGGTAGGAATGCTTTTCGCTCGTAAGAGAAACTTTCGAATGAAAGGTAATACGGCAAACCGACCGAACTTTTGGAGAAGTCCGGTCGGTTTGTCGTATGACACCTGAAGTTATAGGGATCTGTTATAACGCGGATTTCGATTCGATTTCTACGTCGGCAGATACTTTTTTGATCAGGCCTTGAAGAACGGTGCCCGGGCCCAACTCCGTGAAGTGGGTGAAATCGTCCTTGAGCATGTGCTCGACGATGTACGTCCAACGTACCGGAGAGGTCAGCTGCGCGATTAGGTTGTTCTTGATCTCGGCGGCATCGGTATGGGGTTTGGCATCGACATTCTGGTAAATGGGGCACGAAGGCATCTGGAATGGAGCTTCCATGATGGCTTTCTCCAATTCGATGCGGGCGGGCTCCATCAGCGGCGAGTGGAATGCGCCGCCTACGGGCAGTTTCAGCGCACGACGGGCACCTGCGGCCTTGGCCTTCTCGCAAGCGGCGTCAATAGCCTCTACGGCACCCGAAATAACGAGCTGTCCGGGGCAGTTGTAGTTGGCAGCGACAACCGTGTCTTCGGTCTCCTTGCAGATCTGCTCGACAACCTCGTCTTTCAGGCCGAGAACGGCAGCCATCGTACCGGGCTGAACCTCGCAGGCTGCCTGCATGGCGGCGGCACGTTTTGCAACCAGACGAAGACCGTCCTCAAACGAAAGTGCGCCGCTGACAACCAGTGCCGAGAACTCGCCGAGCGAGTGGCCTGCGACAGCGTCGGGTTTTACGCCCAGGGTTTTGGCCAGAATCACCGAGTGGAGGAATACGGCCGGCTGCGTGACGTTCGTCTGCTTCAACTCCTCGGCCGTACCGCCGAACATGATGTCGGTGATGCGGAATCCGAGGATTTCGTTGGCCTTTTCGAAAAGTGCCTTGGCCTCGGCGTTGTTTTCATAGAGGTCTTTGCCCATACCGGAATATTGGGCTCCCTGACCGGGGAACACATATGCGTGTTTCATGTTTTTAGGTTTTAAATTTATTCCAATTTAAGATCTTTCTTGATAGCTTCGAGTTTCTCGTCCAACTCCTTCTGCACCTTGTCAAAGTCTTCGACAGACTTCAACTCGCTCTTTACACCGAAGTAGAATTTAATCTTGGGTTCCGTGCCGGAGGGACGCACCGATACGATGGTGCCGTCTTCCGTGAACCATTGGAGTACGTTGCTTTGGTCGATTTCGATCGGGGTCTTCTCACCCGTACGCAAATCGAGCGTTTCGCGCGTCTGGAAGTCGTTTATCTTCACGACGGGCGATCCGATGATCTGCTTGGGCGGATTCTGACGGAAATCAACCATCATCTTCTGAATCAGTTCGGCACCCTCTTTACCCTTACGGACAACGGGAACCTGCATCTCGCGGTAGAAACCGTATTTCACATACAACTGCTGCAACCACTCGAAGAGCGTCAGACCCATCGTGTCGCGAGCCCATGCGGCGGCCTCGGCAGCCAGCGAGCAGGCCGAAACACCGTCCTTGTCGCGTACGTAGTCGCCAGCCAGGTAGCCGAACGATTCCTCGCCGCCACCGATGTATTTGGCTTTGCCTTCCTGTTCGCGGATGATCTTGGCGATGTATTTGAAACCGGTCAGACAGTCGTAGCATTTCACGCCGAAATGGGCGGCAATGGCATTGGCCATCTGCGAGGTAACGATCGTTTTTACGACAAACTGGTTGCCGTCGAGTTCGCCACGCTCTGCCCAACGGGTCAGCTGGTAGCTCATCAGCAACATGAGGGTCTGGTTACCGTTCAGAAGTACGTATTCGCCCTTCTGGTTGCGCAGTGCCAGGCCGATACGATCCGAGTCGGGGTCGGTTGCCATCACCAGATCGGCACCCTCTTTGGCACCCAGTGCGATGGCCATCGACATGGTCTTGCGCTCCTCGGGGTTCGGCGACTCTACGGTCGGGAAGTTTCCGTCGATGACCGACTGATCGGGAACCATGATGACGTTGGTGAAGCCCCATTTCTTCAACGAAGCGGGAACCAGACGAACGCCTGCACCGTGCATCGGCGAGTAAACGATCTTCATGCCGTGGAATTTGCGGATGCTGTCCGAAGCCAGCGACAACTCGTGTACCTTATTTAGGTAGATCTCGTCGAACTTCTCGTCGAGGATCTCGATGAGTTCCTTGTGCTGACCCAGCTGGATCATGTCCACGTCGGTGATCTTCTCGACCTCCTTGATGATGTTCTTGTCGTGGGGCGGGGTAACCTGCGAGCCGTCGGCCCAGTAAGCCTTGTAGCCGTTGTACTCCTTGGGGTTGTGCGAAGCGGTGACAACCACACCCGACTGGCAGTGGAGCTGGCGGATTGCGAAGCTTAACTCGGGAGTGGGGCGCAGGGCGTCGAACAGATAAACGCGGATGCCGTTCGAGGCGAAAACATCGGCCACGTGCTCGGCAAACATGCGCGAATTGTTGCGGCTGTCGTGTGCAATGGCTACGCGGATTTCCTGACCTTTGAAGCATTCCTTCAGGTAGTTGGCCAGACCCTGTGTGGCGGCGCCCACCGTATAGATGTTCATGCGGTTCGAACCGACACCCATGATGCCGCGCAGACCGCCCGTACCAAATTCAAGATCTTTGTAAAAACTCTCGATCAGTTCGTTCTTATCATTGTCAATCAAGTATTTGACTTGTTTCTTGGTCTCTTCGTCGTAGTGTCCGTCGAGCCATCCTTGGGCTTTTCTGAGGACCAATTCTTCTAATTGATTTGCCATGATATTATTTGGTTTTATGAATAATAATCCTATCTTTGCAGTATTAAGATGTACTCACAAAGGTACGTTTTTTTTTGGAATATTCAATATTAGGGAGTTGAATTTATTTACCTGCCCCGGAGGGTGAGGCCATAAATAAAAAATCATCATTTCCAACCAAAAAAGATTGTGATATTTGCAAAATAATTCGGATCTTTGTACCACTAAAATCGGATATAGACTCATCATGTTAGATAACTCTCAGACATATAACGAGATGTGGCAACATTGCCTGGATCGCATCAAGGCGGAAACATCTTCGGAGGAATTCGAAAAATGGTTCCGTCCCATCGTACCTTTGGATTTCGACGGCAGCACGTTGCGCCTTCGAGTTCCCAATGAGAGTTATGTACGTCAGATCGAGAAAAACTATATCCCTTTTTTGCGTCCGATTATTTCACAGCTTTACGGCAACCAGACCCGTCTGCATTATGCCGTGCCGCGTCAGGCACAGCCCGTGCAGCAGGAGACCGATTCGACGGCCATTTCGCGTTTCAAGACGCAGACCAATACGGCCAACATCAAGAATCCGTTTGTGATTCCCGGACTGAAGAAGATCATCATCGATCCCCAGCTCAATCCGCGTCTGACGTTCTCGACTTTCATCGAGGGTGAGTGCAACCGACTGGCTCGTTCTGCAGGTATGGCCGTTGCGGAGAACCCCGGTAACAACCCGTTCAACCCTTTATATATATATGGTAATTCGGGTTTGGGTAAAACGCACATCGTGCAGTCGATCGGACACGAGGTTCGTCTGCGTCACCCCGAATTGCAGGTGTTGTACGTTTCGATGAACAAATTCCAGGCTCAGTTCCAGACGGCTTACAAGAACGGTGAGATTCCCGACTTCATTCACTTCTACCAGATGATTGATGTGCTGATCATCGACGATATTCAGGAGCTGACGGGTAAGACGGGTACGCAGAATGCGTTCTTCAACATCTTCAACCACCTTCAGTTGGCCGGCAAGCAGTTGATCCTCACTTCGGATAAACCGCCCGTGGAACTGAAGGATATCGAGCAGCGACTTCTGACCCGTTTTAAGTGGGGTTTGTCGGCGCAGCTCGGTTGCCCGGACTACGATACGAAATTCAAGATCATTCAGAATAAGGCTGCAAAACTGAAGATTCAGCTTTCGGATGATGTGATCTCTTACCTGGCCACGAACATTCTGGCCAACGTCCGTGAGATCGAGGGTGCGCTCTCTTCGCTGGAGGCACACGCCGCGTTCTTGGGTCGCAAGATCAACACCAAGCTGGCCAAGGAGGTTTTGAAGGAGTACGTGCAGGTAAACCAGAAAGAGGTGACCATCGACGGCATTCTGGAGGAGGTTTGCTCGGTGACGGGAATCGACCTTCCGCGACTGAACTCTTCGGAGCGTACGCGTGAGGTGGCACAGGCGCGACAGATTGCCATGTACCTTGCCAAGAAGCATACCAACCAGCCGCTCACCTCGATCGGAGCTGCCATCGGCGGCCGTAATCACGCCACGGTACTTCACTCGTGCAAGGCAGTGGTCAACCTCTTGGAAACGGACAAGAACGTCCGCCTTCAGGTCGAAGAGATCGAGAAAGCTATTTTGGCAAAATAGACCGCAGAGGTCTTAAAATTATAGACGCCATTCGAGGGTGCGATTTCATCGGAAGTCGGATTTTCGCATGGCGTTTTTCATACCCTTGAATTTGTGCCCGCGATGGATCAACCCAAGTTGGAGCGCCTGCTCCGTTTGATGAAAATGCTGACGGCCAACACGACCTATAACGTCGATCAGCTGGCCGCGAAACTCGATATGTCGCGCCGCACGGTCTATCGCTATATCGACACGTTCCGTGAGGCGGGTTTCGTGATCAAGAAGACGGGTGACTGCATCCGTCTGGATAAGGAGTCGCCCCATTTCCGGGATATTTCCCAATTGGTGCACTTCACCGAGGAGGAGGCGCACATCCTCAAACGCGCCATTGAGAATATCGACGACACGAACCTCCTGAAACAAAACCTCAAGAAGAAACTCTATTCGGTATACGACAATAAGAACCTTGCCGACACGGTCGTGCGCGGTAAGAATGCCCCCAACATCCATACGCTGATCGAGGCCATCGAGGAGAAACGACAGGTTACCCTGCGCGGTTATCGCTCGGGACACGGCGGGGGCGTGCGTGACCGACAGGTCGAACCGTTCGGCTTTACGACCAACTACGTGGAGGTGTGGTGCTACGATGTGGAGGATGCGACCTGCAAACTCTTCAAAACGGCACGTATCGGTTCGGTCGAGGAGGGCGAGCCGTGGCAGTATGAGGCGCAACACGAAAAGGGATTCATCGACGTGTTCCGCCTGCACGGATCGGCACGTTACCGCGTGCAGCTCGAATTGGGCATTCTGGCCTATAACCTGCTCTGCGAGGAGTATCCGCTGGCCGAACGCGACATCCGCCCGTTGGGTGACGAAAAATGGATGCTCGATACGGAGGTGGCCGGAATGGCGGGTGTCGGTCGATTTGTGGTCGGCCTTTTGGATGATATTCGGATTGTCGATTCGCCCGAACTCAAGACTTATATCCACTCCTATCTGGAGCGGTTCTTATAAACGAAAAAAGCGTATCCTTTCGCGGGATACGCTTTTTTCCGACTGAATTATTTCTTCGAATAGTCGCGTGCACCGAAGATGTACGAACCGACGCGCACCATATTCGAACCGCACTCGATGGCCAGCGGGTAATCGCCTGACATTCCCATCGACAGAGTGTCGAATTCGGCACCGAAACGGGGTTTCAACGCCTCGAAATGCGTGCGGAGCTGCTCAAAATCGCCGCGAACGACCTTCTCGTCGTCGGTGTTGGTGGCAATACCCATGACGCCGCGTACACGGATGTTGGGCATCGAGGCGAACGGATTGCTTTGGAGGTAGGCCTCCAACTCCTCGTAATTCCATCCCGTCTTGGTCTCCTCGCGGGCTACGTGAATCTCAAAAAGAATATCGATCACACGGTCACATTTGGCGGCCTCCTTCTGGATGGCTTCCAGGACGCGTGCGCTGTCCACCGAATGGATCAGACTTACGAACGGAGCGATGTATTTGACTTTGTTGGTTTGCAGATGGCCGATCATGTGCCACTCGATGTCCTTGGGCAACAATTCGTATTTTTCGCGGAGTTCCTGCGGACGGCTCTCTCCGAAAATGCGTTGTCCTGCATCGAAGGCTTCCTGTACGGCCTCGGCCGGATGCATCTTCGAAACGGCCACCAGAGTCACATGTTGGGGAAGGCGCGATTTCAGAGATGCCAGTTGATGTGCTACAGACATTGTGCTTAAAGTTTTTTAATCGTGTAAAAGTAGTCATTTTTCGGGGGATTAAAAAGATGTATTCTGTTTTTTTGAGATTTGAAGGGAGTTTTGTATATTTGTCTAATGACCTTATGGACTGTAAATACCTTTTAATATATGAAAAAACTAACTTTACTCTTCGCAGCAGCCGCACTTCTGATTTTTAATGCGGCCAATGCCTGCACCAACTTTATTGTGACCAAGGGTGCATCGACCGACGGCTCGATCATGGTCTCCTATGCGGCCGATTCGCACAGCCTGTACGGCGCGTTGTATCATGTCCCCGCAGGACTGTTCCCCAAGACGGTCATGCTGCCGATTTACGACTGGGATTCGGGTCGTTTCCTGACCTACATCCCGCAGGTGGGGCAGACCTACTCGACGATCGGTAATATGAACGAGCATTCGGTGATCATCTCCGAAACGACGTACGGCGGTCGCAAGGAACTGGCCGACAAGACGGGGCTGATCGACTACGGTTCGCTGATCTATGTCACCTTGCAGCGTGCCCAGAGCGCCCGCGAGGCCATCGGCATCATTGCTGATCTGGCCAACACCTACGGCTATGCTTCGAGCGGCGAGTCCTTCACGATTGCCGATACCGAAGAGGTTTGGATCATGGAGTTGATCGGTAAGGGTTTCAAGGATAACGGCAAGGGCAAGAACCTGAACAAGGGTATCGTATGGGTGGCTCGCCGAGTACCCGACGGTTATGTGTCGGCACACGCCAACCAGGCACGTATCACCACCTTCCCGCTGAACGATCCCGAAAACTGCCTCTATGCCAAGGACGTGATCTCGTTCGCCCGCAAGATGGGTTACTTCGAGGGTAAGGACGAGGAGTTCAGCTTCTCGGATGCTTATGCTCCCGCCGATTTCGGTGCATTGCGTGGTTGCGAGGCTCGTGTATGGTCGTTCTTCCGCACGGTAGCCGACGGCATGGACCAGTACGAGGATTACGCCATGGGTCATAATCCCAAGAACAAGATGCCGTTGTGGGTTAAGCCCCGCACGAAGGTATCGCCCAAGACCGTGTTCGACTGCATGCGCGACCACTATGAGGGTACCAAGATGGATATGACGACCGACTTGGGTGCAGGCGGTCACAACTGCCCCTACCGTTGGCGTCCGATGGACTTCGAGGTAGACGGTAAGAAATACGTGAACGAGCGGGCCACCGCAACCCAGCAGACGGGTTTCTGGTTCGTGGCACAGGCTCGCCCCTATGTCGAGAAGGATCAGGGTATTCTCTGGTTCGGTGTCGATGATGCCGCTACGTCGTGCCTGACGCCGATCTACTGCTCGTCGAACGAAGTTCCCCAGTGCCTGAGCCTGAACAACGGTTCGATGCTGGAGTATTCCGACACGTCGATGTTCTGGTTGTTCAACCGCGTGACCAACTTCGCTTATATGCGTTATGACCTCATCTCGGCCGACATCCGCAAGGTGACCGACCTGTGGGAGAACTCGAACTTCGAGGAGGTGAAGAAGATCGACGCCGAGGCTGCCAAACTGACGGGTGCCGAGCGTAAGAACTTCCTTTCGAAATACAGCGTACGCAAGGCGCAGGATCTGTTCACGCGCTGGTCGAAGCTCAACAACTACCTTCTGATGAAATACATCGACGGTAACGTGAAGAGCGAGAACGGTGACGTGCTGGATTACCTGGATAAGGATTCGAGCGTGGCACACTGGGTAAACAACGGTCACAACGTGAATGTTCCGGGTAAGATTCAGTTCCCGGGCTACAACGAGAAGTGGCAGCGAGCCGTAGCCGCCGACAATGGTGAGGTGCTCGAAGTGAAAACGTGGTAGTACATACGGCCGCAAGGCCTTACTAAAAATATAAATCGTTATGAAATACGACATCATCGTGGTAGGAAGCGGCCCCGGCGGATATGTATCCGCCATCCGTGCCGCACAACTGGGCAAGAAGGTTGCGCTTGTGGAGCGTGCCGAAACGGGCGGAGTGTGCCTCAATTGGGGTTGCATCCCGACCAAAGCCCTGCTCAAAAGTGCGCAGATTTATGTGCACGCCAAACAGGCTGCACAGTATGGTTTGAAGCTAGAGGGGGAGATTACTCCCGACCTGGAGCAGATCGTGGCGCGTTCGCGCGGCGTGGCGGAAACCATGTCGAAGGGTGTGCAGTTCCTGCTCAAGAAGAACAACATTGACCAGATTCAGGGTTTCGGCCGTCTGACTGCTCCGCATCATCTCGATGTGGAGGGTACGGACTATGAGGCCGACCACATCATTCTGGCCACGGGTGCCTCCTCGCGCGAGATGCCGTTTATGAAGATCGATGGCGAGCACGTCATCTCTTCGCGTCAGGCGCTGACGCTGACCCGCATGCCGCAGTCGATCATTGTGGTCGGTTCGGGTGCGATCGGTAGCGAATTTGCGTGGTTCTATGCCGCACTGGGTGCCAAGGTGACGGTGGTGGAGTATCTGCCCCATCTGATGCCGCTGGAGGACGAAGAGGTGTCGAAAACCGTCGAGCGCAGTTTCCGCAAGATGCGTGTCGGCGTGATGACCTCGACGACGGTCAAGGCTGTGCGCGTCAATGCCGAAGGTATGTGCGAGGTCGATATCGAAAGCAAGAAGGGCGCGGAGACGCTCACTTCGGAAGTCGTATTGTCAGCCGTCGGCATCAAGTCGAACATCGAGAATATCGGTCTTGAGGAGTTGGGCGTACAGGTCGATCGCGGAAAGGTCGTGGTGGATCAGTTCTACCGCACGAATGTCGAGGGCGTTTATGCCATCGGCGACATCGTTCCGGGCCCGGCATTGGCTCATGTGGCTTCGGCCGAGGGTATCTGCTGCGTGGAGGCCATCGCGGGTCTGGATCCCAAACCGGTGGACTACTCGACGATTCCCGCGTGCGTATTCACCTCGCCGGAGGTCGCTTCGGTGGGTGCTACGGAGCAGAAGTTGCAGGCCGACGGCATTGCCTACAAGGTCGGACGCTTCCCGTTCACCGCATCGGGTAAGGCAACGGCGGCAGGCGATCGCGACGGATTCATCAAGGTGCTCTTCTCGGAGGAGGACGGCAAACTGTTGGGCGCTCACATGATCGGTGCGGGTGTTACCGAGATGTTGGCTGAACTGACCCTCGCCAAGAAGATGGGTGCCACGGCGCATGACATTGCCCGTACGATCCATGCACACCCCACGATGAACGAAGGCGTGATGGAGGCTTCGGAAGCCGCCATCGAAGCTGCAATTCATCTCTAAGCGGTTGCGCGATTTTTAAAGAGCCGCATTCCGACAAGGGGTGCGGCTCTTATTTTACTCTATATCTGACGGAAGAGGAGTGTAACCTAAAGTAATCCTCAAACAAAAAATCCACGGCCTTTACGGTCGTGGATTTTTGTTCGTGAGCAACTGCTCTTAGATGAGGTTGTTGCGCTCGATATCCTTGAAGTAACGATAGGTGCTGACTTTCAGTTCCTCGGCAGCGGGATCGTCACAAACGAGGATTCCGTTGGGGTGAACCTGAAGTGCGGTGATCGTCCACTGATGGTTGTACGAACCCTCGACACCTTCGTGTACGGCGCGGGCTTTCTTGTGACCCGTGGCCAGGATCATCACCTTCTTCGACGAAAGAACCGTGCCGACGCCGACCGTCAGAGCGGTCTTCGGAACCAGCGAGGTATCGCCACCGAAGAAACGGGCGTTTACCTGAATGGTATCGGTCGTCAGGGTCTTCATACGGGTACGCGAGTTCAGCGAAGAGAACGGCTCGTTGAATGCGATGTGTCCGTCCTCGCCGACACCACCCATGAACAGGTCGATGCCGCCTGCCTCGAGAATGGCTGCCTCGTAATCGGCGCACTCCTTGACAATATCCTCGGCATTGCCGTTCAGAATGTGTACGTTCTCGGGCTTGATGTCGATGTGCTGGAAGAAGTTGTTCCACATGAACGAGTGGTAGCTCTCGGGGTGCTCCTCGGGAAGGCCTACATATTCGTCCATATTGAACGTGATGACATTCTGGAACGAGATTTCTCCGGCCTTGTGACGGCGGATCAGCTCCTTATAGGTTTCCAGCGGGGTAGAACCGGTCGGCAGACCCAATACAAACGGCGATTGGGTGATTGCAGCTTTGGCTTTGATCTGCTGAATGATGTAATTGGCAGCCCATTGTGCCACCTGCTTTGAGGTATCTTCAATAATCAGTCGCATATTAATTTCTTTTTATGGGTTTAACACTTCGGTTAGAACATTCTTACGAATACTTCGATTGCCTGGTATTCGGCCATACCCAACTGGTCGTACAAACGAGCCGTGTTCTGGGTACGCTCCTCGGCACGCTGCCAGAATTCGCGCGGGTCGCTTCCGGGGAAAGGCATGATGTCCTTCTGCGAGAGGTGACGGTAGATGGCGTGACGCTTCATGATCAGCTCGTCGGGCGACAGGGGTACTGCCATATCGACCATGCCGAGATCCCACTCCATCCATGCGCCGCGGTACAGCCACAGGTGGCATTCCTTGAGCCACTCGTCGTCCTTGACAACCTCCAGAGCACCCAAAACGGCCTCCATGGCGGTGCGGTGCGTTCCGTGGGGATCGGCCAGGTCACCGGCAGCATAGATCTGATGCGGTTTTACCTTACGCAGCAACTCTACGATGATGTTGATATCCTTGTCGGTCAGCTGCCCCTTCTTGATACCGCCCGTCTCGTAGAACGGCAGGTTCAGGAAGTGGGCGTTGGTGTCGGGGTTCAGACCGAACGAACGTACGGCGGCACGTGCCTCGGCGCGACGGATCGAACCTTTCAGGTCGAGCAGGGCGCGGGGTTCGGGCTGGCCTTTCTTTTTCGAAGCGATGATCTGCTCAACCTCCTGGAAACGGTTGCCGAAACCGAGCTCGCGTGCGGTGTCGATGTTCTGGAGTACCACGTCGTCGTGAACGGCTACGTTACCCGAAGTCTCGTAAGCAACGTGTACATCGTGACCCTGCTGCACCAGACGGATGAATGTACCACCCATCGAGATCACATCATCGTCGGGGTGCGGCGAGAAGATCAGGACACGTTTCTGGGCGGGAGTCGAAGGTACGGGACGCGTCGAATCGTCGGCGTTGGGTTTGCCGCCCGGCCATCCGGTGATGGTGTGCTGCAAGTCGTTGAATACCTTGATATTGATCTGATCGTAGGATGTACCCTGCTCGAGCAGTTCGCCCAGCGAATTTTCGATGTAATCCTTATAGGTCAGTTTCAGAATAGGTTTCTGAACCACGCCGCAGAGCCATACGACGGCCTTACGGATGAATTTCGGAGTCCACTCGCAGGGGCCTACCAACCACGGAGTCTGCTCGCGGGTAAGCAACTGGGCGGCGTTCTCGTCGATAACGACTTCGATGTTCGAGTGACCCTGGAGGTACGATGCGGGGATCATCTTGTTGACCTCGCCCTCTACGACCTTCTGGATGACATTGGCCTTGTTCTCGCCCCATGCCATCAGCACGATCTTGTCGGCCTGCATGATGTTGCCGATACCCATCGTGATGGCCATCTTCGGGGTGTTCTCCAAGCCGAAGAATGCGTCGGCCTGCACCTTGCGGGTGTTGTGGGTCAGCTGCACCAGACGGGTTCTCGATTTGGGATACGATCCCGGCTCGTTGAAACCGATCTGGCCGTCCTCACCGACGCCGATGATCATCAGATCGATCTTACGCGTGGCGTTGTTGTACGATGCGCAGTAGTCGGTAATCTTGTCGGCAGGAATCGTACCGTCCAACAGGTGTACGTTCTCGGGGAGGATGTCAATGTGGTTGATGAACTCCTCGTGGATGCGGTAGTTACGGCTCTGCTGCTCGCTGGCCTTGATGGGGTAGAACTCGTCGAGCGAATAAACGGCTACGTTCTTGAACGAAACCTCGCCTGCCTTGTAACGGCGTACCAGCTCCAGGTAGAGGCCGATGGGTGTGTTACCCGTCGTAAGACCCAGGATGAAGGGCTGGCTCTCGTCGTAAACGGCATTCGACAGGTGGTTTTCGTTGTGTGCCTTGATTGCCTTGACAATCATGTCGGCTACATAGGTAACACCATTGTATTCGCTGGGGAATACGTTGGTCATGATTTTCTCATAGCGGTGGGTAATGTCTCTGGGCACGGCATTCGTGATCAGACCACCATCTTTGGGTAATGAATACTTGTTATTCATGACGTATGTTGTTTTGATTGAATTATTATTGTGTTTCTATTCAAATTGTACCTCGTGGAAGAACTCGGGGCGGTGAAAATCGGGTTTCGGCCACGTGATGGGTTTCCACGAAAGGAAATGGGGGTGGGAGAGTTTGTCGCCACATTTATAAAGATTCATGCGGGCGCGAACGCCGTCCCACGACTTCAGGTTGTGACGGAACAAAGCCGTTGCGGGAATTTCCAGACGCAGTGTCCAGTGATTGTCGCCGACACGTTCCTCGAAATTGACCTGCTCGAGCGACGGAATACGGCGGATCGTGTCGAGCAACTCCTGACGGGCGTGCTCGATGCCGACTTCGCGTTCGATGCGGTAGGCCAGGAGCAACTTGCCGATGCAGGTGGCCTCGAAATTATAGTAACCCTTGTCGTCCAGCGCGATGAAGGTCTCGACGCACGAATCCGTCCAGACTTCGCCGTTATCTTTCTCGACACGGGCCATGGTGTATTGTTCGCCGACCTCAAACCATACGATCAGCTTGTCGCCCGTGTGTGCCAGTTTAAAACTTACTTCGGGCTTGTAGGGGAAATCCTTTTCCCAATTGCAGCACGTGATCGGCTGGGCTTCGATCGTGCGGAGCTCTTCGTCGATGCGTGCGGGGTCTATTTTACGGATGATCATGGTTTTAGCGGTGTTTTTCAAAAATCTGATGCACCAGGGCATCCATTTGTTCGTATTGCTCCTCCATACTCTCCAGCAGACGATACTGGGCACGGGTACGGACCAGGTTGTGTTCGGGGTATTTGATCTTGTAGTAACGATCGCCGTCGATGTAGTCCATCAGGAAACGGAGTACCTGCTCGAAGGTGATGTAACGAGCCGATAGGGCGAGGTTGTCGATCTCGGCCGTGCACAATTGGCGGGCTCGCTGCGAAAGATAGCCTTCGGTGTAGGCGCGGAACATCCCGAGCGACAAACCGACACGCTCCAGATCGGGATCATCCTCCGCACCCGTATTGGCATAGGAGCGGATGGCGTCGCCGAAATCGTTGAGCGAGGTGGAGTTCATCACCGTGTCGAGGTCGATGGCACACAACACGTCGTTGGTGTCGCGATCGAACAGGATGTTGCTGATTTTCGTGTCGTTATGCGTCACGCGTAAGGGAAGAACACCCGTTTCGACCAGCTCCCAGAAGTGGAGCATCTCGTCGCGGCGGGCATTGATCCAGCCGATCTCCGTGGCTAAAGATGCGCAACGACCTGCGCGATCTGCCGCAATCGCCTCGTCCCATTGCATAAGACGGTGGCGCATGTTGTGAAATCCCTTGATCGTCTCGGACAACGGCTGACGGAAATCATCCAGTTCGGCCTGGAATTTGCCGATTCCCTTACCGCCCTTGCGAGCCAGGTCTTCCGAATCGGCCTGCGAATAGGTGACGGTGCGGGGAATAAACAGGGTCACAACCCAATATTCACCCTCCTCGTCCTTGTGGTAAAGGCCTCCGTCGCGGGTCGGAATCAGGGTCAGCACCTCGCGCAGGGGATCGCCACCACGTTCGATGACTTTGTGACGGATGTGATCCGTTACCAGTCGGATGTTCTCCATCATGTGGGGAACGTCGGGGAAAATGTTGCGATTTTTGCGTTGGAGGATGTAATCCGTATCGGCATCGGCAGTGTGAAGGATGTACGTATCGTTGATGAAGCCTTCACCCGGAGATTCTACTGCGGTCGCAGGGGATGCGAGCATGAATTCGGATGCGATTTTGAGCAGATATGCAGTTCTTGTTTTCATGACCCGTGCGGATGTTAATACTTTATTTTAGTACGCCAAAATTACGAAAAAAGTATATGACGACAAAATAAAATTAAATTTTTTTATTTTCTTTTTGCCTTTGAAGGTGTCATTCGGGGCGGAAGTTGGTAAAATGGGGCGAAAATCGGTTCTCGCGGATGTTTTTTTCGGTCAGAGAAATGAAAAATAAGCTTTAAAATTGTTTTGTATTGTTTGTTTTTATATTTTTGAGGTGTGAAATAAGTGTGTGTTATATGACTATTGTTCAACTCGAGTATCTGTTGGCGGTGGCCAACTGTGGCAGCTTTTCGCAAGCGGCCGATCAATGTTTTGTGACTCAGCCCTCGCTGAGTATGCAGGTGAAATCACTGGAGGAGGAGCTCGGTGTCGTGCTTCTGGACCGATCCAAGAAACCTGTCATTCCGACCGAAGCGGGGGAGGTGGTTCTGGCGCAGGCGCGTGAGACGCTCAGTGCCTATAATTATATAAAGGAGGCGGTGTCGGAGCTTAAGGGTGAAACGGCAGGTCGTTTGCGTCTGGGTGTGATCCCGACCATTGCTCCGTATCTCTTGCATAAGTTCATTCCCGCATTCGTGCACGCCTATCCCAAGGTTGAGCTTGAAATCCGCGAAATGATCACTGCGGACATCATCGAGGCATTGAAGCGCGACCGTATTGATGCGGCTCTGGTGGCGGGCGGAACCTGCGGAGAGGGGATCATCGAACACGAATTGTTCAACGACCGTTTCTATGCGTATGTGTCGCCCGAAAATCCGCTTTACGAGCGTCACAACATCCGCATCGAAGATATTGATTTGAAGGATCTTGTGATTCTGAGTCCGGGTAACTGTATGCGTGACCAGATCGTCGAATTGTGTCAGGCACGCCGTACGATTCCGTCGCGGTTTACCTTCGAATCGGGATCGCTCGAAACGTTGATGCGCATGGTGGATTGTACCAAATGCCTGACGATTATCCCCGAAATGGCCATCGAATACATCCCCAAAGATCACCGCGACCGCATCAAACAACTCGCCAAGGGCGCAACGTCGCGTAAGATTGCCGTTGCCGTGCGCCGGACTTATGTCAAGCGATCGATCGTTAATGCACTGACAAAGACGATTTTGGAGCATCAGCCGATCTTGTTTGACTTGTAGACATAGTCCCCGGGAGTGGAAAATATTGGGTGCGCTATTTTTAAATTTGATTCTTATTTGTACCTTTGCAAGGTTATATATTTTATGTATTTGAAACATTATGGAAAAATTAATAGAAACTATCGTAGGCGCAATCGAGGATAAAAAAGGTAAGAATATCGTGTCGTTGGATCTGACGGGATTCGACGGAGCGATTTGTTCGCACTTTGTGGTCTGCAACGCCGATTCTCCTTCGCAGGTGGCGGCCATCGCAAGCGGCATCGAGGAGCGTGTGTTGGAGGATCTGGGTGAGAAGGTATGGCGCATCGAAGGCCAGCAGAACGCATTCTGGATTGCCATGGACTATGTGGATGTGGTGGTACACATCTTCCAGACCGAACTTCGCGAGTACTACAAACTCGAGGAGTTGTGGGCCGATGCCCCCATCAAACATTATGAATACGAGGAGTAAAATTTATGACGAAGAAAAATAATCGAATGAATATGCCACGGCCGTCGATGCTGTGGATTTACGGGGTTGTTGCTGTTTTCATCATCGGATGGTATCTGATCGAAGGGGACGGCACCGAGCCTGTGCAGAGTGATTGGAAGACCGTCTCGGAGATGGTCCAGAAGGGTGAGGTTGAGCAGATTGAGATCGTAAACCGCCAGGAAGCCAAGATCTCGCTGAAGAAGGAGGCTGTGGCTGTTTACCGTGCCAATGAGAACGACCTCAAATTGAAACGTATGCCCGAACGCGGCGTACAACTTGTTTATACGATTCCCTCGGTGGATGCGTTCCGCGAGGATTTGCAAGCCGTTGAGGAGACTTCGGGTTACACCGTTCCGGTGGTTTACTCGATGCAGGAGAACGACTGGACGTCGATTCTGGTCGGCATTCTGCCGTGGATTCTGATTATCGGTGTGTGGTTTCTGATCTTCCGCTCCATGTCGCGTGGCGGCGGGGGTGCGGGAGGCGGCATCATGAATGTCGGCAAGGCTCGCGCACAGGTTTTCGATAAGGACAATGACAAACGCGTTACGTTCAAGGATGTAGCCGGTTTGGAGGAGGCCAAGGTCGAGATTATGGAGATCGTGGATTTCCTGAAGAAGGCCGACAAATACCGCGAACTGGGGGCAAAGATCCCCAAAGGCGCATTGCTCGTAGGCCCTCCGGGAACGGGTAAAACGCTGTTGGCCAAGGCTGTTGCAGGTGAGGCGAATGTGCCGTTTCTGTCGATTTCGGGTTCGGATTTCGTCGAGATGTTCGTCGGTGTGGGTGCTTCGCGTGTGAGAAGCCTTTTCGAGCAGGCCAAGCAGAAAGCTCCCTGTATCGTATTTATCGACGAGATCGATGCCATCGGTCGTGCCCGCGGTAAGAATGCCGGATTCTCGGGTAACGACGAGCGCGAGAATACGTTGAACCAGTTGCTGACCGAGATGGACGGTTTCCAGACCAATACGGGTGTCATCGTGCTGGCTGCAACCAACCGCGCCGATATCCTGGATAAGGCACTGATGCGTGCAGGTCGTTTCGACCGTCAGATCGAGGTGGGTCTGCCCGACGTGAAGGAGCGTGAGGAGATCTTCAACGTGCATCTGCGTAACTTGAAACTCGATCCCGATTTGGATCGTTCGTTCCTAGCTCGTCAGACTCCGGGATTCTCGGGTGCCGATATTGCCAACGTATGTAACGAGGCTGCGCTGATCGCTGCCCGTCATAATAAGAAATTTGTCTCGAAGGAGGATTTCCTCTCGGCCGTGGATCGTATCATCGGTGGTCTGGAGCGTAAGAATAAGATCATCACCGACGAGGAGAAGCGTACGATCGCTTACCACGAGGCCGGACACGCCACGGTAAGCTGGCTTTTGGAGCACGCTTCGCCGCTGATCAAGGTGACGATCATCCCCCGAGGTAAAGCTTTAGGTGCCGCATGGTATCTTCCTGAAGAACGACAGATTACGACGCAGGAGCAGCTGATGCACGAGCTGGCCGCCGCGCTGGGTGGCCGTGTGTCGGAGCAGCTGACCTTCGGTCGCATTTCGACGGGTGCGTTGAACGACCTGGAGCGCGTTACGAAGTTGGCCTACGCAATGGTGGCTTACTACGGTATGAGTTCCGAGGTGGGTAACTTGAGCTACTTCGATTCGACGGGTCAGAGCGATATGGGCTTCACGAAACCCTATTCGGAGAAGACCGCACAGCAGATCGACATCGAGGCACGTAAGGTAATCGACAAGGCTTATGTCATGGCCGAGGAGGTGCTCAAGACGCACGCCGACGGTTTGAAGCAGCTGGCCGAGTTGTTGCTCGCGCGAGAGGTGGTCTTCACGGAGGATGTCGAGCGTATCTTCGGCAAGCGCAAGAAGGACATCGAGCACGAAGAGAAAGAGGCTGCCGAGAAGTTGGCCAAAGCCGAGTCGGCCAAGGCTGAAGAGGTAAAGGAAGCCCCCGAGAAGGCTGCGGAAGAGCCTGAAGAGAAGGTTCCGAAGGCCGAATAAGCGAAACAAACGGATTTTGTCGCTTCCCGATAAATAAGGGAGGCGACAAATATTCACAAATAGAACAAAGCACTTGAAACAATGAGTGAAAAAATGAAAAATCTCGCTGTGCGTACCGTCAGCGGTATCGTGCTGTGCGTCGTTATGTTGGGCGCGATCTGGTGGTCACAGTGGAGTTTTGGTCTGTTCCTGGCATTGCTCCTCGTGGGCGGAATGCTCGAATTTTACAATTTGGCGGAAAAACGGGGTGCCGCACCCCAGCGACTGATCGGTCTCGTTGCGGGATTGATGTTGTTCGTCCTGAATTTCGTGTTGATTACCACGGAGGTTGATGTACTTCATGCGGGATTCGCACGCAGTCTGTACGGCTACGGAATGGCTTTTGCCTTGCTGCTCCTGCCGCTGATGTTCTTCTGCGAATTGTGGCGTAAGAAGGAGAATCCCGCCGGCAATATCGGAGTAACGCTCATGGCGATCTTTTATGTGGCTTTGCCCTTCTCGTTGATGTGCTATTTCCCGATCATCGCCACGGAGACATGGAATCCGTTCGTGATGTTCGGCTATATATTTATTGTATGGGTCAATGACGTGTTTGCCTACCTGGTGGGCATGACGATCGGCCGTCACCGTATGTTCGAGCGTATCTCTCCCAAGAAATCGTGGGAAGGATTCTTCGGCGGTGTGTTCGGTGCCGTGATTATGGGCGTTGTGGTGGCTCATCTGCTCGGTGCGAATTTGTGTGCGTGGGGCGTGATGGCGCTCATCATCTCGATTACGAGTGTGTTGGGCGATCTGGTCGAGTCGATGTTCAAACGTGCGGCCGACGTGAAGGATTCGGGAGCGCTGATCCCCGGTCACGGCGGTGTGCTGGATCGTTTCGATGCCATGTTGCTTTCCGCGCCGTTCGTCTTTGTGTATATGATTATGGTTATGTAACTGCTAACTTAAAAGTGTTATGAAAATCAATAAGGAAGGTTATAAGATTATTCTCGTTTCAGGTGTCGTATGTTCTCTCATCTGGTGGTTGATATATCATCTTTTGGTTGAGCAGGCTTCGGTTTCTTTGCTGTGGGTCAGCACGGTACTGCTGTTGCTGTTCTGGTTCTTCATCGTGGCATTCTTCCGCGAACCGCGTCGTGTGCTGATTCACGACTCGGAGTTGGTCTTCTCGCCCTGCGACGGTCGTGTCGTGGTGACGGAGGTCGTTATGGAGAACGAGTACCTCAAGAAAGAGATGTTGCAGATTTCGATCTTTATGTCGATCACCAATGTCCATATGAACTGGGTTCCCGTGGGCGGTGTGGTTGAGTATTTCAAATACCATCCGGGTCGTTTCCTGGTGGCTTGGCATCCGAAATCTTCGACCGAGAACGAGCGCACGACGACCGTCGTATGTACGCCGTCGGGTGAGAAGGTGCTGTTCCGTCAGATCGCAGGTCTGATCGCACGCCGAATCGTTTCCTACATGAAGGTGGGCAATTCTGTCGATCAGAACAGCGTATGCGGTTTCATCAAATTCGGTTCGCGTGTCGATGTGCTGATCCCCAAGGACAGTGAGTTGCTCGTCGAGCTGGGTGATGGTGTGGTCGGTTCGCAAACGCCGATTGCCCGGCTGCCTAAAAAATAGAAAATATGAGGGTGTTCCCCGGTACATATCTCCGTTTTGTCGTGGGGGCGGTTGTTGCGGCAGTCGTCCTTTCGATATTATGGTTCTTTTCCGACATCGTCGCATACATTCTCGTATCGGCGGTGTTGGCCGTTATGGGACGCCCGTTGGTGCGCCGTATTGTGGCGCTTGAAATTCGAGGACGACACGTGCCGCGCTCGGTGGCCGCACTCCTGACCCTGATGCTGATCTGGGTCATTGGATCAATCTTTTGTGCATTGTTTGTTCCGCTGGTATTCAATAAGATACACGAGTTAATTAACCTTGACTTTAAGGCCGTCATCGCGGGAATACAAGGCCCCGTGATGCAGATGCAGGAGTATTTGTGCGATCTGTTCGCGTTGTCGGACAAGGATATTTCGCTGACCGATTCGCTGGCCAACACGATGCGCGATGTGGTCGATATGGATTCACTCAATCGGATGGTGTCGTCCATCGTGCGTGTGGTTTTCTCGTCGGTCATCTCGATTCTTTCGATTTCGTTCATCACCTTTTTCTTCCTGCGTGACGAGGGCTTGTTCTATTCGATGGTCACCTCGATGGTGCCTTCGCGTTATCAGAACAACGTGACGCACGCGCTGGATTCGGTGACGCTGCTCCTGTCGCGTTATTTTTCAGGGTTGTTTTCCGAATCGTTTATGCTGATGGTGGCCGTGGCGTTGGCGATGATGGCTTTCGGCATGAAAGCGGGTGATGCGTGCTTCATCGGTCTGATTATGGCCGTGATGAATGTCGTGCCTTATGCAGGGCCTTTCGTGGGCGGTATTATCTCGGTGTTTGTGGGTATTGTCAATCCGATCGGGGATATGGGTGCGGAAAATACGGCGCTTGTCATTGTCTCGGTGTTGCTGGTACTGAAGGGATTGGACGATTTTGTGGTGCAGCCCACGTTGTTCTCCGAACGGGTCAAGGCGCATCCGTTGGAGATCTTTCTGGTGATCCTGATGGCGGCATCGCTGGCCGGAATCTGGGGTATGCTGCTCGCAATCCCGTCCTACACCGTCATCCGTGTCTTTGCCAAGGAATTTCTTTCGCAATTCAGCCTTGTGCGTAAACTGACCGATAAAATCTGATGGAACCGATCGTTGTTAAGGGAGTGGTGGTCGAAGGACGTCGTTTGGGACGTGAATTGGGATTCCCGACCGCCAATATTCGTGTGGAGGAGTGTTTTGAGGCTGAGGACGGGGTTTATCGTTCCGAGGTTCGGGTTGCGGGGGAAAGCTACCTTGCCATGTCAAATTTGGGGCATAATCCGTCGGTCGGAGGGTGCGCCCGTCGTTTGGAAACCCATCTTTTCAATTACGAAGGTTCGTTGTATGGCGAACAAATCGAGGTCGTGCTTCTGGAAAAGATCCGCGACGAGATTCATTTTGATTCAATTACCGCGTTGCGCGACCAAATCGCACGCGACAAAGCCCGTATTCTGGGCGTATAATTTCTGCCGTTTTAAATTTATACTGATTTATGGGACGAGGTTTACTTACCGTCTTGCTTTTGATTTTGTCCAATATCTTCATGACATTGGCGTGGTATGGTCACATCGCATTCAAATCGAAGCTGGAGCGCTTCGGTATGGTGGCCATTATTTTCTTCAGTTGGGGTATTGCCCTGTTCGAATATTTCTGCCAGGTTCCGGCCAATCGAATCGGCAGCTCGCAGTTAGGTGGCCCGTTCTCGATTTGGGAACTCAAAGTGATTCAGGAAGTTGTCTCGTTGTCGGTATTCACGATTTTTGCGCTGGTGTTCATGAAATCGGACACGCTGCGCTGGAATCACATTGCGGGATTCGTGTGTTTGATCCTCGCCGTGTGGTTTATCTTCAAGAAGTAGGCTATTCGGCCGTAAAGAGGTATTTGCGGTCGGTGCTTTCCGCGGCGTTGAACGCGAATCCCTCCCACATGAACTCTTTCAGCGCATCGATGGTTTCGATGCGGTTGCGGAGGATGTAGCGCACCATTTCGCCGCGGCACATCTTGGCGTAGATGGTGACCATCACAAGGCGTCCGTTTTTCCATTGGCGGAATTCGGGCGTAATGATCTGCACCTCGCGTTCGATGCGTTTCCAGTCGAAAAGATTCTTCATCTCGCTGCTCGCCAAATTGACCAGAATACCTCCCGCGGATTTGATTTCGCGGATAAATTCGTCGGTGAGCACATCCCGCCAAAATTCAAACATCGTCCGCTCGTCGTGCTCTGCGAGGCGGACGTTTCCCTCCATGCGATAGTTTCGGATGGCAAGGGCGAAGTGTTTTAATAATTGTGCGCAAAAAATATTCCGTGTTTTGAGTAAATTTTTATCAGGAAGTATAGGATATTTTTCTTATATTACCGAAAAATAACCATGCATTTTAATACAGAGCCTTTGTAATAAGAAAAACTGATCAAAAAAGCCCCGTCGCGCACTCTGTGACGCGGGTAAATCCAACCCGAATATAAACCTTTAACACCTTAAAACTTATGAATCGTTTGAAATTATTTTTCTCGATACTGGCCCTTGCTGCCTGCACTTTTACCGCCTGCGATGACGATGATACCGTCGCACCCATACCTCCTGCGCCGCCCGTGGAGGTCGTAACCCTTCAGATCGAACTTTCGGAGCCGACTTCGACCTCCGTGAAGATGACGGTTACGCCGTCCGACGAGCAGCTGACCTATTATTTCGATGTGATCCAAAAATCACTCTTTGAAACGGAGCATAATTCTGATTGGAAGACCTATGTTGCGGGAATGATCAAGTATCTGACCGACGAGGGCAAGACGCTTGCCGAGTCGATTACACTGATTACGACCACGGGTGGCAGCGAATATGAATTTGCGGAATTGTACCCCAATACGGAGTATCTGGCCGTGGCGATGGGTATTGATCGGGAAGGCGCAATTTCGACCGAGGTGGAGTGTGTTCCTTTTGCTACGCCCAATGTTGTTTCGGAGAACTTTTTTGAATTGAAGGTGCTCAAAACCGAATACGACAACGTGGAGTTTGAAATCACGCCCGCCAACGAAGATCCCTATTTCTATTCGGTTTACCCCAAGGCCATGTGCGACCGATATACCGACGATCAGATCCTCGAACGCCTGCTGGCCGAAAATGCAGGTATGATCGATTTTTTCTTGGTGACCGGCAAATCGACGGTGACCCGCGACGACAACTTCACCATCTGGAATACCGATACGAGCTACTACATCCTTGTATTCGGATATGATCAGGGCGTGCCCACGACGAAACTCCACAAGTTTGAGGTGAGAACCTCCAAGCCGACCACGGTACCCGAGAACGTGACGTTCACCTTCAACAGCCGCGACATCACCTCGACGGGCTTTGCCGTGGATGTCGTTCCTTCGGATAAGACGGTGGAGTATATGTGGAGCATCCTTTCGAAAGAGGAGTACGAGGCCAACAAAGCCGATATGAGAGCCTTTGCCGAGAATTATGTCGTTGAGGCCAACCTCGATATGCTGGATCGGAACCTGAGCCGTGGCGATGAGGGTAATATTTTCTCGCACCTGACCCCCGACACGGAGTATTATGTATGGTGCGTCTGCATGGACGAGATGGGTAAAACGCAGGCCGAAGTGCAGTGCAGTAAGCCGATCAAGACTGCTGCAACCGTGATCGGCGAATCGAAAGTACAGATCTCCATGGGCAAATATTTCAATGGTGACGACCTCTATGCGTTGAATCCCCAAAAGTATGCCGATGCCCGCGGTAAGGCGTATGTGTCGGTGACCTTCCATCAGGACGAAAAGGCCGCTATGTGGTACGGAACGCTTTCGGAGGAGGATCTGACCTTGTCCGAGACGTTAAGCGACATGGATATTATCGCGACCTTCGAATCGCGTCAGGAGTATTGGTTCCCGACGACGAAACTCTACCTCTGCAACTGGGATGCACCCTATACGGTACTGGCCGCTGCCAAGGATAAGCAGGGCAACTTCTCGGAAGTGGTGCGCGAGTTGCATACCTTCTCGCGCGACAAGGCGGCTCCCATCTCGGAGTTTGTCGAACCCGATAAGAATCCCGTATCGAATCTGATGCGTCTCGGAAAATAGAAAAAAGGAGCGACCTTTGCGGGTCGCTCCTTTTTAAGACAGGAACACAAAAAAAGCCGTGAAAGAACTTCACGGCTTTTAAGTACCCCCTCAGGGGCTCGAACCCTGGACCCCAACATTAAGAGTGTCGTGCTCTACCAACTGAGCTAAAGAGGCATCATTCTTTTTGAATGCGTTGCAAAGATAAGGCGAATTATCGGGATCTCCAAAAAAATGCAATAATTTTTAAAATAATTTTATTCCTTATTCGCGACTTACCTCCTCCAAAGAGGCTTCCGAGGCTGATTTATTGGCACTTACCTCGTCGATGTGCAACGGATCGTTATTCCATTCGCCTGCGGCATCGGGATAGATCATCGGGCGCGGATCGGCAAAATGTTTCAGGTTGAGAAAACTCTCGTAGAGGTTAATGCCGTTTGCCGAAGCGTGGGCAATGGAGAACGCGATGACCGACGGATGACGTTTTGTGAGGTGATACATGCGTTCGGTGCGCTTGAGATATTCGTCGCGGAACTCGGGATTGTTCGTCGGATTACCGCCCTTACGGCGCGACAGACCGCTTTTGTGCGAGTCGATCGGTGCCTGTGCCACGACAAACATACCCACCTGGTCGCAATAGTCCAGCAATCCCTGACGCACGACGCCCGGCTTGAGGATGATCGTGTTGTATTTGCCCAGTTTCAAATCGTCAATTTCGCGGTTGGTGATCGACGGCTCGACCTCTTGCGCCTTGAGCGGAATGCGTTCGCCGTTGATCATCATCTCCTTGCCCTGTCCCTGAATCAGGCAGAACCCGACCGGAATCTCGAGATACTCTTCGAAACGGCCTTCGTGCTGGGTCTTGATGCGCAGGGTGTAGAGTTTGGGGTTCGTCGGACTCCACATCATCGGGTAGGGAATGTGGCTTACGATACGCAACGTGTCTTCGCCTTTCAGCTGAAGCGTCATTTGCTGATCGCCCATGTGAACGCGTTCGCCAAGCGGCGAATAGAGCTCATAATAAAGGTGCGAAGTGCGCGGATTCAACGCTTCGCTCTTGACGATGATGCCGATCTGCGCGGTGGCGGTGTCGCTTTCGTCGTCGGCTCGCCACGTGGTGGTCAGGATGTCACGCACGTGGAGTTTGGGAACGGACATCAGACGTACATCGGCTACAAACGGAGCGTTCGACGACTTCCAATCCTCCAAAACTGCAAATTCGGAGTAGGGATTGGTTTCGATTTCGAGCAGGTTTTGCCCCTCGTGGCAGGCACGCGTAATATCGAAATTACCCGCCAGAGCGCCCACCGAATTCTCCTCGATGACCTTGCCGTTTACGCGTACGACATATTCGCCCGAGGTCGATCCCACGCGCAACATAACCTGACGGTTCAGCCACGCAAAAGGCATCGTGAAACGGGTCGAGAAAAGATTGTCGTCCTGCGTCCAGGAGTCGAGGTGTGTATTGTAGCGATTGTTGGTCTTGAGGTCGTTTCGGGCGGCCTCCTCCTCCGTCGGGTAGATCATGATCTCTCCGCTGACGGGATTGGTATGGTTTACTTCCGCGGGATTCTGTGCCAAGAGTCCCGTAAACGAAAATAAAGCGATGAGTGAAAGAATTTTCCGCATAAGTTAGTATCTTTGTTCACAAAGATAGAAATTTTAAATGAAAACGCGATGAATGATCTGCCAAAACTTAACTTCCCGCCCGTGCAACTCCGTGCCCGTAGAAACGGGTCGAAAGTCGAAGTGTGGGACGAACTTCGGGGCATGTATCTGGTGCTGACTCCCGAGGAGTGGGTGCGCAGACACGCCATCGCTTATCTTTGCCAGTCTTGCGGGGCATCGCCTCTGCGTATCGTGCAGGAGTACCCCGTGGCTTTGAACGGACAGGCACAACGTGCCGACATCGTGGTGGTGGACGATCGGGCGCATCCGCTGTTGGTTGTCGAGTGTAAAGCCCCATCGGTGGAGATCTCGCAACAAACCTTCATGCAGGCTGTCCGCTATAATTCGGTGCTGAATGCCCGCTACGTGGCCATGACCAACGGTCTGAGGCATTTCTGTTACGAGGTTGTCGGGGGGCAGTACCGCCGTATGGATTCGTTCCCGATGTTTTAGTTGTTCTCGGGTTCCAAGTTTCTGAATTTCTTGTCGATATAGGTTTGGAAGGTCTCCTTGTAGATCTCTCCGATGGGTACGTATTCCGTGTCGTTTAAGTAGACACGGCCGCGCACGTAGGCCTTGATGTAATCCAAATTGACGATGTAGGAGCGGTGTACACGCATGAAACGCTCCGAGGGAAGTGCCGCCTCCATATTTTTCAGACGGAAAAGCGTCGTGATGGACGAGTTGTCGGAGAGGTGGATGCGCACGTATTCGCCCTCGCTTTCCAGATAGACAATCGTGTTGATCTTGACGAGCGACACCTTGTAATCGGCCTTCACCGAGATGTATTCGCGGTTTTCGGGCAGGGCTTCGCTTACGGGCGCTTCGGGCGTCGAACGCTGGTTCTGCTTGAGCGTGTAGAGCGAATTGGCCTTGGCAGCCGCACGGCTGAAATCGGCAAAGCTGAACGGCTTGAGCAGGTAGTCGATGGCGTCGAGTTTGAATCCCTCGATGGCATATTCGGAGTAGGCCGTCGTGAAGATGACCATCGGTTTGTGGATCAGCGTGCGCACGAAATCGACGCCGTTCAGGTCGGGCATGTTGATGTCGACGAAAATCAGGTCGATCGTCTGGCGTGCCATGAACTGCTGTGCCTCGATGGCGTTGTTGAATGTGGCGACAAGTTCCAGATAGGGGATTTTGGAGATATAGGCTTTGATCTGACGCAGAGCCAACGGCTCGTCGTCTATGGCGATACATTTAAGCATGGAGTGACGGTATAATGAGTTTTACGTGGTATGTGTCGGGTTTCTCGATGATTTTGAGCGTGTAGTTGCGTGCGCCGTAGATCAATTCGAGACGCTTGCGTACATTCTCAAGACCGATTCCCGCCGAAGGTTTCTGGTTGACGGACGGATGACGGCTGTTGCAGAACGTGGCGATCACCTTGTCATCTTCGACCTCGATTTTGAGGTGGATGAACGAGGGGCGGTTGTAGCTGATGCCGTGTTTGAAGGCATTCTCCACAAAGACGATCAACAACAGCGGCGGAATGGAGACCTGCTCCGAAAGATTCTTGGGGTGCTCGACCTGAATGTCGATGGCATCGGTATAGCGGATGCGCATCAGCTCGATGTAGTTCTTCAGGAACTGGATGTCGTTGTTGAGCGAGATGATCTCACAGCCCGAATCGTACAACACGTAGCGCATCATCTTCGAGAGCTCGATGACGGTCGTTTTGGCCGTCTCGGTGTCGATGTCGATCAGCGCGTGGATGTTGTTGAGCGTATTCATGAAGAAATGGGGGTTGATCTGGTATTTCAGATAGTCCATTTCGGCTTGCAGGTTCTGACGTTTGAGCTGCTCCATCTTCTGCTCGTCGCGGATCGACTGGTACATCAGTTTGATACCCGTATTCGCACCGATCATGAAGAAGGCGAGGATCACGTTCCAATACATCTCCAGATCGGAGAACGAAGCCTTGTGCGGCATGCCGTCCTGCGGAATCTCCGACACGGGCGTATGTAGCGCCAGATAATCCTCGTAAAGATCGACCATCCAGAAGATGCCGACAATCAGAATGATGTTCAGAATGAGATAGATGCGGTATTTGTGGCGCAACATGAACATCGGGGCGAGGATGTTGTTGTGCACGAGGAAGATCGTCAGATAGGGGGCGATTTTGCGCCAGGCGATCGTCACATTCTCGAAACTGATGTGCATCTCGGACATCATCTGCGAGTTGAGCACGGGCACCAGAATGATGGCCGTCCACACCATCACATAGAGCAGGTTTTCGCCGATTGTTTGTTTCTTGGTTATCTTCATGGGGGTAAAGATAATCATTTTCGGCGATCGTACAAAAAAAACGACCGCTCAACGGGGATGCGGTCGGTTTCGAGAAAACACTTATGAATTTTATTCGGTGAGCCGTGCGCGTTTCAGACGCAGACTGTTGGTGACGACGCTGACGCTGCTGAATGCCATGGCGGCACCTCCGACCATCGGGGGCAGCAGCGTTCCGAATACGGGGTAGAGCACACCCGCGGCAATCGGAATACTGATCGTGTTGTAGATGAATGCCCAGAAGAGGTTCTGATGTAGCGTGCGCATCGTGGCTTTCGACAGGCGGATCATCTCGGAGATCTTCTTCAGATCCGATGAAAGGATCGTTACCTGTGCCGAATCCACGGCAATGTCACTGCCCTGACCCATGGCGATACTCAGATCGGCCGTGGCAAGAGCGGCGCTGTCGTTGATGCCGTCGCCGACCATCGCTACGCAATGACCTTCGGCCTGCAACGACTTGATGTAGGCGGCTTTGTCCTGCGGCTGTACTCCTGCCTTGATGCGGGTGATACCCGCTTTGCGTGCGGCGGCTTCGGCCGATGCCTGATGATCACCCGTCAGCAGACATACCTCGATGCCCATCTTATGCAACGAGGCAACCGCTTCGGCGGAGGTGGCTTTCAGACGGTCGTTTAGTGCCAGAACGGCCAGAACTTCCTGCTCGTCGGCAAACCATACCAGTGTGTAGGCCTCTTTCAGCCAGAGTGCGGCTGCGGAACGGATCTCGTCGGAGATTGCGATGCCGTCCGCCTCGAGGCGTGCACCGTTACCGACGTAGTAGGCCTTGCCCTCGACCTTACCGCGGATACCCTCACCCGCAATATTGATGAAGTGGTCGATGTGCGGCGTCTGCTCCTGCTCCAGGGCGCGAACCACGGCCTCGGCCAGCGGATGCTCCGAAAGTTTCTCCAAGCCTGCGAGGATGGCTTTGTGTTGTTCGCCCTTTGCCCAGATCATATCGACCACTTCGGGATGACCCTCGGTCAGCGTACCCGTTTTGTCCAATACGACCGTGTCGATGTGGCGTGCCGTCTGAAGGCTCTCGGCACCCTTGATCAGGATACCTGCCTCGGCACCGCGACCGATACCGACCATAATGGCCGTCGGCGTGGCAAGACCCAGGGCACACGGACACGCAATGACCAAAACGGTCATCATGGTCGAAAGACCATGCGAGAAACCGTCCGTCGGATCGAGGAAATACCAGGCGAAGAAGGTCAGAATGGCGATCGTGATGATGGCCGGAACGAAGATGCCCGCGATCGTGTCGACGATGTTCTGGATCGGGGCGCGGCTTCCCTGTGCCTCTTCGACCATGCGGATGATCTGCGCCAAGATGGTCTCGTCACCGACCTTCTCGGCACGGAAACGGAACGCCCCCTCGCGGTTGGCGGTACCCGAAAAGACTTTTGCACCCATTTCTTTATATACGGGAACGGGTTCGCCGCTCAACATGCTCTCATCGACATACGAACTGCCCTCGGTAACCGTACCGTCCACGGCAATGCGCTCACCGGGGTGAACGAGGATGATCTGCCCGCGCTCGATACGCGAAATGGGGATCTTGCGCTCGCCCTGCTCGTCAACGATCGTCACGCGTTTGGGTTTCAGACCGATCAGACGCTCGATGGCCGTTGAGGTGCGTTGCTTGGTGTGTGCCTCCAACGTGCGACCCAGCAGGATGAAGGCAATCAGACCGCTCGCCGTCTCAAAATAGAGGTGCGGTTCGATGCCGTGCTCGATCCAAAATTCGGGGAAGAAAAGGTTGAAAACGCTGAACAGGTAGGCGATACCCGTACTGTTGGCCACCAGCGAATCCATATTGAAACTGAAGTGCAGCAACTGACGCCATGCATTGACGAAGAATTCGCGTCCGAAGACGAACAGCGAGATGGTCGATGCGATCCACAACGCGTAACGCACATAGATGTTGTCCATAAACAACATGCTGCCGACCATGATCGGCACGGCCAAAATCCATGCGCCGAGACACGAGCGTTTGAGCTGTGCGTAGTGCTCCTTGCGTAATTTTTCGGCCGTGGCTGCGGCGCGGTCGCGATCCTCGATCAGAAGGTCGTAACCTGCGGCCTGAACCGCTGCTTTCAGTTTTTCGACCGAACACAATTCGTTGTCGAATGTAATCTGTGCCGTTTGAGCCGCGAAATTGACGCCTGCCTCTCGGACACCCTTCACTTCGTGCAGTGTCCTGTCGACACGCACGGCGCAACCCGCGCATCCCATACCGACGACGGGAAGCGTGCAAGTCGTGACTTTTGATTTCTTGTTTTCCATACCGCAAAGATACAATCCGAGCGTAAGGAAGGTGTTACATAATTATGGATATGATTTACAAGATTCCGCCTAAATTTCGTCGAGCGTCTTGAGCGGATGCTCCTTGGCCTGACGGAAAGCCGTGGGGGAGATGCCCGTGACGTTACGGAATTGGGCACTGAGGTGGGCAACGCTCGAATAGTGCATCTTGTGGGCGATTTCGCTGACGGTCAGTTCGCCGTAGGTCAATAGCTCCTTGACCCGTTCGACCCGTTGCGCAACGTAGTATTTTTCGATGCTCGTGCCGTTGATCTCCGTGAAAAGTTTGCTCAACGAACTGTAATCGCGATGGAGTCGTTCGGAAAGATATGACGAGAGATTTTCCTCGCCTTCATCATTTTGATAATGAACCCGTTCGATGATTGCCGTGCGGATCTCGTCGGCGATGCGCTGCTGCTGATCGTCGAGCAGCTCGAAGCCGAAATCGTGCAGCTTTTGTTTGAGCGCGGCGCGGCGTTCGGGGGTGACGGGTTCGCGGACAACGGCCAGCCCCAACTCGACCTTCAAAGGCGTAAATCCTTCTCGTTCGAGCAGGTCTCGGACAAACATGATGCAGCGCGGGCAGACCATGTTTTTGATGTGCAATTCGTGTTGTTGTTCCATGGCGGGGGTAAATAACGGAAGCAAAGATACGAAAAGAGTGCCGATTTGCAACGATTTTCTCCGTCCCCCGGAAAAATTGGCGAAAACGGCGCGAAGTTTGGTCTGGGGTGAAAATCATGAGTTACAATTTTGATTTCTGCCGATAGGTTTGTACCTTTGCCTACTATTTTAAAGGAAATGTCTGACAACAACAAAGAAATACTGGAAAACATCCAGGATCAGGAGTATAAATACGGTTTTACGACCAATATCGAAACCGATAAGATTCAGAAAGGACTTTCGGAAGAGATTATCCGCCTGATCTCGGAGAAGAAGGGCGAGCCGGAATGGATGACCGAGCGTCGCCTGAAAGCCTACCGTTACTGGCTTACGCTGACCCCGCCGACGTGGGGCCACCTCATGATTCCCGAAATCAACTATCAGGATATCATTTACTACGCCGCACCGAAGCAGACGCGTAAACTCGATTCGATGGATGAAGTCGATCCCGAGTTGAAACGTACGTTCGACAAACTGGGTATTCCGCTCGAGGAGCAGATGGTACTGGCGGGTGTTGCCGTGGATGCCGTCATGGACTCCGTGTCGGTGAAGACCACCTTCAAGGATACGCTGGCCGAAAAGGGCATTATCTTCTGCTCGATTTCGGAGGCCATCCGCAATCACCCCGACCTGATTAAGAAATACCTGGGTTCGGTCGTCCCCTACAAGGATAACTATTACGCCGCACTCAACGCCGCCGTCTTCTCGGACGGTTCGTTCTGCTACATCCCGAAAGGCGTTCGTTGCCCGATGGAGCTCTCGACCTATTTCCGTATCAATGCTGCGGAGACGGGTCAGTTCGAGCGTACGCTGATCGTGGCCGACGAGGGGGCTTATGTAAGTTACCTGGAGGGTTGTACCGCGCCGATGCGTGACGAGAATCAGTTGCATGCCGCCGTCGTCGAAATCATCGTCGGGAAAGACGCCGAGGTGAAGTATTCGACGGTGCAGAACTGGTATCCGGGCGACAAGAACGGCAAGGGCGGTATCTACAACCTGGTGACCAAGCGAGGCATGTGCCACGAGAATGCACGCCTGTCGTGGACGCAGGTGGAGACCGGATCGGCCATCACGTGGAAATATCCGAGCTGTGTGCTCAAGGGTGATAATTCGGTGGGCGAGTTCTATTCGGTGGCCATCACCAACAACTACCAGCAGGCCGATACGGGTACGAAGATGATCCATGTGGGCAAGAATACCCGCAGCCGCATCGTGTCGAAGGGTATTTCGGCCGGAAAGAGCCAGAACTCGTATCGCGGTCTGGTGTCCGTGGCCAAATGTGCCGACAATGCGCGTAACTATTCGCAGTGCGACTCGCTCTTGATCGGCGACAAGTGTGGTGCACACACTTTCCCCGAAATCGATGCCCGTAACCGTACCGCCGTCCTGGAGCATGAGGCTACGACGTCGAAGATCTCCGACGACCAGCTCTTCTACTGCAATCAGCGAGGCCTTTCGACCGAGGATGCCGTGGGACTGATCGTAAACGGCTATGCCCGCGAGGTGTTGGCCAAACTGCCGATGGAGTTTGCCGTTGAGGCACAGAAACTGTTGTCGATCAGCCTGGAGGGATCGGTCGGATAACGGACAAAACGAAATTTATTCACAAAGGAAAAAGATTACAAAAGATATGTTAAGCGTTAAAAATCTGCATGCAACGGTTGAGGGCAAGGAGATCCTCCGCGGTATCAACCTTGAGGTGAAACCGGGCGAAGTACATGCCATCATGGGCCCCAACGGATCGGGAAAATCGACTTTGGCGTCGGTTTTGGCGGGTAACGAGAAATTCACTGTCACCGAGGGCGAAGTGGAATTTATGGGCAAAAATCTGCTGGAGATGTCGATCGAGGATCGTGCCCGTCTGGGTTTGTTCCTCGGTTTTCAGTATCCGGTCGAGATTCCGGGCGTGACGATGGCCAACTTCATGAAACTGGCCGTGAACGAGCACCGCAAGTTCCGTGGCGAAGAGCCGCTGACGGCGGGCGAATTTCTGCGCCTGATGAAAGAGAAAAGTAAGGTCGTGGAGCTTTCGTCGAAACTGACTTCGCGAGCCGTCAACGAGGGTTTCTCGGGCGGTGAGAAGAAAAAGAACGAGATCTTCCAGATGGCCATGCTCGATCCGAAACTCGCCATTCTGGACGAGACCGATTCGGGTCTGGATATCGATGCACTGCGCATCGTAGCCACGGGCGTTACGAAACTCCACACGAAGGACAACGCCACGGTGGTCATCACGCACTATCAGCGTCTGCTGGATTACATCGTACCCGATGTGGTTCACGTACTTTACAAGGGTCGTATCATCTACACGGGTGACAAGACCTTGGCAGTAAAGCTTGAAAAAGAGGGCTACGACTGGCTCATCAATCAATATCAGGACTAATGAAAGCACTGCAAGAAATCATCGGAGGGTTTTCGCAGATCAGCGACAGCACGTTGTCGGTTACGGGTCTGACGGAGAAACCCTGTGCGGCGATTGATCCCGAAAACCTTGACATCGAACTCAAGGACGGGGCATCGGCGCGTGTCGTGGTGCTGTACACTCGTCCGGCGGAATGCCGATTGAGGGTGAATGTCGGTCGTGATGCGCATCTCGAACTTACGGAACTTTTCCTGGGTGAGGTGAAACTCGATGCGGAGATGGATCAGAAGCAAGGGTCGGAATGCCGTGTGACGGGATTCTCGCTGACGGGTTCGGAGTGCGATTTCCGCATGAACTTCAACGAGCCTCACGCCACCAACACGCTCCACGGATTGTTTATCGTCGGCGGCGAGGAACGCTTCTCGCTGAACCTCCATACGCGCCACCTGGTACCCGATTGTACGAGTGATTCGTGCATCAAGGGCGTGGCTTCGGACGAGGCGCAGGGTCGTTTCTACGGATTGGTTTATGTGGCACCCGATGCCCAGCGCACCGATGCCCAGCAGCAGAGTCGTAACATTCTGTTGAGCGAATCGGCTCAGATCGACACCAAACCCCAGTTGGAAATCTATGCCGACGACGTGAAGTGTACGCACGGTGCGACGGTCGGTCAGATGGACGACGAGGCGATTCTTTATATGCGTCAGCGCGGTTTGAGCGAGATGCAGGCACGTGCACTTCAGATCGAGGGCTTTGCCTCGGATGTGGTGCGCCGTTGCAGCATCGAGGAATTGCACGAACCGCTGATGGAACTGGTCAGCAACAAAATGCACCAATTACAGTAAATTATGTTTCAAGTCGAAGAGATACGCAAGGAGTTTCCGATCCTTCAGCGTACGGTCTATTCCAAACCGCTGACTTACCTGGACAACGGCGCGACGGCACAAAAACCGCGCGTGGTTCTGGAGACCATAAATAAGGTTTATACCGAACTGAACAGCAACGTCCACCGCGGCCTGCACTACCTTTCGGAGGAGTGTACCGAGTGGTACGAGTCGTCGCGCGGGGAGATTGCCCGTTTTATCAATGCACGCGAGAAGGAGGAGATCGTTTTCACGGCGGGTGCCACCGCATCGCTCAACACGGTCGCACAGGCGTGGGGCAGTCGGTTCGTGCATGCGGGCGACAACATCGTGATCAGCGAGATGGAGCATCACTCGAACATCGTGCCCTGGCAGTTTGTGGCCGAGCGTACGGGTGCCGAGATCCGCGTCCTGCCGTTTGACGATCGGGGCGCATTGTGCCTGGATCGCCTTCCGCAACTCATCGACGCAAATACCAAGGTGGTGGCCGTAACGCAGGCTTCCAATACGCTGGGAACCCGTCCCGACCTGGAACAGGTGATCCGTACCGCTCATGCGGTCGGTGCGATTGCCGTAGTGGACGGATGCCAGGGCGTTGTACACGGAGGAGTCGATGTGCAGGCTCTGGATTGCGATTTCTACGCATTCTCGGGGCATAAACTCTACGCTCCGACGGGTATCGGCGTGCTTTACGGCAAGCGTGCCCTGCTCGAGGCGATGCCTCCGTTTATGGGTGGTGGCGATATGGTCGATCGTGTTTCGTTCGAGAAGACGACCTATGCCCCGATTCCGTTGAAATTCGAGGCGGGAACGTCGAACTTTATCGGCGGTATCGGACTGGGCGAGGCCATAAAATTCCTGCGCGGTCTGGATCTGAAGGCCGTCGAGGAGCACGAACGCGAATTGTTGCGCTATGCCACCGACGAGATGATGAAGATCGACGGCATACGTATCTACGGAAATACAGCCGACAAGTGTGCCATCATTTCGTTCAATGTCGATGGGGTACACGCCTCGGATATGGGCATGATACTTGATAAATTGGGCGTTGCAACCCGTACGGGAAGACACTGCGCCGAACCCGTCATGACGCATTTCGGCGTGTCGGGTATGTGCCGTGCATCGTTTGCCCTGTATAACACTGCCGAAGAGGTGGAGCGACTGGTCGCCGGTGTGAAACGTGCCGTCGGCATGCTCCGATAATTAGAAACCGAAAAATATACCTATAATACATGTTTGTCGTACTTGAAGGATTGGATGGCGCGGGAAAATCGACACAGGTTAATTTGTTGCGCGAATATTTCCGCCTTCGGGGCATCGAAACGGAATACATCCATTTCCCGAGATTCGATGCACCGATCTACGGAGAGCAGATCGCCCGTTTCCTGCGTGGCGAGTTTGGTCGTGCCGACGAGGTTGATCCCTATTTGGTGACCTTGCTTTTTGCGGGTGACCGTGCCGATGCGGCACCCAAGATCCGCGAATGGCTCGCAGAAGGACGAGCCGTCGTGCTGGATCGTTATGTGTATTCGAATATCGCCTATCAGTGCGCCAAACTCAAGACCGACGAGGAGCGGACGAAGTTGTGCCGCTGGATTCTCGACCTGGAATTCGGCCATAACAACCTGCCCCGACCCGATGCGTCGCTGTTTCTGGATGTGCCGTTCTCGTTTACCCGCCGTAAGTTGGAGGAGCAACGCGAAGGGGATGACCGTGCTTATCTGAAGGGCGGTCACGACATCCACGAAGACTCCCTCTCGTTGCAGGAGCAGGTGCGCCGTGTATTCCTGAAGGCCGCCGAAACCGAACCCTCGCTTCGGGTGATCGATTGCAGTACGCCGACGGGCGAGATGGAGACCCCGCAGGCTATTTTCGATAAGATCCGCCGAGAAATCGAAACAATCAACCGCCGATGAAAAACCGCCGTTTGTTCAGAATGGTGGCACGCGTGTGCCGCGTGCTGTTTGCATTGACCTTTGTGGTGTCGGGCTTCTCGAAAGTCATCGACCCGTGGGGGACATCGCTGAAAGTCAGTGAATACCTCTCGATTTACGGGTTGGATTTCCTGGATCCTGCCGCCATGACCTTTTCGATCTGGTTGTGCGGTGCGGAGCTGATGATGGGTCTTATGTTGCTCTTCAAGGTGAGGATCCGTCTGATCTCGATCTTCGCCCTTGTTTCGATGTGCTTTTTCACGAGCCTTACGCTGCTCAGCGCCACGCTGATTCCCGTGGAGGATTGCGGATGCTTCGGTGAGGCACTGAAACTCTCGCCCTGGGCAACCTTCTTCAAGAACCTGATCCTGTTGCCGATGGCGGTGGTCATCTGGTGGCGCTATCGTCCCGATAAAATCTTCGCATTCAAACCGTTGGAGTTGGCACTTACGGCATTTTTCTTTACGGTGGCGATGTATATCGGTTACTATTGCTACATCCATCTGCCGTTGATCGACTTCCTGCCGTATCGTGTCGGGGTGAATATTCACGAGGCGATGCACGCGTCGCAGACCGAGGAAGAGGAGGCCGAGACGATCCTGGTTTACCGCAACATTGCAACGGGCGAGATCCGCGAATTCCAGCTGGATGATCCCGAATGGCAGGATGCCGAAAAGTGGGAGTGGGTCGATACGCGTACGACGAGCGATGAACCTTCGATCCGTCCGTTGGTCAGCGAATTTGCCCTGCGTAATCCGTCGGGCGATGTCACCGAGGAGGTGATTACGACGCCCGGCCGCCTGTATATGATCTGCATCACGGATTTGAACGATATTCCCGCCAAATGCCTCAAGCGCCTGAAAGGTCTTGTCTCACACGCTGCCGAGGAGGGTGCGCGGGTGGTCTGCCTGACGCCGACGCCGATGTACGAACTTTCGCATTGCGATTTCGGAGCGGGCGAGATGCCGTGCTACAACATCGACGCCACGACCATGAAAACGATGCTGCGTGCGCGTAACGGCGTGGTGGTGCTGGACGACGGTACGATCTCGGCCAAGATGAATTGTCGCGATGTGGCGTTCTAAACAAGAACCAAAAAAGGATTTAACGGATGATTTCCCCAAGGAGGGGGTCATCCGTTTTTATTTTTAGGCGTAAAATGATTTTGCACCTATGAAATTTGCACAAAATCCGTATATTTGCATCATAGCAAGAATTTTTCTTATGCGAAAAAAAAGAATCTTATTCCTCTCTCTGGCGCTGGCGATGAGCCTGTCTCTCGCGGCGCAAAATACAGCCCCGCAAACGAAAAAAATGATCACACGCGGTTGTGAACTCTTCGAGTTGGGGCGTTGGGCGGATGCCCGACACGAATTCCAAACGGCTCGGCGCGAATTGTCGGCCTCGGCCCGGGAATTACGTCAGCAGGTCGATTATTTCTTGGCGGCGTGTGCCGTCGAACTGGGCAACAGCGATGCCGTCGTGGCGTTGCTCGATTTCAAGGATCGTTACCCGGGATCGGTCTATACGGATGATGTCGATTTCTCGTTGGCGTCGTACTATTGCGCCAATGGCGACATGCAGCGTGCGGCGGAGTATTTCAAGAAGGTGGATTATGGTTCGCTGAATGCCACCCGAAAAGAGCAGTACGACCTGCGTATGGGTTATGTTGCGTTCTCGAACGGGAATTACGACGAGGCGTTTACCTACTACGACCGCATCAGCCCGAAGAGCGAATATGCCGATCATGCAACGTATTATAAATCCTATATCCACTACCAGCGCGGCGATCTTGCTCTGGCCAAACAGGGCTTCAATTCGTTGCGTAAGAGCGAGAGTTACGGCGATGTCGTGCCGTACTTCCTGCTTCAGATCGAATTCCAGGAGGGCAATTATACCTATGTGACCGAAAACGGCAACCGCCTGATCCAGAAGACCGTTCCCGAACGCCGCGCCGAGATCGAACGCGTGGTGGCCGAGGCATGGTTCCGTATGGACAACTATCGCGAAACGCTTGCCCACATGAACGCCTATTCGACGGCGGGCGGCAAGGACGGTCGCCAGTCGAGTTACCTGAAAGGTTTTTCGCTGTACCGCCTGACGCAGTACGACGAGGCTGCGGAATATCTGCGTAAGGCGTGCGGTGCGAAGGATGCATTGACGCAGAACGCTTCGTTCCACCTGGCCGACTGCTATTTGAGACAGGGCGACAAACAGGCCGCCATGCAGTCGTTTGCGATGGCTGCCGATGAGAGCCTTGATCGCGAAATTGCGGAGGATGCGCTGTTCAACTACGCCAAATTGCAGTATGAATTGGGCGGCGGTGCTTTCAACGGGGCAATCAACGTCCTGCAACGCTACATCACGACTTATCCCGAATCGAAGCGACTGAACGAGGCGCGTACACTGCTTATTGCCGCCTATTACAATTCGCAGGATTACGATACGGCCTACCAGGCCATCAAATCCATGCCGTCGGACGATCCCGAGGTGATGACCGCCTTGCAGAAGATCGCTTATTTCCGCGGTTTGGAGGCTTACAAAAACGGCGATGTGAACGCCGCACGCGAATTTCTCAACGAATCGGCGCGTGTGGGTGTCAGCCCCAAATATTCGGCGCTGAATACCTTTTGGCAGGGTGAGATCGCCTTCTCGAAGGGCGATTATACGGTGGCGGCCGTCAAGTTCGACACGTTCCTGCGCCAGGCACCGCGCACCGAGGCCGAATACGGCTATGCGTGGTACAATCTGGGGTATTGCGCCTTCAACGGCGGGGAGTTGTCGAAGGCAACCTCCAACTTCAATCGTTTCCTGCAAAACCACTCCGCACGCGATCGTTATCGTGCGGATGCGTATAACCGATTGGGCGATATTTCCGCCTCGAATCGTCGCTACGACGAGGCGTTGAAGCATTACGAATCGGCCACACGAATCGGAGGTCGCGAGGGCGATTACGCCACCTACAAACGGGCGATGACCTTCGGTCTGATGGGTCGCGAGAAGGATCGCCAATATGTCTTGAAACAAATTGCCTGTAGCGGCAACGGCGATTTTGCCGAGCGCTCGGCTTACGAACTCGGTCACGGATCGATCCTTGGCGAGCGCTATTCGGAGGGTGTACACGAACTGGAGCAGTTCCTGGAGCGTTATCCTTCGTCGTCGCTTCGTGGCGATGCACTGTCGGATCTGGGTTTGGCTTATTTGAACTTGGGTAATCGTCAGAAGGCTTTGGAGTATTACAAGCGGACGATTGCCGAAGCGCCCCAATCGAACAATGCCCGCAATGCCATGCAGGGTATCCGCGAGATCTATGTGGCCGAGGGCGATGTGGACGGATATTTTGACTACGCACAAAAGGCGGGTATGGAGAGCGACCTGACACAGGTGTCGCGTGACTCGCTGTCGTTTGTGGCCGCGCAGAAGATCTACCTCAAGGGGCAGCACGATGCAGCCTCCAAATCGTTGCGCAGTTACCTGACGAGTTACCCGAAAGGTTACTATACGAGCGATGCGCTCTATTATTTGAGTGATTGCTACCTGAAACTCGGCGAGCGCGAGCCCGCCATCGAGACGCTGACCGAACTCTCCGAAAAGCAGGGTAATCCCTATATGGAGACGACCTTGGAGCGCCTTTCGTCGATGACTTTCGAAGATAAGCGTTACGCGGAGGCCGCCACGGCATACCGCAAACTCTATGCGGCAACTTCCGGCCGTCAAAAGCGTGAGGTGGCGATGACGGGTTATGTGCGTGCTACGGTTGCGCTGAATGATGCCGACAAGATCCGCCAGATGGCCGAGGATGTGCGCGGGGTATCCGATGCGGGAGCGACGGCACGCCGTGAGGCTACCTTTGCCCTTGCCGAGCAACTTCGCACGACGGGACACCGCGACCAGGCCGTGTCCCTCTACAAGGAGCTGGCCTCCTCACCGCAGACCAACGAAGGCTCGGCCGCAGGATTCTATCTGATCGAAGAACTCTTCGTGAAGGGCGATCTGGCAAAGGCCGAGAAGGAGGTATTCCGCTATTCGGAGCACAAGCCCAAGGCTTACTGGTTGGCAAAATCCTACATCCTGTTGGGCGATATTTATCTGCGCAACGGCGATCAGTTCCAGGCGCGTGCCACCTGGCAGAGCGTGGCGGACGGCTATACGCCTGCCGACGACGGCATTGTCGAAGAGGCTACCAAACGAATTAGAAACTTGAAATGATGAAACGAACGATATTTATGGCGGCCTTGGCGGTCGTGTTGCCCTGCATGGCGTGGGCACAAACCGACAAGACCCTGGAGAAGAAGGTCGAGGTGACCAAAACCTACACCCCGAAGGTGGAGCACGCCGATAAACTGGCGATCGTTCCCAACATGACCGACACGACGCGCCTGCGCCCGCAGATCGACTATACGATTACGCCCCTGTCATTGCAGACGCGTTTTGAGGTGACGCCCATCAAACCCGCAACGGTGACCTACTGGGAGTTCAACCGCCCGCAGACCATCTACCTGAAGGCGGGTGCGGGTTATCCGCTGAATTCGGTGCTGGATTTCTACATCTCGTCGCAGAATTCGGGTACGGGCTACGTGGTGGGCTATGTGAACCACGAGGGACGTTACGATAAGATCCGCAACGATTTCGGCGTGAAGAACAATTCGACCGAAATGTTCAACCGCGGCGGTGTTGCGGCCGGAAAATATCTGGGGCGTTATGTACTGGAGGGTGATCTGCGCTATGAGAACCGTATGAATCACCGTTACGGTGCTTATGCCGACGGCGGGGAGATGGGATCGGAATACGGACGTATCCCCGGTTCGATGGCCGATTTCAGCGCGGCGGATCTTGTGCTGCGCTTTGGTGACGATTTTCAGGATCTGAACCGTACGAATTTCGATCTGACGGTACGCGGAGGTTATTTCTTTGACCATTCCGAGTGGGTAAACTATACGGATAAGGCGCGTCAGATGAACTTCAATGCCGATCTGAGAATTGCCCGCAAATTCAACCGCCATATGTTGGCGTTCAATGCGGGTTATGAGCTGCTCAAGGGGTATAAGAGTCTTTCGGATCATACCGAACACTTGATCCGTGGCGGTGCACGCTACGCTATTACGCGCGCCGTATGGCAGATCGAGGCGGGTGTCGATGTCTATTTCTCGAAGATCGTACACGGTGGCAGCGAATGGTATGTGTTGCCCTATGCGCGATCGTCGTGGAATTTCGGCATGCAGCATTTCGTGCCGTTCGTCGAAGTGGACGCCACGTTGCACAACTACGACTACCGATCGCTTTCGGAGGAGAATCCGTTCCTTGCGCCAGGTACCTGGATCGGGGATAAGTCGGTGGACGACAACCTTCGTTTCGGTATCGGGGGCAGCCTGTGGCACAACAAATTCACGTACCGCATCTATGGCGGTTTGTCGCGCCTGAACGACCACAGGAGTTGGTTCGGCGTACATACGGGTAGCTCGGCCGAGACGTTGTCGGGGGCAATGTTCGCCCTGATGCCTTCGCCCGCTCACGACATCACCGAATGGTCGTTCAATGCCGAGTTGAAATTGCGTCCGGTCGGTGCGTTGAGTTTCAACCTCGGATTCCACGCCAGCCACTACGAAAACGACACGATTTTCGGACTGGGTAAACCCGATTACAGGGGGAATTTCTCGGTGGAATACGATCATGAAAAGTTCAAAATCGGAGCATCGGCCGATGTGGAGAGCAAACGCTGGTGGACGGTGCTTTACAACGGTACGATGGGCGCCGACGGTGAGGTCTATGTCGAGCCTTCGGAGGTCAGCGAACGCTTTACTGCACCTTTGGCGGTCGATGTGCGCCTGCTGTTCGAGTGGAAATTCTCGGCAGGCATCCGACTCTTTGCCGAGGGCTTCAATCTGGCCGATGCGAAACTCTACCGCCAGCCGTGTTATCGGATGAGTGGCGCAGGTTTCACGATGGGTGTGAAGATGCAGTTTTAGAGGTTGATCCTCAATTAAATATTGATCCCGAAATCTTCCTTGCGGAGGGTTTCGGGATTTTTTTTGTGCCCGCGGGGTTGGCATAAGTCTTGCAAGTGTAGGGACTGGAATTGTTTGAAAACCTGCTTGCTTGATGAAACCTTTGTGGTTGTTGCTCTTGTGCGTGTGCGCCGTCGGGATGCTCCGTGCCGAAAATCGGAGCGTCGGGGCGGATAGCTGCGTGATTGTTTCGGTGAAATTCCCGTGTGCGGTGAACTGTGCGAAGACCGCGGACAAGGCTGATCGGGGATGTGTTGTGCGGGTGTTGCGTCCGCAGGTGCACATGGCGGTTTGTGACAAAATGTTTTTATCCCGAATCAAATTTCCCGAAGAGCAGGCGGAAGCCGGCGAGCCTCTTCATAAAACCCTCTTTGTCCTAAAAACCAATCTTTTGTGCGATGCCCTTACCTGACTGAATTTTGCGGTTGAAGTGCCCTTTGCCCTTTGCTTTTCGGTGTTGTATGACCATCAGTTCCCGTGGTGGCGGGGCGGACGGGGAAACAACCGTTTCTGCCTGCGTAATTTGCAGATTGGCGGGGAGGTGCGTTGGTGGTTTCATCCGCGGCGGAAGCCTTCGACCCGCCATCAGATTGTGCGGCGGGTGCTGACGGGACATTACGCGGGCGTATATGGCATGGGTGGAAAATGGGACTTCGAAAACGGGCGCAAAATTTGCTGTCAGGGCAAATTTTGGAGCGCGGGATTCTGCTACGGTTATGCCCTTCCCATCGGGTGACGGCTCAATCTGGAATTTTCGCTGGCGGTCGGTTACGCATCGATTCCGTACCGTCATTTTATCACTTCGGCTGATTACGAAATCCTCTATCGCGATCCGGGTGATTGCGGTACGTGGCACTATTGGGGTATCACGAAGGTGGGCATCACGCTCGTCGTCCCGATCACGAAGAAAGGAGGCGGGCGATGAAACGACTGAAAATCGTGTGGCTGGTGCTTCTGTTGGTGGGGCTCACGGCGTGCCGTCATCGTACGCTGGAGGAGCTCTCCGATGCGCATTACATTCGTGTGTATGTCAATGAGAAGATCCGAAACATTACGTTCGGATTCTACGATAAGAAAGCGGAGCGTCCCGAATGGCAGTTGCCGCGGGTGTAGCACTCACGGCCTGCACAAACGACAAGTCTGACCTCGGTTATCGGGTGACGGTACGGATGAAATCCGATTTGATACGCCGTTGTGGGGACGCACATCGATCTGGTGTATGCCCCGCAGGTCAAGAATCAGGTGCACACGGTCAGTCCCGTGAATATTGTATTCAAACACGCCCTGTCGCAGATCGGTTTCACGGTCAAAACCGATGCGGTCGGTGTGGCGGCTCATGTGACGGTTACGGACATCTCCTTGAAGAATATGGGAAGCAAAGGTTCGTTCGAGGAGCATATCGGTGCAACACCTGCCTGGACGATGGGTACGGAGAAGACCAATTATACGGTATTCTGCACGGGAGAGCAGGTTTTGACCGAAATCGAGACTCCGATCGGTGGAAAGCTTCTGCCCATTCCGCAGGGGTATAACGGGGTTGCGGAAGGCGATCCCGTGTTGGTCGTGAAGTGGAAGTTTGCCAACGGCGGTGCGGCAGTGCCCGATGTGACGGATCAGAAGGTCGTCTATCTGAACGATGTGATCCCCACGGCCTTGGAGATGAACAAGAAATACACGATCGGAATTACCATCACGATGGATGAGATTACGTTCTGCCCGACCATTACGGATTGGACGGATGGCGGCATCCACAACGTCACGATTCCCGAAATTTAGGCTTCCTGAAGCCTTGCCGCTGTCGGGCGGATGCGTGAGGTCTGACGGACGATTTTTTCGGAGAACGTCCGACCTTTCGTCGCTGGGGGCGGCGGCACGAAAAACGCTTGAAACGATGAATAGATTTGTGGTGACTTTATTTGCGGTGGTGATGTTGTGGGGTGGTTGCTCCGAATCGTCCGACGAAGAACCGCTCCCGCAAAATGCGGTGATTGCCTTTGCGTGTCCCGAGGTGGAACGGGTAAAGAGCCGTGCCTCGGGGGCGTATCCGCAGACGGAGCGGTTTCGGGTCAATGCCCGTTATACGCCGCGCGAATTTACGACATGGGACGATCCTCAGTCGGTCGGATATATGACGGATGTGGAGATGAGCTACGACCCCAAGATCGGGGCGTGGACATCCTCCAAGCCTTATTATTGGCCACACAGCGGGTTCTTGAGTTTTGCGGCCTATTCGCTGTCGAAATGGGCGTGTCCTACACGTCGGGCGGCCTTAAAATCCACAACTTTGAGGTGCCCGCTCGGGGAATCGGGCAACGTGCCGATTCGTTGACGCAGTTCGATCTGCTGTATAGCGACCTTGTACCCAATCGGCGGGCGGGAAAGGTGCAACTTTGCTTTCACCACGCCCTCGCATCGGTACGGTTTACCATCGGAAAGGAGGGGCGGCAGAGCTACAAAATCGAGAGCGTACGACTGCTCGGTATTGTAAGCCGGGGATCGTTCGATGAGGGGCTTGTTCGCGAAAACGGCATTTGGAGGGCATATCCCCAATGGACGCTCGTACCCGAGAAACGGGCGGATTACGAGGCTTTGGATCGGGCGGTGCAAAATATGTGGCGGCTTTGCGTCGTGAACGGTGTGCTGGAATATTCGATCTACGGGACGAGCAAGCAGGAGCAGCTATTTGTGTTTTATGCGCTCAAGTCCGAGAATAGGGTGGTGCGTCTGGCTTCGGACTGGATCCGGAAAACGATGAGGAGAGCCGATCCCGCCGTAAAACCGATAACCCGAATCGCGCGAAACGATTTTGTGCGTATTCGGTTGGAGGTGCGACAAAATCCGTCGCGGGGACTCTCCGTAGAAAGGTCTCCGTTGCGGAACACAGATTCGTAAAAAGAACAAAAGAGCCGAGGTCTCAAGTGTGACTTCCGGCTCTTTTCTATTTGATTTTATGTCGGTACTCCGAGGGGGACATCCCTGTGTGTTTCTTGAAGTAACGCCCCAGATAGGATTGATCGGGGAAATGGAGTTTGAAGGCGATCTCCTGCACCGAAAGATCGGTCGATTGAAGCAGGATCTTGATCTCGGCGATCACCGATCGGTCGATGTACTCTTTGGCCGAATTGTGGATGACGTTGCGCACGATCGTCGACAGGTAACGCGTCGAAATGCAGAGCTGATCGGCATAGAACGATACCTCACGCTCGCGGAAGCAGTGTTTGTGCACCAACTCCATGAAACGGTTGAAGAATTCGATCTTACGCGACGAGGCCTGCATGGGTTTGTCCTTGTCGAAACCGAAACGCTGCATTTTGTCGTAAATCTCCAGAAGGATGTTGTGGATTCGGTTTTTGATGATGATGTTTCGGAACGCATTTCGGCGGTCGCGATAGGTGAATTCCACTACCTGAAACCAAATCTCGGCACCTTTGATGACTCTTTGAGGAGGGTAGAAGATCGGCTGCACGATCAGCGAACGGAAAAACGCGGGATCCATACGGCGGCTCGCCTCGGCCAACAGGTCGCGCGAATACGCAAAATAGGATACACGGAAATTTTTCGATCGGTTGGTCAGCATGAAAACCGATCCGGGCAGGATCAAAACCAGGGAATTTTTGACGATGGGCTGCTGGCATTGGTTGACCGTTGCCATGGCTTCGCCTTCCCTGCAAAATAAGATAATGCCACTCTCACAACGTGTGGCCGCATTGTCGTAGAAAGCAAGATCCGAGTCGCCCACAATGAACTGCTCGCTCTGCGATGTTACGATAGGATTGACTACACTCATATCATTATCGTTTTTGAACAAAATCGAGCAAATGTAATATCTATTTTACAAAGTAAAAATACTATATTCCGATAATGAACACTAATGTTCGTAATATAATAGGATTAAACCGACTGCGAAAAGGTAATTTTGTGCCAATGAAAAAAGACAAGACAATAATCCTACAGTTTATGAGACATCAATTTGTGAAGACAACAATTTTGGCTTGTTGTTTGGCTGCAATTTCGTGCGGCCACACAGAAAGCGTACAAGCGCCTGCCGAGTATGCGGTGCTGACCGTCGAGACGACCGATCGAACGATTCCTTCGGTTTATTCGGCTTCGATCCGCGGACGTCAGGACATCGAGATTTATCCGCAAGTATCCGGAACAATTTCCCAACTGTGTGTTACCGAGGGGCAGCGTGTCAAAAAAGGACAAACGTTGTTCATTATAGATCAGGTTCCGTATAAGGCCGCTTTGCAGACGGCCGAAGCTAATGTTGAGGCTGCAAAGGCAGGTGTAGCCACCGCCGAACTTGTATATAAAAGTAAAAAGGAACTTTTCGCCGAGGAGGTGATTTCGGAATTTGAATTGTCGACCGCCCGAAACAATCTTCTGACCTCGAAAGCCCAGCTGGCTCAAGTCGAGGCACAGCGTGTCAATGCCGCAAACAACCTTTCGTATACGATGGTCAAGTCGCCTGCCGAGGGCGTGGTCGGCGTGTTGCCGTTCCGCGTGGGTGCGTTGGTGGGCCCGACGATCCGTGAGCCGCTGACCACCGTGTCGGACAACTCGGAGATGTACGTTTACTTCTCGTTGAGCGAACGCCGCCTTCTGGAGCTGACTCGCAGCTACGGTTCGATCGACAAGGCGCTGAAGGAGCTGCCCGAGGTGTCGCTTCAGCTCAACGACGGTTCGCTCTACGCCGACAAGGGTCGCATCGAGACCATCAGCGGTGTGATCGACCCGCGTACGGGTAGCGTATCGCTGCGAGCCACTTTCCCCAATAAGGGCAGTTTGCTGCACAGCGGTGGTGCAGGTAACGTGATCCTCCCGAACACGCACGAAGACTGCATTGTCGTTCCGCAGGATGCTACGTTCGAAATTCAGGACAAACGATTCGTATATCGTCTTCAGGACGGCAAGGCTACTGCCGCACTGATCGAGGTGGAGCCTGCTTCCGATGGTCGCGAGTTCATCGTACGTAACGGTCTGAAGGTCGGCGACGTGATCGTGGCTGAAGGCGTAGGTCTGTTGCGTGAGGGTACGCCGATTATCCCGAAGAAAGCTCCGGAAGCTTCTGCTGCCGAGAATACGAACACTCAAGCTAAGGAGGAGTAACCAATGACACTGAGACATTTTATCGAACGTCCCGTCCTGGCCTCGGTCATCTCGATTCTGATCGTGATCGGAGGTCTGGTCGGTCTGAAGATGCTCCCCGTAGAGCAGTATCCCGACATTGCGCCGGCTTCGGTGTATGTGTCGGCGACCTATCCCGGTGCAAGTGCCGAGACGCTTCTGAAATCGGTGGTCATCCCCTTGGAGGAGGCCATCAACGGTGTGGAGGATATGATGTACATCAAGTCGAGCGCCTCGAATGCGGGTGCGGCAACCATCACCGTTTATTTCCGTCAGGGAACCGATCCCGATATGGCGGCCATCAACGTGCAGAACCGTGTGGCCACGGTGACGGGTCAGTTGCCCGCCGAGGTTACCCGTATCGGTGTCACGACGCAGAAACGTCAGTCGTCCATGCTGAAGATCTTCTCGCTGTATAGTACGAACAAGGCTTACGACGATTCGTTCCTGTCGAACTATATGCGTATCAACATCCAGCCGCGTATCCTGCGTACACAGGGTGTAGGTGAGTTCATGGTGCTGGGTCCCGAGTATTCGATCCGTATCTGGCTCAAGCCCGATCTGATGGCGCAGTACAACCTCATCCCGTCGGATGTGACGACGGCTCTCTCCGAGCAGAACATCGAGGCCGCAGTCGGTATCCTGGGTGAGAATTCGGACAATGCCTTCCAGTATACCATGAAATATCGTGGTCGATTGTCGAAGCCTGAAGAGTTTGAGCAGATCGTCATCAAGGCACTGCCCAACGGCGAGATGTTGCATTTGAAGGATGTGGCCGAAATCGAGCTGGGTAAGAACTCCTACGGATTCAAAGGCGCTGCAAACGGCTATCCCGCCGTGAGTGCCATGGTCTTCCAGACGGCAGGCTCGAACGCCACGCAGGTCGTAAATGACATCGACGCCCTGTTGGACGAAGTGGAGGCCGATCTTCCCGAGGGCATCAAGATCGCTCACCTGCAGAGTGTGAACGACTTCCTTTACGCTTCAATCAATGAGGTGCTCAAGACGCTGATCGAGGCCATCATCCTTGTGGTGCTGATCGTTTACCTCTTCTTGCAGGATATCCGCTCGACGCTGATCCCGACCGTCGCCATTCTGGTGGCACTGATCGGTACGTTCGGCTTTCTGTCGGTGGCAGGCTTCTCGATCAACCTTTTGACGCTGTTCGCACTGGTGCTTGCAATCGGTACGGTGGTCGATGATGCGATCATCGTGGTTGAGGCCGTGCAGGCGCGTTTCGATGTGGGGTACAAATCGTCCTACATGGCAACCATCGACGCCATGTCGGGTATTACCTCGGCAATCGTTACCTCGACCCTGGTCTTCATGGCCGTGTTTATCCCTGTGGCCATGATGGGCGGTACGTCGGGTACGTTCTACACGCAGTTCGGTGTCACGATGGCCGTGGCCGTAGGTTTCTCGGCAATCAACGCACTGACGCTTTCGCCTGCCCTGTGTGCCCTGATCCTAAAACCCTACCTCGATGAGAACGGCGAGATGCGCGACAACTTCGCCGCACGTTTCCGTAAGGCCTTCAATGCCGCCTTCTCGACGATGGTCAATAAATACAAATACGGTGTGTTGCTCTTCATCCGTCACCGCTGGCTGATGTGGGCAACGCTCGGTTTGTCGTTCGTTTTGCTCTACGTTCTGATGAACAACACGAAGACAGGTCTTGTGCCCGATGAGGACTTGGGTACGATCATGGTCAACGTGACGACCGCTCCCGGTTCGTCGCTCCGTGAGACCAACGACGTGCTGAACGAGGTGGCCGACCGCATCAAGGATATTCCCCAGGTGCGCGACTACAACCAGGTGGCCGGTTACGGTATGATGGCCGGTCAGGGTTCGTCCTACGGTTTGTGTATCATCAAACTGAAGGATTGGAACGAGCGTCCCGATGCTGAAGACGAGGTGAAATCCGTCATCGGACAGATCTACGCCCGTACGGCCGACGTCAAGAACGGTCAGATCTTCGCCGTGGCTCCTCCTATGATTTCGGGTTACGGTGCCGCGTCGGGTTTCGAAATGTTCCTGCAGGATCGTGCGGGTGGTGATATGAAGGATTTCTACAACATCTACCTGCAATTCATCGCCGCGCTGAACCAGCGTCCCGAGATCGGTCGTGCTTACTCGACCTTCAACATCAATTTCCCGCAGTATGTCGTGGATCTGGATGCCGCACAGGCCAAACGTATGGGTGTTTCGCCCAACGTGATCCTTGCTACGTTGTCGGGTTACTACGGCGGTCAGTATGTGTCGAACATCAACCGCTTCTCGAAAGTATATCGTGTCATGTTGCAGGCCGATCCCGAGCACCGTCTCGACAAGGAGTCGCTCAACAACATCTTCGTTCGCACGCAGAGCGGCGATATGGCTCCCGTGAGTCAGTTCGTAACCTTGACCAAGGCTTATGGCCCGGAGGTTATCAACCGATTCAATATGTATAACTCGATCTCGGTGAACGGTATGGCTGCCGAGGGGTATTCGTCGGGTGATGTGATCAAGGCCATCGAGGAGGTTGCCGCCGAGTCGCTCCCGAAGGGTTACGGCTTCGAGTTCGGCGGTCTGACGCGTGAGGAGAGCCAGACGACAAACAACACGGCGATCATCTTCGGTATCTGTATCCTGCTGATCTATCTGATCCTGAGTGCCCTGTATGAGAGCTTCATCGTTCCGTTCGCCGTCATCCTGTCGGTTCCCTGCGGTCTGATGGGTAGCTTCCTCTTCGCCAAGTTCATGGGGCTGGAGAACAACATTTACCTGCAGACGGGTCTGATTATGTTGATCGGTCTTTTGGCCAAGACCGCCATTCTGCTTACGGAGTACGCCACGGATCGTCGTAAGGCGGGTATGTCGCTTTCGCAGGCTGCCGTGTCGGCCGCCAAGGTGCGTCTGCGTCCTATCCTGATGACCGTGCTTACGATGGTGTTCGGTATGATCCCGTTGGTGATTTCGCAGGGTGCGGGTGCCAATGGTAACTCGACGCTGGGTACGGGTGTTGTCGGTGGTATGGTCATCGGAACGCTCGCCCTGTTGTTCCTCGTGCCGACCTTGTTCATCGTATTCCAAACCCTTCAGGAGAAGATCTCTCCGATGGAGTTGGATCCTGATCCGCAGTGGTCGGTAAGAGCCGAACTGGAAGAAACCAAAGAAGAGAAGGAGAACTAAGCAATGAAAAAGATAGCAGTCATCATTATGGCAACCCTCATGACGGGTTGCGGAGTCTATAAATCGTACCAGCGCCCCGAGATCGAAACCAAGGATCTCTACGGCGCGGGTATGGATCAGGCGGACACCACTTCGATGGGTAACGTCGCATGGGAGGATTTCTTCCGCGACGAGCAGCTCAAGGCGCTGATCCGCGAAGGTCTGGAGCACAACACCGATATGCAGAAGGCTCACCTCAGAGTCGAGGAGGCCGAGGCAACGCTGAAGTCGGCACGCCTGAGCTACCTGCCGTCGTTCAATGTGGCGCCGCAGGGATCGTTGAGCAGTTTCGACAATGCCAATACGGTCAAGACCTATAATATTCCGTTGACGGCAAGTTGGGAGGTCGATATTTTCAACGGCATCACCAACGCCAAGCGTAAGGCCAAGGCCGTATATGCCACCAGTCAGGAGTATGTGCAGGCCGTGCGTACGCAGCTGGTTGCCGGTATCGCCAACCTTTATTATACGTTGCTGATGCTCGATCGTCAGTATGAGATCAGCGTCGAGACGGCCGAGAAATGGAACGAGGGTGTACGCACGATGCGTGCCCTGAAACGTGGCGGTATGGCCAACGAGGCCGCCGTTGCCCAGTATGAGGGTAACCGCCTGGCCGTGGAGGCTTCGTTGCAGACCCTGAGCCTGCAAATCACCACGACCGAGAATTCGCTGGCGACGCTTCTCGGACGCCCCGTGCAGAAGATCGAGCGCGGAACGCTGGATGAGGTGTCGCTGCCCGAAGAGTTGTTGGTGGGTGTGCCCGTGCAGATGCTTTCGAACCGTCCCGATGTGCGTATGGCCGAGCAGTCGCTCATGCAGTCGTACTACGCTACGGCCGAGGCTCGTTCGGCACTTTATCCCAAACTGACGCTGAACGGTACGATCGGTTGGACGAATAATTCGGGTCGCGGTATTGTCAATCCGGGTAAGATGTTGTTGTCGGCTGCCGCATCCTTGTTGCAGCCCATCTTCAATGCGGGCGCAGGTCGTGCACGTGTGAAGATTGCCAAGGCACAGCAGCAGGAGGCTATGTTGAGTTTCGAGCAGACACTCTTGAATGCAGGTGCCGAGGTGAACAACGCACTGACCCAGACGCAGAATGCACGCAAGAAGAACGTCGTGCGTGACGCACAGGTCGAGGCTTTGGCGCGTGCCGTCGAGAAGACCGACAAACTGATGCGTTACAGCAGCGCAACCTACCTCGAGGTGCTGACCGCACAGCAGGCTTTGCTGTCGGCACAGTTGTCGCAGGTGGGTGACCGCTTCGAGGAAATTCAGGGTGTCGTGAACCTCTACCATGCTTTGGGCGGAGGTCGCGATTTGGAGCGCGAGGAGTAAATCTCCTGTGCGGAATCGATAAAAGGAGGGCTTCGTGCCCTCCTTTTTTTGTTATCCCGAAATTTTTTCCGAAATTTGTCTATTGAACCATTTGATCAGAACAGCTTATGAAAGGTATCGTACTGGCCGGCGGATCGGGCACACGGCTCTATCCCATTACCAAAGGCGTGAGCAAGCAGCTCCTGCCGATTTATGACAAACCGATGGTGTATTATCCCATTTCGGTGTTGATGCTGGCCGGAATCCGCGAAATTCTGATCATTTCCACCCCGCAGGATCTTCCCGCATTCCGCCGTTTGTTGGGCGACGGATCGGACTTCGGCGTTCGATTCGAATATGCCGAGCAACCTTCGCCCGACGGCTTGGCCGAGGCTTTTCTGATCGGTGAGGAGTTTATCGGCAACGATTCGGTGTGCCTGGTCTTGGGTGATAATATCTTTCACGGATCGGGCTTTTCGGGGATTTTGCAGCAGGCCGTCCGCGATGTGGAAGAGGAGGGCAAGGCGACCGTTTTCGGTTATTGGGTCAATGATCCCGAGCGATACGGCGTGGCGGAATTCGACCGCGAGGGCAACTGCCTGTCGATCGAAGAGAAACCCCGCGTGCCCAAATCAAATTACGCCGTGACGGGACTCTATTTCTATCCGAATCGGGTGGTGGAGATTGCTAAACGCATCAAACCGTCGGATCGTGGCGAACTCGAGATCACGACCGTCAATCAGGAATTCCTCAAGACGCAGAGTCTCAAGGTGCAGACCCTGGGACGCGGTTTTGCGTGGCTCGACACGGGTACGCACGACTCGCTGGCCGAGGCTTCGATCTTTATCGAGGTCATCGAGAAGCGTCAGGGCTTGAAAATCGCCTGCTTGGAGAGTATTGCCTACACGAAAGGGTGGATCACGGCAGAGAAACTGCGTGAACTCGCCCGTCCGATGAGCCACAATCAATACGGCCAATATCTGCTGAAGGTGGTCGATGAATTTAAACGCGAAGAGTATGGATTTTAAACGCAATATCCTCGTGACGGGTGGCGCGGGTTTTATCGGATCGCACGTGGTGCGGCTGCTTGTCACCCGTTACCCCGATTATCGGATCGTGAATCTCGATAAACTGACCTATGCGGGGAATTTGGCCAATCTGAAAGATATCGAACCGATGCCCAACTATGTGTTCGTCAAGGGCGATATTTGTGATTTTGAGTGCGTGTCGGAGCTGATGAAACACTACGCGATTGACGGCGTGATCCATCTTGCGGCCGAGAGCCATGTGGATCGGTCGATTCGCGATCCGTTTACCTTTGCCCAAACCAACGTGATGGGCACGTTGTCGTTGTTGCAGGCGGCGCGGAATTACTGGGAGTCGCTGCCCGAGGGCTATGAGGGGAAGCGTTTCCACCAGATCTCGACCGACGAGGTGTACGGATCGCTCGAAATCTCGCATTCCAAGGGTATTGTCTCGCCCTTCACGACCAAGGCTTCTTCGGAACATCATCAGGCCTATGGCGAGCGGTTTTTCCGTGAGGGCGACAACTACACGCCTCACAGTCCGTACAGCGCGGCGAAGGCTTCGGCCGATCATTTCGTGCGCTCGTTTCACGACACGTACGGATTGCCCGTCGTGGTGACGAATTGCTCGAACAATTACGGGCCTTATCAGTTTCCCGAGAAATTGATTCCTTTGTTTATCAATAATATACGCTATCGGAAACCGCTTCCCGTATACGGACGTGGCGAGAACGTGCGCGACTGGCTTTATGTCGAGGATCACGCGCGTGCCATCGATCTGGTGTTCCATAAGGGACGTACGGGCGATACCTATAACATCGGCGGGTTCAACGAGTGGAAAAACATCGACATCGTGCGCCTGTTGGTTTCGACGGTCGATCGCCTTTTAGGTCGGAAGCCCGACGAGGATATGAATCTCATCACCTTTGTGAAGGATCGTGCGGGGCATGATGCGCGTTATGCCATCGACTCCACGAAACTGCAACGCGAATTGGGTTGGGAGCCCTCCTTGCAATTTGAGGAGGGGATCGAAAAGACCGTGCGTTGGTATTTGGAGCATCAGGATTGGATGGATCAGATCACTTCGGGCGCTTACGAAAAGTACTACGAAGAGATGTACGGCAACCGTTAATCGGTCGTGCCGAAATCCGTCATTCGAAGCGTATAATTTCCATTGAAATAATCGATTACACCGCGTAGCGAGCACTCTTCATAAGGCAGTGGTAAGTCGGCATAAGCTGCATTTCCCGAAATGCGGACGCGGAACGTGTTGCCCGCGCGATCTCGGATTTGGCGTTCGGTTGTCAAGAAACATCTCCGTATCGAATCATAATCGCACCAGCGTCCCCGATCCGTGAAACGGCATTGGCGGAATTTTACGTAGGTGTCGATGTCGCGGGGCGAGAGGTCGGTGAACGACAATACGCGGGGTTCGGGACGTGTTCCGTGGTCGGGATAGCGGATCAGGCGTCGCTTCAAATCCTCGGCCGTGATGCGGTCGTCGTCCGATGAGCGGGGAATGGCCGTAAGGCGGATCTTTCCGCCAAAATCGCGGAGCATCAGCGAATTGCAATAAAGACGCACGCGCGTGCCAAACGGATATTCCTTGGTGATCGCAGGGTGTGATGTGACGAGCGAAATGCCGCCGCTCGTATCTTCCAAGATAAGGACTGATCTCGACTCTTCGAAAAGATTGCTGCTGACGATACGCCCCTCGATCGCAAGTTCTTTGCGGATGGGGTGGAATTCCCCGTGACAAAGTGATTTGAGGTAGGCGACGGATACCGTCCTGACGGGTGTCGGGGTGGCCGTTTTGTCGCAGGCGGACAACGCAACAACTGCGAAAATGAGGAGCAGTTTAAAGGTGGCAGTCATCTTCGGAGCGGAGTTTCAGCGTGTAGATCTTCCCGTCGAATTGGAGGATGCCCGTAATGGAACACGTCCCGGTCGGAATCCGAGAGTCGGCAAATCGGGCATAGGGGCGGACATAGGTCTCGATTTCAAGACCTTGCGAATCGCGGAAACGGTGTGTACCTGCCCAAGTGGCGGTGTCTTCCGTAAGTTGCAGTCTTTCAATACGAATCAGACGGCCGCACATCGACGGGGTGAGTTCCGCGATGCGGCAGGTGTGGGGTTCGGGATAGGGCGGTCGGACATCGGAACGGATTAAATATTGGTGCAGAACAACCTGTGACGGGAAATAGGCGGGGCGGTTGTCGCCCGAAAGAGGATGCATTCCGGCTTGCAGAACGCCGCGGTATCGTCCGATGTAAAGGTCGCGAAGATGGAACGTGACGTAGCAACCCGTGGGGTAGTCGTTGTGCAGGTGATCGACACCCGCCAAAATCTCCAGCGCAAATCCGTCCTGTTCAATAACGAGTGTGCGGTGAAAGTTCCGTTCTTCGTCCGAAGAGGTGACTACACCGCACACCGTAAAATTGTCTTTCATCACGGTCGGTACGCCCGAGAACCAATCATGCAGATGGGCGAGCGAATAGTTTTCCTGCTGGTCGGGTCGCATGGTCGGATGCTCGAAACGGGAATCGTAGCAACCCGTCATCAGCAACGCGAGGAAGACCGTGAAGTATATGACGCTGATTTTATTCAATTCTTGAATCCTTTAAACCAAGGAAATATAGGATACCATCTAATCCAATGGTCGAAATAGATTGCTGCGCTGTTGCCTTGACTTTGGGTTTGGCGTGGAAAGCAATACCCAGACCTGCGAGGTTGAGCATCGGGAGGTCGTTTGCACCGTCACCGACTGCAACGCTCTGCGCCAGGTTGATGTTCTCGAACTGGCACAACAGGCGCAGAAGCTCGGCCTTGCGACGTCCGTCCACAACTTCGCCCGCATAGCGTCCCGTCAGGTGGCCGTCCTCGACCTCCAACTCGTTGGCATAGACGTAATCGAATCCGTATTTTTGTTTCAGATAGTTGCCGAAATAGGTGAATCCGCCCGAAAGAATGGCCGTCTTGTAACCCACACGTTTGAGGATGGTCATCATACGCTCGACACCTTCGGTGATGGGCAGGTGCTGGGCGATGTCCTCCATAACGGAAACATCCAGACCCTTCAAGAGAGCGACACGGCGTGTGAAACTCTCCTTGAAATCGATCTCGCCACGCATGGCCGAAGCCGTGATTTCGCGTACCTGGGCGCCTACTCCGGCACGTTCGGCCAATTCGTCGATAACCTCCGTTTCGATGAGCGTCGAATCCATATCGAAGCAGATCAGACGACGGCTGCGGCGGTAGATGTCGTCGCGTTGGAACGAGACATCGACACCCATCTCCGAAATCTTCATGAACTGCTCCTGCATCGTGCTGCGTTCTGCGTCGGAAAGCGATCCGCGCACCGAAAGTTCGACACAGGCCTTGGCGGCGCGATCCTCCTCGTGGAGGGGCATACGACCCGTCAGACGCTTGATGGCGTCGATGTTGAGTCCGTGCTCGGCCACCACGCGCGTCACATCCGAAATATGGCACGCCTTGACCGTACGACCCAGCAACGTGACGATGTAGCGGTTCTTGCCCTGACGGCCGACCCATGTCTTGTAACGCTCCTCCGAAATCGGCGTGAATCGGACCATTACACCCAACTCCGAAGCCTTGAACAGCAACTCTTTCATGATGTTACCCGAATTTTCGGAGTTGGTGACAAAGAGAATGCCGAGGGTCAGCGACTGGTGGATGTTGGCCTGGCCGATGTCCAGAATCTGCGCCTCGTAACGAGCCAGAATCTCAGTGAGAGACGTGGTCAGACCGGGTTTGTCTTCACCGGATATATTTACTTGAATAATCTCCAAATCCTCTTGCATAATCGAATATTTATGAATGTAATTTCCGACAAAGTTAATAAAATCTCGTTTTTTTCGTTATTTTTGTCCCACAAATATTGGAATTGATATGAATTTACTGACTTTCTTTTTGCAGAATGAAGCACCTGCGAAACTTATAGAACCCGACAGCGTGCAGAAGGCCAAGATGACCGAGGCCTTTAATAAATTGGTGAATATCGACATCTCGGAACTCCTCGGCGATTTCGCCAACGAGATGATCTGGATTTCGGTGAAGATCTTTGTGGCACTGGTCATCTACTTCATCGGTCGTTGGATCCTGCACCGCATCGTGCATGTGTTCAGCATGATCATGAAACACCGTCAGATCGACGAGTCGTTGCAGAAATTTACGTTGAATACCGTGCGTGTTCTTTTCACGTTGATCTTGCTGCTGATCGTCGTTCAAACCTTGGGTGTGAATGTCACCTCGCTGATCGCCATGTTCTCGGCCGCAACCCTGGCCATCGGTATGGCATTGAGCGGTACGGCACAGAACTTCGCCGGTGGTGTGATGATTCTTCTGATGAAGCCTTACCGTATTGGCGACTACATCTCGGCACAGGGTCAGGCAGGTGTCGTAAAGGACATTAAACTCTTCTCGACGGTAATCTGCACGCCCGATAACCAGACGATCTACATCCCGAACAACTCGATCGCGACGGCCATCATCGACAACTACTCGACGGCCGAACACCGCCGCGTGGATTGGTCGATCGGTATTTCCTATGGTGATAAGGTCGAGGATGCCCGCAAACGTATCCTGGAGCTGCTCGCAGCCGACAAACGTGTCTTTACGGATCCCGCTCCCGTCGTATGGGTTTCGGCTTTGGCCGACAGCTCGGTGAACCTCACGGTACGTGTATGGACGAGCAACGCCGATTATTGGAACGTATTTTTTGAGTATAACGAAATCTTCTATAACGAACTTCCGAAGGTGGGTGTTTCGTTCCCGTTCCCGCAGATGGATGTTCATGTAAGTAAAATTGACTAAAAATATGGAAATTATGAAAAAGATTAAGGTTTTTGCACTGCTTGTGTGCTGCATGGCGGCTCTGTCTTCGTGTATCAGCCATGACAACGAATATGTACCCGAATTCGACGAGAAGAACGCTCCGATGTTCGGTACGATCGAGATGACGCCCAAAGGTGAGATTACCTCGAACGATGCCGTAAGCGTCAAGGTGGATATTGTCTGCCTGTATGGTATGAGCGGTGCCCAGTTGTATTACAGCCTGAACGACGATCCGAAGCTGATCTCGACCCGCGTGATGCCGTTCAAGGGTGAGAACGACAAGTCGGTGACCTACAAGGGCGATAAGATCATCCCGAAGCAGAAGGCCGGCACGACCGTAAGATTCCAGATCGTTGCAAGCTCGACCCACGGCATGCGCAACACGTCGAATATGGTAACTTATACGGTAGTCGATCCCAAACCCGACACCGAAAAATAGAATACTGACTAATTTTTTAAACACACAGAAAAATGGATTTCAGAGAAATTTTGGCCATCTCGGGCCAACCGGGACTTTATAAATATGTTGCACAGTCGCAGCGCGGCGTAATCGTCGAGTCGCTGGTGGACGGTCGTCGTATGAACGCCGCTGCCAACGCCCGTGTAAGTGCGCTGACTGAGATCTCGATGTTCACCGAGGGTGAGGATATCGCTCTTTCGGAGGTGTTTACCCGTATCTTCGATCACTACGAGGGTGAAGAGGCCATCTCGGAGAAAGAGAGCGCCGACAAACTGAAGGCTGCTTTCGCCGAGATTGTTCCCGAATACGATCGCGAGCGTGTACACGTTTCGGACATTAAGAAGTGCTTCGCCTGGTATAACATCCTGGTGAAAGCCGGCTTCACGAAGTTCGTCGATGTAGAGGACGAAGCAAAGGAAGGCGAAGAGGAGACGAAATAATTCCGACCTCGAAGCGGACTTTAAACTCCGGGTGCTGATGGGCATTCGGAGTTTTTTTTGCATAAATTTTCGGGTGTGTCACAAGTTGTCATTTTATCGCCGTTTCTTTGCATTGTCAAACCAGGACAACAAACCTTAAAACAACATACAACTATGGGAACAGTTTACAAAATCAAATGCAAGGCGTGTGGCGCACAATTTGATCATTACATCCTTTCGGAGCGGGGCGTGCTGCCTCGTTGTGTGGGGCTGGGCGATTTCGTCGAGACCGAAATGGCGATCCGTTGCCCGTGTTGCCACCACCGTATGAACCGCACGCAAGAGGAGTTCAACGAGCAGGTCGAGGTAACCTACGTGTGGGACTAAGGCAAAAAAAGAGGATAAAAAGTGGCTGATCTCGCAAATTTTTCGTATCTTTGAAAGTAAAAAATATTTAAATGAATGACTAATTTAAAGATAGGGGACTTGGCTCCCGACTTCACTTCGACGACCCAGACCGGGGACGCTCTTTCGTTGCACGACCTCAAAGGTCAGCGCGTAATTCTTTATTTCTACCCGAAGGACAACACTCCGGGATGTACCCTCGAGGCCAAGAGCCTGCGTGACGGCAAGGCTCAACTCACCGAGATGGGATTCCGCATCATCGGCGTAAGTCCCGACAGCGAGAAGTCGCATCAGAATTTCTGCCAGAAGCACGAATTGAACTTTACGCTTTTGGCCGATACGGATCACAGCGTATGTGAGGCATACGGCGTGTGGGGTGAGAAATCGATGTGCGGCCGCAAATATATGGGCGTGTTCCGCACGACGTTCGTCATCGATGCCGAGGGTCGCATCGAGAAACTCTTCACGAAGGTCGATACCAAGAACCACTACCAGCAAATCATCGACTCCTACAAGGAGTAATTTTTTAAAAGTAACAAATATATATGGCAGAAAAGAAACCTGTTGACGCGGACAAGCTGAAGGTCTTGGACGCAGTCATGCAAAAAATAGAAAAAGACTTCGGTAAAGGTTCGATCATGCGTATGAACAGTACCGAGGAGAACGACATCCCCGTAATCCCCACGGGATCCATCACGCTGGATATGGCGTTGGGTGTGGGCGGTTACCCCAAGGGACGTGTCATCGAGATCTACGGCCCCGAATCGTCGGGTAAGACCACGCTGGCCATCCATGCGATTGCCGAGGCTCAGAAGGAGGGCGGTATCGCCGCATTCATCGATGCAGAGCATGCTTTCGACAGCTTCTACGCCCAGAAGTTGGGTGTGGACGTCGATAACCTGTTGATCTCGCAGCCCGATAACGGCGAGCAGGCTTTGGAAATTGCCGATTCGCTGATCCGTTCGAGTGCCATCGACATCATCGTCATCGACTCGGTGGCCGCACTGACTCCGAAGGCCGAGATCGAGGGTGAGATGGGCGATTCGAAGATGGGTCTTCAGGCTCGTCTGATGTCGCAGGCATTGCGTAAGTTGACGTCGAGCATCGCCAAGACCAAAACCGTCTGCATTTTCATCAACCAGTTGCGTGATAAGATCGGCGTTGTTTACGGCAACCCCGAAACGACGACGGGTGGTAACGCCCTGAAATTCTACGCCAGCGTGCGTATCGACATCCGCCGCGTGTCGGTTATCAAGGATGGCGAGGAGCAGTTGGGTACCCGTACCCGCGTAAAGGTCGTGAAGAACAAGGTGGCGCCTCCGTTCAAGCGTGCCGAGTTCGACATCATGTTCGGCGAGGGTATCTCGAAGATTGGCGAGATCATCGACCTGGGTGTGGATTACGGTGTGCTGCGTAAGGCAGGATCGTGGTACTCCTATGGAGATCGTAAGATCGGTCAGGGTCGCGATGCCGTGAAGGATCTGCTCAAGAGCGACGAGGCGCTGGCTGCCGAAATCGAGGAGCAGGTACGTGCGACGATGAAAGCACCCCACGAGGAGTAGTTTTTAGAGAATCAAATACGGTATTTACGGTTGAATCGGGCTTCGCGGCCTCGGGTTCAACCGTTTGCCGATTTGAATCGGATGCTTGAAGTGATGGCGCTTAATGCATTCGATTTCAACGAGATACATTAAACGGATATGAATATGGGATACTCGCCGGAAGACGAAGCACTCATCAAGGAGAAATGGGAGGAGTTGCTGTTGTCGTGCACAAATATCTGCAAGAATGATGAGGACTGGAACCTCATCAAGCGTGCATTTTTCCTGGCCAAAGAGGCTCACGAAGGGGCAAGACGCCGCTCCGGCGAGCCTTATTTGCTGCATCCCATTGCCGTTGCCAAAATTGTGGTCGATGAGATCGGTCTGGGTGTGAAGTCGGTGGTCGCGGCTCTGCTGCACGATGTGGTGGAGGACACGGACTACACGGTCGAGGATCTGGAACGCATCTTCGGCGAGAAGATCGCCTCGATGGTGGACGGACTGACCAAGATGGCGGGGGTGTTCAATGCCGATACCTCGGCACAGGCGGAGTATTTCCGTAAGGTGCTGCTCACGCTGTCGGACGATGTGCGGGTGATCCTGATCAAGATCGCCGACCGCCTGCACAATATGCGTACGTTGGGTTCGATGCCACTCAATAAGCAGATCAAGATCACGGGCGAAACGATTTATTTGTTTGCACCGCTGGCTTATCGCTTGGGATTGTTCTCGATCAAGAGCGAGTTGGAGGATCTCTGCATGAAGCACCGTTTCCCGCAGCAGTATGCCGAAATCAAGCAGAAGTTGGAGGAGAGCGAGGCTTCGCGTCGGGAGTACATCAATAATTTCAATGCGCCGATCATCGCCAAACTCAATCGGGACCACATCAATTACGAAATTTCGGGACGCGTCAAGAGCGTCTATTCGATTTGGAACAAGATGCAGCGCAAGCAGATCCCCTTCGAGGAGGTATACGACCTGTTTGCCATCCGCATCGTGTTCAAACCCCTGCCTTTCCCCTCGGAGAAGACCCAGTGCTGGCAGATCTATTCGTCGATCACCGATATTTATACCCCGAAACCCGACCGCCTGCGCGATTGGATTTCGATGCCCAAGGCCAACGGCTACGAGGCACTGCATTCGACGGTGATGGGGCCGAACGGAATCTGGGTCGAGGTGCAGATCCGTACGCAACGTATGGAGGATATTGCCGAGCGCGGATTTGCGGCGCACTGGAAGTATAAACACGCCACCATCTCGCAAAACGAGGACGAATTCGACAAGTGGCTGAAGCAGATCCGCGATGCGCTGAACTCGCCGACGGAGGATGCGGTCGATTTTCTGGACAACTTCAAGTTATCGTTGTATACTTCTGAAATTGTAGTCTTTACGCCCAAAGGAGAATCCAAAAAGTTACCCTATGGTGCGACGGCACTCGACCTGGCTTACGAGATTCACTCGAAGATCGGTAACGGAGCCATCAGTGCCAAAATTAACCATAAACTGATGCCCGTGACGACCCAGCTCAACAACGGGGATCAGGTTGAAATCATTGCGGCCGATTCGGCACGACCGAAACCCGAATGGCTCGATGCCGTCACGACGGGCAAGGCCAAACAGGCGATCAAGAGTTTCTTGAAACGCGATCGGCAGAACAACATTGAGAACGGTATGCAGCTTTTGGAGAAGCGCATGCAGGAACTCGACATCAAACTCAGCGGACGTGTTCTGCGCAAGATCATCCCGATTTACGAATGTACGAACAAAGAAGAGTTGTATAGCAAGATCGGGGCGGGCATCGTGTCGCTGGATAATTTGGAGAAGGTGCTCAAGAGCAACTCCAAGAGTAAAATTCTGAAATTCTGGACGCTCTTCATCCCGCATAAGAAAGACGAGGATGGGGACGACGCGGAACAGGAAAACCATACCCGCGACGAGGCTGCGGAGGGCGACGGCGAGCAGTTCGAGATTGCCGATTGCTGTAAGCCGATTCCCGGTGATAAGGTGGTCGGATTCCGCGATCTCGCGACGGGAAAGATCATCGTACATAAGGCTTCGTGCGATGAACTGAACCGATTGGCTTCGCAGCACGGTGGACAGATCGTCAAGGAGGAGATCAAATGGTCGCAGCATAAGGCGATGTCCTATCTGGTGACCATTGAGATCCGCGCTTTGGATCGACAGGGTTTGTTGCTTGAATTGGCAACGATCATGAGTGCCGATTTCAGCATCAATATGCGCGAATTGAATCTGCACAGCCACGACGGAATTTGCGAGGGTAGTGTCGCCCTCTACGTAAAGGATGCCGACGGTTTGTCGGCCATTATGGACCGCCTGCGCAAAGTCAAAGGCATGGATACGGTGAAACGTAAATTAAATTAGACGGATTATGGCAAGCGAATTTTTGGCCGGTATTTTTTCGGAGATAGATCCCGGAATCATCGGTTTTGTGGTGATGCTGGTTATTGGCCTGTTGGCAAAAAGTAATGCGGCAAAACACGCCAAAGGAAAGGGCGTGGAAATGGACGAAGCGGGTGAGTTCTCGGATCTGGATGAGGATCCCGAAATCCGAGAATTGAAAAAGATGCTCGGAAAGTTATCCGATAAAGTGAAACCGCTTCGGAAATCGTCGATCCCGCAAGAGGTGCAATTCCCCGACGTAGAACGCGTCAAGCGGAGAACTGTGCCCGAAGAAGTCGTAAAGCCCGCTTGTGCGCAAACGCCTGCGGTTCAACCCGAGACCGCATCGAAACCGTCTTTTGCTCCGAAAACGCATCATTCCGCGCCGACCGTAAAGAAGGTGGAGGCGCATACGCATAAGTCGCATCACGCGCATCAGACCCCATTGCAGACAGGGGAGTCATCTGCTCCGTTGTTTTCGTCCCAAGAGGAGTTGCGTCGTGCAGTCATTTATTCGGAGATTATGCAACCCAAATTCAAAGAAGAATAACACTAAAATCAAAACGATATGGCATCAATATTTTCAAAGATTATTGACGGCGAGATTCCTTCGTACAAGGTCGCCGAAGATGAGAATTACTATGCATTTCTCGACATCAATCCGTTGGCCGAGGGACATACGTTGGTTGTGCCGAAGAAGGAAGTGGACTACATTTTCGACCTCGATGACAAGACACTGTCGGGCATGATGGTCTTCGCCAAGAAGGTGGCCGCCAAGATCAAGGCTATGACGGGTTGCAAGAAAGTAGCCGTTGTAGTACTGGGTCTGGAAGTGGCACACGCACACATCCATCTGATCCCGATGAATAGCGAGGCGGATGTGGATTTCCACCGCGAAAAATTGCAACTGACTCCGGAACGATTCGCTGAAATCGCCCGCAAATTGTCAGAATAAAGGCGGTTTTACAAATTTAAATTCATCTGATTTACAGGAGGAGAGCATCGGTTTTGCTCTCCTCCTTCTCTTTTCTATTTAACATAATCAAAACTGCCAGACGTTCGTTCGGCGGATCTGCCCGATAAATGTTGTTGAAATTTGTAAATTTTCCCGAATAAGTCGGGTGGAGTAGGGTGTTTACATTTGTAAATAAGAATAATAGGGTGTAAATTTACAAATGTATTTTAATTCTCGGGTAATTGCCTGTCTTGCTTTAACAAATGTATTTCCTTTTGTTGTAAACATATGTAATCGCAAAACACCCCACACAGGTAGTGTCAAAGTATTGAATACTGAATCGTAACTATACGATTTACCAGCTATTTATATCGTTTACTTAAATATAAACATATGCATAATGAGCGTATGTGATGAATTTACGGTGTATAGGCTGTATTGACCTATAAATAAGTATACAGTTGTAGTACTATCAGTATTTTATGGGTTTTACCTTACTTTTATTTCTATATTTTGATTTATGAGTATTTTGTGTGTTTACAGATGTAAAAAGCTTTGGTAAGATTTGGCGAAATACAAATGTAAAAACCACTTGCTTTACAAAAGAAAAGTTTTTATATTTGTAAAAAAATAGGCTTATGAAGGAAAAGTTGCTTCTTTTGATGAAAAATGAAGGTTTGAAGCCCGGACAATTTGCCGAAAAGGTCGGTGTTAATGCCGCGGGTATTTCGCACATTCTTGCCGGACGCAATAAACCCGGCTTTGATCTCCTGCAAAAGATTCTGCGGGCTTTTCCGCGTGTAAACCCCGATTGGCTGCTTCTGGACTCGGACCAGGTCTATCGGGACGAGCCTTCGGTGTCTTCATCCCTGCAAGCTCCTACGGAGGATGAGTTGTCTTTTAATAGTGAGGTGTCGGAGTCGACAACTCAGCACGCGCACGAATCTTCTTTCGCGTCGTCGTCTCGTGAAGAGGTCTCGCCTTCGCATCACGCAACAGGCTCGGCCAAACAGGTCGCCCGCGTTGTGATTCTTTACACGGACGGAACCTGCGAAAGTTACACGCCCGATAAGTAGCCGAGAATCGCGTAGAATTTTCCGTTACGGGTATTTGCCCGAATATCTCCAAGAGAAGCGCTTAAAAACGCCTTATAAATGGGTGTTTCAGTCCTAAAAACGCGTGTAGAACTCCCCTAATATTATTTGGTGTAATATTTATATTATGTTAAATAGAGATTCGGATCGATCGAACTACTCCCCTGATTATATGGCTGATGACTTGTTTCGAGCGATCTGATCTCCGTGAGTTATTTATTATTTGAAGTTGTCGGGTTTGCAGACTGATCCGATGCGTGAAAGCGGCTGATTTCGGGTTGCTTTTTCGGATCGGATTTCGGCGCAATCTACGCGAATTTGCCCCCAATTACAGTCATTCTTAAAAAATAATGTTATTTTTGCATGGAATTTTAAGATTGCCGCTTTTATGCTCAAATTGATAACTACCCTTTGTCTTTTTATGGCGATGATGCTGGGCGCTTGTTCCGCACCGCAGACTTCGGACAAAGACTCCTTATATGTATCTATTCTTCCGCTCCGCGAATTGATTCACGAGATTGTCGGGGATGATTTTGAGGTGAAGGTGCTGGTGCCTCCCGGTGCCAATCCCGAGACTTTCGAATTGTCTGCCCGTCAGCTTGCCGACCTGCATCGAAGCCGTTTGGTGTTTGGTGTGGGTTTGATTCCGTTTGAGGAGTCGCTGTTGGCACAACTCAAGGAAACGACCATCAATCTGAGTCACGGTATTCCGCTTTTGGAGGGTGCGTGCGGTCATGTGCATAACGGCGTACACGGTACCGATCCGCATCTTTGGACTTCGCCAAAAGCCTTGAAAATGATGGCAAAAAATGCGTTTGATGCCATCAAAAAAAACTATCCCGATTCGGTGAAATATGCGCAGAATTACGCGCGTTTAAACCAAAAATTGGAGGAGCTGGATCACTATGCCGCCGAGCAGATCAAAGCCTCCAAAATCCGCTATTTTATCATCTACCACCCCGCCCTCACCTACTATGCCGAAGATTACGGCATCGAGCAGCGTTCGATCGAATTTGAGGGCAAGGAACCTTCGGCACGACACATCGCAAAGATCATCCGTCAGGCACGTGAGGATCGCGTCGATCGCATCTTTTGTCAGATGCAGTTCCCGAAGACGGCCGTGGAGATCATCGCATCGGACATTGGTGCGCGGATCGTAATGATTGACCCCTTGGAGGAGGATATCTTGTCGAATATCAGACGAATAACCGATTTAATCACGGAGCAATGAATCTTATAACATTACATCAGGTCGGAGTTAAATACGATGGTTGTGAGGCGCTTCGGAATGTGAATTTGGAGGTTGCAGATCACGATTTTCTGGGTATTATCGGCCCCAACGGCGGTGGAAAAACGACCCTGGTAAAGGCGATTTTGGGAATGGTACCCCACACGGGTACGATCGAATTTGCCGGGGAATTGCACCGCGGTAAGGAGCGTCTGATCGGTTATATGCCGCAGATTTCGAATTTCGACCGTAATTTCCCGATCTCACTGCTGGAAACGGTCGTGTCGGGATTGCAGGGAAGCAAGGGATTTTGGGCGCGCTACACGCGTGCCGACCGCGAAAAAGCCATGGAATTGCTGGAGCAGGCCGGAATTGCCGACTTGGCGAAAGTGCCTGTCGGTGAGGTGTCGGGCGGTCAGTTGCAACGTGCGTTGCTTTGCCGTGCGATTATTTCCGAACCGCGTGTACTGATCTTGGATGAGCCGACGAATTTCGTGGATAATCAGTTCGAAAACGAATTATATCGCTCGTTACAGGAGTTGAACAAGCGGATGGCCATCATGATGGTGTCGCACGATGTGGGTACGATCAGCAGTGTCGTGAAGGAGATCGTGTGCGTGAATCGTGAGGTGCATCGCCATCACTCGAATATGCTCGATGCCGAGCAGTTACGCGCCTATAACTGCCCCATTCAGCTCATCACGCACGGACGGGTGCCGCATACGGTGCTTGGTTACCACAATCTGGAGAAATAAAAAAGTCCGACTTCACATCAGAAGTCGGACTTTTTGTTGGTATTTTATCGGATTATTTCTCTCCGTTTACCTTGCTCAATTTCTCGAACATCTCCTCGAACGAATTCACGATTTCGCGACGCAGAGCAGCATAGTGCTTGCGAACGAGCGAACGGTTGTGCGGCTCGGCGGGATTCATGGCCTTGGAGAACAGGTTGTTGCGCAGAGCAACTGCCTCCTGCATCACTTCGAAAATTTCCTTCTCTTTCGAAGGCTGAAAGCAAATAGCCATATCACAATCGAAAACCAACTCTTCGAGGCAGTAGTCGATGTCTTTTTTCAATCTTCTTAAATTTGCCATAATCTTATCGTATTAAAGAATTTACTTTTTACAAAGTTAATCAAACTTTCGGAATATCCTAATACTCCCCTCCCCAATTTTTAGTTATAGTGCAAAATTGCCTTGACGGGGGCGTGATCCGTGTAGTAGTGACCTTCGGCGTCGGTTTCGGGCATTACTTCGTAGAGCGATGCCGAGAGGTTGCCGCCGATGAAAATGTAGTCGATCAACTGACGCTCTTCGACGGGAATACGGCCGAAATCCGTGAAACTTGCATCGGCACCCTTTTTCTCGGTAGCGCAATCTTTTGTATGGCGCAGAATGTTCTTCGAGAGGATGTTACGGATGACTTCCGATTCGGGATCGGCATTGAAATCGCCCGTGACAATGATCGGACGACCCTGTGCGAGTTGCTCGACGCGCTCTACCAGCAGGTCGCCGCTCTTCTGACGGGCAACTTTGCCTACATGGTCGAAATGGGTGTTCATGAAGAGGATCTCCTTCTGGTTGCGGTCGCGCAGTACAGCCCAGGTCGCGATGCGGACGCAGGCGGCATCCCAACCGAATGCACCGACCGAGTCGGGCGTTTCGCTCAACCAGAAATTACCCGAGTCGATCACCTCGAAACGATCCTTGAGGTAGAAAATGGCGCTGTATTCGCCCTGACGCTTGCCGTCCTCGCGGGCAACACCCACGGTGGCGTAGTCGGTAAGGCGTGCTTTCATCGTATCGAGCTGGTGTGCGAGCAGTTCCTGCGTACCCAAAAGGTCGGGATGCTCGGTGCGGATCATCTGGGCGATACGTTCGTAGCGGAATTTCCAGTTGTTTTCGTTGTCCTGCGGATTGTCGTAGCGCATGTTCAGGGTCATGACTTCGAGATCGTCCGACGATGTTTGCGAAGAGCACGAAATGCCGAAGATGAGCAGCAACGCGCAGAGTAAGGTGTTGAGTTTGTTATTCATAATTCGTTAAGTGTGTGAATGTTCAACCAATAATGGTATAGGTGCGCAGTTCGCGTTCCAATTCGCGTTCGCGACCCGTAGTGTAGTGATTTACCAGGGCGTGGAATCGGGGCGAATGGTTGTGTTCGACCGTATGACACAACTCGTGGATGATCACAAAATCGCGCAGGTGTTCGGGCAGAATCATCAGGAAAATGTTGAGCGAGATGGAGTTGATCGACGAGCAACTCCCCCACTTCGAACGCACGGCACGAAGGGTCACCCGTGTGTAACGAAGACCCGTAAGGCGGGAGAGGCGTTCGATACGCTCCGGCAGATCGCGGTGAGCCTCGCGGCGCAACTCCTCGATGCGGCGGTGGCGCTCGTCGGGTGTCATCGTCGCACGCAGAGCCGGTTCGTGGAGTGCGGTACGTCGGGCAACCTTTTGCAAGGTGTGGCGCACCCAATCCATTTTCGACTCCATAAAGCGCAAGGCGTGCTCCTCGTTCGCTCCCCGCGGAATGATCAAGCGTACGTGTCCTGCCGCGGTGACTCGCAAGCCGATGCGCAGTGCCCTCGGTGAAAAGTACAGCTCGACATCGCCCGCCACGGGATGGCGGATGATTCGGCTTCGGGGTGTCGGTTTACTCGCCAATGCGCTGACGGACAACTTCGAACAACATGACTGCGGCGGCGGCCGATACGTTCAGCGACTCGATGTGACCGATCAGAGGAATGGCCAGTTGCTCGTCGCACAATTTCAGCACCTCTTTTGAGATACCCGTATCCTCGGCACCCATGATGATGGCCGTGGGTTTCGTAAAGTCGGCATCGTAGAGCAGTTTGGTGCTCTTCTCGGTGGCGGCAACGATCTGGAAACCTTCGGCCTTGAGCTGTTTGATGGTGTTGCGGATCGAACCCACACGTGCCACGGGAATCGTGGTCAGGGCACCTGCCGACGAACGGATGGCCTCGGCATTGACCGGAGCGGAGTTCTTCAGCGGGGTGATCAGTCCGTGTGCACCCGAGCACTCGGCCGAACGGGCGATGGCACCGAAGTTACGCACGTCGGTCACACCGTCGAAAATCACCACCAGCGGGGTCTCGTCGTCGGGAACACGCTCCAGAATGTCGATCACCTGCACGTATTCGATGGCGGCCATTTGCGCCACGACACCCTGGTGATTCAGACGGGTCAGACGGTTGAGTTTCTCGACCGGAACCTCCTGATAGCGCAGGTGGTGACGCATGCACAAGTCCTTGAGTTCCTGCATCAACTGTCCGTCGGCACTCTTGCGGATGTAGAGTTTCTCGATCTGTCGGCCTGCCTCGATGGCTTCGGCTACGGGACGAATCCCGAAAATAAGATTATCCATATTGAGAGTTCTGTATTATTCGTTTTCCGTGATTTCCAATTCGTAGGAGGCTTTCTCCCATTCGTGCATTTCGTGGTCGTATTCGGCCTTCAGGGCGTTGTAGGCTTTGTAGTCCTCCTCGACATAGTCGGACGAAGAGGCAAATTTCGCGTCGTATTCGGCAATCTGCTTTTCGATCTTGCCCAAGCGCTCCTCAATCACCTCGACCGCCTTGCGCAGTTTGCGGAGGAGTTTCTCCTGCTCCTTCTTCTGCTCGTAGGAGGCCTTGCCCGAAAGTTGGGCGTGAGGGGTTTCTTCCTTCTCTTTGGCGGGTGCCTTTACGACGGGATCGCGGCGTTCGATCTCCTGCAACGACTCCAATTTGCGTTTCTCGAGGAAGTAGTAGATGCCGCCCAGGTATTCGCGAACCCCACCGTCGCGGAATTCGTAAACCTTCTCGACCAATCCGTCCAGAAATTCACGGTCGTGCGATACAACCACCACCGTGCCGTCGTATTTGATCAACGCGTTTTTCAGGATGTCCTTCGAACGCATATCCATATGGTTGGTCGGCTCATCGAGCACCAACAGGTTACGCGGTTCGAGCATCATACGCGCCATGGCCAGTCGTGCGCGTTCGCCACCCGACAACACCTTGACTTTCTTGTCGATATCCTCACCACGGAACAGGAATGCACCCAAAATATCGCGCAGCCGGGTACGGATATCGCCCACGGCCACACGATCCAACGTGTCGTAAACCGTGAAATCGCCATCCATCAGATCGTCTTGATTCTGAGCGTAGTAACCGATGTTTACGTTCGCACCCAATTTGATCGATCCCTCGGTCGGCGTGAGCTGTCCGATAAGCATACGTGCCAAGGTGGTTTTACCCTCGCCGTTACGGCCGACCAGTGCGATCTTGTTGCCCTTTTCGATGACAAAATTTGCACCGCTGAACACGTGTTTCGAACCAAACGACATACCCGCATCGTTGATCTGCGCCACGATCTGACCTGAATGGGGAGCGGGCGGGAATTTGATGTTGAGCGTTGCCAAATCCTCCTCCTCGACTTCGAGGCGCTCCAAGCGTTCCAACTGTTTGATACGCGACTGCACCTGATTGGATTTGGTGGGTTTATAGCGGAATTTCTCGATGAATTCCTCTGTCTTTTCGATCATGCGTTGCTGGTTTTCGTAGGCGGCCAACTGCTGCTGGCGGCGCTCTTGACGCAGCACGACATATTTCGAGTAGGATACCTTGTAGTCGGTCACCTTGCCCAACGAAAGTTCGATCGTGCGGTTGGTGACGTTATCCAGGAAGGCGCGGTCGTGCGAGATGAGCAACACCGCACCATTGTAGTTCTTCAAATACTCCTCCAGCCACTGGATCGACTCGATGTCGAGGTGGTTGGTCGGCTCATCCAGAAGGAAGATCGACGGACGGCGCAACAGCAATTTGGCCAGCTCGATACGCATACGCCAACCGCCCGAAAATTCACTCGTGGCGCGTCCGAAATCCGAACGCTTGAAACCCAAACCGAGCAGCGTCTTTTCGATGTCGGCATCGCGCGAATCACCGCCCAGGATCTGATAGCGATCCTGCTGATCGGTCAGTCGGTGGATCAGCTGGGCATATTCCTCCGATTCGTAGTCGGTACGCTCGGCGATTTCGGTCGTCAGACGGGCGATGTCCTTCTCGATTTTCAGCACCTCGTCGAAGGCCTTGGCGGTCTCCTCCACAAGGGTCGTCGTGTCGTGAACACGCATGGTCTGAGGCAGATAGCCGATTGTGCAGGCACCGTTGATGGTCACCTTGCCCGAGGTGGGCTGCTGCTCGCCAACGATGATCTTGAGCAGTGTGGTTTTGCCCGCACCGTTCTTACCCACCAGACCGATTCGATCCTTGGGGTTGATCAGAAAAGAAATATCGTCAAATAGAGTCCATCCGCCGTAACTGACGGTCAAATTATCGAGTGAAATCATAGTCGTATAAAAATTCACGCAAAGGTACGAAAAATGTTTCACTCTCCCAATACCGATCCCCGAAACAAAAAGGGCAATCCAAGGTAGGACTGCCCTTTTATTAAAGGTATGGATCGGTTTTATGCGTTCAGCATATTGATGATTTCCTGTCGGGGATCTGCGGCTTTGAATACGGCACTACCGGCCACCAGAGCCTCGGCACCTGCATCAAACAACAGTCGGGCGTTCTTCGACGAGATACCGCCGTCGACCTCGATCATGAGGTTCGGGTTGAGCGTCTCGGCCATTTTGCGGATGCCTGCCACCTTCTCGATCGAATGCGGCATGAACGACTGACCGCCGAATCCCGGCTCGACACTCATCACCAGTACAAGGTCAATGTCCGGAAGCCACTCGCGGAGCTCCTCGATCGGCGTTGCGGGCTTGATCGAGATGCCGACCTTGGCGCCTGCCTTGCGGATCAGATCGATGCATTTGCGGGGTTCTTTAGTGGCTTCGAGGTGAAAGGTCACCAGATTGCTGCCTGCTTCGACGAAGCGCTCGACATATTTCTCGGGGTCGATGATCATCAGGTGTACGTCCATGAATTTGGGCGATGCCTGACGGATGGGTTTCATCACGGGAAATCCGAAAGAGATATTGGGTACGAATACACCGTCCATGACATCAATGTGGATCCATTCGGCACGACTGTCGTTGAGCATGCGAATGTCTCGTTCGAGGTGGCCGAAATCGGCCGAAAGCACGGAAGGTGCTATGATACGTTGCATAATTTTATGGTTTTAGGTTTAACAAAGATACGCTTTTTTGTAAGGATTCCTAAAGAAAACGCGGAAAATTATCGCGCACTCGTCGGACTGCATTCCGAGGTTTCGAACAGGATTGTTCGATTTGGAAAGTAAAAAGAGGATATACTACACTCCCTTTTTTCGCGTTATGATATAAATTGATGGATTATCAACGTAATAACTCTTCCGAAGAGTCGGTTTCAGACTTTTTGCGACATTTTTTGAAGGTTTATTCTTCAAATACGGACTGAATGTTTTACGAATCCATTCTTTTATTTTATTTTTTATGAGGCAGCGTTGTAGTTCTATATTTTTACGCTATCTTTGTTTTGCTTTACATGAAAGGGTAAATGTAGTGCAAAAAGATATGAGAAGTAACACAATCGGGATCTTTCCGTAATGCTTTCGGTCGGTTGGGTGTTCCATTCGGTTGTGGCCTAAAGGAAATGTGCCGAAAAAGGACAAAAAAATACAAGCATCTTTTTCAAGACGCTTGTACGTGTGATCCCGACGGGAATCGAACCCATATCGTAAGAACCGGAATCTTGTATTCTATCCATTGAACTACGGGACCGGACTGCAAAGATGCGAAAAATAATTTAAATAAGAAAGAGACAATGAAAGAAAAACAGGACAACTGGCAAAGAATTGAGGCAGTAATCAAATGGGCAAATATGTCCATCAATTATTTCGCGCGCCATATTGGTCTTGCACGAGGGGAGAATTTGTATCAGATCAAACGCGGTAACAACGGTATCTCGTTGGACGTTGCCGAGCGCATCGTGGCGAAGTTTCCGCAGATTGACAAATTGTGGCTTTTGACGGGTGAGGGACAGATGTTCTCGGACACCAAATTGCGCGGTGTGCAGATCCCCTACTACCATAACGACCCCGAACAATATATCTCGAGCCTTGCGACGCTCGAACCCGAAAGTTACCTGTTGTTGCCGATGTTGCAGCAGTGCGATTTTGCGATGAGCTACACGGGACGCGCCATGGGCGAGGTGATTCCTTCGGAAAGTGTCGTTTTGTTCCGCACGGTGGATCGCGAGTCGATCATCCCGGGTGAGATCTATCTGGTCAAAACCCAGCGTATGAACATGTTGCGCATTGTGCGCACGACCGATGACGAGAACCGCCTGAGACTGGTTCCCGGCGACAAGCAGAACTATGACGACGTAACGATCGGTGTTTCGGACATAATAGACATTTATAAATTGGTGGGAAAATTGATTGTTAACTAATTTAATCTTATTTTTGTCCATTAAACAATAAATATATCATTGCAAATATGTTTTCTGGTATTGTAGAACGTATGGCACAGGTCGTGGCCATCGATACGGATCGCCAAAATAAGGACTTCACGCTTCGTGCCGATTTCACGGACGAACTCTCGATCGACCAAAGCATCGCCCACAACGGCGTATGCCTGACGGTGGTGGCCATCAAGGGCGACACCTATAAAGTAACGGCCATGAAGGAGACGCTCGACAAGAGCAACCTCGGCGGATTGAAAGTTGGCGATTGGGTCAATTTGGAACGCTCAATGAAACCCGATGCACTGCTCGACGGCCATATCGTGCAGGGACACGTCGATCAGACGGCCGTGTGCATCAAGAAAGAGGATGCCGACGGCAGCTGGAACTTCACCTTCGAATATACTCCGCAGGGCAACGGCTTCTGCACCGTAGATAAAGGTTCGGTGACGGTGAACGGCGTGAGCCTCACGGTGTGCGACTCGAAAGAGAAGTCGTTCCGCGTGTCGATCATCCCCTATACGTTCGAGCATACGAATTTCCGTTACATCGAACCGGGTACGGTCGTGAACATCGAATTCGACATCATCGGCAAGTATATTGCCCGCCTGATGACTTCCTACATGAAATAAATTAACCCAAAAATCATGATCTATATTAAAACCAAGGAGCGTGCTTCGTTGCTGATCGCTCTTTTCGCTTCCATTTTAGTCGGCGTTACGGCGGGGGTACTCGACCACACGTGGTGGTTGTGCCTGTCGCTTGCCGTCGGTACTTTTATTTTGCAGGCTCTTTTGGCGCTGTTCATCATCCGCAAGTATGTGGCCTATAAATTGCGCCCGATCTATTCGATCGTGCTTTCGCGTAATGTCCACACCCACGAGATCTTCTCCGAACTCAAGGACAAGAAGGTGGAGGACGTCGGCGAGGAGCTGACCGAATGGGCCAACAAAAACGATAAGGAGATTGCCCAGCTCAAGGAGACGGAGCGTTTCCGCAAGCAGTATCTGGGTAATGTGGCTCACGAGCTGAAAACCCCTATTTTCAATATTCAGGGTTACATCTCGACCCTTCTGGACGGCGGTCTGGAGGATGAACTCATCAACCGCAAATTCTTGGAGCGTGCCGAGAAGAGCATCGACCGTCTGATCAATATTGTCAATGACCTGGATACGATTTCGCGTCTGGAAAGCAACATGAACAAACTGACGCCCGACCACTTCGACATCGTGGCTCTGGCCAACGAGATCGCCGAGCAGGCCGAGATCGAAGCCGAGAAGAAGAACATCAAGATTTCGGTCAAGGGTGCCGATTCGCTGCCTTCGCCTTTTTGGGTTGAGGCCGACAAGCACTACATCGGTCAGGTGCTGATCAATCTGATCATCAACTCGATCCGTTACGGTAAGGAAGGCGGTACGACCCGCGTTCGTTTCCGCGATATGATGGATAAGATCCTCGTTGAGGTGGAGGATAACGGTCAGGGTATGGCACAGGGCGATCTGCCGCGTATCTTCGAGCGTTTCTACCGCACCGATAAAGGCCGTTCGCGTGAACAGGGCGGTACGGGTCTCGGTCTGGCTATTGTCAAGCACATTATCGAGGCTCACGGCGAGAAGGTTTCCGTACGCAGCGAACTGGACAAGGGTTCGATCTTCTCGTTTACCTTGAAGAAGATTGATTTAACGAAGTAACAATTAACGATTTATTTTATGACTTTTCTACCTATGATCGTAGAATGGAATGTCGATCCCGTAATGTTTACCATCTTCGGGATCGAAATCCGTTATTACGGTTTGATGTGGGCATTGGCCATTATCCTGGGTGCCAAATGCTATGAGATATTTTGCAAACACGAGGGGCTGAATCCCCAACTTGCCGAGTCGATTTTCGCTTACGGCGCACTCTCGACCGTGGTCGGTGCGCGTCTGGGTCACTGCTTGTTCTATGACCCCGTGGGCTATCTGTCTGCTCCGTGGACGATCATCACGGGATTCCGTGACGGCGGTATGGCCAGCCACGGTGCCGCCATCGGTCTTCTGATCGGTTTGTGGCTCTGCGCCCGCAAGTACAAACTCCCCTACATCTGGTTGCTGGATCGTATTATCCCCGGTGCCACTCTGGGCGGTGCGCTGGTGCGTTTCGGTAATCTGATTAACTCCGAGATCTTCGGTACTTCCACTACCCTGCCTTGGGGCTTCAAGTTCGTCAATTCGCACAAATGGCTCACCTCGTTTGCGCCGTCGGCTGTACATCCCACGCAGATCTACGAAGCGCTGTGCTACATCATTACGGGTGTCGTCCTGCTGTGGTTCTACTATAAGAAGGATTGGGGTCGCCGCCGTCCGGGTCTGATGTTCGGATGGGGTTTGATCGGTATCTTCTTTACGCGCTTCATCATCGAGTTCGTCAAGGCCGATCAGGAGGAGTTCGAGGCAGGTATGATCCTTGATATGGGTCAGTGGCTGAGTATTCCGTTCATTCTGGTTGGTTTGTGGTTTGTCTTCCGCAAGCCTACGCCTGCGCTGGACATGAATCACATCATCAAGGTGTCGGGTGAGACCTTAAAGAACAAATCGTCTAAAAAATAGAAACAATGGGTAACTATCCGATGGTTGATCAGGTCAATAAGCTGATCGGTAATATTTTGGCCGAGCGGGGCGAAGTCGCTTTGCCCGAAATCGGTACGCTCTCTGTAGAGCGTCACCCTGCCGAGCGCCTTTCGCGTTCGATGATCAAACCGCCTTACCGCAAGGTCGTTTTCTCGTCGGAGATCCGCGGGAAACGCCTCGCCACCTATATCGCGGAGGCCGCCCGTTGTGAGGCTGCGGCTGCCGAGGAGATCTACGGTCGTTGGTTGGCACAGGTTTATGCCGATGAGATTTTGACGATCGAAGGCATCGGAACGCTGAAGAACAAGCAATTCACCCTGTCGGCGGAGTTTGACCGCCGTCTGAATCCCCAAGGCACGGCATCCGTCAAGGTGCGCCGCCCGATCGGATTCGACTGGGTGTTGTGGTGCGGTGTCGCCGCCATCGCTTGCGGATTATGCTTCGGAGCTTACTACCTCTATGATAATCACGACGAGTATTTCGGCGCAAAACCCGTTGAAGAGGTTGCCAAGGTCGAGAAGCCTGTGGTAACTCCCGTCGAAAAGCCCGTAGCGGATTCTCTGGCAACAGCGCAGCCTGTAGTCGCAGAACCTGCTCCCGAAAAGGACGATATCCTGTTGGCGGGATCGGGTACGGTAGATGCTCCCGCCAAGCGCGTATCACAGCGCAGTTATGTGGTTTTGGGTGTATTCGGATCGAAGACCAATGCACAACGTGCCGTGGAGACCGCGCAAAAGAACCATCCCGATTGGCGTCTGGGCGTTTATCGACTGGGTGAGAATCTGCTGGTGTCGGCTTTCGAATCCGATTCGGAAGAGCCCTGCCAGTTGTTCAAACGGGCACATCAGGCTGAATATCAGGATATGTGGATTCATAAAGCACGTTAATGAGCCTGTCGGAAATACTACGAAAGACAATCGATTGTTTTTACCTGCCATTTGTCGCGCGATTTTTCACGCGACAAATGTTTCGTTATGCGGCATGCGGTGGATTGAATTTTCTGGTGCTTGACCCGATGCTTTACTTCCTGATTTATCACTTTGTGGTCACTCCCGACCGCTTTTTCGACCTCGGGGTGGTATTCCTTTCGCCCCACATCGCGTCGATGATTCTGGTCTTCCCGCTGACGTCGTTCAACGGATTCTGGCTGAATCGCAATGTGGTTTTCGGGGAGTCGCGCCTAAGACGACGCACACAATTTGTACGGTATGTGATTTCGATCGGCGGGTCGGTGCTCCTGACCTATGCGGGACTGAAATTCTTCGTCGAGGTCTGTCACATATGGCCGACACCCGCCAAGGTGATCACCACCGTCATCACGATCATTTATAGTTTCCTGGCCGCCAAATATTTCTCGTTTCGGGATCAATAAAGAAAAGCACTTTAAGATCGTTCTTAAAGTGCTTTTTTCTTATAATCGGGATTCGAGGTCTTGCAGCAGGCGTTCGATGTCGGTATCGAGCTTCTGACGCGAGGTGATCAGCCCCACTTGCCGGATACGCTCCTGAATTTGTCCTTTAACCCATTGGCGACGCTCCTCGTCTGCCTTTCGGAAGAAATCCTCCCCCACAATCACCGCCACATCAATCGAATGTATCTTTTTGCGATACGCGCCGACGGCTCGGATGTCGTTGATCTCGAAGTCGCACGGGTTGATGTGGAAATCGAAAGCGATATGCTCCAGGTCGTGGCCGTAATCGGCCGCCGAGATCTCTTTCAGCGGGGAGAGCATTCCCTTGTCGCCATAGAGCAATTGGCGGAATTCGTTTCCCTGACTCATTGCGCCGTGTTCCTGATTGCCGAATGCGGCAAAGGTCACCGAGGGATAATGAATCGTGAATTGCAAAAGGGCGTCGTTATTCTTCATGGTCGTTGGTATTTTCCGTCAGTAAAATTTCATCCGTATCGTCCGCCTCGTTGTCGTCGGCCTCCAAAAGTGCTTTCGAGAAGTGCTGTTTGCTTTGCAGAGAGGCCGTCTTACGCAGTCCCTCGCCCAGACGGACAATGTTGTTGTTGCCGGTGCTGAGGCGTTTCTGCGCATCATCGTAGGCGGCTTGCGCCTTTCCCAAGGCCGAGCCTACGGCTTCGAGCGAAGAGGCAAAACGCACGACTTGTTCGTAGAGTTTGTTGGCCGTTTCGGCGATGCGTTTCGTATTCTTGTCCTGATCGTTGTATTTCCAAAGGTCGGCCACCATCTTCAGCAGGGCGAAGAGGTTCGTGGGCGACGAGATGATGACCTTCTTTTCGTAGGCATCCGACCAAATGGAAGGATCGGATTGCAGGGCGGTCAGAAAGGCGGGTTCGTTCGGAATGAACATGATGACGAAATCGGGCGATTTCATCAGACGCTGGTACTCCTTACGACCGAGTTCCGTTACGTGCTGGCGAACCGATTCGAGGTGCTTCTTCAGGTGGATTTGGCGCTCCTCTTCACTCTCGGCCGAGGTATAGGCCACAAAGGCCGTCAGCGATACTTTCGAGTCGATGATGATGTTCTTCTCCTCGGGCAGGTGCAACACCACATCGGGACGCAGGTTGTTGCCCTCCTCGTCCTTGACGTTGTACTGCGTTTCGTAGTGGATGCCCTTCAAAAGCGATGAGTTGTCGAGGATCGTTTCGAGCAACATCTCACCCCAATCGCCCTGTACCTTTGAATTTCCCTTCAGGGCATTCGTCAGATTGGTCGTCTCGGTGGTGATGCGTTTGTTCAGATCCATCAGGTTCTTCAATTCGGCTTTCAGTTCGCCGCGTTGGGAGGTCTGCGTGGTGTGGATCTCCTCGACTCGTTTGCGGAATTCGGTGATGTTGTCGCGGAACGGCTTCAGCAGAACATCAATCGACTCTTTGTTGTTTTCCTGGAATTTGGCCGATTGTTCGTCGAGGATCTTCGTGGAGAGCAACTTGAACTGCTGGCGGAACTGTTCCTCCTGCTTTTCGCGGGCTTCGAGTTCGGCGGCACGGTCGGTCGCGTTCTGCTCACGGAGCTTTTGGATCTCGGCCTGGCTCGACGCCTGCAACGAAGCCAATTCGCGGCTCTGATTGAGGTGCTTTTCGCGCAACGCAGACAACTCCTGCTCGGCCGTCGAAAGGCGGCTCGAGGTCGTATTGCGGAGCGTGTCGGCCTCCACACGGGCTCGCTGCTCGTTGGCAAATGCATCTTTTTGACGCAGATTCTCCTCGCGGAGCAATTCGTTTTCCTGGGTAAGGCGTGCCGTTTGTTCGCCGCGCGAACGATAGAGCATAAAGGCGACAACGGCCGCCGTCAATGCGATGGCAAATAGAAGTACAAAGACGATATTCATATCAACAAAAATACGCATAATTTCGGAAACGGCGGAATATTTCAACCGAATTTTCGTACCTTTGTCCTATGTCAATAGTTAGAAACACAGAGAGCGATCTCGAATTTGAAAACAAAATCCGCCCGCAAGAGTTAGAGACTTTTTCGGGTCAGGATAAGATTGTCGAGAACCTCCGCATCTTCATCAAGGCCGCGCTGATGCGTGGCGATTCGCTGGATCACGTCCTGCTGCACGGACCTCCGGGATTGGGTAAAACGACTTTGGCCAACATCATCGCCAATGAGATGGGTGCCGAACTGCGCGTAACGTCGGGTCCCGTGCTGGATAAGCCGGGAGATCTGGCGGGACTGCTTACGAACCTCAATCCGGGTGATGTGTTGTTCATCGACGAGATTCACCGCCTGAGTCCCATTGTCGAGGAGTATCTCTATTCGGCGATGGAGGATTATAAGATTGATATCGTTCTGGACAAGGGTCCTTCGGCACGTTCGATTCAGATCGAGTTGGCACCCTTCACGCTGATCGGTGCCACGACCCGAAGCGGACTGCTGACCTCCCCGCTCCGTGCCCGTTTCGGAATCTCCTGCCACTTGGAGTATTACGATTCGGAGGTGTTGGCACAGATCGTCAAACGCTCGGCACGTATTCTGGATGTGGCGATCGACGACGAGGCCGCATTGGAAGTGGCGATGCGATCGCGCGGTACGCCCCGTATTGCCAATGCCCTGCTGCGCCGTGTGCGCGACTTTGCGATGGTGAAGGGCGAAGGCCGTATCGACTTGGAGATCACGCGATTTGCCCTTACGGCACTCAACATCGACTCGCGCGGACTGGACAGCATGGACAACAAGATCCTCGGTACGATCATCGAGAAATTCAAGGGTGGCCCCGTGGGTATCAATACGATTGCCACGGCGGTCGGCGAAGACGGCGGTACGATCGAGGAGGTCTACGAACCGTTCCTCATCAAGGAGGGATTTCTCAAGCGTACGCCCCGCGGACGAGAAGTCACGGAACTCGCTTACAAACATTTGGGCTATTCGATCCCGCAAGGGGACAACGGCCTGTTCTAAAATAAAAGAGCGTCTCTTAAAACAAGAGACGCTCTTTTTGTATTCGTATATGAGGGTTTATCTGCCCGTCACACGCATGTAGTTTGACAGTGCGGTCTGATAATTGGCGCAAGCGTCCGTCAGATCGTTTTTGCTGCGGGTGAAGATGGTTTCGGCATCGAGCAGTTCGGTCAGCGAAGCCGTGCCTGCGGCGTAGTAGGCGGTGTGCTGACGGAGGTTTTCGGTGGCCGATGAAACCGAACGGCGGGCGATGTCAATCTCGGCATAGGCCTCCTGAAGTTCGCTCCACGTCTTTTCGATCTCGATGGTCAGCATCTCCTTGGCATGACGCAGGTCGTTTTCGGCTTGCTGCTCCTTGATGCGGGCGCGTTTTACGGCGTGCGAACCACCCCACCACTGCGAAATAGGCAGTGAAACCTGAGCAAATACCAATCCGTTGTTCACGTCCTTCTCGGTGAAGTTGTAGTGCATGTAGCCCGCACCGACACCCACCGTGGGCAGGTTCTTGCTGCGCTCCATACGTTTCTGGTATTTGTGTGCCTCGACATTCTTCTCGGCCAGCAGTTTCTCGACTCTCTGATCCAAAGCCTCCTCCGTGGGAACGTAGTATTTCGACGGCGCTTCGGGAATCGAGAATGCCTTGTACGAAATGTCGAATCCGTGCCAATCCTTACCCGTGTGTTGTGCGAGGAGCATCTTCGAGATGTGGATTCCGTTCTCGACCTTCAGTCGGGTCAAGGCGATCTCCTGTTTGCGCAATTCCACGCGCAGGAGGTCGTTCTTGGTCACGAGACCCGCCTTGAGCGAAAGTTCGGCCTGACGATAGATCTCGTTCAGCTGACGATCGACGGCATTCAGCGTATTGAGGTTCTCCTTGAGCGACACGATCTGCCAATAGTAGGCATCGGTCTTCTCGTGCACATCGTTTTCGTTCTGACGATATTGCAGGGCGCTCACCTCCTCACCCAGTCGGGCAAGTTTATTGCCGTTGATGATCTTCAAACCCATGAATACGGGCTGCACGGCAACGACACCTGCAGCCAAACCCCTCTTGCCGATCGACAACGGAAGTGTCAGCGGGCCCGACATACCGGGCAGGGGCAGCGGAACCTTCAGATCCATCTGCGCCAGGCCGTGTTGAGCCTGAAACACCATACCCTGTGCCGAAATCTGCGGAAAGTAATTCGTGAATGTTTCGCGACGGGTCTGACGGGCGGCTTCGATATCCAGATTGCTGTTTTTGAGCGTGTGGTTATGTTCGATTGCAGCCTGTCGGCACTCCTCCAGGGTGAGGGTTTGTGCCGAAACTCCGAGGGCGAGCCCCGCAAGGAGCAATGTGCAAAGTGTCTTTTTCATTATTTGAATATTTTTGAATAAAGGACGGGCAGAACGGTGATCACGAGGATCAGCGAACCGATACCGCCGGCAAAAATCGAAACACCCACAGGTGCCCAGAACGTACTTCCGCTGACCATCATCGGGATCACGCCGACGGCCGTGGTGGCTGTGGTGAGGAAGATGGGAACCATACGGCGGCGACCTGCGTCGTAGGCGGCGATGCGTGCCGGCCAACGGTCGTGCAGACGCTTCTCCTCGGCGTGCTGATACATCAGGATGACGTTACGCACGATCATACCCAGCAGGGTGATGAATCCCAATACCGACGTAAGACCGATCGTAAATCCCGAGATCCACAGTCCGATCATGGCACCGAACAGGCACAACGACATGGACAACATGATGACAATCGTGATCTTGAACTCGCGGAAATTCGACAGAATGAAGAAGAAAATGATGATCAGTGACACACCCAGACCCGTTGCAATCGGCGGGAAGGTCTCCGTATCAAATTCGTACTCGCCACCGATCTCGGTCGTGACGCCCTGCGGCAGGGTAACCTCGTTTTCGAGAACATCGGTGATCTTGTGGAGCATCTTCAGCGCATTTTCGCCACGTTTCAAATCAGCCGAAACCGACAGGCAGCGTACGCCGTTGCGGTGTACGATCTGGCTCTCGCTCCAACGCGGTTCGACCTTTGCGATCTGGCGTAAGGGAACACTTACGGTAGGAGTAACGGTCGAAATGAACGTATTCTCGACATCGCTCAACGTGCGTTCTCCGAGCGACGGGTCGATCTTGAGTTCGACGGGCAGTTCGTAGTCGCCCTCCCAAACCGAACCGATCGGAAGATCACCGCCTGCCAGGGCAAGGTTGATGGCTGCCGTCGTGCGCGTCACGCCCAATTGCGGAGCCAGCACGGGATCGAGTTTTACGTCGATGACGGCCTGTTGCGTCGTGTAGTCGGAGTGTACCCACTTCAATTCGGGCATCTGGCGCATCTTGGCCATCAGACGCTCGCCCGCTACTTTCAGCGAGTCGATGTCGTCGCTGTAGAAACGCAACTCCAATCCCGGCACGTTCTGGTAGTCCAATTGCTTGAACTTAACCTGTGCATCGGGGAAGCGGTCGTTCCACTGGTCGGAATATTCGTCGAGCAGTTTGTCGGTCTCCTCCAGCGAGGCGGTGTTCACAATAAACTGGGCGTAGTTCTTACCGGCGATTTGCGGCGCGTAACTCATCTGGAAACGCGGCGAAGAGCAACCGATGAACGTGGTCATCGACTGTACGCGCGGATCGACCTTCAGTACATTGTATACCGAGTCGGCTACGGCGGCCGTGCGCTCGATCGGCGCATCGGCATTGAGGTAGATCTCCACGGCGAACTGGTCACGGTCGGCGAAAGGCAACATACGCATGTTGAGCTTCGGAACGATCATCAGGGCGATGACTACCGATACGACACCCAGTCCGATGGTGAGCCATCCGTGACGGAACGTCCAGATCAGCACACGACGATAGAGATGCAGTACGCGATCCGTGAACGAGGGCTTGTCCTTCGTCGTCGAGGAGGCTTTGCGGATGATGAGGATCTCGAGGAACGGGATCACCAGCACGGCAAGCAGTAGCGACACCATCAGGTTGATGGCTACCGTCCACGGGAAGTATGCGATAAAGTCAAGGATGATACCCTTGTTGGTCACAAGCAGCGGGAAGAAGATCATGCAGATGCAGATCGTGGCCAGGAACAACGACGGGAAGAATTCGCGTGCACTCTCTGCGGCAGCGTACCAGCGCGAGTGTCCCATCGAGAGGTAGTTCAGATAGCCGTCGATAACCACAATCGAGTTGTCGACGATCATACCCAGCACGACGATCAGTGCGGCGAGGGTTACCGTATTCAACGGAATGCCGCACGCATACATGATACCGATCGAAATGGCCGTCGAAAGCGGAATAGTTATTGCGGCAACCACGGCCGAACGCCACGGGAACAGCAACATCATGATGGCAATGATGATGATCATCGACACAACCAGATCGCGCAGGAACGAGTACACCGAATTGCGCACCACTTTCGCCTGATCGGCAATACGCTCGACGTGTACATCCGAGGGAAGATCCTCGGCAATGAAATCGGCCAAAACCTCATCGACCTCTTCACCGAAGGCCACGATGTTGAATCCCGGACGCATCTCCATGGAGAGCAGCACGCAACGGTGACCGTTGTTCTTGATGTATTTGTCGGGATTGTCATACTCGCGGACGACACGTGCCACATCCTTCACACGCAGCACCTCGCCCGTGGGTGAACTCCACAGGATCTGGTTGGCCACCTCCTGCTCGCTGGAGAGCGTCGGTGCAAGGTGAATCGGGGTCTCGGTCGTTGAGTTGCTTACCGAACCGCCCAGTGCGGTCAGTCCCTGCGACGAAAGCAACATGGCAAGCGTCTGCTCGCCGATGCCGTATGCCGCCAGACGCTCACGATCGACATAGATCGAGATCTGCTCCGACTGCACACCGTAGGGGCGCAGGTTGGAAACCGACTTGATGCGACGCAGACGGTCGTTCAATTTATCGAGGTACTCCTTTAGTTCGCGGTAGGAACGCGTGTCGGATTCGATGGTGATCAAAAGTGCCGACGTATCGCCGAAATCATCCTGCGTTACCACGGCGGCCACACCCTTCGGCAGCTGCATCTTGAATGCGGCCAGACCGTGTTTGATCTTCGACCACACGGCGTCCTTGTCGGTGACTTCGTCTTCGAGTTCGACCATCAGGATACACAGTCCGTTCTTTGATGTTGAAGTGGTCTTGGCACGCTTGACCTCCTTGTAGGTCATCATAAAGCGCTCCAAAGGACGCGTCAGCTGCTCCTCGACCTCCTCGCTCGTGGCACCCGGATAAACACCGACCACCACGCCCTGACGGATCGTGAATTCGGGGAATTCCTGCTTGGGTATGTAGTTCAAGCCGAACAGACCCAGCACGAACAAACACCCGATAATGAGGAACGTGATGCGGTAGTTCCGCATCGCCCATAATATCAAATTCCTTTTTTTCTTCATGACTACCAAACGACTTTGCTGCCCTCACCAATCTTCTGAATGCCGTCGCTTACGACACGGTCACCCGTCGTGAGTCCTTCGCGGATGATGATTCCGTTGTCGATCATGCGGCCGACTTCTACATTGTGGCGCGTTACGTGGTCATCCTCGACCAACCATACAAAATGAGTGCCGTTTCCGTCTTCACGAACGGCGGACAGCGGTAAAACATATTCTTCGGCCTTGCCCTCCTTGTGTTCGGGCGCAACTACCACGCGGCACACCATGCCGGGCAACAATTCGTGATTGTCGCTCACCACTTCGGCGCGTACCTTATAACTATGGGCTGCAAGGTCGGCCACAATGCTCTTTTCGGGATTCGTTGCCTCGAACTTTTTATCTCCCAGAGCGGCTACCACGATCGAAATGCGGCTTTCGGCATTGATCGAGGAGATCTCCTGCTCGGGAACGGGGAACGAGACCTTCACCTTCGAAATATCCAGAAGCGAAATGACGGGCATACCCGGCAGAGCCTGTTCCCCTGCTTCCTTCATACGCTTGCCGACAACGCCCGCAAAGGGAGCCGTGATCGTGCAATCGTTCAGATTCTTTTGTGCGATTTGGAATGCGGCCTCGGCCTTACGCAACTGGGTCTGTACTTCGACCCACTTGATTTCGGGCAGCGATTCCGCATCGTAGAGTTGTTTCAAACGGGCATAGGCGTCCTGTGCCTGGGTCAGGGTTGCCTCGGCGGCATCGTAGGTTTGTTGTGCCGATGTGAGGTCGAGTTCGGCAAGCAGTTGACCCTTCTTTACGAATTCTCCTTCGCTGACCAGCGAACGGGCCACCGTTCCGCCCAACGGGAAACTCAGCGCCACACTGCGCTCTTCTTCAATGGTTCCCACATAAATTCTGGTGGCGATGTCCGATGCAGGAGCAACGACTGTCGTGCCGATGCGCAAGGGTTCCGCCTGATGTTTCGGTGCGTTGGATCCGCAGGATGCCAGCGCAAGTAAAAATGCAAAAAAAACGAACTTTTTCATCTCTGATCTTATTTTCAATGCAAAATTGCCACTTTCTCGCCGATCTTCATACACCCTAATGTCGGGGATGTTGGTCTATTTTTCGCATATCGTACTTTTAGGCGAACAAAGAGCATTAAAATTCATATATTTGTCGTGAAAATCATACTAAAATGGAGAAAAGGGAAATTCAAAGTCTGTCGCTGTCCCAACTCATCGAGGAGAACAGCATACGCAAGGAAGACCTCTATCACGAGGGCTGCCTCATCGCATCGCGGGTCGATTTCGCCAATGCCGTCCGTTCCGAGTTGCTGCGTTATCCCGTGCGTATCGACGCATATGGCATCGGTGTTTGTTCGAGAGGATCTTTGAACATCAATTCCAACCTGAATCACTATACCCTTTCGGAGAATGCGCTTTATGTGAATCTCCCCGGTTCGATTATTCAGGTGGAGTCGATGGAGAACGCCGAGGTCTATCTGATCATGTGTTCCGAGGATTTCATCCGCCGCATCAATGTCGATTTGAAACTCCTCACGGGTCTTTTCCTTCAGCTGGACAAAAATCCGCTGATTCCGATTCCCGAAAACGACCTCCAGCCCATCATCCACTCGTTCGAGGACATCGCCGCCGAGTGGAAGAACTTCGAGGATGAGGTCTATACCGTCGAGATCGTCCGTACGGCGATCCGTATGCTGATCTATAAGTTGTGCCGCGTCATCGACCACCACATCAAGGATGTCAACCGCATGCCCTTCTCCCGTCCGATTCACAATCGTCAGGAGGAGTATTTCCACCGCTTCATGCAGATCCTGGGGCAATACTACATGCAGGAACGCTCCGTGGGTTTCTATGCCGAGCAGCTGAACCTGACGCCGAAATACCTGACCACGATCATCCGTCAGACCAGCGGCCGCAGTGCCCTAAACTGGATCGACGAATATGTCATTCTGGAAGCAAAAAATCTTCTGAAATACTCGACCAAGAGCATTCAGGAGATCTCCTATTACCTTAATTTCCCCAATCAGTCATTCTTTGGTAAATATTTCAAAAATCATACCGGAATTACCCCATCGACCTATCGAATGCAAAAATAAATGAAAAACGGCGACCTCTGCGGCTGCCGTTTTTTTTGTGATTTTCAATAAAAAAGTCCTACCCTTTCGGGCAGGACTTTTTCTTATATAGATGTTGTGCTTTCTTATTTCGAGAGTGCCTGAGCAACCTTAACGGCTACGGCTACCGTAGCACCTACCATGGGGTTGTTACCCATGCCGAGGAAGCCCATCATCTCAACGTGTGCGGGAACCGACGAAGAACCTGCAAACTGAGCATCCGAGTGCATACGCCCCATCGTATCGGTCATACCGTACGAAGCGGGACCTGCAGCCATGTTATCGGGGTGCAGCGTACGACCCGTACCACCACCCGATGCAACCGAGAAGTAAGGTTTGCCGGCATGGATACGTTCCTTCTTGTAGGTACCTGCCGTGGGGTGCTGGAAACGAGTGGGGTTCGTCGAGTTACCCGTGATCGATACATCGACGTTCTCCTTCCACATAACGGCAACACCTTCGCGAACGTCGTCAACACCGTAGCAGTTGACCTTTGCGCGGGGGCCGTTCGAGTACGACTTGCGGCGTACCTCTTTCAGTTCACCGGTGTAGTAATCGAACTCGGTCTGAACATAGGTAAAGCCGTTGATACGCGAAATGATCATGGCGGCGTCCTTACCCAGACCGTTCAGAATTACACGCAGGGGGTTCTTACGTACCTTGTTGGCCATCTCGGCGATCTTGATGGCACCCTCGGCAGCTGCGAACGACTCGTGACCTGCGAGGAATGCGAAGCACTGAGTCTCCTCGCGGAGCAGACGTGCTGCCAGGTTACCGTGACCCAGACCGACCTTGCGGTCGTCGGCTACCGAACCTGCGATGCAGAATGCCTGAAGACCCTCACCGATTGCCTCGGCAGCGTCGGCAGCGTTCTTGCAGCCCTTCTTCAGGGCGATGGCTGCACCGACAACGTATGCCCACTTGGCGTTCTCGAAGCAGATGTTCTGCGTCTGCTCGCACTCCATGTAGGGATCTACGCCGTACTGGTTGCAAATAGCTTCGGCCTCTTCGATCGAAGCGATACCGTAGGAGTTCAACACCTCATTGATATGACCGATGCGGCGTTCCTGACTTTCGAATTTAACTGTTCTTGCCATATATCTCTTCCTCCTGCTTACTCTTTACGTGGATCAATAAATTTAACTGCCTCAGCAAAACGGCCGTAGCTCGAAGTTGCTTTCTTGAGAGCCTCGTTGGCATCGGTACCGTTCTTGATGAGATCCATCATGACGCCCAGACGAACGAACTCGTAACCGCAAACCTCGCCGTCCTCATCCAGACCCAGGCGGCTGACATAGCCCTCGGCCATTTCGAGGTAACGGACACCTTTTGCGTTGGTCGAGTACATCGTACCAACCTGGCTGCGCAGACCCTTACCCAGGTCTTCCAGACCGGCACCGATCACCAGACCACCCTCCGAGAAGGCGCTCTGCGAACGACCGTAAACGATCTGCAGGAACAACTCACGCATTGCGGTGTTGATGGCATCGCAAACGAGGTCGGTGTTCAGAGCCTCCAACAGCGTTTTGCCGGGGAGGATTTCGGCTGCCATGGCGGCCGAGTGGGTCATACCCGAGCAACCGATCGTCTCGACCAGAGCCTCTTCGATGATACCCTCTTTGATATTCAGCGTCAATTTGCAGGCACCTTGCTGGGGAGCGCACCAGCCAATACCGTGCGTCAAGCCTGAAATGTCTTTGATTTCTTTAGCCTTAACCCATTTGCCTTCTTCGGGAATGGGAGCCGGACCGTGATGGGGTCCCTTCTTTACAACACACATGTGTTGTACCTCTGTTGAATAAATCATAATAGTGTTATGTTTTGATAAACATGTAAGTGTATGTGCGTGCGGCGGGAATAATTCCTCGCAGGGAATTAAATCGGGTGCAAATATACTCATTTTTTTTAATAATATTTACAAACTCACTTTTCTTTCCCGTTTAAGACTATTTTTCCGGAAGTTTTGACCCATGATTTTATTTGATAAAGTGGCCGTAAATTGGTATATTTGCGATCATTTTAAAAAAACTTATGAAAGCATTGGAAGAGCGCATCCTGCGGGATGGAAAATGTTTCGAGGGAGGGATCCTCAAAGTCGATAACTTCATTAATCATCAGATGGATCCCATTCTGATGAAATCCATGGCCGTGGAGTTCGTGCGCCGTTTCGCCTCCACCGACATCAATAAGGTGCTCACGATCGAAGCGAGCGGTATTGCCCCTGCGATTATGGTGGGTTACCTGTTGGAGCTCCCCGTGGTTTTCGCCAAGAAGAGCGTTCCGAATACCATGCAAAACATGCTTTCGACGAGTGTTTATTCCTTTACGAAGGAGCGTTCGTATAACGTGTGCGTCAATCGCGACTACATCCACGAGGGCGACAAGATCCTGTTTATCGATGACTTCTTGGCCAACGGCAATGCCGCCAAAGGTATTATCGACCTTGTGAAACAGGCCAATGCCGAATTGGTCGGTATGGGATTCCTTATCGAGAAGGCGTTCCAGCACGGCGGTGATTACCTGCGCGAGCAGGGCATCCATGTCGAGTCGCTGGCCATCATCGAGAGTCTGGACAATTGCCGGATCAAGATTCGACACTAAAATCCCGTATGGAGAATTTATGATGACGCCTTTCTGTTGCGGGAAGACGGTCTGCAACAACAAAGAAACGATGCAATTCAAACTGAAAAATTGCATCGTTTCTTTGTAAGAAGTGACTTCCTCTTAATCCGTATATTCGATTACATATTTATGTTCTCCAGATCCTTTATAAAAATCATAAGTTTTATTCACCTCGATTATATAACCTTCGGCATCGCGTTTGTACTCAAAAGTGTAATTTTCTACTTCTGTATTACCTTCACAGGTTAAGTATGCCCCTTTAACCGTAGCCGGCATATTGGCCACACGTTTTCCGAAATATCCGCAAATTGAGCCATAATCTACTCCATGAGGATGCCAAAGGAGTTCTGTGGAATTGCGAAAACAGACCAAATAGGCAAGGTCGATGTTCGCATCATTTTTGATATTGGAGTACGTGATTTCTCCGTCCCCGTATTCCATAGATTTATAACTGATTATATTGCGGTTGCTCCATATAAAATCTGAGGTATTATGTATGGGATCAGGGCCATTATAATACTCCTTACTTTTTGTTCTGAACAACTGATCCTGATTGTCGTATTCATATTCATGTTCATCATCAGGAGTCCCCTGTGGGATATTAGTGTCTTTTTCTTTTGCCCGGACAACCTTCCCCGTATTATCGCAGTAGAGGTATTCGAAAAAATAAAACATGTCGTCTGAGGTTTTGACTTCAATCATCAGATTTCCGTTGTCCTGTTTTTTATAGGTAAAAGAGGTAATATAGGTAAGATAGGTGGTATTATTAGTGTCAAATTCGAAATCTGTCTCATTTAACTTTACGATTCGGCCTTTGTTGTCATAAGAAACATCTGTCTGTGTCATCAATGTGTTATCTTCGGCATATTCCTTTATCGTTTTCACCTTTTTCTTGGATTGAGGTCGGTTCGGATCTGTTCCGGCTTCATCGCTGGTGATCGCCTTCTGTTCCACGACAACGGTGATGGTCGTTTCGCCGCATACGATCTTGATCTCGGCCTTACGGTCGGATCCCGTATCGTTCTTTTCGATGGTGATGCCGAGGGTAAACTTGCCCGCACCGCCATCATACCGGCTTAACTCCAACCAATCGACACGACCTTCGGCGGCACGGGTCGAGATGTCGGTTACGGTTGCTGTCCATTCTTCTGTGGCCGTGAAGGAGATACCCTCCTTGGTAGAGGTCTCATCGGAATAGATGGTCTGGTTGGTTGCTGTACCTTTGTCCAGAACAATCTCTTTGATCTCTTTCGTGTCATCGCTGCATGCCACAAACATTATGAGCATAAGCAGTATATTCAACAGTTTTTTCATAGAAATAAATTGGTTTGTTAAAAAATGATAACAAAAGTAAAGCAATATCAGATTCGTGTCATCACGGAAAACCGTGATTTTCAGACGAATTTTTAATTTATATTTAAGAAAAATGGATTTTTCAAGGGCAGGACAGTCCCCATTGACGAAAAAAGATCTGCTTCGTTTGAGGCAGATCTTTTTTTGTTTATCGGTTGCGAACCCGAAAGTCTTTCAAGGTTTCGTTCCACGAGACGATGCCGTCCTTGTGGGAGGAGGTCTCCTCGTTGAACAACAGATCGAGGATGTATCGCGGTCGTTTCCCGCCCAAGGCCATACCCTGGATGCAGGAGGTGCAGTAAACCACCACGTCCTCTCGGGGCATCTCTTGGGCACGCAGGCGCATCTGGTTCTCGACCTTCTCCAACGGGAGTTTGCCGTAGAATACCTGACCGCAACACTTGCCTTTCTTACCCGATTTCTCGGCTTCCGCGACGCGGATGTTCATCTTTTCGAGTAGCGTTCGGATGGTCGAAAGATAGAGATCGTCCGTACGACCCGAACAGGTGTCCTGAATCGACATCTCGACCCCGCCGTAATCGGGAAATTCGAATGTCGTGCTTCGGGCGATGGTCTCCAGAAGGTATTGCGTGGTACAATCTTTATATAGGGTGCGGTATCGGTTGTTGCAGGTCGAACACGGCGTGACAATGCAGGTGTCGGGATCGAGCTTGGGCTGATCGAAACAACACGTGAGCAGTGTGTCCATCTTTCCATACTCGGCCTCGGCAACGGCTTTCAGTTTGTCGGCCACTCGGGGGTTATAGATCATAAGGGCGCAACCCGGCGCATAAATATATTTCATAGTTACGTCTTTATAAAGGTTATTGAAAATTCAGGGCGCAAAGATATCCAAAACTTACGGATTGCAAAACTTCGCCGCACAAAAAAATAAGAGCGGAGTTCCCCCTCGGGAATCCGCTCTTATGAAGCGTGTTGTAAACCGCCCTAAAAATTGCTGCCGCCGATGAAACTGCGGATGAGCGACGTGGCGGGAATATCCTTGTCGGATACGGGCGTGAAGTAGTTGAGGAACTTCTTCAGACGGTGGGCGTCGCTATATTCGGGACAATTCTTCGGAATGGTCATCAGGATGCGCTCGGCATGGGCACGCAATACGGCAAATTCGAGGATGTAGGTCGAGTTGAACAGCACGTCGGCATTCTCCTGGAACTTGTAGATCCATTTGACCTCGGCACGGCGCACGTTCGGCCAGTTGGCGATCGACTCGCGGGCGGTAAATGCCCCCTTGTTGAAGTCGCGCAGGATGCGGCGCAGCAGACGGTTGTCGCTGGTCGGGATGCAGTTGTGGTCGTCGAGCGAAATGCTCGTGATGGTGTTGATGAAGATGCGGTATTTGTAGTTGTCGGGCACGCGATCCGTCAGACAGGGATTCAGCGCGTGGATACCCTCGACCAGAAGCACCATACCCTCCTCCAGCTTGAGGCGTTTGCCGTTCATCTCGCGGATACCGGTCGTGAAGTTGTATTCGGGAACTTCGACCGTCTCGCCGTTGAGCAGCCTGATGATGTCGTTCTGGAGGTATTCGTGATCGACCGTGTCGAAATTGTCGAAGTCATACGATCCGTCGGGCAACTTCGGGGTGTCGAGACGGTTTACGAAGTAGTCGTCCGTCGAGAACGATACGGGATGCAGTCCGCAGGCCTTGAGCTGGATGCTCAGTCGCTTGCAGAAGGTCGATTTGCCGCTGCTGCTCGGCCCCGTGATCAGCACGATGCGCACGGGGTTCTTCAGGTGGACACGGCGGTCGATCTCCTCGGCGATCTGCACGATTTTCTTCTCCTGCAATGCCTCGGCCACCTTGATCAGATCCGACGCCTCACCACGGGCGCACGCCAGGTTCACATCGCCCACGTTCTCCAGACCCATGATCTTGTTCCAACGCAGATTCTCCGAGAAGATCTCGAAGGTCTTGGGCTGCTCGATAAAGGGCGCGAGCTGTTCGGGATGGTGACGGTCGGGAATGCGCAGGAGCAAACCTCCGCGGTACATCGTCAGGCTCCATACCTTCATATAACCCGTGCTCGAAAGCAATACGTCGTAGTAATAGTCGGCCGTGTCGCCCAGCGTGTAGTAATTTACATACACATCGTTGGAGGTCTTCAGCAGTTTGACCTTGTCTTCGTAGCCCAGTTTGCTGAACAACTCGATGGCCTCCTCCAGACGTACCTCCCAACGGCGGAACGGCAGATCCTCATCGACGATCTGGCGCATACGAGCCTCGATGCGGCCGAGATCCTCCTGCGTGAATTCCGAGCCGTCGGCCTTGTGGATCGAGCAGAAATAACCCTTCGAGATGGGACGGCGGATGGTCACCTTCGCATCGGGCAGGATGTCGCTCGTGGCTTTGGTCAGCAGGAAGCAGAGCGAATTGCTGTACACGCTGCGTCCCAGGTAGGAACGGTAGTCGAGAAACTCGACCTGACGGCTGTTGAAGGCCTTGTACTTCAAACCTTGGCTGACGTTGTTCACCTTGGCCGAAAGAATCGGATAAGGTTGTTCGAAATCGAATTCGGGTAACATTTCCATGAGGGTTGTGCCTTCGGGGAATGTTTTGCTCGTTTGGGTGTTTACACAGAAAATTTTGACCATGTTGGCATGTGTGTTGAAATCGAAGCTAAAAGTATGAAAAATTTGGCAACTGCGCAAAAAAAACATCGCCCCACCCTCCCGCTGCGGTTTTTGGGGCGACGGCCGAAAACGGGAAACCCGGGACTCTGTTTTGCTTCTTGCAGGGCGTGATTAAAGAAATTTGCCAACAAACTCAAAATGATAGAGAAAAAATTGGAAAATAAGGTTTATTTTTTTGTAGTGGAATTGTGTGATCCCGATGCAAAAATTAACCAACCATGCGTTTCACTGAATCTGTATGCACAAAAGATCACGGGAGCGGTCACCGATGAAGAAGGCAAACCCTTTCAGAATTACACCCTGAAGGTGGTGGGTGCATCAAAGGCGGACACGTTGCAGGTCTATTCCCCCGACGGGCGTTTTGCATTCGAGGGGCGGGATTGCCCCTATCGTTTTATGATTGAATATTTCGGAGAATAGGTGCTTGATACGGTTGTCGGGTGTAACGAGTTGAAATATCCGCTTGCATTCCGCGCCCGAAGGATCAAAAAATTGGAGGAGGTCGTCATCCGAGGCCGAAGACCGATCGTGAAAAGCCGACTGATGGAGGATCAGATCCAGGTGAACGGTATTTCAGTTTTTGAGAATAACAATATGGTCGAGGTCTTGCAGAAAGTTCCCGGATTTATCCATCGAAGCGACCCATGCACCTACAAATCGCTTCCGGTGGTGTCCGTGCGGTTTGAAGAGCACGGGATGAGCCGACCCATGACCCCCGAAATGTCGCAGATGCTTGAGAGCTACTTCGCGGAAGATGTCGCGTCCGTAAAGCTGAAAAGACTGCCCCAAGGCAATGGTTATGAGCTGATTGTAAATTCCGAGACCGTAAAGGAATTTGAAAATACAACCCCGGCGGAATACGCACGCGGAAAAGGCAATCACGGGAATGGGAATACGCGTACGGTGTTGAATACCGAGAAATTCGCCAATAGACTCTTCCTGAGCGCAAGACCCGTCTTCCGCCAAGCGATATGTTTTTGAGGATGGTACGGAAAAAGACATCAACGAAGACCTCCACAAAAAAAGCAACAACTTCTCTTGTGATTATTCCAATAATTACAAGTTCTCGGACGCTGTAAATGCGGGATTGTTGGTCTATTACTTTACGACGAACGACAAAAAAGATCGGACTTCAAACGTGTTCGGGGATATTTCCGACAGGGCTGCATCCCAATATAACAATTACCTTACGACGGGTGTTTATTTCGATCTGAACAAGAAAAAGCATCAATTGCACGTGGAGATGGCATTCAACTCGGAGCGTGACCGATACAAATTGAAAAATCCCGCCCGGGAATTGCTCCAAAGTACGAAGAACAGCAAAATGGCGCCCAATGCTTCGGTGGATTATACCTATACGTTCAAAAATCCCAAATTCAAATTTCGTTCCGTGTCGGTTTACTCGTACCTGTTTTTGGAGTCGGAGGATGTATCGCGAGGGGGCAAGTTCGATGATTTTTGGGAACACTCCTTCAAGCAGGATTTGTATTTGAACGGTGATTGGGGAAACTTCGAGTTTAATGCGGGTGTGAGTCTCGATTGCACGAACAACCCGCATGCGCACTCTTTTTATGCCGATCCCCATATCCTGCTCGGTTATAATCTGCAAGGGCACAGATTCAATCTGAGGTTGGATCAAAAAACCATGAAACCTTTGTCCGTATATCTTGGCGGTACATCGAAACAACAAAACGATGGCGTGGAGATAGCGGGTAACAGCCGCTTGAAACCTGTCCGATACACCGAATTGGTGTTCTCCTATTCGAAAGGTAATTTCGGAGCGGATATCGGAGGGTATCGCCGTAAGGACGCATGAATGATGTTCCCGTCCTATCAGGACAACAAGTTCGTTTATCGGCAGGTGAATATCGGTACTGCGTATATGTTTACGTCGTATATCTATTATTCGCAGTATTGGAAGCATTTCTACATCTCGCCTTATATCCTTTTCGAGACGGGACGATTCAAAACGAGCGAAACGCACGTGCGACGTGACAACCGATATCTTTCCATGTCGTTGCCTTTCGGTTTGAATTTCCGTCAGCACAAGATCGGCGTGGAATTAGACTACCACCCGATTGTGCAACATGAGGCAGAAAAAGAAGAACCGATGTCGAAAGTCTCCCTCAAATATACCTTTACGACTCAAAATAAGGCGCTCCGCATATCGGTGTTTAATGATATTTTCAACCAGAAACAGATCAAATTAACCATGTATGCCGGCGGGTTTAATGTTTATGGGGAAAGTAGCACGGATTCGGTGCGCTCCGACACAATGTATCGAGAAACTAACGTGTGGGACGTAATTTTATAAATCGGGATGTGGTCGGCTGCAGCGTTTTCGGGGGCGTGGCCGCTCTTTGAGGCGTTGGCACAATAGTTGCAGTGTATCTTTGAGTTAGAAGTATGTGTTTTGCTTATGGAGGGATAAAAAATATCTATTTGCAAGATCCAAAAACGCTCCATATCTTTGCCTACGGAAACAAGAAATAACAACAAAACTTAAAACAATACAACTATGTCACAGATCAAAAAAGAAATCGTTGATTTCAACGTACAGGCTTATGTAAACGATAACTTCAAGGCCGTGTCGAAGGCCGATGTTTTGGGCAAATGGAGCATCTTCTTCTTCTACCCCGCCGACTTCACGTTCGTGTGCCCCACCGAGCTGGAGGATCTGGCCGAAAAGTACGACGAGTTCAAGGCCGCAGGTTGCGAGATCTACTCCGTATCGTGCGACACGCACTTCGTACACAAGGCATGGCACGACACCTCGGATAAGATCAAGAAGATCCGCTACCCGATGCTGGCTGACCCCAACCACGTACTTGCTCGCGGTTTCGAGGTCTTGATCGAGGAGAAGGGACTGGCCGAGCGCGGCACGTTCATCGTGAACCCCGAGGGGCAGATCGTAGCTTACGAAGTTGTCGACGGCAACATCGGTCGTAACGCCGACGAATTGCTCCGCCGCCTCCAGGCACTGCAGTTCGTAGCCAGCCACGACGGTGAGGTTTGCCCCGCCAAGTGGAAACAGGGTGCCGAGACGCTGAAGCCCAGCATCGACCTCGTTGGCAAGCTCTAATGCAAAACATGCTTTTACCATAAGTTCGGGGGAGGGGTTCGTAGGACTTTTCCCCCTTTTTTGAATCTTCACCCGTTAAAATCTTCAGAACCATGTTAGACCAGGCAATGATCAGTCAGTTGAAAGGCATCTTCGCCCAACTGCAATCGCAATATACGTTTAAAATTCAAGTCGCTTCGGCGCATCCGTCGCGTGACGAGCTGATTCGTCTGATGGAGGATGTGGCCTCGACAAGCGACAAGTTCTCGGTTGAGATCACCGAAGCCGAAGGACTGGCACTCGAAATTCTCAAGGACGGCCAGCCGAACGGCATCCGCTTTGAAGCCGTACCCACGGGACACGAATTCACATCGCTGCTCCTGGCCGTGCTCAACTTGGATGGCAAGGGCAAAAACCTGCCTGACGAGGTGGTTGCAGATCGCATCCGAAGACTTAAAGGTGAGGTGGAGATCAGAAGCTATATCTCGTTGAGCTGCACGAACTGCCCCGATGTGGTGCAGACGCTCAATCTCTTTGCGATGATCAATCCCGCGATCCGTCACACGATCATCGACGGCGCGATCCATCAGGACGAAGTTGCCGAGCTCGGCATTCAGGCCGTGCCAACCGTTTATGCCGACGGCAAACTGCTCTCGGTGGGTAAGACTTCGATGACCGAACTGCTCGACAAACTCGAGGCGCAGATCGGCGTGGACGAGTCGATGTCCAAGACGGAGGTGGTACGCGAATTCGACGTATTGGTGTTGGGCGGAGGCCCTGCGGGATCGGCTGCCGCAATCTACTCGGCGCGTAAGGGATTCAAGGTCGGCATCGTGGCCGAGCGCATGGGCGGTCAGATCCTCGATACGGTTGATATCGAGAACATGATCTCCGTGCCGAAGACTACGGGACGCCTTCTGGCCGATGGTATGGGTCAGCACATCTCGAACTACCCCATCGAGGTTTTGGATAAGCGTAAGGTGATGGAAGTCAAGGTGGTTGATGGCGTTAAGCAACTCATCACTTCATATGGCGAGCGTTTGATGGCTCCTGCGTTGATCGTGGCTACGGGTGCAAGCTGGCGCAAGTTGAACGTACCGGGTGAAGCCGATTATATCGGTCGCGGCGTGGCATTCTGCACCCATTGCGACGGTCCCTTCTACAAGGGTAAGCGCGTGGTGGTAGTCGGCGGCGGTAATTCGGGTCTTGAGGCCGCATTGGATTTGTCGAACATCGCATCGGAGGTGACCGTCGTGGAATTCCTCACCGAGCTGAAGGGCGATCAGGTTTTGCAGGACAAATTGAAGGCCTGCCCCAACGTGAAGGTGATCCTCAATGCCCAGAGCACCGAGGTGAAGGGTGACGGCAAAAAGGTATCGGCGTTGTGCTACAAAGATCGCGCGACGAACGAAGAGCATGAGATCCCGACGGACGGTATTTTCGTGCAGATCGGTCTGATGCCGAACAGCGTACTGCTCAGGGAGGTGGTCGAAGTGACGCCTCGCGGTGAGGTGGTGATCGACACGGCCTGCCGTACGAATGTGGCGGGTATCTATGCGGCGGGCGATGTCTCGACGGTACCCTACAAGCAGATCATCATCGCCATGGGCGAAGGTGCGAAGGCTGCCCTGTCGGCATTTGAAGACTCGTTGAAGAACGCACTGAAATAAACCTCGTTATATATATTATCTCAAGGAGAGGTTTTCGTAAGGAAACCTCTCCTTTTTTTGTGCGGCGATTGGGACGATATGCGGATATTTAAAATTTTTTTTATAATTTTGCGACCCGAATTTTCCTCGGAATATTTGTTTCACCTAACTATATAAGTCTTTCGTTTTATGAAAATCAATAATTTCAAAGGCCACATTGCCCTGTTGCTTGCGGCGAGTATGTGGGGATTGATGTCGCCGATCGGCAAGGCTGCCATGGATGCGGGCATTACGGGTCTGATCATGGCCAATATGCGTATGCTGGGTGGTGCCGTGTGCTTCTGGATTGCGTCGCTCTTTGTGCGCCACGAGCAGGTGCCTCCGCGCGATCTGGTGCTGATGTTCTTCGCTTCGATGCTGGGTATTGTCTGCAATCAGGGTTGTTTTACCTTCGGTTTGTCGCTCACATCGCCCGTCGATGCCTCGATCATCACCACGACCATGCCGATCTTTACGCTTATTCTTGCGGCCGTTTTCTTGAAAGAGCCCGTTACCCCGTTGAAAGTCGGTGGTTTGGCACTGGGTTCGATCGGTGCGCTGATCCTGATTCTCGGGGCACAAAGCGGTTCGTCCAAGGCGGGTAATATCTGGGGCGACCTGTTGTGTATGTCCTCGCAGATCAGTTTTGCGTGCTATCTGACCATTTTCAAGAAACTGATTGCCCGATATTCGGTTTTCACGCTGATGAAATGGATGTTTACCTATGCCGCCATTGCGTTCATCCCCTTCTCGATGCACGATGTGAAAACGACGGATTTTACGACGTTCGACCTTGCCGTATGGCTTGAGGCTGGATATGTCGTGGTATTTGGTACGTTCTTCGCCTACATCTGCATCGTTTACGGTCAGAAACGCCTGCGCCCGACGATCGTCAGCATGTACAACTACATGCAGCCCGTGGTCGGATCGAGCGTGGCCGTATGGATGGGTTTGTCGGATTTCGGTTGGATGAAGGCTGTGGCTGCGATGTTGATCTTCGTCGGCGTTTATGCCGTCACCCAAAGCAAATCGAGAGCCGATCTCGAAGCCGAAAAAGCCCGCGGATAATCCGGTTGAATATTATGTAAAGTCTTGAAAGTCCTGCGCATTGTACGCGGGACTTTTTTTGTGTCTGACGTTTTCCGTTCCTTATTTATTATGCGTACTTTTGTAGATGAAATAGAATCTCCCACAATTAATGCCTATGAAATTTAAATTATTACTTTGGAGTTTGCTTGCGGCTCTTGTGGTCGGATGCAGCAGCGATAAGGTGACGGTTGCTCCCGAATCGACCGACCCCTCGATTTCGGTGGATGAGTTTGAGATCGAAATCGGATGTGACGGTGGCCGTCAGGCGGCATTTTTCACGATTAAGAATCCTGTCGAGGGGCAGAATGTCACGGCTGATGTTTCGGCCTAATGGTGTAAAGCCGAGGTTATGACGGAGGCCGAACGCGGAAAGGTCGTTTTGACGGCCGATGTATCGTACGTGTGGTGTACCGCTTCGGTTGTGACCAGTGGTAATACGGGGTACGGTTACGCTCAATGTCGAGAAAAACGAGGGTGAAGCCCGTCAGGCGGAGGTCTTGTTATATTTATAAAGATGCCGATCTTGTGCGATTCTCGGTAAAGTAAGCGGGCAACTCCGCAATTACGGGTGCTTCTCAAATCGAATTTAAAGCTTACTACGACAAATACGAGCGGTTTATTCGTTTTGATGCGCGTTGCACCAGCAAAAATGCAGAGGCGGGTAAGGTGATCGTTGTGCTTGCCGATGTCTTGGATCAGCTCCTTGCGGAAAACAATCAGTCGTTTGAAGATTTCATGGAACGCTCCGATCTGAGCAAATTGGTCACCTCCCCATTCATTTTGGACAGCGTCGATATCCTTGTCATGAATCAGAATGGGTTTTGTGATGAGTTCTTAAGGGAATTCAAGTATGAGTTCCTCTGCAAAAAAAAATTGCAACCGTCATGCTCATAAAGAATGCCAGGGACGAACCGTAGTCCGTTCCGATATACAGATGCCCCAATCCCATCTCCAATATCTTGATGGCGCGGGATCCATCGAAAAGGTCTGGGACTACCCTGCATCGCCCGATCAGTTCGTATTCAAGGGCGACAAGCCGTCCATCATCGCCTTCATCTCGCCTACCCGTGAGGTGGACGACTATTCCCGTATGCTTGAAACGACATTGGTCGATGTTGCGGTCGAGTATAAGGATCGGGTCGATTTCTTTGTCGTCAATTACGAGAAAGAACCGAAGGCATTCAGGACGATGCAAAATTTGTTGCAGGCACAGGGTTTCCCGTTGTCTGCCATTGCTGATCCCCAAAATAGAAATAATTGCAAGTATCTTGGTGGTGCCAAACCCTACGACGTGATATGTGCCCACCTCGACTCCCTTTTGGGAAAGACCAAGCCGATTCGATAGATAAATAGGTTTTAATTTAATATGTAGAGCCCGACAACGCGCCAATGTTGTCGGGCTTTTTTGTGTTTTTTGCAGATTTTTAAAGGACGAATAGATCTAAAACAGGATTTTTAATGTCAAGAGGTTGGTTTGCTAAATTTATAACAAATATTTTTAACAAACTATTGCTTATTTAAATTATTATTCTTAAGTTTGGTTTATGGAAAAATAAGATACAACCAATAAAACCAAATTTTTAAACAACCTTAAAATCTGTGCGTATGAAACTTAAAACTTTCTTTTGGAGTTTCTTGACAGTGCTTGCCCTTTCGACAGCAGCTGTCGGATGTGATGACGATGATCCCGAACCCGCGCCTACCCCTACTCCCGATCCCGGACCGGAAGGCAAGACTCCCGTGCTTGTCCTGAACAGTTCTGCATTGGAGGTTGCCGCCGAAGGTGGCGAGCAGGCTTTGACGTTCAAGATTGAAAATGCAGTGGAGAATCAGAAAGCCGCCGCTACGAGCGACGCCAAATGGTTCTCGTTGAATGCCGAGACGAATGGTGCGGAAGGCCGTATCGTTCTTCAGGTAAGTAAAAATGAGGGTGAAGCCCGTGAAGCCGAGGTTACCGTTACTTATAAAGGTGCCAAAGATGCCAAATTTATGGTAAAACAGGCTGCCGCCGAGGCTCCCGCACCTTCGGGTGAGGCTCCCAAATTGGAGATGGCTCTGAATTATGACAAGGCTAAGAAAGTGCTTTGCATGGATCTGGTCTGCACGACGAAGAATGCAGAGGCCGGTTTGTTGGGCTTCTTCCCCGCTTACGTGCTGGATCAGGTGCTTCAGGAGCAGGGCATGACGATCGAGGAGTTTATGGAGACGCCGGAAAGCGGTGCTCAGACGATGCCTGCCGAATTGTTGGCAAAGATGAATGGTGACGGCTTCAAGAATGAGCCCGTTATCGAATGGACTCCCGACATGGACGGTATGCTGGTTGCAGGTATTGTTCTTGCCAGCAATGCTAATGGTAAGACGGTTGCCCGCGCTGAGGCTACGCTCGGTGCTCGTGGTGAAGACCCCACGCCTACTCCCGGTGACGGTCCGCAGATTACGTATACGGGTCGTGCCGAAAACGGTATGCTCTATTTCACGGCTATCTCGGCTTCGAAGAATGTTGCTTCGGGTGAAGTGTTCGTAAATCCCAAGGCTGATTTCGACTCGTTCCTGGGTGAGGTCGGTGGTGACTTCAATAAGTTGGTTGACGGTCTCGAAGGTATGGGTCAGGCTATGCCCAAAGAATGGTGTGATTATATCAACTCGGACGAAGGTCTGGACCTGCAGCTGGAGAATCCCGATCCGACGGTTGCTTACGGATCGCTGATCGTTGTTTATGATGCCGAGAACCATCGTTCGCACGCTTATGCCGAAATCGATGCTCAAGGTGCTCCCAAACCTGTGACTGGAAAACTCCGTGTTGAGTTTATGGTTATGGGTGAGCCCGATGCATTTATTCTGAATGCAGTATGCCTGACGAAGAACGCAGCGAAAGCGTATGTAGTTTGGACGGATCCTGCCGAGGTTGATAAGGCCGTGGCACAGGGTGCGACCCTTGAGACCATGATGGATGAGGCCAAATCTCAGGCCAAGGCTCAGGAATTCACCAGAGAGTGGATCAACTCGATGAACGATACGGGTATCGGTCTGACGCTTGGTGCAGATCCCGGTATGAAGATGGCATTCCTTCTGGATGTATCGAACGACGACTCGCGCGTTGTAAAACGTGCTGATGCCGAAACGCCTGTACCCTACGAAGGTCCGTCGTATGTGCAGCATATCAACGATGCTCAGTTCCGCGAAAAGGTATGGGATTACAAGACTGATGCGGGTCAGTTTGTATTCAAAGGCACGAAACCTTGTGTATTGGACTTCGGTGCTCCCGCATGGTGCGGTTGGTGTATCAAACTCCAGCCCGTTATGAATCAGGCTTCGGCTACCTATAAGGATAAGGTTGACTTCTACGAAATCGATACCGATAAGGATACCGAGGCTGTAGCTCAGATGAGCACACTGCTGAATGCAGGTGCCGGTGTACCTTTGCTGATCACGGTAGATGCTCAGGGCAAGTGCAAGATTATCGGCGGTTACGTTCCTTATAGCCAGATGTGCGCTGAGGTTGATGCCCTGCTGGGTACGACCAAGGCCGTCAAGATGGTTAAGCTGACCAATGCAGGCAATATGAAGGGCATGACCTTCAAGGCCGGTAAGCGCGTAATGATTTCCGTAAAGGATTTCGCACCCCGCTCGATGGAATTGAAGAATTTGAGCAATTTCGGTCGCTAATCAGACTTTCGTTAATAAAAGAGTCAGGCAACGTCAGGTTGTCGGACTCTTTTTTGTTTATTTCAGGAGCATAACGAGGAAAAATGTGAATATTCAAGAGGTGTTTTTAGGATTTTTATGGATTACACAGGTTTAAATGTATCTTTTAAAGATTTAAAGGTTTGATTTGTTTATTTTATAACAATTATTTTCATTTAGCTATTGTTTATTATAATTCTTTGTTTTAAATTTGATAATAGAAAAGCAGATGCAACCAATTAAACCAGTTTTTTACAAACCTTAAAATCTGTTCTTATGAAACTTAAATCTTTCTTCTGGAGTTTCCTGACAGTGCTTGCTCTTTCGACAGCAGCTGTCGGATGTGACGATGATGACACGATCGTTACCCCAAAACCCGAACCTAAACCTGAACCTGGAGTTGATGCTCCCGTGCTTGTTCTGAGCAGTTCTGCTTTGGATGTTGCCGCCGAAGGTGGTGAGCAGGTCCTGACGTTTAAGATTGAGAATCCGGTAAAAGATCAGAAGGCCGAAGCCAAGAGCAATGCCCAATGGTTCCAACTTACTGTCGAAACGAATGATGCGGACGGTCGCATTGTCCTTTCGGTCGATAAAAACGAAGGTGAAGCCCGCGAGGCTGAAGTTACGGTAACTTACCTGGATGCAGCGGAGGTTAAATTTACGGTACGGCAGGCTGCCGCAGTTGCTCCCGAAGCACCCGTGCTTACGTTGAGCACTGCTACGGTAGAGGTCGCTGCCGCAGGTGGTGAACAGAGTGTGACCTTTACGATTAAGAATCCCGTGGAGGGTCAGGAGGTCGCAGCTGCAAGCGATGCCCAGTGGTTTAAGCTCTCGACGGAGACTAACGGTGCGGAAGGCCGTATCGTTTTGGCGGTGGATGTAAACGAGGCTCAAGAGGCTCGTGAAGCAATTGTCACCGTAACGTATGAGGGTGCCGAGGGTGCCCAATTCACGGTAAAGCAGGCCGCTGCCGAGAGCAAGGGTCCCAAATTGGAGTTCTCGCTGAACTACAACAAGGTGGATAAGTTGCTTTGCATGAATCTGGTCAGCCCGTCGAAGGACGTTCAAACGGGATATCTGATGTTCATGGCTTCCGAATGGGTCGATGCACAGCTTAATGGTCGCACGTTGAGCGAACTCTTCGATGAGATCATTCAGAGCGGTGCCGCTCCGATTGATCCGGAGATGATCAAGACGATGAACGGCGAAGGCTTTAAGGATCTTCCCGTTATGGCTTGGGAACCCGATCTGGACGGAACGATTGTTTCCGGTATCATTTGCGTGGAGAATGCCGAAGGTCGTACGACTGCCCGTGCAGATGCCCTGCTCGGTGAGAATGGCGGCGGTGACCAGCCCTCTACGGGTGATGGTCCTCAGTTGACGTATGTGGGTCGTGCCGAGGGCGGTATGCTCTACTTCACGGCTACTTCGTCCACGAGAAACGTGGCTTCGGGCGAAGTGCTCGTAAACGGAAAATCCGATTTTGATGATTTCCTCGCGATTGTCGGCGGTGATTTCAATAAGTTGATCGACGGTCTTTCGGGTATGGGTCAGATGCTGCCCAAGGAATGGTGCGATCAGATCAACTCGGATTTGGGGCTGGAACTTCAAGTCGAGAATCCCGATACGTCGCTTGTTTACGCTTCCCTGATGGTGGTTTATGATGCCGAGAACCATCGTTCGTACGGTTACGCAACCGCCCAGGAGGAAGGCGGCAGCACCGAACCGATGAAGGGCACACTTGACGTAGAATTTACGGTAACGGGTGATTCCGATGCATTTACACTGAGTGCAATTTGCCACTCGAAGAATGCCGCCAATGCTTATGTCGCTTGGAACGCCCCTACTTCGATTGATGGTGCCGTGGAGAGCGGTGCGACGTTCGAAACGATTATGGACGAAGCCAAGGCCATGGGTAAGGCACAACAATTCGACAAGAAATGGATAAACAGCATGAACGGTAAGGGTATCGGTCTGTCGTTGCAGGCAAATCCCGGTACGCGTCTGGCCTTCCTGCTGGATGTATCGAACGAGGATTCGCGCGTGGTGAAACGTGCCGATGCCGAGACTACCCAACCCTACAAGGGCCCGTCGTATGTCAAGCAGATCACCGATGCGCAGTTCCGCGAATTGGTATGGGACTACAACGCCAATCCCTCGAAGTTTACGCTGAAAGGCAACAAACCCTGCGTTCTGGATTTCGGTGCTCCCGCATGGTGCGGTTGGTGTGTAAAACTCCAGCCCGTAATGGCAGAGGCTTCGGCTACTTATAAAGATAAGGTTGATTTTTACGAGATCGATACCGATAAGGATACTGAGGCTGTAACGAAAATGAGAGCCCTGTTGGGTGCCGGTACGGGTGTGCCTTTGCTGATCGTGGTCGATGCCCAGGGTAATTGCAAGCAGATCGGCGGTTACGTTCCTTACAAGGAGTTGTGCGCCGAAATCGACGCCATCCTCGGTGCGAGGAAGGCCGTTCAGATGGTTAAGTTGGGCAATGCAGGCGATATGAAAGGTATGACCTACTCGGTAAGAAAACGCGTCATGATCTCCAAGACGGAGTTCTCGCCCCGCTCGGTAGAACCCAAAACCGATCTGACGAAATACACCATTTTCGCTCGTTAATTCGGATTGGGAATAATGGAAGGGAGTCCGGCAACACGATGTTGCCGGACTCCTTCTTTTTGTAAGAACAGACCGTAAGGTTGGTTAAAAAATGTATTTCGGAAGGGGTGAAAGAAAAATATTTTTAACAGGTTTGCTTGAATTTAATTTATTATCCTTATATTTGATGATGGTAATAATAAATGGAAACCTGAAAAACCAAAATTAAAAACAAACCTAAAAAAATCACTTATGAAATTCAAAACTTTACTATGGAGCATCATGACCGTGCTGGTCTTCTCGGTGGCTGCGGTCGGATGTAGCGATGATGACGATGTGAAGCCCGCCCCCACGCCCGATCCCGATCCTTCGGGTAAGACTCCCGTGCTGACGTTGAGCGGCTCGACGCTTGAGGTGGCTGCCGAAGGCGGTGAGGCCTCGATGGCATTTACGGTTGAGAACCCCGTTGAAGGTGTAACCCCCAAGGCAAGTTGCGGTTCGGGTTGGTTGCAGAACATCAATGCCGAGCTTAACGGCGATAAGGGTCGTGTCGTTTTCACGGCAACGAAGAACGAAGGTGAAGCCCGCGAGGCAACCGTTACGTTGCGTTACCAGGGCACCGAGAGTGTTAATTTCACGGTAAAACAGGTTGCCGCAGGTACGGAACCCGAACCCGAGCCCGAACCCGAACCCGAGCAGCCGGGCGAAGGTCCCAAAGTTGAGATCTCGGCTACTTATGACGAGGGGCAGAAGGTGCTGCTCGTCGATATGATTTGTACGACGAAGAACGCCGACAAAGCTCTCTTTGCCGTTGTTCCCGCGTCGGCTATCGATGAGTCGATTTCGCTCGAGGAGTTCATGGAATCGCCCCAGAGCTTCGCCAAGACGCTGTCGGACGAGAAATTGGCTGCCTTGAACGGTGACGGTATCAAGAGCGAACCCGCAGTTGCATGGGAGCCCGATATGGACGGCGTACAGGTTGTTGCCATCATCTTGGCCAAGAATGCAAGCGGTAAGACGGCTGCCCGTGCCGATGCACAGCTCGGTAACGGTGGTGCACAGCCTCCCATCCCCGGTGAGGGTCCTCAAGTAACCTTCAAGGGTTATATCGGTGACTACGAAGTGCTGTTCGAGGCCAAGAGTTCGACGAAGAACGTAGCTTCGGGTGAGATTATCGTCATGCTCAAGGAGGAGTTCGACGGTATTCTGGCTGGTGCAAATAACGATTTCAATGCTGTTGCCGATCAGATGGCTGGCCAAGGTCAGGCTCTGGAGGCTGCATGGTGCGAACAGATCAACGGCGATACGGGTATGGAGTTCTACCTCCAGTGCGCCGATCCTACGATCATTCTCTCGGCTATGTTGGTTGTTTATGATGCCGACCACCACCGCACGGTTGCTTATGCCGTTGCCGACAAGGAGAAGACTCCCTCGGAGAGCTCGGATACCGGTAATATTGAGATCGATTTCACGGGTGAGGCAAGTTCCAATACCTACCTCCTGACCGTATTCTGCACGACGAAGAACTGTACGGACGGTTGGTTGGCATGGAGATTTACCGATGCCTTGAACGAGATGGTTGCAAAAGGTTCTTTGGAAAGTGCCATGGATGAACTCAAGACCATGTCGAACAACTCGCAGAAGTTCGAGGATTTCTGGGTAAGAAATGCCAATAACCCGCATAAGGGTCTGAAGATGTCGCTCGAGGCTCGTCCCGGTGAGAAGATGTCGTTCCTGGTTGAACTTTCGAACCGCGATGGTCGTAAGGTAGCTCGTGTCGATCTGGTTGCCGAAGATCCCTATCAGGGTAAATCGGAGGTTAAGGCTCTTGACGACAAAAAATTCTCGGATCTGGTTTGGGACTACAACGCAAATCCCTCGAAATTCACGTTCAAGGGCAATCGCCCCTGCGTGTTGGACTTCGGTGCTCCCGCATGGTGCGGTTGGTGTCAGGAGCTGGAGCCGGTGATGGTTCAGCTTTCGGCCGAGTTCAAGGATCAGGTTGATTTCTATACGATCGACACCGACTACCACAAGGGTGCTTATCAATGCTTCAAGTCGTTGTTCGGAACCGACGGTATTCCTGTTCTGGCTGTTGTTGATCGAAACGGTAACTGCAAAGTCGTAGGTGGTTATCTGCCCGCTGACAAGTTGCGTCTGCAGATCAAGATCGCGCTGAATGCAAAAACATCCAGAACCGTAACGGCAATGCCCGTTCAGGATCAGCCCCGCAACTACGTTTCGTTGTCGAGCTTCAATCCTGTGAAGAACATGATGGATCGTTGCCTGTTCTAATCGAAATTAGATACTAAAGGGTGTCCGACAACTTTTCGGTTGTCGGACATTTTTTTAGGGTACTGCCCCTTTCCGTTTTTCATAAGCGGAATGGGAACGGTCTGTTTTGGGAATGAGGTGATCCCCACGCGGATTCCGATTTTTTTGCATCGGGAATTTATGTTACTTTTGGAAAAAATTGAAAAATACTCCCATCCGTAAAAGATAAAAATACAATCCTCATCATTGACGACGAACCCACCATCCGTATGTTGCTCGGTCGTATTCTCGAGCTGGAAGGCTACGAGGTCTTCCATGCCAAGGATCGCGCTTCGGGCATTCAGATGCTCCGTAAGCAGGATGTGCAGGTGGTACTGTGCGATGTGTTTCTGCCCGACGGCAACGGCGTGCAGATGGTTGCGGAATTGCCGGCACTTGCGCCTCTGGCCAAGATCATCCTGCTGACCGCCCACGGCAGCATTGCCGACGGTGTGCAGGCCATCAAGAACGACGCATTCGACTACATCGTCAAGGGAGATGACAACCGCAAGATCATCCCGCTGGTGAGCCGTGCCATGGACGAGGTGCGTCAGAATACCCGTAAGAACGCCGCGTTGCAACCTGCGCAGACGACTTTCGATTCGATCATCGGATCGTCGCGTGCGTTGCAGTCGGCCGTCAAGATGGCGCAGAAGGTGGCGGCCACCGATGTGTGCGTGTTGCTGACGGGCGAAACGGGTACGGGTAAGAAGGTCTTTGCGCAGGCCGTGCATCAGGCAAGCCCCCGCCACGGATGTCACTCGGCATTCAGTAAGGAATTGCTCGAAAGCGAACTTTTCGGCCATACGGCAGGCGCATTTACGGGTGCGGTGAAGAATAAAAAGGGACTTTTTGAGGTGGCTGACGGTGGTACGGTGTTCCTCGACGAGATCGGCGAGATGGAGTACGGTTTCAGGCCAAACTGTTGCGTGCACTCGAAACGGGCGAATTTATCCGTGTGGGCGACACGAAACCCACGAAGGTCGATGTGCGCATCATTGCCGCCACGAACCGCGACCTGAAAAAGGAGATTGACAACGGCCGTTTCCGCGAGGATTTGTTCTTCCGCTTGTCGGTGTTCCAGATTGAACTGCCCCCGTTGCACCAGCGTACGGGCGATGTGCGACTTTTGGCCGAGCATTTCATCAATGTGCTTTCCCCGAAAATGAATCTGAGGGGCGTTACCCTTTCGGACGAATGCCTGAAGGTGCTGAACGACTATTCGTGGCCGGGCAACATCCGCGAATTGAAAAACATCATCGAACGCGCCCTGATTGTGACCGACGGCGTGATCACGTGCGACGATCTGCCCGTAGGACTTTGCATGGCGGCACCCCACCCTGCGGACGAGCGTAAATTCGATCTGGCAACCATGGAGCGCAACCACATTGCCAAAATTCTGAACTACACGCACGGCAACAAGACCGAAACCGCCCGTTTGCTGAAGATCGGACTGACGACACTTTACCGCAAAATGGACGAATACGGCATTCCGAAATAGCCGTCCTACCCTGTCAATATGAAAAAGACCCTTTCAAAATGGAAGGGTCTTTTTTGTGTGGCATTTGGTATTGGGGCTTATGTGTTTTGCCCTGTTTTATTGGTGTGTCGATTGGTTCGAATAAATCTAAAAATTGCGTAAAGTTATGTTTGCATCGTTGTTTGTGATCGGTTTGATGATGTTTTTCGTACTCGTCAAACCCGAAAAATTCTAATTAGTGGAAGTTATGTCACCTGAAATTTATGGCGTTTTGGCGCAAATCCTGCTGCTGGTCGGATTGAGTTTCCCGCTCGGCAGATACATCGCAAAGGTTTATAAGGGCAAGAAGGTGTGGAGCGATTTTATGCGACCCGTCGAGCGGTTCATCTACCGTGTTGCGGGAATCGACCCCAACGAAGAGATGTCGTGGAAGCAGTTCCTCAAGGCATTGCTGATTGTGGATGTTTTTTGGTTCGTATGGGGCGTGCTGCAAGGTATCGTGCCGCTGAATCCCGACGGAAATCCGGGGCAGTCGGTACATCAGGCCTTCAATACCGCCATTTCGTTTATGGTCAATTGTAATGAGCAGCACTACAGCGGCGAGAGTGGCGCTACGTACCTCACGCAGTTGTGCGTCATCATGCTTTTCCAGTTTGTCACGGTCGCAACGGGTATGGCCGCCATGGCGGGCGTGATGAAGGCGTTGAGCGAGAAAACGACCCAAACGATCGGTAACTTCTGGCGTTGAGTTGCACCCGTGTACTGCTGCCCCTGTCGTTGATCGTCGGCATGGTGCTCATCATCGAAGGTACGCCGATGAGATTCGACGGTAAGATGGAGGTAACGACGCTTGAGGGCGAGGTGCAGCACATCTCGCAAGGCCCTGCCGCCACGATCGTTCCCATCAAGCAGTTGGGTACGAACGGCGGTGGTTATTTCGGTGCGAATGCCGTCCATCCGTTGGAGAACCCCACCTACTTTTCGAATATGGTCGAGTGCGGTCAATCCTGATCATCCCGATGGCTATGGCACTTGCTTTCGGATTCTATGTCGGTCGTAAGAAGTTGGGTTACAGTATCTATTGCGTGATGTTGTTCGCTTTCCTCGTAGGCGTTACGGTCAATGTATCGACCGAGATGGGCGGAAATCCCCGCATCGCCGAGATGGGTATTTCGCAAGACGGAGCGATGAAAGGCAAAGAGGTGCGCCTGAGTGCGGCTGCCACGGGATTGTGGAGCGTCGTCACGACCGTCACTTCAAACGGATCGGTCAACGGTATGCACGATTCGACGATGCCCGCATCGAACCTCATTGAGATGCTCAACATGCAGATTAACACGTGGTTCGGCGGTGTTGGTGTGGGTTGGCTCAATTACTTCACGTTCATCATCATCGCGGTGTTTATCAGCGGATTGATGGTCGGTCGAACCCCATCATGTTTGCCGTTGAAATTTCGACGGTCATTATGCTCGTGGTGTCGATCCTGTCGGCATTCACTGCGGAATACGGATCGTTCATCTATAATTTCTTGGTATTTGTCATACTCTTTCTCACGTTGCTTTTCGCCAACTTCGCCGAAGCGATCGCCGAGGCACGCGGAAAGGCTCAGGCCGACAGCTTGCGCCGTACCCGTGAGGATACGCCCGCCCGAAAACTGGTCGGCGGCGAGATTCGCACGGTGAGCAGTTCGCAACTCCACAAGGGCGATATTTTCGTCTGCGAGGCGGGCGATGTGATCCCCTCGGACGGTGAAATTATCGAGGGGCTGGCCTCCATCGACGAGAGCGCCATCACGGGCGAATCGGCTCCCGTCATCCGTGAAGCGGGCGGTGTCAAGAGCTCCGTGACGGGCGGTACGAAGGTGTTGTCGGACTGCATCAAGGTGCGTGTGACAACCCAGCCGGGCGAGAGCTTTCTGGATAAGATGATCGCGCTGGTCGAAGGGGCAAGTCGTCAGAAAACTCCCAACGAAATTGTCCTTACGATCTTGTTGGCAGTCTTCACGCTGGTGTTCATGATTGTCTGCATCACGCTGAAACCGCTGGCTGATTATACTTCAACTCCCATTTCAATTGCTGCGTTCATCTCCTTGTTTGTCTGCCTGATACCGACAACGATCGGAGGTGCCCTGTCGGCCATCGGTATTGCGGGAATGGATCGTGCCCTGCGTGCCAACGTGATCACCAAATCGGGCAAGGCCGTGGAGACGGCGGGTGATGTCGATACCCTGCTTTTGGATAAGACGGGAACGATCGCCATCGGAAACCGCAAGGCGACGGCTTTCTATCCCGAGGATAAGATCGACCGCAAGAAATTCATCGAATACTGCATGGTGGCTTCGTTCTCGGATGAGACGCCCGAGGGTAAATCCATTATGGAGTTGGGACGCGAGCAGGGCTGCAAATTCAGTGAGTTGCCTACCGATGCCCATTTGGTGAAATTCACGGCCGAGACCAAGAGTTCGGGAATCATCCTCAGCAACGGATGCGACATCCGCAAGGGTGCGTTTGATGCCATCCGCGCATTGGTTTTGAAGGCGGGCAACGAATTCCCCGCACACACCGAGGAGATCATCACCCGCATTACGAGCAACGGTGGTACGCCGCTGGTCGTAAGTGTCGATTCGAAGGTCGCGGGTGTCATCGAGTTGCAGACATCATCAAACCCGGTATCGAGGAGTGTTTTGCCCATCTGCGTAAGATGGGTGTGAAGACCGTGATGGTGACGGGTGATAATCCGCTGACGGCCAAATATATTGCCGAAAAGGCAGGTGTGGATGATTTCATCGCCGAAGCCAAACCCGAGGACAAGATGCTCTACATCCGTGAGGAGCAGGCCGCCGGAAAACTCGTGGCGATGATGGGTGACGGTACGAACGATGCCCCCGCATTGGCGCAGGCCGATGTCGGTGTGGCCATGAACAGCGGTACGCAGGCTGCCAAGGAGGCGGGCAACATGGTCGATCTGGACAACGACCCCACCAAACTGATTGAGATTGTCGAAATCGGTAAGCAGCTTCTGATGACGCGCGGTACGCTGACGACCTTTTCGATTGCCAACGATGTGGCCAAATATTTCGCCATCATCCCCGCGCTGTTTATGGCGACGATCCCGCAACTTGCCCCGCTGAATATCATGGGCTTGCATAGTCCCGAGAGCGCCATCCTGTCGGCCATCATTTTCAATGCGATCATCATCCCGATCCTGATTCCGCTGGCACTGCGTGGCGTCAGCTACAAACCGATCGGTGCAAGCGCCCTACTCCGCCGTAACTTGCTGATCTACGGCGTCGGCGGTCTGATCGCGCCCTTTGTCGGAATCAAACTTATTGACCTTTTGATCGGATTGTTCTTTTAAAACTTTTTGAAACCATGAAAACTTTATTGAAATCCATACGTATAACCTTTGCTTTCGTGTTGGTGCTGGGTGTTTGCCCAGATGTTCGGTCGCGGTGAAAACGGAAATGCCGAACTCGTGACGTTGAACGGCGAGGTGGTCGGTACGGCAAATGTGGGTCAGAAATTTACTTCCGACCGTTATTTCTGGGGTCGTCCGTCGGCGGTCGATTATACGGCAGATGCATCGGGTGCTTCGAATAAAGGAGCAACCAACAAGCAGTAGCTGAACGAGGTAGAGACTCGAATTAAAGCGTTCCTTGAGCATCATCCCTATCTCACGCGCGAGCAGGTTCCCGCCGCCATGGTCACCGCATCGGGATCGGGTCTTGATCCGCACCCGATGCCCGAATCTGTCGCCGTGCAGGTCGAGCGCGGGAGATGTCGGCCGATGAGGTGCTTGAGATCGTTGAGCAGCACACCGAACGCCCGTTCCTCGGCATTTTCGGCCCTGCGAAGATCAATGTCTTGAAACTTACCGTAGCTTTGGACGAAGCTGCACACTAAAAAACGATGGAAACAAACAACAACGCCCAGCGATTCCAGGAGATGATCAAGCGCTCGCATCGCGGTAAGTTCAAGATCCACATCAGCATGATTGCCGGTGTGGGCAAGACCTACCGTATGTTGCAGGAGGCGCATGAGATGCTCGACGACGAGTGGACGTGCTGATCGGTTATGTCGAAACGCACGGTCGAAGCGGTACGGAAGCCCTTCTGGAGGGGTTTCCCATCCTGTCGCGCAAGAAGATCTTCTACAAGGGCAGGGAGCTCGAAGAGATGGATCTCGAGGCCATCCTCCGCCGTCATCCGCAGGTGGTGTTTGTCGATGAGTTGGCGCACACCAATGTCGAGGGGTGCCGTAACCGCAAACGCTGGGAGGATGTCATGGAGTTGCTCGATGCGGGAATCAACGTGGTGTCGGTCATCAATATCCAGCCCTTCGAGAGCCTCAAGGACGACATTATGGGCATCTCGGGCATCGAGGTGAAGGAGCGTGTGCCCGACCGCATCGAACGTAAGGTTGAGACAGAGGTGTTGCCCACGGTGAGCGTTCACAGCGAGAAGATTCTGGCCTGCGTGAGCAGCAATGCCGTCATCCCACGCCGTGTGATCCGTCTTGCCTCGCGTTACAACACCTCGTTCGTGGCGCTCTATGTGCAGACCCCTGCCGAAGCGTCCGGCAAGATCAAACTCTCGTCGCAACGTCATCTGCTCAATCACTTCAAGCTCGTGACCGAACTCGGCGGACAGGTCGTGCAGGTCTCCCATCGCAGTGTGCCCGATGCGATTACGACCATCTGCCGCGAGCAGAACATCAAGACGGTGTGCATGGGACTGCCCACGTTGCGCATGCCCCAGACGCTTTTCAACATCGGACGTTATCGCAAATTTATACGGGATTTGGCACAGATGAAGATAGATTTGATTATAATTGCATCGTAAGACTGCCGAAAAATCTCAAAACTATGAACATAAAACCAAATTAACGCTGGCCATCAGCATCTTGGTGACCATGATCGTGCTGGTTGTGGCGCTTTCGATTACGAACCTTCATATTCTGACCGCCACCGAACCCACGAGTCCCGCGGCCGAACCGGGTTTGAATCGCGCCCTGACGTGGGTGTCGGTTACGGGCGGTATTTGTATTTTGATCGGTCTCGGTATCCTTTTCAAACTGCCGCGCACGATCAACAAGCCGTTGCAGACGCTGACCGATTTGATCCTCGAAATCGCCAACCACAACTACGACATCGAACTGAATCTCACAGGCAGTCGCGAGTTGGAGGATGTGAGCCGCAATTTCAACCGCATGACCAACCACACCTCGAAATCTATGTGCAGGATTTCGGACGGGGCATCGACCCGCGTTATCAAGAAAGCATCTTCGAACCCTACTTCCGTGTGCCCGGTACGAAGGTGCAGGGAAGCGGTCTCGAATTGTTCATCTCGAAGGATTTCGTCGAGGCGCACGGCGGTACATTGCGCATCGAAAGCGAGATCGGCAAGGGAGCCCGTTTCGTCATCACGCAGCCCGTCTGATTTACCCCGAAATACTCCTCAAAAAGTCCGCGTCGGAAGCCGATGCGGGCTTTTTTTTGTACGAATCGGTGCGGAAGTGTCCCAAATGACAGATCTCCAGCCCGAAAACCGGGGTCGAGGCTTGAAAAATGTTGTTCATTTGGTAGATTTCTCACCATTTATATATGTATGAGGATAAAGAGTCGTGAAAATCTCTTTTTTTTTATTCTGGATTTCGCCATGCCCGCCCCCGTAAATTCGGAGATTGGAAAATTTATATACTTTTGCGCCCCTATAAACATTTATAGACTACGTTTATTACTCACATAAATTTATGAATTCGAACAATCGTAAGATCGGCAGCAACGTGTCCGCCCTGGGCAGACACTCGCGCCAAGTGGGCTCCTCTACCGCCAAATGGATGAAGCGGATGCCCCGCAATTTCTGGTTTCTGATGCTTGCCGTCCTCGCTTCGGCATGTGTGGCCGGAGGTCTTTGGTGGTGGCTCCACCCCGAGAAGAAAGAACCCCTGTTGCCCGTGGTCGGTGTGGCCGAGGTGGGCAGTGACGATATCAAACTTTACGGCGAATATGTGGGGCGCATCCGTGCCCAGCAGTTTGTCGAAATCCGTGCCCGTGTAGAGGGCTTCCTGGAGCGTATGTTGTTCGAGGAGGGTACGTACGTAAAGAAGGGACAGCGATTGTTCGTCATCGACCCCAAGGTCTATGAGGCGCGTGTGATCAAGGCTCGTGCCCAACTCAACAAGGATCGGTCGATGTCGCTCAAAGCCGACCGCGACCTGGAGCGTATCCGTCCGCTTTACGAGCAGAATGCCGCCAGCCAGCTTGATCTGGACAACGCCATCGCTTCGGCCGAGAGCGCACGCGCTTCGGTGGAGATGAGTGAGGCCGATTTGATGCAGGCCGAAACGGCACTCGGTTACACGATCGTAAGTTCGCCCATTTCGGGTTATATTTCGGAGCGCAGTGTCGACATCGGTACGCTCGTGGGTCCCAACGGCAAATCGCTTTTGGCAACCGTCGTGAAGAGCGACACGGTGCGCGTGGATTTCAGCATGACGGGTCTTGATTACCTGAAGAGCAAGGCGCGTAACGTCAATCTCGGCCAGAAGGATTCGACCCGCAAGTGGGATCCCTACATCACCATCACGCTGCCCGACAATACGCGTTACCCCTACCGCGGTCTGGTCGATTTTGCCGATCCGCAGGTTGATCCCCAGACGGGTACGTTCTCCGTACGTGCCGAGATGGCCAACCCCGACCGCATCCTGCTGCCGGGTCAGTTCACCAAAGTGCGCCTTCTGCTCGATGTCCGCGAGAATGCCACGATCGTACCGCGCAAGTCGATCATGATCGAGAAAGGCGGGGCTTATATCTTCGTGGTGCGCCGCGACAGCACGGCCGAGCGCCGACTGGTGGAGCTGGGTCCCGAGGTAAACAACCGCGTCATCATCGAGCGCGGTGTGGTTAAGGGCGAATGGATCGTTGTGGAGGGCTTCCACAAACTCAACCCCGGCGACCGTGTCGAGCCCGTCTTTACGGAGGTCGAAAAAGCGGATTCTCTGAACGGAAACCCTCAAAACTAAGCGGAACATGAAATTGGATTTCTTTATCGACAGGCCGATCTTTTCGACGGTGCTGTCCGTGGTCATCGTCATCGTCGGAGTCCTGGGACTCATGATGCTGCCCGTTGACCAATATCCGCAGATCGTCCCGCCCGTGGTGCGTGTGTCGGCCTCCTATCCGGGTGCAAGTGCCCAGACCGTGACGCAGGCCGTTGCCACCCCCATCGAGCAGGAGTTGAACGGAACGCCCGGTATGTTGTACATGGAATCGACCAACAGCAATACGGGTGGTTTCGGACTGACGGTTACTTTCGACATCGATACCGACCCCGATTTGGCGGCGGTCGAAATTCAGAACCGCGTCAAGCAGGCCGAATCGCGTCTTCCAGCGGAGGTCGTGCAGAACGGCATCTCGGTCGAGAAGCAGTCGCCGAGCCGACTGATGACCATCACGCTGATGTCGTCCGATCCGAAATACGACGAAATTTACCTGTCGAACTATGCGACGCTCAACGTATTGGATATGTTGCGCCGTGTGAAGGGTGTCGGCAGCATCTCGAATGTCGGCAGCCGTTACTACGCCATGCAGATCTGGGTGCAGCCCGACCGCTTGGCCAACCTCGGCCTTACGGTGCAGGACTTGCAGAAGGCGCTCAAGGATCAGAACCGCGAATCGGCGGCCGGTGTCCTGGGTCAGCAGCCGATTTCCGATCTGGATATTACGATTCCCATCACGGCTCGCGGTCGTTTGTCGTCGGTGGGCGAATTTGAGGAGATTGTCATCCGTGCCAATCCCGACGGATCGCTGATTCGTCTGCGCGATGTGGCGCGTGTATCGCTTGAGGCTTCGTCGTACAATACCGAGAGCGGTATCAACGGCGGAAATGCCGCCGTGCTGAACATCAATATGCTGCCCGGTGCAAATGCCATCGAGGTGGCCAAACTGGTGCGCAAGGAGATGGAAGAGATCAGCCGCAACTTTCCCGAAGGCATCACCTACAAGATCCCGTTCGATATGACGTCGTTCATCTCGGAGTCGATCAACGAGGTGTATCATACGCTTTTCGAGGCATTGCTGTTGGTGGTGTTGGTCGTTTACCTCTCGCTTCAGAATTGGCGTGCCACGCTGATCCCGTCGGTGGTCGTACCCATCTCGCTGATCGGTACGTTCGGCGTGATGCTTGCCTTCGGATTCTCACTGAACATGATGACCCTTCTGGGTCTGATCCTGGCCATCGGTATTGTGGTCGATGACGCCATTGTCGTGGTCGAGGCTGTAGAGCGCACGATGAGCGAGGAGGGGCTTTCACCCGTCGATGCCACGAAAAAGGCCATGAAGGGGCTCGGAAGTGCTATTATCGCCACGTCGTTGGTGCTGTGTGCCGTGTTCGTTCCCGTAAGTTTCCTTTCGGGCATCACGGGACAGCTGTACCGTCAGTTCACCATCACGATTGCCGTGTCGGTGTTGATCTCGACGTTCGTGGCGCTGACCCTCTCCCCCGCTTTGTGTGCGCTGATCCTCAAACCTGAGAGCGGCAAACGCAAAAACAAGATGTTCCGCCGCATCAACATCTGGTTGGGTAGCGGTAACCGCTACTACGAAAAGATGATTCGCCGAAGCATCCGTCATTCGCGTCGTATGATCGCCCTGTTCGGCGTGACGCTTGTGGTGTTGTGGCTGTTACATCAGGTCGTGCCGCAGAGCTTCATGCCGCAGGAGGATCAGGGCTATTTCACGGTCGAATTGGAACTTCCCGAGGGCGCGACACTCGAACGTACGCGCGAAATTACGGATCGGGCGATGGATTTTCTGCGTCAGTGCGAGGACGTGGAATATGTACTCAATGTAACGGGTTCGAGTCCCCGTGTCGGTACGAACCAGTCGCGAAGCCAGCTGACCGTCATCCTCAAACCGTGGGATCAGCGCCAAAGCAGCAGTATCCGCGAAGTGATGGATCATGTGCGCCAGCATCTTGACCGCTACCCCGAAAGCAAGGTTTACCTTTCGACCCCGCCCGTCATTCCGGGTCTGGGTTCGTCGGGTGGTTTCGAGTTGGTGCTCGAGGCGCGCGGTTCGGCAACCTATGCCGACCTGCAACGTGCCGTCGATACACTGATGCACGAGGCCTCGAAACGCAAGGAGCTGACCGGACTCTCGGCTTCGATCCAGCAGGATATTCCCCAGGTCTATTTCGATGTCGATCGCGACAAGGCGCAGATGCTGGGCGTGCCGATGGCCGATATTTTCTCGGCCGTGAAGACCTTCACGGGATCGGTCTATGTCAATGACTTCAATATGTTCAACCGTATCTACCGTGTCTATATTCAGGCCGAAGCTCCCTATCGTGCCCAGCAGGACAACCTCGGTCTGTTCTTCGTGCGTGGTGCCGATCAGGCGATGATTCCCATCACGGCACTCGGAACGACCTCCTACACGACGGGTCCCGGTACGTTGCGCCGATTCAATATGTTCACCTCGGCGACCATTTCGGGCGAGGCGACGCAGGGTTACAGCTCGGGACAGGCCATGGACATTATTACCCGTATTGCGGAGAAGCACCTCCCGCCGACGATCGGTGTCGAGTGGAGCGGTCTTTCGTATCAAGAGAAACACGTGAGCGGTCAGACGGGTTATGTGCTGGCGCTGGCACTGCTCTTCGTATTCCTGTTCCTTGCCGCGCAGTACGAGAGTTGGACGATCCCCGTGGCGGTGATTCTCTCGCTGCCCATTGCGGGTATCGGCGCTTATGTGGGTAACTGGATGTGCGGTTTGGAGAACAACATCTACTTCCAGATCGGTCTGGTCATGCTGATCGGTCTGGTGGCCAAGAACGCCATTTTGATCGTCGAGTTCGCCAAGGATGAGGTCGAGAAGGGACGCGACACGTTGTCGGCCGTCGTGGCCGCCGCCCGTCTGCGTTTCCGCCCCATCGTCATGACGTCGCTGGCCTTCATCCTCGGTATGTTGCCGCTGATCTTTGCCAGCGGCCCCGGATCGGCCAGCCGTCAGGGTATCGGCACCGGTGTGTTCTTCGGTATGCTGGTGGCCATCACCGCAGGTATCGTGTTCGTGCCGCTGTTCTTTGTGGTGATCAATAACATTAAAGAAAAATGGTACAAACGATGAAAAATACGATCATAATCCTTTGTGCGGCACTTGCCCTGGGCGGGTGTTCGATTCAAAAGAAATGCAAGGCGCCCCAATTGGAACTTCCCGAGGAAATCGTAAGCGGACAGCGCGATTCGCTGGCCGTGAGTGATCAGCGCTGGTGGGAGATCTACCGCGATCCGATCCTCAGCGATCTGATCCGCCACACGTTGGAGCACAACCGCGGAATGCTTTCGGCGGAGAGTTATGTGCGTCAGATGGAGGAGTTGCATCGCATCACCAAGACGGCTTTCGCGCCCTCCGTAAGCGGTCAGGCACACGCCGACCGTAAATCGACCGACTACCACGACCGTGCGCTGAAAATCGAGCCGAAATTCGGCCTGAAAGCGACGTTGAGCTGGGAACTTGACCTGTGGGGAAACCTGCGTTGGGCAAAGCGTAAGGGTGCTGCCGATTATCTGGCTTCGGTCGAGGCACAGCGTGCCATGCAGATGTCGCTCGTCGCGCAGGTGGCTACGGCCTACTTCGAATTGGTGGCACTCGATCACGAGTTGGAGATCATCCGCCGTACGGTGCTCACCCGCGAGGAGAGCGTCCGTCAGGCCAAGCTGCGTTTCGAGGGCGGTCTGACCTCCGAGACGGCCTATCAACAGGCCAAGGTGGAGTTGGCGAGTGCGTCGGCGATGATTCCCGATTTGGAACTCAAAATCACGCAGAAGGAGAATCAGATCTCGGTGTTGGCCGGAGAATTTCCTTCGCGCGTGAGCCGTTCGAAGATGGATATCGGCGTGGTGATGCCCGACTCGCTGGCCGTGGGTCTTCCTTCGACGCTGTTGCAGCGCCGTCCCGACCTGCGTCAGGCCGAGCAGCAACTCAAATCGTCCATGGCAGCCGTGGGTATGGCTTATGCCGACCGTTTCCCGCGCCTGACGATCAACCTTTCGGGCGGTGCCGAGAACAACAAACTCCGCCATTTGCTCGAATCGCCCTACTCGTTCGTGACGGGGAACCTTTCGTCGTCGATCTTTGCATTCGGGGCGAAGCGTGCGAAATACCGTGCCATGATCCACGCTTACGACCAGGCTCGCCTCGGATATGAGCAGAAGGTTTTGGAGGCGTTCCGCGAGGTGAACGATGCCGTGGCGGCCTATCGTCAGATGCGCAAAACAGCCAAGTTGAAGGAGAATCTGAAGGAGGCGGCGCGTCAGTATGTCGAACTCGCCCGTCTGCAATACATCAACGGTGTGATCCGCTACATCGACGTACTCGATGCCCAGCGTAAATTTTTCGATGCGCAGTTGGGCGAAAGTCAGGCCGTACGTAACGAGCATTTGGCACTCGTAAGCCTCTATAAGGCCTTGGGTGGCGGATGGGACAATACAACGCCCGAAGAGGAATAAAACGGGCGTTAATCCGTAAAAACGGGGAGGAGCACCACAAACTCTTCCCCGTTTTTATTTGTCGGTTTCAAAAAAATAATTAATTTTGATCTATAAAACCAACCTACAACCCAATCTATGAAATGCATCTTGCTCCTTCTTTGCGGACTTGCGTCCCTTTGCCCGACATCGGCACAGGAAGATGACCTGCAACAATATCTCCAAAAATACCACGAGGCTCGACAACTCAAAAATGCCGATTCGCTGGCCGGAGCCTGTGCCAATCTGGCCGAATATTATTCCCAGCGAGATGCCGACAGCACGCTAAAATATACCATAGAAGGACTTAAAGCGGTCGATCGTACAACTCCATCACCTTACTTGGAGTTGCAAAGCAGTATGGTGAATTACTACAACTCGACGGGCGATTCGCGCAAATGTATTGACGAGAGTCTTTTCCTGATAAAAGAAGCCGACCGTTTGAACGCATCACCTTATAAAAAAGGCGACTTTTTCTCATCGTGCGGTGTCGCCTATCGCCGTGCCAATATGATCGATTCGGCTCTGTATTATTACAACAAGGCACTCGAAATCTATACGGAAGGAGGCGAAGAGTGTGAACCCGAAATACCGTTCCTGCTCACCAACATTTCGATTCTCTATTGCAATACAAGGCGTCAGGCTGAAGCCGAGGATTATATCCGTCGGGCGATGGCCTCCATTTCGGATGATGATGACCTTGTGACACGACTTTACGCATCAAATACGGCGGGAGCCGTCTTTATAGTGGGCAAGAAATATGCCGAAGCAGAAAAGATCATGCGTTCTTCGTTGCAAATTGCCATGCAGCAGAATATGTCACGTTTCGTATTGCAATGTGCCTCCCCCCTGTTGTCGCTTTACGCCCAGACCGGCAACCGTAAGGCTTTGGACGACCTCGACAAGGAAATTCAGCCGTGGCTTCGAAAACTGCCTGCAAAAAGCAACGAGGTATTGGGCTATTACGAAGTTCTGGCGGATATTTACAGCAGGGACAAACGCTATGAAGAGAGCAATGCCCTGTATGGGGAAATCATCAGGGCGGGTACACAGAATATGCTTGCACCTCTTCAGTATGTCTATCTGCGAATAGCGCGCAATATGGCTGCAATGAATCGTGCCGGCGAGGCTTCGCAATACTACGAAAGGACGGTTACCATGATGGACAGTCTGCACGAATCGAATATCGAACGACAGATGTCCGATTTCAGCGTCCGTTACGAAACGCAGCAGAAAGAGTTGGAAATCGTCCGTCTGAATGCCGAACGGCTTGCTCATAAAAACCGCACGATAAAGTGGGGTTTCGCCACAGGTGCGGTTTTTCTCGGCATCATCATGTGGCTGATCTACGATTTGTTCCGCCGTCGCCAGCAGCGTCATAAGGCAGAACTGAAGGTGGCACGCAGTTTTATCGACGGTCTGGAAAAAGAGCGTACTCGTCTTGCCAAAGAACTGCACGACGGGATCTGCAATGATCTTTTGGGAGTGGGAATGATGCTTTCACAAACAGACAATAACAAGGAAATTGTGGGGAATGTGGAGGAAATCCGTGCCGAAGTACGTGCCATCTCCCATGAATTGACCCCGCCCAAATTCCAGTACGCCACACTCGATGAACTTGTCGGTAATATGATCGACGAATTATTCTCCGACGAAAAGATCCGTGCCGAGTATCTTTCCAAGGGAGACGAACATCTGTGGAAGAAAGTCCCCGAACTTGTCAGTTACGAAGTTTACCGTATTGTGCAGGAACTTTCGTCGAATATGATTCTCCACTCCGAGGCAACCCGTGCACGGATCACGCTCGAGATTACGCCCACCCAAGTGGAACTCGACATCGTCAACGACGGAAAGGACTTTTCGGTGGAGAAACTCCCCCGCCGCGGCATCGGTTTTTCGACCATCCGCGAGCGTCTGATCTCGGTTGAGGGTCAGCTTTCGGCAACCTACGAAAACGGCGAACAACACTTCAATATTGTGGTTCCTATCCCCAAAAAGTAAGCAGTTTCCCCGATTTTCGGGGTAAAAATCACGGAATGTAGTGATGCACCGCAAAGGAAATATCTGTTTCTTTGCAGTAAAAAAATCTACCTTCGTGGAATCAAAGAAAAAATATTCTCTTTTGCTGGTTGATGATCATGTGATGGTAGCCTGCGGATTGAAGCAAGTCTTCGGACAGGCCGTACCCGAAATTACCGTCATCGATTCATCCACCACGGGCAATGATGCCCTTTCGAAAATACAGGAACACCCCTATAACATCTATATTCTCGACTTGGAACTCCCCGACTTTTCGGGATTCGATCTCATCGACCGTATTCGTGAAATAGACCCTTCGGCACGCATCGTCATCCACACGATGCACGACGAGTTGTGGTATTACAAGCGATTGGCGGTTTACCACTTGAGCGGAATTGTCTACAAATCGTCCGACACGACCCAAATCATCGAATGTGTGCGCAAGGTTTTGGCAGGAGAAGAATATCTCTGCCCCAAAGCATTGGAATTCCGGAAAAAGGAAGAAAAGTGCAAATCCCGTGTCGGGATGGATCTCACCGAACGCGAACTTCGCGTATTGAAATGCATTGCCGAGGGTAAGAGCACGGCCGAAATCGCCCAAAGCCTCTACATCTCGGTCAATACGGTCGAGACGCACCGTCGCCACCTCAATGAAAAATTGGATGCCACAAACGTAGCCTCCCTGCTCATGCATGCCGTGGCCAAAGGTTTGTTGCCGATTCACTAACGCCCGAATGTGAAGTTTGTCCGGTGCGAGCTTTCCATCCGTTGTCCCTTTCCAAAGCCTAACACCTTATTTCAAGGATATGAAAAAAATTACAACTGTCGTTTTATCTTCGTTGTTTTGCGGCCTGATGCTGTTGCCGGGCTGCTCGGATTCAAGCAGTGATTCTCCCCTGGGACGTGTTCCAGCCATATTTGCAGAGGTGGCTGCCGAGAGAAAGGCATTGGACAAGACGCTTCCCAGAGTGGACAATTACAAACAAGTTCAGAAAGCGCTGAAAGAGTTTGACGAATATGCCGCCCGCAGCTATGAGGAAGCAGCCAAGGAAGCCGAGAAAATCATCGGCCGCGACATCGTTTGTACGGGCGATGTTTATCCCGATCTGAAAGTGACTGGAGCCCAAGTGGTTGATTATAATAGTGGCTATCAATCGGGTAGTTTTATCGTACGCGTCATGGTGACTCCCAAACGGGATATTATCGTACGAGCCAACAAATACAAATGTGCAGAGGGTGAATACTCGTTGAGAGACACCCGCCTGTATTTCGTCCTGATGACGGCCGACGACTTCTTGATTGACCTCGGAGAGTTGAATCCCTTCAGCCGCAACACCTATTTGGGTAGTGTGCAGGCCGAATACGGCCCCGGACAAATGATTCAGGCCGGTGTACCCTGCCACAGTGAGGGTGCTCCGCTGTATATTAACTGTCACACGTTCGATTTCTCGAAGTTTGCCAAGATCGTCTTCGTGAGGGAAGAAGATTATATGGCAATTCGAAAAAAGGTTTACGACTTCTAAAACACAACAACCATGAATAAGTTTTTAATGGCGGCAGTACTTCTGCTGCTGACCGCTTGTGGCGGCGCTTCTGAAGAAAATGGCAGCAATGCCGAAAAAGACGGCTTGAACGGGAAGGTGCATAAGGTGCAAACCCTGACTTACAACGCAGTGGCTCGAGGCGATAAAATCGTCAAGAACGGCAAACCGAACGTCTATGGCGAAGAGGGTATTTTCCCGATTGAAGACACCCGTATCTATGATGCGGCGGGAAAACTCGACTCGACGGTCTATGTGGTGGATGCCATCAAGTACGTTACGGTCTATGCGCATCAGGACGGAAAGGTCAGCAATGAAAAAGTCTATCAAAACGGAACGCTGGTTTACGATCGCAGTTATGTCTACGAGGACGGCTGCCTGAAGAATATGATCGAGGATAATTACACCAATGGCGACAAGACGACCAACGAATATCCGGTAGACGGCTCGAAGATCGAGTATAAGGACGGCAATATCATCGAACATGGCTATTCGGAGCGCGATTATGTGGTAAAAGATGCTTCGGGACGTATCTTGAAGCAGTCCTATTACAATGAAATGGAGGACTATCTGACCGTTCGCGAATACACCTACAATGAGAAAGGCTGGCTGACGGCCATCTCGACGGAAGGTGAAGGTGAGATAACTTACGAATATACGGATGTCGATAACGAGGGCAACTGGATCCGACAGGTGATCCGCCTCGATGGTGAACCCTACGGCATTACGGAACGTAACATCACCTACCACGAATAAAATGTACGGAATTTAAGCTCTGTTCCTTTGGGCTTTTGATCGAAATACATGGTTCTCTCTCACTCCAATTATTGACGATCAACGGTCGGGGAACAAAGCAAATTATAGCGAACTCTTTTTTCGGAGTTTGTCTTAAAACACCCCATCCCCCTGATGGGAAGGCGGTCGCCCCGTGTGGCCGTCTTCAACTATATTCAACCAACTTCCTTTTTTTGGGGGGAGATGCGACTGCTTCGGTGGTCGCATCTCCTGTTTTAAGAGGTGGGTGTGTCTTGCATAAACGGGAAATAATTCCTATATTGCATTAGGTTACCTTTTCTTGTACGGCACGATTGTCGAAGGAAGAGCCTTAAAAATTGGAACTATGAAGATCCGTTTGCGCTATAATATTCTTTTGTTGAGCCTTTTTTGCGGAGGATGCATCCATACAACCCAGATCATGAAAGAGGATTTGGAGCGACCCGCAACGCGCGTAAAAGTCGCTACCCCGCCCTCGCGTCCCCGACTTACGGGTGACGAGATCCGCCTGGATACCGCCTTGCGTTACGATCGCTATACGCTTGCCGATACGTACACCTATCAGAAGAAAACGCGCGACTTCAATTGGGCGCAGATCCGCGATTTGCTGGCTTTTGTCGAGAATATGCAGGACGACACCATGCGCTGGGTCGTGTTGCAGAACTATAAGAATCGCAACGGACAAGCTCCTCTGGTCGGTTGTTATGTACGCAACGCTTACCGTAATATTGCTGATACGACGGGTGTGGAGCGTTACCAGTCCGTGCCGCTCTTCCGCTCCGATGATACGCTTACGGCGGTGGTTTACGGCCGTGACGGCTCGATTGCGCACCTCGAGGCCTGCGACAGCCTCCGTTGCCGCATCTTCAACCCGATCGATTCGCAGCGCTGGATTGTTCCGCGGCGTTATGTAAAAATCCTCGGCCGCCATACCCGTTTTGAGCACGTTGTCGTGATCGACCGCAAGGATCAGAACATCACCACTCTCGAACGCCTTCGTCGCGGTCGTTGGGCAATTCGCAGCAAGAATCCCGCAACGACGGGACGCCAACGCCCGCCCTATGCCAAGGCAACGCCCCTCGGTATGTTTCTCTTACAGGAGACCAAGCGCAAGATGCTTTACCTGAAGGACGGCAGCGATTCGCTGGGAGGTTTTGCCCCCTATGCCATGCGCTTTACGAACGGCGCCTACATCCACGGCGTTCCGGTTGCCGTACCTCAAAAGGAGGAGATCGAATACAGCTGGTCGCTCGGTACGACGCCCCGCTCGCATATGTGCGTGCGCAACGCCACCTCCCACTCCAAATTTATCTACGAATGGGCACCCGTCGAACGGACGCTGGTGATCGTATTGGAGTAATTCGACTCATTTTGAGGAAGTTTTATTCGGATATCATCCGATTAGTTGTACCTTTGCACTTGTTTTCCAAGGCAAAGAATGATCCATCGTGTGAAATATCTGCTTGTGGCGCTGCTCCTGTGGTTGCCGCTCGGGGTCTTGTCGGCAGATCGGCAGGACGGCGTTCTTGTGCCCGAAGGTGAAGCACTGCCCACGGCCGAAATGCTCTATACCGCCATGCAGTTGGAGGACAAGGTGAATTTCGAAGCCTTCAGCGAGGCGCTGGACGGCTACGGCAAAATCACCGAACGCAAATCCGACATCCTCACGCTGATCGATTTCTCGAAGCCCTCGACCGAAGAGCGACTCTTCGTGTTCGACCTCAAAAATGCCAAACTGCTTTTCGAGTCGGTCGTTGCCCACGGACGCAACAGCGGCGGAAATTTCGCCACCCGTTTCTCGAATCGCGACGGTTCACACCAAAGTTCCCTCGGATTTTACCTGACGCAAGGAACCTACATTGGTCGTAACGGCTATTCGCTAGTGCTGGAAGGTCTGGAGAGTGGGTTCAACGATCACGCCCGCCGCCGTGCCATCGTGATTCACGGCGCAGCCTATGCCGATCCCCGCACGATCAAGGCGAACGGTCGTCTGGGACGCAGTTTCGGATGCCCTGCCCTTCCCGTGGAGTTGAATCGCCCGATCATCGACACGATCAAAGGCGGCAGCGTGTTGTTTATTTATGCCCGCGATGCCGAATATCAGCTCAACAGTCCTTTATTGAATCAATAATCACTCCGATAAAGCGCAGAAAGCCGCGAAATTTTGCGGCTTTTCTTTTGGACGGATATTTCCCGCCCGAGATGTAATAAGGCGTAAAAAAAGCTCCGACACCTCGAAAAGGTATCGGAGCCGATTGTTTCTAACGTGGGGAGAGTTCCCCTGCTGCGTTTAGAACTGGAACATCAGACGAGCCTGTACGCCGTGGAAGTTCTTGTCGTAAACGTACTTGTCTCGATCCAAGTGGTTGTAGGTGTAGTTCACCATGATCTGGGCAAACTTGTTGAACGCATAGTTCAAACCGATCGTTGCCGAGTGCATGTCACCACCACCGATACTCTTCGACGTTGCGGGATAGTCCTTCAGCGTGCCGTTGGGATAGTACTGGTCACGACCAGCCGAGTAGTACTCGCCGTCAACCAGGTCATTCAGACCCGTGAAGCTGTAGCGTGCAACCACCTCGAGCGATTTGTCGTTCAGACCCTTCAAAACGCCGTCCTTGTTGCTGTAAGCGTAGTCGTTACCGAAGATCTTGAAACCGGCCTCTACATAACCACCCATGAAGGTGTTCGTGCCGAGGGGGTTACCGCCTCTCCACGACTCGAGCGAACCCCACGAGTCGATCGAACCCAGATCCGCTTCGAACAAAGCCTGATCGTCACGCTCCTTGGTGATGGCCTTGTAGAGGTACTCACCACGAACGAAGAAATTGCGCGTCTTGTACAGAGCCTCGACATTCACGTCGAAAATCTCCTTAGCCCAGGGAAGAGTTGCCGAGCAGAACATTTCGGTGTTGTCTACGTAGGTCTCCATGTTGGTTCCCATCTCGTACGAAGTCTTCAATACGCCGCCTTTCACAACCTCTCCGGTAGAGATGTTGGCATAGTGGAAACCGGCACCGATGTGCAGGGTCTTCTCGTTGTCGTTGATCGGACGATACAACCAGCGACCGCCTGCCGATACACCTTGGAAGCCCGAAATCTGATCGTTGTATTTGTTCTCGGCAAATACACCCTGATTGGCGAAGAATTTGTCGTTGTAGAACTTGTAGGAGATACCCAGCTCACGACCCGTACCGAGTGCATTGACGGCAGCCGAACGCGTGATGAAGTGCATGCTGCCGATGCTGGTGTTGCGAGCCATACCGATCGGGTTGTTGTAGTAACCTGCCTTGAATGCGTGGTGACCGCAATCACCCTCCAGCGAGTACTCCAGGAAGATATTCTTTTGTTTGAACTTGCCGCGCGAGAAATCGAAATCGGCATAGAAATACCAGTCGTTGTAGCTCATCGACGTGCGGATACGTGCGTCAACGAGAGCTGCACCCGACTTCAAGGGCGTAAATTCCGAGTGGAAGTAACCCACGTCGGCCATCATGCGTGCGCCGATGGTAAATTTCACGTTTTCGTTCTTGTTCTCGACCTTGACCACGGGATCCGTATCAAAATCCTGAGCCTGAGCGACCTGTGCCGACAAAGCAAATGCGGTGGCTATGGGCAGTAAGAAATATTTTTTCATAATTGGAATTTTTTCGGTTTAGATTAGAATTTCGTAATTCGCTGTCAAATGATTAGTAACCCAGTCTCTCGAGAACCGACATCGGTTCGGGAACTGTCTGGGGAGCATCCTTCGAACGCAGACCGTGGTCGATGTAATACTTCAGAGTCAGCTCCGAGCGGTTGGTGAAGGCACCGTCACCGCAGCAGCCGTGAAGCAGATCGTCGAAGAAGGTATCATTACCCCAATTATATTGTCCAAAATATTTACCCATCTGAGCGTACGAATCGAACGAATACGGGTGGTTCAACATGCCCGACTTCTTGATCAGGTAAGCCTGCCAGGGAGCATTCATTTCGGGATAGTTGTTCGGAGCACCTGCGATGCACGGGCCGATGATGTGAGCCTTGTAGCGAAGAGCCATGTTGATGAAGTCGGCATAACCGGTCGGGGTGTCGTACTTCAGGTCGGTTGCACCATTACCTTCCCACAAAAGGAAGCACATCGGGATCTGACCCTCGAAACGATTGGCCGTACGAACCAGCGACTCGAGCGAGAACGTCTGGAGAATAACCTTACCGTTGGTGCGGCCTACATTGACCTTACCGTTCTTGTAGTGAGGCTCGTTGGCGTCGGCGGGCTGCGTCATGATGTTCCAACCCAGACGATCCAACTCCTTGTAGATACGCTCCTCGAAGTCGGTGGTGTTCAACCACGGCTCCTTGAACTCAATGTAGATACCCGGGCGGTTACCGGTCCACATGTCGGGACCATCCTGCTCGTACTCGAACGTATAGGTCAGACAGTCCATCGGCTTCTCGGGATTCCATTTACCCGTGATCTTGTATACACGGTTACCCTCGCCGTCTCTTTTCAGACGATAACCCTCGGCGAATTTTACCTGATCCTCCAGGGTCGAGATATACTGCTTGTTCTCTACGAAGCCTTCGCGAGCCTGCTCCATGCTGGTCTGGTTAAACCACGAACCTGCATCCAAAGCCAACAACTCCTCGTACATGTACGATTTGGCGTTGTAGGGACGGAACGACTGAAGGTCTTTCTTGTAGAGTTCCTCAGCCTCAGCCTCCGACATACCGTGACGCACGTAGAAGTCCTTACGGGTGTGGGGAACATACTCACCATAGACGTTCTCGATGTCGGTCGTACGGGCAAAGCTCGTATCGTGGTTGGCCAGAATCACACCGTCCTTGGTGATCTGGAGGTCGGACTCCAGATAGTCGGCGCCCATCTCACGAGCCCAACGCCATGCGGCTTCGGTCTCTTCGGGAGCCCAGAACGTCGATCCGCGGTGAGCCATCACGGCAAACTGAGGCACGTAATCACGAACCTTGGCCATCTCGGGCGAAATGTGATGCACCTCGACACGGGTAGCATCCTCGTTAGTATTGACGAAATCCTGGTGCTCGCACGCAGAAAGTGCCAATGCCACACTACAAGTGAGGCCCAATTGAAACAGATTTCTTAACATAATCAGTTGGTTTTAGATAAGTAATTAATGGAGTTTGATTTTATTTGTCAGATGTTGCTATTTGTTCGACAACATGGCTTTCTCATCCTTGTAGGTGAACATCGTGAAGACGATGGCCAGTGCACAAGCACCCAGCAGCAAGAGGAACGTCCAGTCCCAACCGGCCTCCGATACGTAACCGATGACGATGTTGGCCAGGATAGCCGTACCGAAGAAGTAGCCGAAGAAGCCCGTCAAACCTGCGGCAGTACCTGCGGCATTTTTCGGAGCGAGATCCAGAGCCTGGACACCGATCAGCATTACGGGACCGTAGATGAAGAAACCGATACCGATCAGCGACAGCGTAACGATCGACTGGTTGTCCGAGAAGAGCCAGTACAACAGGATGAATACGGCAACGATGGCCATAAAGATCGAAGTGGTCAGTGCGCGACCGCCCTTGAATACCTTATCCGAGATCCAACCGCAGATGAGCGTTCCGGGGATGGCGGCAAATTCATAGGCGAAGTAAGCCCAACCGGCTTCCTTGATGTTGTAGCCCTGCGTCTCCATCAGGTATTGGGGTGCCCAGTCGAGACATCCGTAGCGTACCATATAAACGAATGCGTTGGCGATGGCGATGAACCACAACATCTTGTTGTTTAATACATATTTGAAGAAAATTTCCTTTGCGGAGAGTACCTCTTCCGACTTTTCGCTGTAATTTTTCGGATAGTCGTTACGGTATTTCTCGATCGAAGGCAGACCACACGACTGAGGCGTATCGCGGATAAGGATATAGGCCAACAGGGCGATCAGCATGGCAACGGCTGCGGGGAATACATAAGTACCGATCAGGAAGTAGTACTGCGACTCGGCGCCGTAGAACCACGAACCGAACCACATGGCACCATAGGCAGCCATCGGACCGATAACGGCACCACCCACGTTGTGGGCGCAGTTCCAAATCGACATCTTCGTACCGCGCTCGGTCTGCGAGAACCAGTGGGTCATAACACGACCGCACGGAGGCCATCCCATACCGTTAAACCAACCGATCAGGAAGTTCAGAACGGTCATCAGAACGATTGCCCAGAGCTTGTTCTCGGGGCCAAAAGCCACCACGGGAACAACCATGAACATCATTGACAGTGCTGCGAGCACCAGACCCAGCGGCAGGAACACGCGTGCATTGCTTCGGTCGGACACACTACCCATCAGGAATTTCGACAAGGCATAGGCGATCGCATTCATCGAAAGTACGATACCCAGCTCGCCCTTGTCGAAGCCGAATTCACCGAGGAAGGGAATCGCCATCGAGAAGTTTTTACGAACAATGTAGAAACCCGCGTATCCGATGAAAATACCCAGGAATACCTGCCATCGGAGGCTTTTGTAAGTCGAATCGACTTTCTCAGCCGGCAGTTCCGCTTTAAAAGCAGGAGGTGTTAAAAAATTCCACATAAGATTAGTTTTTAGAAGTTTGTAAATTTTATTTCATGTTTAACTTTGCGGTCGCTTCTAAGTCGAGGGCCTCGGCAAGTACCGAAATCGGGTGCTTGACCTTGACCGACGTGGACATCTCGATCTGCCATTTGCAGGTCTCGCAGTCAGTCGATACGAAATCGACTTTCGACTCCTCGATCTGACGGAACAGCGGAGCACCGATGCCCTGCGAAACCTTATAATTCTCTTTCTTGAATCCGTACGTACCGCCGATACCGCAACATTGCGAATCGAGCGCCACGAAATCCAATCCGGGGATCATACGCAGCAGCGAAATCGAATGGTACTGCCAGCCGAGCTTTGCCATGTGACACGGCGTGTGGTAGGCAACGCGGCTGTGGAAGTCCTTGCGGAATACCAGCTTCACCTTTTCGTCTTCGATCAGCTGATTCACGAAACGGGTGGCGAGGTTGATTTCGTCCCTTACCTCCGCATTGTCCACACCCAGCAGGTGGGGATATTCGTCGCGCATCGTGAAGATACAGGTGGTCGAAGCACCCACTATGGGGCGTTTCTCGTCAAGTACCTCATGACGGATGGCACGGATGTTCACTTCGGCATTCTTTCGTGCCTGGTTGATCAGTCCGTTCGACATCAGCGCCACGCCGCAGCACTTCTCCTCGCGCATCAGATTCACGCCGTAACCCAGAGCGTTCATCACCGCTACCATATCACAACCCAATTGCGGATAGTTGTAGTTGATGTAACAGCCGTGGAAGAAGGTCATCTGATGTTTGAAGTCCTTCTGCTTGGCTTCGGCATGCTTCTTGAACCAGCTTTCGAAGGTCTGCGAAGCGTAATTGGGGAACGTGCGGTGTGCATCGATCTTCAAGACCGAATCCAACGCCCATTTCACGGGTTTGAGCTTCAGTGACTGATTGACCAGTGGCGCAAACTTCGTCGCCATCGAACCCATGAGATCCGTGCTGGCGAGCATGCGATCGCGCAAGGCGGGTTTCTTCTTGCTGTACTTGATGCGTGCCAGCTGGATGATGTCGCCGATCTTGACATTCGACGGACAAGCCACCTCGCAACGCTTGCAGTTCAGACAGTACTTCAGCGCCTCATCGTAGAACGACTCACCCTTCAGACGCAGACGCTCTCCGTCGGGGCCGGCCTGTTTCGGGCCCGGATAGAGCGCATTCAACGGCACCACGGGACAATAAACCGTACATGCCGTGCACTTGGTGCACTGTTCGAAATTGTTATCCGAAATATTCAGTTCCTGCATCTTCATTTCGTACTCCCTTTCATAATTTCATCGGCAACACAGAGCGCCGTGAGCATGCTCACACCTGCACCGCTTCCCTCTTCCAAAGAACGTGCACCGCTCAGCATCGAGCCGACGGCATATAAATTTTCAATCGTTTTGCCCTTTACGGCCATACGGAAGCATTCATCCGTATGTACGCCGAATGCCTGATAATTGTGCGGACGATTCACATCGGCATCATACCAGTTTTCGCGCCCCTCGGCATAATCGACATCCGCACCGAATACGGGTTCTTCGACGTGAGAGATCGTCGCGCGAAGTCCCCCACTGAAGAAATGTCCCGATGCCAGCACGAAATTCTTCGCCTTGAGCGGCTCATCGCCGTGATTCTCGGTGAAGACCTCCTTGACGCGACCGTTTTCCAGAACCGCACGGCGTACCGTATCTCCCGGCATGAAGATACCGCCTGCACGTTCGAATGCGGCCGCCAAAGCCATCTGCGTTCTCACTCCGGGAACCGAAGGCGGCATGGTGGGCAACAATAAAATCTTGACTTTTACCTCTTCGTAAAGTCGTTTTACAACCTCGGATGTTTTGAACCCGAAAACCGCAGGCAGCACGACATAATCATAGCCTTTGCCCAGCGAGTTGATCTGACGGATCACTTCCGAGAGGGTATCTCCCATCTCCAGCGCCTTGGCGATGTTTGCTGCACGCATCTCCGTCGGGCTGATTCTCAAGTGTTCAACCGTCTCGACCTGAATCGTTGCGTGAGTACATTTCGCACCATGGCGGGTCAAAACTCCGCTTATAAAGTTTGTATTAAAATCGAGAAAACCCGCAAAATTGGCAATTAAAATTTTTCCTACGGGATAAGACGAGGCGCTCTCGGCGGTCGCAAGTTCGCTGAAAGTCAGCCAAGTAGGACGTAATTCGCCCATCGGCGTGTAACGGAAGTGATTTTTTTTTGCATCGCCCTTTACCTCCACGCCGCACTGCGTTAAAAGATCGCGTGCCGCAGAGGCATATTCCTTCACGCAATCCCCTAATTTTCGATAAGGATGCTCTTCGGACAACTCACGGACTGCTTCCGTGGGATTCTCGACGACTTCTTGCAATTGGTTGTATCCCAGCAGATCGAACGATCCCGACGAAAAATGCAGCACACTCTGTCCCGTCGAAACCACGGCACAGCGCACACCCTGTTTTTGTAGGCGGATGGCACAAGTCAATCCGGCAAGGCCTCCTCCGATGATCAGTGTATCAAATTTCATCTCTCAAGGATTTTTTTAATTCATTCCACATACCGAACCATAGACCCAGCGGGTGTATTCCGCTTCGCGCAGGGCATCGCCCCAGCAGATCGGATACGTTCCCTTCCAACGCTCCTGAAGGAAGTTTTTCAATTCTGATTCGGCTTTCTCGACCGAACCCGACGCCTCGCCCAGCAGATTGGCCGCACGGCAGGCACATAATTCGCCCTGACACGTACCCATACCCACACGGGTTCTGCGGCGCAGATCGACCAGCGTATTCACGTGCCACTTGTTGAGCGCGTGACGCACCTCGCCCACCGTGACATTCTCGCATTCGCACACGAACGAATTGTCGTAGGGCGTCTTGGCGGGAATCTCGGCGGCCATCTCGCCGTGACGGGCAACCGCAGCGGCGAGTTTGTGGTTGTGCAAGTCGTAGACCTTGCGATCCGTCTTGGAGTCGCAGGAACGCGATCCGGGCAAAAGCTCGGTCATCGTGATACACTTGGCATCCACGCCCAGCTTCTGACAAGCCAGATCCGTGGCCCACTGTGCCATCAGTCGATAGGTCATCAACTTACCGCCCGTGATGGTGGCAAAGCCCTCCACCCCGTCACGTTTGGCGTGATCCAACAATACGATACCGCGGCTGATGTTTCGTCCCGAAGGATCGTTATCGGCAGCCACCAGCGGACGCACACCTGCATAAGCTCGCAGTACGCGGGTCGTTGCCAGCGAAGGAGCCAGCTTGCTACCTTCAGCAAGCAGCAGATCGACCTCCTCGGGCGTTACGCGGATCTGATCGACCTCCTCGAACGGAATACGGCTCGAAGTCGTACCGATCACGCACACTGTATCGCCCGGCACCAGGATATCGGCATTGGCGGGCTTGCGGCAACGGTTCAGCACCACGTTGTTCACGCGGTGTCCGAAGATCAGAAGCGCACCCTTCGCAGGAAACATATCGACACGAATGCCGACCTTGGCGGCGATGCCGTGCCCCCAGATACCGCCCGCATTGATCGTCAGCGGAGCATAGAAGTCGTGTATTTCGCGCGTTGCATGATTGTAGGCACGCACACCGATCACCCGATTGCCCTCGCGCAGAATTTCGGTTACCTCCTGATAGGTTTTGACCACTGCACCGTGTTGTTTGGCGTCGATGATGTTGGCGAGCGTCAGACGGAACGGATCGACCGAACCGTCGGGAACTCTCACGGCACCGATCAGATCGGGATTGACTGAAGGCTCTAAAAGGCGTGCCTCTTTGGGATCAATGATTTCGGCGTCGATCCCCGCCTTGCGACAGGATTCGACGAAAGTTGCCTGATATGCAATGTCATCCTCGGGCAGCGAGACGAAAAGACCGTCGTTCGGTTCCACGCAATGCGAAGCGATGCGACGAAGGATCATATTCTCCTTGATACATTCGGCTGCGGATTCGGAATCGGTTACGGCATAACGCGCACCACTGTGTAACAAACCGTGGTTGCGTCCCGTAGCACCGTTCGCAATATCCTGCCGTTCCAACAAAAGCACCCTCAGACCGCGCAACGCACAATCGCGTGCCGTGCCCGCTCCCGTGATGCCTCCACCGACGATGATGACGTCAAATTCGTTTGTCTGATCAAAATGTTTCATATCTGCAACTTTTCAACTTCCAATCGGAATATATTATATATAAGTATCGCCCGCCATTTCCCTTTTGAAAGTTCAATTCTTTTCATTGCGCAACAAATATAGATATTTTAATTCAAAAAAGGAAATATCTATACGTGATTTTTACTTTAAAACGCAACTTTTATTTTATTTTTCGAAACATTTGACTTTCAAAAGAAACCTTAAATGGAGTTTAGCACCCCACTTTTTCGGATTTTGGCTCAATAAATTATTAAAAATTTGATCTTTTGAAACTAAATTCGTAAATTGCATCTTCAAATAAGCAAAAAAAACGCAACCTATGACGAAAGAAGAACGACACGCCATAATCCTCGAATCGCTCAAACTGCACAATTCGGTGCAGGTGACCGACCTTGCCGACAAACTCAACGTATCGTCAGTAACCATCCGAAAGGATCTTACGGAACTTGAGAAGGAAAAGAAACTCTACCGAAACCACGGCAGTGCGATTCTGATTGATCCCTACATCAACAATCGCAATGTCCTTGAGAAGGAGAAACTCTATGTCGAGGAGAAGAAGCTGATCGGCGAATGTGCCGCACAGCTCATTACGCCCAAAGATTCGATCCTGATCGCCTCGGGAACGACCGTACACGCCCTTGCGCGCGCCATCAAGTCACAGGATCGCCTGACGGTCATCACGGCCTCGCTGGAAGTGGCCACGATCCTTTCGCAGAATCAGAACATCGATATTATTGCCCTGGGCGGCAGCATGCGCCACAGTTCGCTGTCGGTTATCGGAAAATATGCCGAGCAGATGCTCTCGGATTTCTATTGCAGTAAGCTCTTCATCGGTGTGGACGGCATCGACCTCGATTTCGGCATCACGACCACCAATATGACCGAGGCCAGTCTGAACCGCGTGATGATCCAGACCGCGCAGAAGACGATCGTACTGGCAGACTCATCGAAATTCGGTCGTCGCGGCTTCAGCAAGATTGCCGACATCGAAGAGATCGACCACATCATCACCGATTCGCACATCAACCCCAAAGACGCCCAGCGCATCGAGGATTTGAGCATCAAACTGACGATTGTCGATATTCCGTAATCACCTGTAGTTTAGAATATATCCAGCCGATTGACACTTCCCGTCAGTCGGCTGTTTTTATACCCACAAAAAAACGCCCTCCCGAAACGGAAGAGCGCACAAAGAGACAAAACAATTAATAGTCCGAAGATTGTTCCTGCCACCAGCAGCATACCAAGGCAGGGATTTCGGGATTTTAAGCGAAAGTTTCAGACAACTACCCGACTCCGAACGATTAATCGACCCAATAAAATCAAAACCTCAAAATTTATAACGCTTATTTCAATCTTAGATTGAAAGCAAATATACGAATAAATGTTTCGTTTCAAAAATTATTTGCGGTTTTATTTATTCATTTCGAAAGATTTTTCTTTTCGTTTTGGATTTTCTCGCAAAAAAAAGAGCACGACTCCAAGAGCCGTACCGTATAATTCGGGAAGACACCCCCCTATTTGAAATAAAGACTGAATGTCGTGATTTTTGCGTCGCTCCGTTCGAGGACGATCGTTCCGTTGTGCAGACGCATGATTTGGCGCGACAGGCTCAAACCGATTCCCGATCCGTCCTGCTTGGTGGTGTAGAACGGCACGAAAATCTCTTCGGCCGACTGAGGACTGATCGGGCGACCGTTATTCGATACCGACACCACGACCTGCTCCACGAAATTGATCTTCGCCTCGATCTCCACGATCCGCGCACCTGCCTGCAATGCGTTCTTAATCAGATTGATGATGATTTGCGAAATCTGATTCTCATCGGCATAGAGCAACACATCGTCCGACTTCTCGACATACTGCAACACGGCACCCGAAGCTGCCACCTGCTCCTCAGTCAGCTTGCGCACCTTATCGACCAGATCGCGCACGAAAAACGCCTGTTTCATGGGCGCCGACACACGCGTCAAATTTCGGTAATTGTCCACAAACCGGATCAATCCCTTCGAGGACGAAGCGATGGTTTCGAATCCCTGCTCCAGCTCCTCCAGATTGAGCCGTGCCCCGCCATCCTCGCGTGCCTGTTTCAAATCTTCGCTAAAGGCCTCACTTAAGGATGCAATCGGGGTGATTGTATTCATGATTTCGTGGTTCAACACACGCACCAACTTATTCCACGACAACTCTTCGCCGTGCTCCAGATCGCCCGTGATGTTGTTGAACGTCACGATCTTGACCTCCTGCCCCGCCACTTCGGCTTCAGTGGCCGTAAGCGAGATGGTGATCTTGTTGCGCTCGTTGTAGAACGAACAACGCAGCTCCTTGTTGTCGGATACCTCTTCAAACGCGTGTTGCAACTCGTCGGAAATGACTGACAACTGCCGAATATGGCTCAACGCCACAATGCCCAGCACCTGCATGGCGGCCACGTTGGAATAGGTGATCTGCCCGAACCGCTGATCCGAGACGATGAACACGATGATTCCCGTCTTGATGTTGTCCAACATCTTGCCGTAATAGCGGTTCTGCTCCGAGATGGTATCCAACTCGCGGTCGAAAATCTGACGCAGACGGTTCATCGTGCGGTTGAAACGGAACAACGAAAACCGCTTGTCGGCATAGCGGAATCCCGTCTCGCGATCCTCCAGCGCATCGATCATAAAGGATACTTTGCGACGCAGACGGATCGTCACCACGATGGTCGTGACAACTGCCACTATGATCCCCACCGCGAGTACCAACGCAGCGATTTCGAACCAGGTCATCAGATGTTGTATTTTTTAAGTTTGGCGTAAAGCGTCGGACGACTGATGTTCAGCGACTTGGCCACAACCGTCAGATTACCGTTGCTGCGTTCCATTGCCGCACGGATGGCGCGTTCCTCCAACTCTTCCAACGACTCTTCGGGCATCGGATTGGCTTTTGCGGGTTGTTCCAGCGTGAAATCGGAATCCGACAACAGCTCCCCGCCCGAAAGGATCACCGCCTTTTCGATCGTATTCTGCAATTCGCGGATATTGCCATTCCACGAATGCCCCAACAGCAGGGTTTCGGCCGAGGAGTCCAACCCAGCGACCACACGGTGATATTTCTCGCGGTAACGGTCCACGAAAAGTTGTGCCAGAGGCAGAATCTCGTCGCGTCGCTCGCGCAGAGCGGGCAGATGCAGGTGGATGGTATTGATTCGGTAGTATAAATCCTCGCGGAACAGCCCGTCGCGCACCAACTCCTCCAAATCTTTGTTCGTGGCGCAGATCAGACGGATATTGACTTCGCGTGGTTTGGTGTCGCCCACACGGACGATCGTGCGGCTCTGCAACACGCGCAGTAATTTGGCCTGAAGATGCAGCGGGATGTTTCCGATCTCGTCGAGGAACAGCGTACCGCCGTCGGCCTCTTCGATCTTACCCCGATGATCGGTGTAAGCTCCCGTAAACGAACCTTTGACGTGTCCGAAAAGTTCGCTTTCGAACAGGTTGTCGGTGATCGCCCCCAGATCGACCGAAATCATCGGCCGTCGCGCACGATCCGACAGGCGGTGAATCTCCGATGCCAACACATCCTTACCCGTTCCGTTCTCGCCCGTAATCAGCACGTTGGCATCCGTCGGTGCGATCTTTTCGGTGGTCATGCGCAACGCCCGCATCTTCGAATCATTACCCCAATACATCTCTACCGAGCCGTTTGCGTGGGGCGTTTTTCCCGCCGATTTTTCACAGGCCTCCTTCAGGATTCCGATCAGACGGTCATTCTCGTAGGGTTTCACCACAAAATCGAATGCTCCGCGTTTCATACCCTCGACCGCCAGCGCAATATCGGCATAGGCCGTAAAGAGCACCACTTCGGTTTGGGACGTTGTGCGTTTCAGCTCCGAAAGCCAATACAAACCCTCGTTTCCCGTATTGATGTCGGTTTCGAAATTCATATCGAGGAGCACCACATCGGGCATAAATTCCCGTACCTTCGACATCAGCGTCTTGGGTGACGGGATCAACTCCACCTCTTCGAAATATCGGGAAAGCAGTATTTTGAGTGCCGCACGGATACCCGCATTATCATCTACAATTAAAACTTTGCCTTTGTTCATTTCTTTCCGGGACACGGATTTTGCCCGCACCCTAAAGACAAAGATACGAATTTTTCCGACACCACCCGAAAAACAAATCCGCGTTTTTGTTTGTTTTTACGGGTTTAAAGAGATCCTTTGCCGTGCAATTTGAAAAAAATGGGACTTATTTTGTTACATATGTACTGTTACGGACTTTTACCCCGGGAAACCAAGTAAGAGTTCAAACCGTTCACATCGTTACAATACTTCAAGGCCTGTCGTTCTTACGACGAGTCTTTTTTTTGTGGCATACCGAGAACAAACAAAACACACAAATAAACAAGTATCATGAAATCAATCCAAGAAACCGAAAATCAGGATTCAGAATTTCGGACATTTCTCAAGTACCTGCTACCTAGTCTGTTTACCGTGGCACTGGTGGCCGTTTACACCTTTACCGACACGTTTAAGCTGGGTGCCGTAGCTTTGGGAGCAATGGGTATCTGCACCCCGATCATCACCATCTCGTTTGCCATGGGCTTTATGTTCGGTACCGGCGGCGGCAGTCTTTATTCGATCAGCCGCGGACAGGGCGACCGTCAAAAGGCCAACGCCTACTTCACGACCTCGGCACTGAGCGCATTGGCTTTGGGTATCCTGCTCGCCGTGCCGGGCAACATCTTTATCGAACCGTTCGCTTATTTTCCGGGTGCCGATTCCGAGAACATCGTCTTCGTACTGCCCTACCTGCTTTGCATCCTTATCTATATTCCGGGATTCCTATTGGATCAGCTGATGAGCTGTTTCGTGAGAAACGACGGGCACCCCAAAGTCGCCATGACGGCCATTGCCGTGGGGACGGGATTGAACGTTATACTCGATTTCCTGTTTGTATTCGGATTTGATTGGGGCATGTTCGGCGCTGCCTTTGCACCTGCCTGTGTTCGTTCATCACGATCCTGATCAACTTCGGCTATACGATTTGGAAACGACTGAATATCCGCGTACGTTTCGAGAACTTCGTGCAGGTTTTCTCCTCTTTTATTTTTATACGTTGTATCTTTGTTCTTATGAATTATCATCGTTTCAAACAACCGATCGAGGGGTGCTCGCTACCCTCCCGTTTCACTTATCCGTTTTGCTACACGCCCCACCCGTTGGTGATCCGTGCGGCCGAGGAGTTGCAACAATATCTCCTAAAGCAAAACCAATGGCACGAAGAACTTGCACAGGGGAAGATGTTCGGGGTGCTCATTACGGAAAGTCCCGAGGAAGAGGTCGGTTATCTGGCGGCTTTTTCGGGGAATCTGGCCGCGACGAACCGCCTCGAAGGATTCGTTCCTCCGGTTTATGATATGATGCAAAAAGAGGGATTTTTCAAGCAGGGCGAACGCCTGCTCGACGAAATCAATCTTCAGATCGATCGTATGGAACACGACGGGGATTTGCTCCGTTTGAAGGATGAACTTGTCCACACCCGTACGGATGCCGACCGAGTGCTCCAAGAAGCCAAAATAGCCTTAAAAGAGGCCAAACGCCAACGCGATGCGCAACGCTTCGGAGCAACTCCCGAAACCTTTGCCCGCCTTACGGCCGAGAGTCAGCACCAAAAAGCCGAATACAAACGCCTCGGCCAATCGTGGCAGAAAAAGATCGCCACCCTCGAGGAGCAACTTGCCGAGGCCACGCGCCAGATCGACCTACTTAAAGAAGAACGCAAACGCCGATCGGCCGACCTGCAACGCGAAATTTTCGAACATTTCCGGATGCTGAATGCACGCGGCGAAGAGCGCGACCTATGTCAAATTTTCGAAGAATACGCCCATAAAGACCCGCCCGCTGGTGCAGGCGAATGTGCCGCCCCGAAACTCTTGCAGGAGGCTTACCGACAGGGACTTCGCCCCGTGGCAATGGGAGAATTTTGGTGGGGCGCATCGCCCAGAGGTGAGATCCGCCACCACGGACATTTCTATCCCTCCTGCCGCAGCAAATGCCTGCCGATTCTGACCTTTATGCTTCAAGGATTGAAGGTTGAGTCTAACCCTCTGCTTCAGGGACACCCCGAGCCCGATCGTTTGGAAACGCTCTACGAAGATGACTACCTCGCGGTTGTCGTCAAACCCGCGGGAATGCTTTCTGTGGCGGGCAAGGAAGAAGCACCTTCCGTCGAACAAATCCTGCGCGAACGCTTCGGCAATACGCAAAGTCCGCTGATTGTCCACCGCCTCGACATGGGCACATCGGGTCTTTTGGTCGTAGCCAAAGACAAGCAGACCCATCAGCAACTTCAAGCGCAATTCGAGGAGCGGAGTATCCAAAAACGTTATACGGCCATCCTCGAGGGTATCGTTCCCGACGATGAGGGCGTGATCGACCTTCCGATGTGCCCCAATCCCGAGGATCGTCCCCGCCAAATGATCAACGAACAATACGGCAAGCGCGCCATTACCCGCTACAAGGTGATTTCGCGGTCGGACAACCGCACCCGCATCGCCTTCTACCCCATCACGGGACGCACGCACCAGCTGCGTGTCCATGCCGCCCACCACGAGGGACTGAACTGCCCGATTGTCGGCGATCCGCTCTACGGCAAGACCGACAAACGGCTGATGCTCCATGCCGAATTCCTGCAATTCCGCCACCCCGCCACGGGACGCATTCTGCGGTTCGAGCGTCCGGCAGATTTCTAAACAAAAAAAGACCGCTCTCCCGAAGGAAGCGGTCTTTTTGCATATTGCATTTCAAATTATTTCTTGGGTTCCAAATCATCCTCCGCACGAAGGCACGGCAGGCAGATGTTGTAATGCACGGCAAGCACACGGATCACAATAACCGAGATTGCCGTGATCAGACCCGTCATTTCGGTCGTGAGGTGCATCTTGAGGCACACCCAGTAGATCATACCGCCCAACACGCAGGCAATGGCGTAAATATCTTTACGGAAGATCAGCGGTACTTCGTTGATGAAGATATCGCGGAACATACCGCCCGCAGCACCCGTCATCGTACCCATAATGATACCGACCCACATCGGTTGTCCCACGGCAAGGCTCTTCTCCACACCGACGACCGTGAACAGTCCCAGACCGATGGCATCGAAAATGAAGAACGTGTTGTTGAGTCGCACGACATAACGGCGCAGAATGATACAGAACAGCAGTGCCGAACCCGACACCAACAGGTAACCGATGTTGTCCATCCAGAACGGATGCGAATACCCGAGCATCAAATCACGCATGGTACCGCCGCCGACTGCCGTCACGAAACCTACCACATAAGCACCAAACCAATCGAAGCGTTTTGCCGAAGCCAGACGGATACCGCTGATGGCAAAAGCAAAAGTACCGATGTAATCGATAACAGTTATGAAATCCATAGTAGAGATTAGAATAAAAAAGGTATGTCTTGAAAAATCTGGCGCGAAGATAGCAAAAAAAAACGAAAATTTGCGCGATTTTTTTCGAAAGCAACTCTTTCCGACGTCCCATAAATTATGCTTAAAGGCCATAAAACACGCCTTGCGGAGCATAAACTTGTCTGAAAAATCGTTATCTTTGAAAGAATTTATACTTTTTTAAAAATGAATCACTTCTTTAACGCCAAACGAATTCTTGTGGTTTTGCTGTGCTTTCTGACGCTGTCGGTCAATGCCCGAAACCCCATCAAAAAGACCATTGACCGCATCCGCCAATTCACCGAAGAGATCGCTGATAAGGTTTCGGACAAAGTTCGCGAATATATCGAACCCGAAGACACCGTCGAGCAATCCGATTCCGACCAGAAGATCGGGGCGCTGGAAATTCCCCTGTCTCCGGCATCGCTTTCCGAAGAGTTGATCCCCCACCTCGGTTATACGCTTTCCTATAATTACCGCCACCGCATCCCCAACTGGGTTGCCTGGGAGTTGACGCGCCACGAAGTCGAGGGCACGACCCCGCGAGCCAAGGGTTTCAAACCCGACCCCATGGTCAAAGGCACGCAGGCCGATGATGACGACTACCGCAATTCGGGTTGGGATCGCGGACATATGGCACCTGCGGCCGATATGAAATGGAGCAGCCAGGCCATGCAAGAATCGTTCTACCTGTCGAATGTCTGCCCGCAGAATCAGAATCTGAACCGCGGCGATTGGAAGGATCTCGAGGAGTTGGAGCGCGAAATCGCACAACGCTACGGCAACGTGTGGATCGTGTGCGGCCCGATCATCGGCGATGCCCGCAACGGACATATCGGTTCGAGCCGCGTGACCGTTCCCGACGCATTCTATAAGGTGATGCTCATCCGCCACAACGGCCGCTACGAATCGATCGGTTTTGTATTCAAGAACGAAGCTGGCAGTCGCAAATTAAGCTACTATACCCGCACCGTTGATCAGGTGGAAGAGCTTACCGGCCTGGATTTCTTCCCGCAACTCCCCGACTCGATCGAGGCGCAGGTCGAATCGCGCAAGGATCACCGCCCGTGGCGCATTCAGTAATCACATAAAGACCAAAAAAAAGAGAATCCCGTTTCGGGGATTCTCCTTTTTTATTTTAATGTCCGTTTGTTTACTCCTCTTCGGCAAACATCGGGTCCCAAGCAGGCAGAACGGTCGGTTTCTGCTCGAGGATCTTGAGGATCTCGGCGGGAACGAAACGCTTCTCAACCACCAGACGGAACATATACTCGTTGAACCACTCGTCGGTCATGATCAGGTGACCCTTGTAACCGTTATCGGCGCCCCAGCTGTTCTCAACCATCCATTTGGTAGGATTACCGTTGGTATCCAGATCTACGGCCGTCATCGTCATGGCGTGCGACGAACCGCTGGCATGAGTTTGTACGCGCTCGGTCTTGTTCATACCGAATTTCACACCCATCAGCGACTCATAGTCGTAGTTGTTTACGTCCAGCAGACCACGTTTGCGATCGAGGAACTTACCTACGTCGCAGCTGAAGTACATCTTCACGCCGTTCTTCAACGACTCGATACCCATCTTCTTGATGTCCTCGACGGGAAGGTTGATGTACAACCAGTTGCGGCCGTCATATACGTGACGATCGTAGTCGATCGTGTAGAGTTTGTAGTACTCGCGCAAGGGGTCGTTCATCAACATCACGTAGTTGTTCGAGAGGTCGTTACCCAGATACTCGGCATAGAACGACTGCGGGGTGTACTCGCGCGTATCAACGATCTTACCCTCGGAATCTACGCGCGTCCACGTGAACTTCTCGACGGGCTCGCCCAGCGACAAAGCCAGCATGCGGTAAATCTCCTTCAAGTAACCGGTCTTTACGGCCTCGATGTCGGCAGCCTTGGCGTTCTTGGGCAGCTCACGCAGTCTGAGACCCTGCTCACGCAGTTTGTTGGTCAGAAGCTGTGCGATCGTACGGGTGTTGTTGCTCGAATAAGTCTCGGGCATCACCTCCGAAGGAACGACACCATATTTTGACAGGTTATCCGAAAGACCCGTGAACTGGCCACCGTCGCTCAGCGGATTGCGGAACAACCAATCGACCATCTTGTCATCCATCGGTTTGAGACGGGTGTCAATGATACCCTGCAGGAACAGGTTACATTTCTCCAACTGATCATAGAAGAAGTTATAGGCCTGCGATAAGTGCAACTCCTTGAGGTTGTGCTCCTTCATGGCCTGCGAACGCAATACGTTCAGACCCGTGAACAACCAGCAGCGACCCGACGATTTCTGATCGGTCACACCCTTTGTCTCGACCTGATACGTAAAATGGGTATCGATGCCTTTGGCATTCTCGTGATTCGTAGCCAAGACATTGATCTCGGTACCTGCAATGGCATTATGCAGTGCCTTATCGGTGGCATTGTACGCATAGCTTGCCTTCAGTTCCTTCATCATTTCGGGCGTGATACCTCCCTGCGCCCATGCAGTTGCCGCACCCGACATGATCAAGCCAGCACTCAATAACATAGTAGAAAATTTCATATAATTTGTTAGGTTTTAGATTTCTAATCGGACAAAGATAAGATTTTTTGGCAGAACTCCGAAAATTCACGTCATTTTTTAATCATTTCCGCCCTTCAGAAGACGCTCGGCCAACTGTCGACACGCTCCCCGATCGATCTTTCCGTTGCCCGTTTCGGGAATCCTGTCCACCCGCCAGACATAACGCGGAAGATGGTATTTCGGAAGACAACCCTCCATTCGCTGCTCTTCAAAATCGCCTGTCACCAGCAACACGACCGCCTGCCCCAAACGCACATTTTCGACCGATGTAAGCGCAAACGGCACACGGATCACAGCCCGCAGACGCTTCTCGTCCTCCTCGATCTGAATCTTCACGCCGCCGCTGTTGATGACATTGTCTCTTCGTCCCAATACCTCGAAACGACCGTCCGTATGAATCCGCACCCGATCGTTCGTCTCCAGCCGTCCGCACAACATCGGCGCATCGATTACCAGCGTTTCCTCCTCGGAAAGCGACAACCCAATGCCCGCAAACGGCGTATAAAGCAGCGATGCCTTACGACCGTTCAACCGCCGAAGCGCGATGTGCGACAAGGTCTCGGTCATTCCATAGGTCGAATAAACCGCATTGGGCAATTCGCGCACTGCACGCTCCAATTCGGCATCCACCGCACCGCCTCCGACAATCACCTTGTCAATTGCAGCCAGGCGTCGGCGCTCCTTGTCGTTTTGCAATGAATTATAAAGTTGCAGGGGCACAATCGCGGTAAAACGAATCTGCTCCGTAACATCTTTTAAAGGATGCCCCGATGCCACCCGTACCACGAGTTCGAGCTCGGCAACCAGTGCCCGCACCACGACCATTTTCGCCCCGATGTATCGAAGGTTCATGCACAGCAGGGCACGATCACCCGCCTTAAGGTCGAGCGCCTCGCAGGTCATCCGTGCACTCTCCATCATGGCCTCTTTGCGAGCAGTGATGGTCTTGGGCGTACCCGTCGATCCCGAGGTGTGCAACTGAACGGTCTCCGCATCGGAGAACCACTCCCCGAGAAAGCACAACAAGTTCCACATCGGCTCGTCAAAAGCCGACTTTCCGCGTGCCATAAGTTCCGCAACCCGCGCCCGGGTCAGCACTTCACCGCCAACCCGAAGCCGTTGTTTTTCCCGATCGAAAATCATTGCTTTCCGAACCACAGGCAGTCGCGGCGGATCTCAAGCGGCATGGGCACATTGTCCGTAAACAATTGCCCCGTACCCAATCCCTGCGGCAGCGGATTATTTTTTGTGGCGCACCATTGCGCAATGGCATTCAGGCCGATGTTCGACTCCAAGGCCGAAGTGATCCACCAACCGACATGACGCTCCTCGGCCAACGAAATCCACTCGTCTCCTCCCGCCATACCGCCATGAAGAGACGGCTTGAGAATGATGTATTGCGGACGAATCGTATCGAGCAGGCGTTTCTTTTCCGCGGGGTCATTCACCCCGATCAGTTCCTCATCCAGCGCGATGGGCAAAGGTGTTTCGCGACACAAACACGCCATCACCTCCCACTGCCCCGCACGAACGGGTTGCTCGATGGAATGCAGATCGGCCTCAGCCAATCGCTTCAACCGATCCAAAGCATCTTCGGGAGCAAATGCCCCGTTGGCATCGACCCTCAGTTCGACCTCCGACGCCGAGAAATGCTGACGGATGAACCGAATCAACTTCAATTCATCCTCGAAATCGATCGCACCAATCTTAAGCTTGATGCAGCGGAAACCCGCCTTCATCTTCTCCTCGATGCGGTGCAGCATGGTCTCGTAATCGCCCATCCAGATCAGTCCGTTGATCGGGATTCCCGCTTCGCCACGCGAAAAGGGCGTATCCCACAGTTTCGGACTTCCGATCTCGAAATGACGCATCGCCGTCTCCAATCCGAACAGGATCGAAGGCCAGTCGCGCAACGCCTCGACATCGATCCGCAGGTGTTGTTCGACCTCCCGACAAGCTTTGCGGAGCATTTGCTCGTAGTCGGGGCGGTCGTCACAACTGAGTTTGGGCAGAGGGGCACACTCCCCCACACCTCCCCGCATGCCGTCCGTGATCCGCACGTACCACACGCGACGCGTAAGGTATATACCGCGAGAAGTCCCCGCCGGTTGCTTGAAATGAAGCACTCGGGGAGACTCCTCGGTGATGTTACATCTGAATTCCGACATGACGCATCAGGGGAATTTCGGGTATTTCTTGAAATCGGGTTTGCGCTTCTCGAGGAATGCCTCCTTGCCCTCCTGCGCCTCGTCCGTGAGGTAATAGAGCAACGTAGCATCTCCGGCAAGCTCCTGAATACCGGCCTGACCATCCAATTCGGCATTCAGACCCGCCTTGATCATGCGCAGTGCCAGAGGGCTCAACAGCTGCATTTCCTGCGCCCAGGCCACATATTCGTCCTCCAACTGATCGAGTGGCACGACCTTATTGACCATACCCATATCCAAAGCCTCCTGCGCATTGTATTTGCGGCACAGGAACCAGATCTCGCGAGCCTTCTTCTGACCGACGATACGCGCCATGTACGAAGCACCGAATCCGGCATCGAAACTGCCCACGCGGGGGCCCGTCTGACCGAAGATGGCGTTCTCCGAGGCGATCGTCAAGTCGCACACCAGGTGTAGCACATGACCGCCACCGATGGCAAATCCGTTCACGGCAGCGATGACGGGTTTCGGGATCGAGCGGATCTGCTTCTGCACATCCAACACGCTCAAACGGGGAATGCCGTCCTTGCCGATGTAACCGCCGCGACCCTTGACATTCTGATCGCCACCCGAGCAGAACGCCTTGTCGCCCGCACCGGTCAGTACGACGACATCGATCGAGGGCTCTTCGCGGCAGATGCGCATGGCATCGCTCATCTCGGCTGTCGTTGTCGGGGTGAACGCATTGCGGTAACGCTCGCGGTTGATCGTAATACGGGCAATGCCTTCATAGAACTCAAAGAGGATGTCTTCATACTCCTTGATTGTTTTCCAAATTCGTTTCGTTGCCATAAACTTATTTTAATTGATGATAATACATTTTCAGAAGTCGGGCATCCTCCTCCTTTCGGGTGAATACCTCGACAAAAAGCGGTCGCGGGAACTTCTCCTCGGAAGTCAGCCGACGAACCGCATCCTTCAGTTCTTCGTCACACGTCACCGCCACATATTCAAATCCGCATTCGCGTGCCCACCCTTCGGCACGGGTCGTGTGACTTGCCGCCACATAACGATCCTTCAGGGGGGTCATTCCGATTCCGGGCAGGATGTGGAAAATCTCGCCCCCTCCGTTGTTGAGCAGCATAAGACGCAAATTGGGATTCAGATGTCCGTTCCAAAGGCCGTTCATGTCGTAGAAGAAACTCAGGTCGCCGATCACCATAAAATTCGGGCGGTGACTTGCGGCGGCATAACCCACAGCCGTCGAAAGCGAACCTTCGATGCCGCTTGTTCCGCGGTTACAATGCACCTCGACCGAGGAATCCACCTCGAAAAGCTGAGCATAACGCACCACCGAACTGTTTGCCAGGTGGAGCACCGCCCCTTGGGGCAGTTGTCCCATCAACGCCCCCACCGCCGCCATTTCGGAATACGGGAAACAGGGCGCGGAAATTGCACGCGAACGCTCCTCCCAGCGGGCATAAAAGGCGGGATCGCCCTTCAAAGAGAGTTGCGATAGAATGGTGCGGGGATCGTCCACCTCGACCACATCGGTCAGCGTACGGAACAAATCCTCGATTCGTCCCGTCGGATCCAGATCCCAATGACGCAAAGGCGGATGTTTTCTCAGGAATTCTTTCAAGCGTTTCGATACGATGTGCCCTCCCAAGGTAATCAGCAGATCGGGCGCAAACGCCGTGCGCTCCTTCTCCCCAAGCGTATATAACAACGCATCGAAATTACGGATCGTGCCCTGCGGGTGATTTCCCGTGTGCTCCGACAGGCAGACTACCCCTTCGGGCAGCAGCAGATCGCCCTCAAATTGCTGCCCAAGCACAATCATCGGGCGCTTCGAGGCGGTCATATCCGCCGAAAGACGCTCATTGAGGGCATTGTGACGCCGAATCGTCCGCACCTCGGGCAATCGCTCCTCCCCAAACCCGAACAAAGGTTCGGAGAGCGGAATATTGATGTGTACGGGGCCTTTCACATGGTGGTCGGTCTCCAGCAGCGCCTCATTCAAAAGGCGGTTGCAATACCAGCGGTCTTCGTCCGAACGGATCTCGGGAAGCGACACGCTGCGACGCACCAGACCTCCGAATACATCGGGTTGCGGAACGGTCTGCCCGTCCTTCTGCCCGATCCACGCTCCGGGTCGGTCGGCCGACAATACGACAAGAGGTACCTGCTGGTAAAAAGCCTCGGCCACGGCGGGATGCAGGTTCAGCAGAGCCGTTCCCGACGTGCAGCAAACCGCCACTGCGCAACGGCTCTCCAAAGCGCGTCCCAACGCAAAAAATCCCGCACTGCGTTCGTCGGTTACGGCATAGGTCTCCACATCGGAACACTCGACCAGCGACACCGCAAGCGGCGTATTGCGGCTTCCGGGGCAGATCACCGCCTCGCGGATGCCGTGGGCGCACAGCAGAGCCACCGTCTGCAGTACGTTCTCCTTGTCAGAATACATAAATTCAGGGGTCTTAAATTAAGCCTCGTCCGAATCATCCTCTTCGCCGATGATTCGTTTCATGGTATGCAGTTTGTTCTCCGTCTCGCGCCACTCCGACTCCATGTCCGAATTACGCAGCAGACCACCGCCCGCATAAAGGCGCAACGTATCCTCCAGAACCTGCACGCAACGCAGATTGACATAAAGGTCGCTTCGGTGTTCGGGGTCGAGCCAGCCGACAAATCCCGAATAATAACCGCGGTCGTAGCCCTCGTGCTCCTCGATGAAACGTGCCGACTCCTCCTTCGGAAGACCGCACACGGCGGGTGTCGGATGCAACATTTCAAGCAGACGTCCGAGGTGGTCGTGATCCTCCATCGCAAAGTCGAATTCGGTTTTCAGGTGTGCCAAAGCACCGGCCTGCACCGTGCGGGGGCCGTACTCCGAAGCCTTGATCAACAGCGATTCCAACACCGAACGCAGGTAAGACACCACGAGCGCCTGTTCGCGGCGGTTCTTGGCATCCCACTTCTCGGGCAGAACATTCCACAGCACGGGTTGCGTTCCCGCCAGAGCCACTACGCTCCAGCGACGGCTCTCGCCCGCAAGGATTACCTCGGGCGATGCACCCAACCACACGCCCGTCTGCGGGGTATAGCACAGATAAATGTAAGAATCGTGATAAAGACGGCAGGCCGAGCGGAATAACCTGCCCAAAGAAAAGTCGTGAGGCTTCTTCATATCCTCGCAACGCGACAAAACCAGTTTGTCGAAACCGCCGTTTTCCAACGCATCGTGGAAGACGCCGTAACGCGCGGCATACTTCTCCGAGCATTTCTCATAGAAGATGTTTCCCGTATCGGTCGTTTCGGGCTCGTTGTCCTCCAGGTCGCTGACGGCACAGGGAAACGCATCTTGCGGAGCTTCCAAAAGAACGATCGGATGCTTCTCGCTCACACGAAACGGAGCAACGACAAATCCGCGCGCTCCGTTCAATTCATTCATGTCTCGGATCAGTCTGAGGTTCTCACCGCAGAACGCCAGCGCATCGGCCTCTTCCGGGAGGCGATATACGGCGAAAGGCTTTTGTTCCCGAATCAACTGATCGATCGAATTCAAATTAAAGGTAGACACTTTTATTCGTTATTTAATCGAGTTCTCTTTTTTGAGCAACAAAGATACGCAAAAAATATTGGTTGATCAACCCCTTTCCTCAGGTTTTACCATCGGCCGTACTTATAGCGAACAAGAGTCGTTACAAACAGACTTCAGTCGAAAAAAGGGAACGAGCCGCAGCCCGTTCCCTTCCGAACAAAACGCTTATGAATGCTACTCATCAGTCAGAGAATCAACCGGATTAGCACGGACAATTTTCAAGGTGCCTAGTACGACGACTGCCACCACAATCGTCATCACGATCAGATCGCCCAGAAGGAACAACCCCACCGAAAGCGAGATTTTCCAGACAAACATATCGAGCCAGTAATCGGCCACCACCCACGCCACAATGTTGCTGATCACGAGTGCCACAAGGAAGATTTTCAGGATATCCTTTACGAATAACCCGAGCAATTCCCGCGTCGTTGCGCCGTTGATCTTGCGGATGGCCATCTCCTTGGTGCGTCGGCGGGTTTCGTCGCGCAGGTAACCGATCAGACCCAACAAAGCCACCAGAATGGCGAAGAAAGAACCGATGGAAATCGTATTGCGCATCTGCTCCTGTTCGCGGTATGCCTCGACCATCAGGTCGGTGTAGGGCTTGACTTCGAGTTGCTTCTTGGGATACAATTCCTCGAAGGTTTTCTCGACGGCAGCGAGCGATTCGGGAGTCATATCCTTGAGTTTCACCAAAAGATACCGCATAAAAGTTCCCAACACGGGAATCCCCGAGGAGAATCCGGAAATTATCGAGGGACGATCATCAGGCGATGAGATACTTCCGAGGAAATATTCCCGATAGATGCCCGTCACCGTAATGTTGCCATGTCCCGTAAGGAGGATTCCCTGACCGACCACGCCGTTCTTCCAAGGATCGTACTCCCGGATTTTACGGGCACAGCTCTCGCTTATGACACATTCAGCCACCGTTTCGGGAACACGTCCCTCCAGAATCTCGATTCCGAAGATCTTGAAAAATTCGGGTTGCATGAAATACTGATCGGCAATATTGAACAGGTCGCTCTCCTCCATGCAGATGTTGTTACCCGAGAAACCCCCGATCGGCACGGTCGATGCCAGACAAACCTCTTCGACCTCGGCCATTCCACGCAAAGGCTCCACGGCACGTTGCAACTCCTCATAGGAAAGACCTCCGCGTCGGATCACCAACACGTTCTCGTAGTCATACCCCATATCGTTGGTCATCGCATAGCGGTATTGTGCCCAGATGATGATCATAAAGACCACCAGCACGATACTGATGCCCAACTGCACGCACAGCAACGTGAGTTTCCAACGGCGTTTGCTTCCGATCAACCGCGTGAAGATCAGATTCACGGGAATCTTGGTGTACAATATGCCGGGAAGTACGGTCGAGACCAGCAACACGATGACCACAACCATCGCAAGCGCCTCAAACAATTGGGGAACCAGCAACTCTTTGAGCTGTACCCCCACCAACTGATAAATAATCGACTGCGCCCCCCACACCATAAGTACGGCCACACTCAAAGCGACCAGCAACACGACGCTCGTTTCACGCAACAGCATTGCATAGATGTTTCGGGGCATTGCACCGTAACACTTGCGCATGGCGACCTCCTTCGATCGGCGCACGATATCCGACACGGCAATCAGCAGATAGTTCAGAATCGAGATTGCCAGCAAAAGGAAGGTGATGAACGAAAGGATGATGACCGTCGGCCGTGCACTCGTATCGACAAAATGGGACTTTTCGATCGGCACAAACGAATACTCCATGCGTGCACCTTTCTTTTCTTGCTCGACGATATCCTGATGCTTCTCCTGCATAAATCGTACGCCCTTCTTTAAATCGTCGGGCGAGACCCCCTTGGCAAGTTTTACCCAACCGTAGTAGCGGTCATTCCCCACCCAGTTTTGGGTGGTTTCCGCCCCCAGCGACTTCATAGACAGCAACATATCGACACCGATGCTCGAATTTTTCTGGAAATCCTCATAAACGCCACCGATCGTGAGGGAAATATGGGTCATCGTCTCGTTGCAAAAGGTTTTTCCGACAGCCTTTTCCACGCCGCCCAATTTCTCGGCAAACGAACGACTCACCATGACCTGACAAGGGGTTGCCAACACCTTGCGGGGATCGCCACTCAGAATCGGGCGATCGAAAATCTCAAAGAACATCGAATCGGCCACAAGCAACTCGCCCGACACCACATTTTCGTCATCCGTAAGGTATTTGTCGCTCTGGAAAAGAGGCGTTATGCGGGTTGCAGCCTCCACACCCGGACAATACTCCATCACACCCGGTGCAATCGCACCACTGATGTTCCAAGCATCGTCTCCATGGTCATTGCCTCCATAAGAGAAGAACGTCCTGATCTGATAAATGCGCTCCGAATCGGTGTAACATTTATCGTAGGAGATCTCGAACGTGACCTTGGCAATCAGCACGAAACTGATTGCCAGGCCTACGCCCAAGGTCAGAACCTTCAATATAAAATCATTGTGTTTCATTCTTTGTTAAGGGTTTTTACGGGATTGACGCGTGCTGCCATCCAGATCTGCCAGAATGTGGTGAGTACGGCCATCGACACGATCACTACGACCACCACCAGGAAGATCCATCCGTAATTTTCGATCTTCGACACAAACTGCTTCAGATAAGCCTCCGCAGCCATCACAGCCACTACAAGTCCAAATGCACAGGCAACGGCAATAAGTCGCAGATAGGCCAGGATTCCCTGACGCGACTCGATCGCCGCCGTACTGCCGAATACCTTTCTCACGGCAATGTCCTTGGCACGGTTGCGGGCATCGTAAATACTCATGGCCAACAGTCCCAGCATCGAGATCAAAACCGCCAGCATCATAAAGACATAGACCAGATTCATCTGCTTCTCGGCCTTCGCCAGCGCCTTGTGTTTCAAGTCCTCCAAATAGTCGTCGTACACCGGTTCGACCTCATAACCATAGGTTTTGATGCAGTATTCCCGACAAATCTCATCCAACGCCTTGCGGAACTCCTCGTGTTGATCCGTCGTTTCGATCACCGACATAAAGAGCGGATATTGCGAGAAATCCTGCACGGCAACAATCATCAGCTCCTCCGCACCGATGTTCTCGATATTCGTCGGCACATCGCGAATCACGCCCGCCGTATGGTCACACGCCCCGCTCTTTTGGGCAAGGGTCGTCGAGATGTCGTGATTTTGGGCATCAAATCCCGTGGCACGGAACGCCGATTCGGAGAACCACACGCTTTTCTGGGCGGGAGTTCGGAAATCTTCCTCCTTCGGGAACTCCATCATGTTGAAAGTCGTCGAATCCATGATATACATCCGATATCTGATCTCTTCACCCGTTGTAGTCATCGAGTACTGGCCACCCGCCTGTGTACACGGAACGCTCATCGCACGTCCCATACGCTTCACCTGAGGCAATTCCCGGATGCGTGATTCCAGGTCGAACGCCCCGTCTGATACGGGGATCATATAAAGCAGCGCAAATTTGTTTTTGAGGTTGCAGTTCATCTCCCGACTCAACGATTTGCGATACTGGGCATGCATCACGAAAGCCATCGAAATGAGGAATACCGACACGGCCATCTGAATAACGATGAAGATCTTGCTCCAAATGCGTTTGCTCTCCCGACGGAACGTACCCCGCACAATGTCGATCGGCCTGTAGCGCGAAGCCAACACGGCAGGCAGCAATCCGCCCAACGCCCCGACCACTACGACCAGCGCGACATAACTCATCAGGTAACCCGCCGAGAACGAGATTCTAACGGGAACATCGGCCTCGATCATCTCGTTCATCCACGGAGCGAGCCACTCGGCAACGAGCAGTGCAAAGATCATCGCCACAGCGGTCAAGGCCACCGACTCGAAGACATAGCGACCCCGAATGCCCCAACTCGATGCACCCAACAGACGGCGTGTGGCCATCTCCTTGGCACGCTGACCGACCAGAGCCGTATTCAGATTCACAAAGTTGGCAACCGACGAAAGCAGCAACAACAACGCGATGGCCGACAGCGTGTAGATCAGTTTCGGATCGCTGTAACGGAACACCCCGTCGGAGGGTTCAAAGAAGACTTTATCCCAACGTCTGAGTTTCAGTTCCTTGAAAAATGCCGTTCCGTAGGTCGTCGGGTAAATCTCCTTGCAGACACGCTTCATATTTTCGTAGAACTGCCCCACATCACTTCCCTTGCGCAATTTGACAAAGGTCTGGCAGGTGCCGAAATTGTCGAACGGATCGTAATAGGTCACCGCGCTTAAGGGGGAATCCTTGCTCATGATGACATCGGCCTCGGGGAAAATCGAACGATCGTTATCGGCGATGACTGCGGCCAGATTCATATGCTCGTCCAGCAACACCGATCGGAAGTTCCCGTCGGGGAACAATTTGCGGGCAAATTTCTCGCTGACAATCACATTGTCCTTCTCCTTCAACACATCGGGCGACCCCATCAGAAACTCAAACTCGGGGAACATCTCGAAGAAATGCTCATCGACCGTCACTTCGGATTGGATCTCCACCTTGTGGTTGTCAATTTCCACAACGCGGCCGCCGCCGGGGGCGATATTCGAAGGAAAATAGACCGAGATCTGCTCGATTTCGGGAAAACGCTCCCGAATGACCCCTTCGAGTCCCGAAGTCAGTCCCGGATAGTCCTGCACTGAGGGAATGTAAATCCGATCGCCATCGGGATGCGCATGCGCCACGCTGTATTGTTGCGAGGCATAACTCCCCACAAACACCACAAACGCAAGGGAGAGCGCAAGCCCCACAACCTCGATGAAAGTGTAGAGCCTGTTCCTCCACAAGAACTTTAAATAGCTGGTCATAACGTTTATAGTTTACAATTCGTTACGAACATCATTTACAATGTGACCGTCAAACAGGTTGATGATACGTTGTGCCATCGAGGCATCCTTCTGCGAGTGCGTAACCATGACGATGGTCGTACCCTCGTGGTTGAGATCCGTCAGAAGCTGCATCACTTCCTTGCCGTTCTTCGAGTCCAGGTTACCCGTCGGCTCATCGGCAAGGATCAGTTTGGGGTTGGAGATCACGGCACGCGCAATGGCCACACGCTGCTGTTGACCTCCCGACAACTGCTGCGGGAAATGGTTGGCGCGGTGGTAGATGTTCATGCGCTTGAGGATCTCCGTCACGCGCTGTTTACGCTCGGCAGCACCCACACCCAGATATTTCAACGGCAGCGCCACATTGTCGAACACGTTCAGATCGTCGATCAGGTTAAACGACTGGAATACGAAACCGATGTTACCCTTGCGGTACTTCGTGCGGTTGTTCTCCTTCAACGCGCCCACCTCCTGACCGAGGAGCATATAGCTGCCTTCGGTCGGATTGTCCAACAGGCCGAGGATGTTCAACAACGTCGATTTACCGCAACCCGAAGGCCCCATAACGGCGACAAATTCGCCTTTATTGACTTCGAACGACACCTTGTCCAGAGCGATGGTTTCGACTTCTTCGGTTGAGAATGACTTGCACAAATCGGTTACTTTGATCATAGTTTCCATAATACTGAGTTTTAAATTATTATAATTTTATTTCTTGTTTTAGTTTATTATTCTTTCTTCAATGATTTTATGGGGTTCTCCGAGGCGGCGTTCCAACTGCGCACCGTGACGGTCAATAGTGTGATGCCCATCACCAGCAGGAAGGCAAGCGCAAATACCCACCAATGGAGCGGTGTGCGGTAAGCATAGGATTCGAGCCACAGGTTCAAGCCGTAAATCGTGAAGGGCACGACCAGCACAAAGCAGATGATCACCATCTTTACATAGTGCAGGTTGAACAGCTCCAGAATCTCGCGGGTGGTCGCACCGATCGCCTTGCGGACAGCGATCTCGTGGCGGCAGCGTTGCGTTTCGAAGAGCACGATGCCGAACACACCCATCAGCGCGATGATGATCGAAATGAGCGACAGGATGATGAAGATCTTCGTCATGCGGGTCTCCTGCAGATAGGTGCGGGCAATGACCTCGTCGAAAGTCTCGATCTGAATGTCACCCTCGATAAACGAAGGATCGAGTTCGTGGATGATCGAGCGGATGTCGGCCACAAGTTTCTGCTTGTCGGCCTGCTCGCCATGGCGCACATACACCTGTATGCCCCACGTGTCACGACCCTCGGCATGCTCTTTCGGGGTGACATACAAGGTCACATGCGTACTTTCCTCACGCAAAGGCAGATAGCAGAAATCCTTGCAGATACCGATCAGTCGGTCTTTGGCATAGAATCCGCCACCCTCCAAATCGCGCAGAGGTTTGAAATCGTATTCCTTGGCGAAGCGTTCGTTAATGATCAGCACACCGCCCAGATCGTCATAATTTTCCCGGGTGACGGCCTCTTTAAACACATCGCTTTCCTGAGGTTTGCGTCCTTCAACAATCTCTATACCCATGAAATCCAAGAAATTATATTTCACCTCATAGGCGCGGGTGAGATACTCTTTGCCGTTGCTCTCTCGTCCCCAATCCATACCGACCTGGCTGAAAATAAGCATCTGACTACCCGTCACATCCTTGATGTCGGGATGGCGCATCAGACGCTCCCGAAGAAGTTCATAATTAAAATTATCGTTAGTCCTCATGTTGAATGTCATCACGTTGCGGGTATCCAACCCCAGATCGTGATTAATGAGATACTGACGTTGCATAAACAGGAATGCCGTGAAGATGATCAGTCCGATCGACACAAAGAACTGCACGCCCAACAAGACGATACGCAGTCGCTGCCCGCTCTTTGTTCCGGCAAAACGCCCTTTGGTGACCATGGCCGGCGAGAACGAAGTGATGTACCACGAGGGATAGAGGCTTGCCACCAGACTCATCACCAAACCGACCACAAGGACAATGACTACAATGGACATATTTTCCCGCAGGGAGAGCGACATCGAGAAGTTGTTTGCCATATCGGTAAACTGGAACAAATGCGCCAGAACACCCGCCAGGATCACCGAAATCACCACCAACCCCACGGCCTCGGAGATAAATTCCAGACGAAGCGACAGATTCGATGCGCCGAAGATCTTACAGGTATTGACCATACGGATGCGGATCGGCACCAGCGCAAAGAAGAAGTTCACGAAATTGATGAATGCCAACGCAATCACCACCAATGCCAAACCCAACATCGAATAGATCGTCACGCGTGAAGCCATCGGATTGCTGTACGAATCGAAAAGAAGCGTATCGAAAGGAGCGAGATGGACTTGCGAAAGCGATTCGGAGACCTCCTTACTTTCGGTCTTACGGAAATATTCCTCCACAAGACGGTTAAAAGCACAAACAGCCTGTTCTTCACTTTTCTCACCCTCCCACAATTTCAAGAAATAACGATACGACCATTCCGAGCGATCTTCCAAATTTCGATCCCCCATGTTTACATAAAAATCGATCTCGTCGAGGTAGGTATTCTCCTTGAAATCACGGAATACGGCCACAATTTCGCAACCGTCTTCCGGCGAGGGTTTCTCGTTGGTCAGGTAGAGCCGATCGCCGATTTTCAGGTCTTGCGCTTTTACGAGCGATTCACTGACGGCCATCGTTCGGGGGCGTTTTAACTGCTCGAGATCTCCATCGACCGTCTCAAACGAGAACACCCTGAAGAAATCCATCGACACCATGGCACCACCGCCGTGGAATTTATAATAATCCGTCTTGGAGAGATCCTCTCGCCATATATTCCCCACACCGGAACTCCAATAGCAAGCGAACGTCTCGACTTCGGGTATTTTCTTCAAACAATTCTCACCCAAAGGACGGCAGATGCAGTCCGTCCAATTGCCATGTCCCGAAAACGGGATTTCGACCTCATAGATGCGGTCGGCATCCTTTATGGATTTATTGTAGCCCAGTGTCCACCACACCTGCGCCATAATCACATAGAATGAGGCAAATGCCACGGTAAGTCCCGCAATATTGAGCAGTGACGAGGATTTGTATTGTCGGATCATCGACCAGAAATTTCGTAATAAAGAGAGCATAACAGATGAGTTATTTAAAAGTCAGACATTCGTTATCACCAAAATTGTCGTAACTCGAAATTACGACCCGTTCGCCGGGATGCAGACCGCCAAGCACTTCGTAGTACTGCGGATTCTGGCGTCCGATCTCGATTTCGCGACGCACGGCACGCTCGCCATCCTGCGAAATCACATAGATCCATTTTCCGCCCGTCGTGTAGTAGAACGCACCGCGCGAGATGAGCAACGCCTTTTCGGGTTGTCCCAGCTGGAGATTCAGGTCGTAATTCTGACCGTTGCGGATGTTGTCGGGAAGCGTATCCGAGAATTTGAAATCGGCCTTGAACTTGCCGTCGCGCACCTCGGGATAGACCTTGCGCACGGTGGCCGAGAAGGTCTCGTCGCCACGCAGGAACGTAGCCGCAAGTCCCGTCGTGATGCGGTCGATGTAGTGTTCGTCGATCTGCGCCTCGATTTTATACTCGCCGAGATTGTTGATCTGACCGATCTTGTTACCTTGGGCAACCGACTGGCCGAGAACGGCATCCAGCAGTCCGAGCACTCCGTCAATGGGTGCCGTGACGACAAGATTTTCTTTACGCTTACGGATGATCGTCATGTTCAGACGCATGTTCTTGAGACTCTCCTCCATCTGAACAATCTGCACCGACCGATACAGGCTGTCCTGCACGGAGCGTTCTTTCACCAGTTCGTATTTGCCTTTGGCAAGTTCGTAGTCTTCCTTTGCACGCAGATAATCCTCACGCGAGATGAGTTGCTCGGTGTAAAGTTGTTTTTGGGATTCGTAGGAACGGCGGTAACGCTCCACATCGATCTTCAGCTGCAATTTCTCCTGATTGACGCTCAGGCGTTGCTGCTCCATCTGGATCATCGTGTTGCGCAGGAGGTTCTCCTTCTCGGCCAGATCGGCCTCGGCATTGAGGATCTGAAGGTCAAGGTTCTCGTTCGAGAGTTGCAGGATACGGTCGCCCTTTTTGAGCACTGCCCCCTCCTCCACGAAGATCTGATCGACGACACCGCCCTCCAGCGGGCTGAGCTGAATGGTCGTGCGGGGTTGCACCTGTCCGCGTACACGGATGTAGTCGTTGAACTCGCCATCGACCACTTCCGACACAACGAGCGAATCACGATCCACCGACAACGTGCGGGCATCGTCGCGAAGGAGCAGATAAACAACCATCAGAAGGACAACTCCTCCGATCCAATAGGGAACAGCCTTGTAGGTAAAGACAAGCGCCATACCGCGTTTCTTTTCTTTGATAATATCCATAGCAGTTTTAATTTTGATCCAAATAACTCTCTCCATGATAGTATCTTACGACACTTTGCTTCAAGCGGTATTTCAACAGGGCATCCATCCGCTCGGCACGCGCCTTGAGGTATTGGTTCGAGGCGGTCTGGAACTCCAAGGGGGAGATCAATCCACGCTCCAACTTGCTTTTATTCAGGCGGTAGGCCTCCTCCTGCACCAGCGAGCGTTTTTCGGCCTGCGTCAGTGCGGCGCGGGCACCTTCGTGCTCCTGAATAGCGCGGGTCACCTCGCGATCGACATCGTGCAGCGTCTGATCGTATTCGATCTCGGCACGGCGCAATTCGTGGCGTGCCCTGGCGATCTTCGTGCGGCGAGAGAATCCGCCGAAGATCGGAATCGACATATTCAGCATGACATATTCACCGCGGTTGTCCTTGAACTGGGTCGCGAAGTCAGGCGTACGCGTACCGTTGTCAAACGAGAAGTAATTCGTACTCCATCCGCCCGACAACATCAGCGACGGAAGCGAACTCCAGCGCGCCGTGCGCAACGAACGCAGGGCGTTGGTTTTGCGCCCCTCGGCAAGGATGATTGCGGGTAAATTGCGATGCGCCTCCTCGACCAATTCTCCGTACGATACCTCGAGCGGTTGCGTTTCGGCATCGACCCGCGTGTCGATCTCCAGCTCCTCGTCCACCGGCCACAACATCATATCCTTGAGCGTGAGCAGATCCTTGTCGCGCTGATTTCGCGCATTGACCAGCTCAAATTCCCGATCGGCCAACTCCGCTTCGAACTGCACCACATCGGCATGTCCCTTCTGCCCCAGCTCCTGCTGACGCGAACCGAGCTCGAGGTTCTTGCGTGCCGTCTCGACAAACGACTCCAGCACATCGACCAGCTCCTCGGCAAAGACCACGTTATAGAAAGCCTCCATCGTTGCCAGACAAATCTCCTCGCGGAGTTGCTCCTCGCGCGTAATGCCCATACGGAGCGAGGTCTTGGTAATCTTCATGTTATTCACGGCCGAAAATCCGTCGAACAGCATGATCTGACCGCCAAGCGAATAGACATTGTTGAACGAGGTGACACTCTGATAGGTATTGGTCTCGGGATCGACCGTACGGCCGAAATTGAAATTGGCGTTGGTACCGGCACTCACATGCGGAAGGAAGGTGCTCAACACGGCCTGCCGACGCATGGCGCGGGCATCGTCCACCTCAATCTCCTGCAACTTCATTTTCGATGAGTTTGTGACGGCCACCTCCATACATTGGCGAAGGGTCATCTTCTCCTGGGCGTGTACCATCGTTACAATTGATGCAAAGACAAGCAGTAACATCGTGATTCGTTTCATTTTTTTAGTGTTTTACCCGAAATTATACGACTGCCGTGCCAAAACACCAAACACTTATTTATCAGCGATTTGCGAAATAACCCGTTTCCCAAAGTGTAAAGAAACTTTACACTCGTGTAACGATTCTTTACACCCATAAAAAAAGAGGAAAGATTCTGCTCTGTCAAGATAACAGTCGCAAAAAGTTTCATCTAAAAATTTCTCTACCTTATCAAGGTCTTTCTCGTTCTCCGTACTTGCGTAGAAGATGTTTGTCGCATAATTTGCCATAATCGCTTCTGATTTGATTTTTTATTTTTCCCTCTGGTCGCATCAGCTACTTTCGGGTTTGATTAAAATTATGGCGCATTACAAGGTGTCCTGGCTCTTCTTGCACGGTTTCATTGGCAAAATACTACCACTGTTGCAAACTGAGTGTGGAGATTTTGGCAGGAACCGGCAGGCTTGACCTTGCGAAGAAGAAAGACAGGATATATACCTTCGCGACACAATTCTTATTCAACCAGCCCGAAGGTGATGTGGAAGAGGAGAAATGACAAATTGCAGTATAATAGGAACACTAAAACGGGGAACTGCATTTCAAATAATGCGGATAAAAAAAGAAGTCTTGGCTGGCGAAAAGAAGGAGAGATAAGTCAATTTTAATCCATCCAAATCTTTTGTTTATATATACAAAGGATGAATAAACTATATATGTGTACTACAATCAAGTTATGGCAATGTTGTTTTTGATTCCACTGATGTTGTTATTACTATGTTGTAACTCCTTTTTCTTTTGGTCGGCAAAATATCTCAAATGAGTACAAAAACCCTAAAAACGAAGAAATGAAAACAACCAAGTATCTGCAAATAAACAAAAATGCACAGGATACAAAATGTCCTGATTGTCGTTGTTGTTGGGCTGTGTATGTAGTTGGGCATCGACAGCGTCTGACACTCGGCCGTAGTCGAAGTAGCCGTAAACTGCGAAGCCTGAAGTCCGTAATTCAATCCGAGTACACCCATATTCACAAACGGCGGAAGAATGCCGTTGATGCGGTCGTGGAACAGGTAATTCAACTGACGCTCGGCCAGCATCGTGAGTTTCGTGATGGCGATTTTGAGTTTATCCATCTCGAACGACACGTAATCGCCATGAAAATTGCCGCCGTGATAGACATTGCGCGTGGCGGGATCGACAATCGGGTTGTCGCAAGCCGAATTAAGCTCGCCGACAAGCACCTCCTCCACATTACGGAGCGTATCGTACACGGGTCCCAGAATCTGCGGCACGCAACGCAACGAATAGTACGGCTGCACCTTGTGCTCAAAGACCTCCTCGTCCGAATGGGCGCTGTTGTAGAGTTCCGATTGGCGGTCACGCAGGCTGTGACTGTCCTTTAACCATCGCCTCATATCGGCAACGATACCACGCTGACCTTCGTGTTGTTTGGCGGTGTTAATCGTCTCCGAGAAGAAGTCGTCGTACGACTCCACGATCTCGTTGATCATGGCCGAAGCGACCTCCGACCAACGGAGCAACTGACGCGAACGGATCAGGTTGTTCATGCCGATACCCGTCATCACCGACGTACCGTTGGTGATGCACAAACCCTCGCGGATATAGACCGACATCGGTTTCAAGCCCTCCTCGGCCAGCCGAGCGCCATTCACCTTTGTAGTGCACCTCGCCTTCACCGATCAGTGCCAGCGCAGATGTGCCAATTGCACCAGATCGCCGCTTGCGCCGACCGATCCGTGACGCGGAATCATGGGATAGATCTTGCGGTTCAAGAATTCGATCAGAAGTTCCACCACCGAAACGTGGATGCCCGACAGACCTTGTACCAGAGTTCCCAGTCGGGCGACGATTGCACCGCGTACATCCCGATCCGAAAGCGGCTCGCCCGCTCCCGTGGCATGACTGCGGATGATGTTATACTGCAACTCGCGCAGGTGCTGCTCCGACACGCGATACTGAGCCATCGGCCCGAATCCCGTATTGATGCCGTAGATCACCTTGTCGCGGGCAAAATCTTTCAAAAACAAATGGCAGTCTTCGATGCGTTTCCGGGCTGCGTCCGCAAGGCGAACCTCCTCCTCACCGAAGACAATACGTTCGACCTCTTCCTGATCGAGTTGCGAATCGTAAAGTATCATTTTGGTTTCGTTTTATTTCATTCTGCGGTATTGGACCATGCAGCGATGCAGGGCATTTGCCCAATAGTTGCGCAATCCTAATCCGCCCGCTTTACCCCACACAAGGTCACACTCCTTCACTTCCCGTATCGCAATGTCGAACACCACGAAAAAGAAGCTGCCCTGTGCACGTACCTTGTTGAGCAGGTTTCCGAAAAATACCACGCCCTCGCCCTCCGTTTCGCGCAAGGAATAGTTTTTCACCACCTCGTCGATCTGCTCCCGACACGAATAATCGCGTGCCATGGTACTGATCGCATGGGAATTACGGAAAATCTCCTCACCCCACTTCTCCCCGAACGAGCTTTCACCCACCGAAACATCGACCACATTGAACGTCCGATGCAGATCGCGATCCACATCGTATTTTTCGGGTTGCTCGATAAACAGGGAATTGATTCCCGAGAAAGCCGCAGCGAAATCCGAAGCCTGTTCCCGACAACCGAAAGTTTTGGTCAGCGAGAAATCGACTCCGTAGAATGCCGCCGTATTTTGGGCAAACCCCATTTGCAGGCAGGCAGGCAAAAAGGCGATGATCAAACTGGTGAACTTTGTCATGGTCTATTCTAAAAAAGCGGTTATACGGTTATAAAAGTACGGAAGAATTTTGGTTGAAACAAGCCTCCAAACGCGCAAATTCACCAAATAAACCGATTCCGCCCCTATTTTTCGGCAGCGGGTTTTCGGCAGCGATTCCACCAAGAAGCGAAAAAGGCCGCCAAAAGGATCAACAATAACCCTCGACGGGGCGCAGAAATTCCATCCCAGCAGTCTATCTTTGTCGCTCTGATTCGGTCTCAAGCCCCCAACCCCGGGCAAGAGTCAAAAGGGAATCGGGTGAAAATCCCGAACAGGCCCGCTGCTGTAAACCTTCTACACGTGCCGATCATCTTTAGTCACTTATCCCGCCATGGGATTGGGAAGACATCGGTTCGGAAGCAAGTCAGAAAACCTGCCGATCAGATTCGACATCGGAACTCCTCGCGGAACGGGACTCCGATTTCGGTTGTTTTTACAAGATTATATTTACGATGCTCCCCATACCCTGGGGAGGAAATGTGTTGCATACAAACCACAAAAAAGTTAATATGAAACGATTCTTTTTGATTTGCAGTCTTGCCCTTCTGATGCTGGGCGCCTGCGACGATGACTCGACCAACGAGATCATCCCCCCGACACCGCCCACGCCCGAACCCGGCGTAGAGGTAACCGACGAAATGCGGGCACGCTCCGAAGCGTTGAACGCAGAAGTGAAGGTATTCTACGACCTGAACCGCAAGCCGTCCGACATCAAGATCTCCCGAGCCGAGATCAACGACCTCGAAGCCCGTCTTACGTTCACCGACGGCGACACAATTCTCATATCCTGCACGGCGACCGACTCCGCCCCGCTGATCGGCGTGGATACCGATCCCGAGGGTAATCTCTGCTGGGCGGTGAATCTCGAGGGCAAGAGCCGTCTTCTGAAGAATGCCGAGGGTGCTCCCGTAGCTACCACGGCAGATTGTCCCCACACCTCGATTTCGGACAATGCCATCTGGATGATCGACCTTGCAAAGCCTCAGACCCCGATTTTGGATAATGAAGGTAAAGACCTCGTAGCCACTGGCAAAGAGATCGTTTCGCTGTTCAAAAAAGTTGAAGAGACCGACGAATACGTAAAGGTGATCCTCTACGATGGCAAATTCCTGCAATTGGGAAAAGAAGGCGAGCCCCAGCCCGACTGCGAAAAGGTCATTGCACAGCTGAACAAAATGATCGGAACGGCCTCGGAGATCATCCGTTATGAGGGTCTTATTGAGAACATCGAGGAGCATACCGCCGACATTACGCTCACCAACGAGGAGGGCAAAACGCTGTCGATCCCGACCTCGAACCTGACGAAAGAGGCCCCGTTTGTGGGCATTGCACTCAACGGAGAAGAGGCCTGCTGGCGTCTTTGCACGCTCGAAGGACAGCCTTGGCTGAAGGATCGCAAAGGCAATCCCATAAAGGTAAAGGGCAACCGTCCCGTGATGGGTGTCGATGCCAAAGGTTTCTGGACGGTAACCTTCGAGGAGGCTGCCGCCAAGATGGACGGACTGCGCATCACGCGCGGCGCGGCCGAGCCGTGGCAGATCACCGATACGCAGGGCAATACCGTGAAAGCCACCTCCGAGGAGCAGATTTCGATGTTGCAGGAGGTGAATTTCACCGAGCGCATGGTCAATATCCGATTCAATTCGAATTATGAGATCCACCTGAACCGTTTGTTCGTCCCCACAGAGGAGATGCAGCAGCGCGTCGTGGAGATCAACGCCAACATCGCCAAATTCGCCGAGCTCTACGCAAAACGCGAAACAATGGCAACCTCTTTAACCGAGGAGGGCAATACCGCAACGATCCACTTTACGGACGGCACGTCGCTCGTAATCGAGTGCACGCCCGATGCCGTAAAACCCTTTGTGGGCATCGTCGCCGAAGGGGACAACTACTTTTGGGCGCTGACCTCGATGGAGGGCACGCCCCGCGTGAAGACCACGGCAGGCGAATCGGTCGGCAACAACGCAAAGCCCGTATTTGCAATCGACAAGATCGGTTTCTGGATGGCTACGGCAGGTGACGAGCACCTGATGGTCGCCAACGCCGAGGGCAACGGAATCGAAGTTTCGGGCGAGGAGACTACCCCGCTGTTCGTATCGGTACGCGCCGACGAAGCGGCCGAAAAGATCTTCGTCAAGCTCAGTTCGGAGGTCGAATTCCCGCTTTCGCTCTTCGTCGAAAAAGCCGTCGATTTGAGCGCCACCGCCACCGCAAACTCCTACATCGTATCCGCCGAGGGCGACTACTGTTTCTCGGCCACGGTTCGCGGTAACGGCGTCGGCAACGAGGCTACGGCAGGTTACGATGCGCAAATCACGCTGAACGAAAACATGGTAGCTGACTGGTTGTGGATGGATCGCAAAGATCTGATTTCGGACGTAAAACTCGACCCCTCAAAAGGCAAGATCTCGTTCAAGGCATCGGCCGAGAAAGGTAATGCCGTAATTGCCCTTACGGAGAACGGTGCAGTGGTCTGGAGCTGGCACATCTGGCTTACGGATACCCCTGCAACGATGGTTTACGCAAGCGGTGCCGAATTTATGGATCGTAACTTGGGTGCAATGGGCACGACGCCCGGCGACACCAACGCCTACGGCCTGTATTATCAGTGGGGACGCAAAGATCCGTTCTATGGCGGCACGACCACCGAGACTTCGGCCGAAGCCTTCAAACTCGCACGCGAGGCCACGATCGTCAATCCCGCATTCGAGCACCTTATGTGGGGCATGGAGAAGACGAGTGCCGACTACCTCACGGCCGCCTCGCACCCGATGACATTCTACAACGCCAAGACCACCTCGTCGCAGGATTGGAGCAAGCGCACCAAGAAAACCCTCTGGGCAGCCGAAAAAACTCTGAACGATCCCTGCCCCGCAGGTTACAAAGTTCCCGAGATTACGACATGGGAAGGTCTGGACAACAACCACAGCTACATCGACGGCGTGACGGCATGGGATCAGGCGCTGTACGGCATGACCTACACCCACAACGGCCAAACGACATGGTATCCCGCACAGGGATCGCGCAACTATTCAGCAGGCAACCTGATCGGTTTGGGTTCGACCCGTTCGGGTAACTACTGGTCATCGACCACGGCAGACGCAAACGCCCGTTATTTCTATTTCCAAAAGGTGATTTCGCGACCCGGATCCATCAACAGCGATCTGGATAAATACCGTTCGCTGGGTTACTCGGTAAGATGCTGCAAGGAATAGTATTTTAAAATTTCAATAAACAAAAGAGGAACGGAAGTACCGTTCCTCTTTTGTTTTATTAATCGTCATTGTCGAATCCTTTTTTATCGGACAGGGTTATCGAAATCTCATAAAAACTCAAGCATCATTAAAATCGGCCAAAAGGACAATCGCACCCCAGTCTTATACTCCTTAAAATTCACAATTATTCCACTATCCGCAACACTTTTTTCCACGGCCTGCACCATCAAAAATTCGGACACATAATTTATGCCCGAACAATTCATCCGTATCCTTTGTCTCGCGCAATTCGCACTCTTCACCCGATATCTCTTCAAAAGGGATCTTGTTCCTCTTGACCACTCTTCATACCGTAAATCCAATCCGTACACATTACCCGTAGAAGCAAAACATATAAGCAACAATATGTTTACCGCTTTCAACCGAGGCTCCAATCGGATCGGTCTTCATTCCGATTTTCGGACATTTTCACACCCGCATTTCAAATCAGAGTTCGAATCGTCACAATCCGCAAAAACAAAATTTTATTTTTGCTTTAAAATAATTAAAAACGTTTGTTTTTCATATATTATTTAAATAATAGCAATATATATACATAAATATTAAAATAAATAATATCCATCATTCATTTTACTTTTCCGTCCCATTACACACAAAATCCATCAAATAGCATCTAATTCACTCCAAATAGACAATAAAAACCCCTGCCTGTATTTACAAATAAAATAATAAATAAACACACATTAAACAAATAAATTAAATAAACACCTTGATTAGTAAAATAACTTTATTATATTTGCCATACATTAACCCTTAAATCCTTATATTATGAAAAGATTTATCTTGGTGCTATTTGCATTTTTGGCGGCTCTTCCGATGAGTTGCGAAAATGAAGGCGAAAAAATCGCACCTTATTCTGAACCAGAACCCTCAGAAAAAGCCTACCTCGAATCGTGTGACGAAACACAGAAAACAGTCGCGGCAACAGGGGGCGAACTGACCCTAAATTTCAAAACCAACACCGAATGCACTTATCAAATAACTGAAGAAGGACGTGACTGGATCCATCCGATTCAGACCAAAGTAGCCGAACAAAAAAAATTCATTTTCAATATTGATGCCAACACGGGAAAAGATCGTGAAGCAAACATTACTCTACAAACCAAAGATAAATCTCAAGAATTGGTATACACCATTGTTCAAACATCCGATCTTCACCCTCAAGCGATCGAACTGATCACAGGAGCCTACAATTTTGGACAAGAAACCGTTTTTGCCCTCAGATCCACGACTCAAAATGTTTGCAAATTATTCTACAAATGCTTCCTCAAAAAGGATTTGGATGAATTACTGCAATCCAGCGAACTCTCACTCGACAAATTTATCAAAAACCACATGAACGGTGCCAAACAGATCTTTTCCGAAGAAGATCTGAAACTCCTCAACAACGAAAGTGGTGAAAATAATGAAGGTCTTTGGATTCCGACAAAATCCGAACCCGGTCTTGCTTACAGTATGGTCTATCTTGCAGAAGAGCCCAACGGAGGAACGGTTTCGGGCAGAATCGACACGGAACTCTACCCCTTGACCATATTTTGTGAGGCAGGTGACGGCAAAGGAAACCGTTCATTTGATCTGGGGACATTCACGGTAATGTGCGGCAATCCTATTGTAGAAGGTCATTACTTCATTGGCAATCTGGACGAATACGACTTTTTCGAATCGGTTGTACCGGGAATGGGCATGTCCAATTTGGGCAAAATCATAACCGAAAGCCAAATCAAGGAGATCAATACCCGAACAGGTCTTGTACTCAGCATTCCCTACAAACCTCAAAGTTGGATCGGAATGGTTGTGCAATTAACCTACAAAAACGGTCAAACTGAAACTCTTCGCGACAAAATTATGCTTGCACCTCTAAACGAAGAAGGAGGACCGACGGTCAAAGTCACCTCGCAATTTGGTGATAAAGAAGGCTATGACCCAATTCACAATGTGACTTTCAGTTGCAAAGCATCTCAAGCAAATATAGTCGGAGCCATCTACAATATGCTGACCACCGAAGACCTCGAACAGCAACTCGCATGGTTCAGCGAATCGGGAATCTGTGACATCTGCATACTCAACAGTATACAAATCACCGATATAGATGCATTAAATACTCACGGCACGTCTTTCTCAATCAACGGACTTTACAGCAATACAAATTACTCTCTAATAGTTATTTCATGGGACATAAACGGCAAATATGGCGTAACCAGAACAGACATCACCACTCAACCCGAAGAAAAGCCTAAAGACTATCTCGAATTTACCGATCCAAAATTCAAAGATTATCTGGTGAGTACATTCGACACTGATGGAGATTTCGAAATCTCAATTCCGGAAGCGATGGCAATTACCGAAATTCATGCAGATTGCAGAGAGATATCTTCGCTCGAAGGAATCGAAAAACTCACCCATCTTCAGGTGCTTGATTGCAGTTCCAACCTACTGACATCATTGGATTTGTCGCACAATTACGAACTGACAAAACTTATTTGCAGTTACAATCAGATTTCCCAAATGGATGTATCACAAAATACCGAACTGCTTTATTTAGATTGCAGCGGAAACCAACTTCACGAATTGGATATTTTCAACGCTACCAACATCACCGAGTTGTATTGTAGTTTCAATTCGCTGAAAACACTGTCGTTAAGAAACAATTTATTCCTTGAAATTCTATATTGCACAGGATGTTATCTTCAAGAGTTGGATCTGAGACAAAATTCCAAAATCAAAGAATTAGACTGTTCGCAGAACCAATTAACAATCTTGAATATCGCCACCTGCAATAAAATGCAACAATTGGATTGTAATAGTAACAAAATCACCGAGTTGAATCTAAAAAAAATGTATGATCTTCTATCGTGCAACTGCTCTTCAAATCAATTGACGACCCTAAATGTAAAAAACAATTACCAAATGACTCGTCTGACTTGTGGCGACAACCATCTCTCCGAACTCGATTTGATCTACGGATCTTCAATTACGGAACTCAACACATTAGGAAGCCCTACACTAAAAACCATTTGGGTATGGGATGGTTTCGAAGCCTCACAATATAACTATAAAGTTGATAGTTGGACAGAATTTAAAGTCAGATAAAAATTTTCCGAATCAATGATAAAATAAGATGTCAAATTAATTGCTTTCCATCAGGACAAAAGGACTGCCTATCCGGGCAGTCCTTTTGTCAGATTTAAAGTATTAATTTTGTTTTGCAGTTCGGTGAGAAAACGGGCGGCATCGGCTCCGTCCATTTGCGTGTGATGAAATTGAAAAGACACGGTCAGTGTCGTTCGGAAAAAACCGCGTTTGTATTTTCCCCAGATCATAAACGGATTATTGAAGATGCCGCTATACATCCCCACCGCCCCGTCGATCTCATATCGGGCAAGTGACGAGGTGCCGATCACCATACTGTCCGGCAGATCGTAATTGCGGCATTTCTCGGCGGCGAGGTTTGTAAAGTGCAGATAATCGTTGTTGAACTGGTTGAAATCGCCCATAAACGGAATGTCGCACGAGTTGAGCCCCTCTTCGCGATTCGCCACGATCGTATTGACCGCCAGCGAATCATATGCCATGAGTTTATCCCCGACGGGCAGCATATAGAACTCCTTGACACGGCTTGCCGCGCACCCGATACACCAGCACATCAGCATGTTGAATTTCAGTCCTTTGCGTCGGCTGAGGCGCACAAGGCAGCTGACATCAAGGGTTTTCATCAGTGTGACCATCGGCATCGGGGCTTTCATCCACAATTCAAAAGCTTCGGCTCGTGGGGTTTCCTTCGGATTGACTTCGTGCATCATCGTTTTTTCGGTTTTTAGTGTATAAAGATACGACTAATATGGATATTCTTAAGAAAAATCATTATCTTTATGGTTGTTTACACCCTAAAATTATGAGAAAATTTATAAGCATAATCATGGCTTTTACATTCGTTTCCTATGCCTATGCCCAATCAATTGACGAGCAAATCGGGAATGCCATGAATAACCAATCGTGGCATCAGTTGCGAAGTCTTTATGAAAAAGATGGCAACAAAATACAAGTGCCGTTTCTTAAACCCCTTTCAAAGTTCTTCCTCGCACATTTCTTCAACCAACCGGACTCGGCGCTATATTATGGCAATGTATTATTGACTAAATATCAGACCGAAATCGGAGGAAGCGCACCCAGCATCCTGTTTTACATGGCTGATGATGCGGCTCGTTTGGGAAAATTCGACGATGCATCTCAAATACTGGATGCTTGCAATGAAGTCATTGCGCAATCGGGACAAGCCCCAATCGATGCTTTTGTCGGACACGAACGCCAATACAAGGCAATGTATCAGGCAGGAGGTTTTCGCATAGACCGCCCCTATAAAACGGTGAAAGTTCCGTTTATTTATTATTCCGGGAAACGTGACGATCCGGTATCGATTTATGTCGATGTATTGATAAACGGCAAACCTGCGCGTGTGAATTACGATACGGGAGCTGGCGCAAATGTAATGTCACGAGAACTTGCAGAAAATTTAGGGATTAAATCCATTGACGAGGCAGGCATTACCGTAAACGGGGTCTCAAATATAAAAAGTAGTTTTGCCATTGTTGATTCCTTACGCTTTGGCGAGATCGTTTATCGGAACGTGCCTTTTCAGATCATAGACTTTTCGACCGGTAATGCGGAAGCCGATGCCAAATTAAAAGCCACAAAACTCAACTGTGTATTAGGCAGTCAGACGATGATGCCGCTTGGGGAGATTCAGTTTGATTTTGCCTCACAAATGGTCATCATTCCCGAAAAGCCATCCGAAACGCCGATCTATGCCCCCAACATGTATCGATCCGGAAATTACGGCTTCATCATAGATTTATACGATTACACCTCACGAGATCACCTCGAAGCCTTATTGGATACGGGCGCAGCTTATTGCGGTCTGACGAATAAGTATTACCAAAAGAATCGGGATTTGTTTAAAGGCCGATCCGCAACCGATTCCATCCGTTATGCAGGAGCCGGAGGGATTGGTATTTCAAAGGTTTTCCACACAAATTTAAAGTATAAAATTGGAGATCGGACGGTAAAAACCGATTCGATTGCAGTGGCTGTGGAGGGTGATATTCAGGCTTCGACCCATGATATGCTCTACGGCCTCCCTGAAATGACCAAGTTCAATAAGATGATCATCAACTTCAGGCGTATGTGGGTCGGCATGGAATGACATTAAGGCTGGATTCCGAAAAAAAATCCTACCTTTGTCCTCACTATGCCACGCATCGAATACGAAAAACGGATCGTCACACTGATGATCCGCCTCTATTGCCGAAAGGCCGAAGGGAATCGCGAACTCTGCGACGAGTGCCGCGAATTGATGAAGTATGCCCACATGCGCCTTGACCGCTGTCGATACGGCGACCACAAAACGAGTTGCAGCCGTTGCACGACCCACTGCTACAAGCCCGCCATGCGCGAAAAGATCAAACGTGTCATGCGCTTTTCGAGCCCGCGGATGATGCTCTACCACCCCATCGCCAGCATCCGCCATCTGATCGGATTCTAAACAAAAAAAGGCTCTGAAATGCCAGCGTCGCGCGGAACTACAATCCGCGCCTCTCAACATTTCGAAGCCTTTGATGTAAAGGTAATATAAATCTTTCTCGGAACAAATTTTCTCCTCCGCAAGACCTTAAAATAAAAAAGGCCTCCACGGAGTACGCGGAGACCGTAGAAAAACCTTCGGCATATAGCCTTATTGTGGTAAGATATAGAACTTCTTACGGTACAAAAATAGAAAAACATTCGGAACTATGCAAGAATTTATGTATATTTGTTGTAATCAGGTAGGTTTTATTTGACTATCAACAGATTGGATAAAACTCGCACGAGAACGGGCAATGGATAAGAAAAAGCCGGACTGTTCCGAACCGCCATATTTCTCATGCTTTCAAATAACTCTTTATCTCAC
>JAHHQM010000003.1 GCA_020026395.1 Alistipes sp. | reverse complement strand
CAAAACTACAACTCTTCCGCTTACTCTAAAAGGTGTACTTCTGTTAATGCTTACACTTTTTCATGAGGGTGAAAACATCATTTATTCGTCCGATTGAAGGTACAAGTTTTGTGAAAAAATGAGGACGATAATTAGTGAAAAATAGCCCTCTCTGAAAGGGTGTGAAAAAGCAAGATTCATTCTAAAAAGATTCATTCTAAAATAGAATAAAAATAGAATGAATTCTGAAAATCGGGGACTGCCGATTTGGTTGTGGATCGGTAAAGTTTTTGGATGCGGTTTAGAGGTCTTTTTTGTGCTTAAAAACGGGTCGAGTTTTGTATGTTTCGTGTGGCGTTAAAGCATAAGAAAACTTATGCTCCTTCGGGGAAAATTTTGCTTTGAGAATGAAGAGATCGAAAAGCAATTCCCGAAGTTATATGGAAAGATATCTTGGTATGTGTTGCATCATCTTGAAGAGAATGAAAAGGTGGATTCCTTGCATTTTGTTCGATGTTGAATCGGGAGGCTTGGGGCTTGTAATTTTAATCCTGAGTGCGGGTGAGTTCTAAATATTTTGTATTTTAGAGCCGTAATACATGCATAAATCGACAATAGAGATGAAAAAACAGATCTTGGCACTTATTGCGTGCCTGGGTGCAATCTTTACGACCCAGGCCGATGACTATACCAAAGGATTGTCCATTTGGTTCGACCGACCGAACAATCTGGATCGGCGTGCCGTGTGGTTCGGGGGGCGTCCCGAATTGTGGGCTGAAAAAAAACTTCCCGAACTCTATGCCGGAGGTGGGGTAAATGCCGATCCTGCGTGGGAATCCACCTCGCTGCCGATCGGTAACGGAAGCATCGGTGCCAACATTATGGGGTCGATCGAGGCCGAACGAATCACGTTTAACGAGAAAACATTATGGCGTGGCGGGCCGAACACATCTCGCGGTGCTGCCGCCTACTGGAATGTAAACAAGCAATCGGCACATTATCTGGATGAGATCCGTCAGGCCTTTTTAGAGGGTGACGAGAGGAAGGCCGATTATCTTACGCGCGAGCATTTCAACAGCGATGTGCCTTATGAAATACAAGCCGAATCGCCGTCGCGTTTCGGTGCGTTTTCCACGATGGGCGAGTTCTATGTGGAGACGGGTTTGAGTGTGATCGGAATGACGAATTATAAGCGTATCCTGTCCCTCGAAAAGGGAATGGCCGTGGTGCAGTTCGACAAGGACGGAGTGGCCTATGAACGCAACTACTTCGTGTCGTATCCCCAGAATGTCATGGCGGTTCGTTTTACGGCAGATCAGGCCGGAAAGCAGAACTTGGTGTTCAGTTATATGCCGAACTCGATCTCTACGGGTAAAATCGCCTCTGAAGGAGCGGATGAGTTGGTGTATAAGGCGCGTTTGGACAACAACCAAATGGAGTACACGATTCGTATCAAGGCGTTGCCCAAGGGCGGACGGCTTTCGAATGCGGATGGAAAACTGACCATAGTCGGTGCGGATGAAGTAACTTTCCTCGTGACGGCAGATACGGATTACAAGATGAATTTTGATCCGGATTTCAGCGATCCCAAGACCTATGTGGGTGTTGATCCGTCTGAAACGACCCGTGCGTGGATGGATAAAGCGGCCGAGATGGGGTATGAGGCGTTGTATCGGGCACATGAGGAGGATTACACCGCGTTGTTTAACCGTGTCGAGTTGAAACTGAATCCAAATACCCCGACCCCGCAACAGGAGTTGCCGACTTATCTGCGTTTGGCGCGTTATCGTGAGGGGTTGCCCGATTATCAGTTGGAGGAGATCTATTATCAGTATGGGCGTTATTTGCTCATTGCAAGTTCGCGTCCCGGTAATCTGCCTGCAAATTTGCAAGGTATGTGGCACAACAATGTCGATGGACCTTGGCGTGTGGACTACCACAACAATATTAATATTCAGATGAACTACTGGCCGGCATGTTCGGGCAACTTGAGCGAATGTGTGCTGCCTTTGGTCGATTTTATCAAGACCTTGGTGAAGCCGGGTGCTGTGACCGCGAAGAACTACTTCGGGGCAAGGGGTTGGACGGCTTCGATCTCGGGGAATATCTTCGGATTCACTTCACCGTTGAGCAGTCATGATATGTCGTGGAACTTCAACCCGATGGCGGGCCCGTGGTTGGCGACGCACATCTGGGACTATTACGATTACACCCGTGATAAGGAATTTCTGAAAGAGACGGGTTATGACTTGATCAAAAGTAGTGCCCGATTTGCGGCCGATTTCCTGTGGAAGAAGCCCGACGGAACTTATACGGCTGCTCCCTCAACATCGCCCGAGCATGGGCCGATCGATCAAGGGGCTACGTTTGTGCATGCGGTTGTCCGTGAAATCTTGATGAATGCGATTGATGCCAGCAAAGTGCTGGGTGGGGATGTAAAAGAGCGCAAGCAGTGGACGTATATCTTGGATCATTTGGCTCCGTATGAGATCGGTCGCTATGGCCAGTTGATGGAGTGGTCGAAGGATATTGATGACCCGAAAGACGAGCATCGTCATGTGAATCATTTGTTCGGCCTGCATCCGGGACACACCCTGTCGCCTGTGACGACACCCGAGTTGGCCAAGGCCTCAAAGGTCGTGCTGGAGCACCGAGGTGATGGCGCGACCGGATGGAGCATGGGTTGGAAACTGAATCAGTGGGCACGACTGCATGACGGCAACCATGCCTACACGTTGTTTGGTAACTTGTTGAAGAACGGAACTTTGGACAACCTTTGGGATACGCATGCGCCCTTCCAGATTGATGGTAACTTCGGTGGTTGTGCGGGCATCGCCGAGATGTTGTTGCAGAGTCATATGGGCTTTATCCATCTGCTCCCGGCTCTTCCCGATGCATGGCGCGAGGGACGGGTCAGCGGCCTTTGTGCAAAGGGTAACTTCGAGTTGGCATTCGATTGGTCGGAGGGTGAACTTTCGTCTGTTAGGATCCTGTCAAAATCGGGTGGTAAATGCTCGTTGAGGTATAAAGATCGTACGCTCGATTTTCAGACGGGTAAAGGCAAAAGTTATGAAGTGGCCTTTAAGAACGGGGAGTTGAGATTGTTGAAGTAGGGGGAATTTTGGCATGAGGTGTATAAATATGAGAATACAATCAGTTCGTCCCGATCCGGGATTTTACAGAGAATTCGGATATTAATTGGTCGCAATCGATTAAGAGTATTGATCGTCAACTTTATAAAAAGTATTGCCTAACGGAAGATGAGATTTCATTCATAGAGGGAATAATTCGACCGATTGAGTAAATGTTTAAAATTATTTAGAAAATGACAAAATTGTACAAGATTATGTCTGATATTGCAGGCATTGAAATGAGACTCGCAGATGGCTTGATTGAATTCCAATATGATAAGTTATCTGCTGCAATGGGGTGTGGACATCCGGCTGATATTATGGATGATATTATCTCTCCTGTGGGGAATGCTGTGGCTGTTAATGAAGAAGTCCCTAAGGAAGATATTGAGGATCTTATCGAGAATCTTAAAATATTTGCCGATAACTTTGCCATCGAAGAACTGACTGAGCCAATCCATAGACTTGAAAATTATTATCGTGCATTATAGATCCGGTTTTAGCCCTTGGATTAAAAGGAAACAGGGAAGTGATTTGTTATGACGATGGAGGTGTTTTGTAGGTGATAGTTAGCATATCTAAAGGATAGAAGATACACTTCAAAACCAAAAAGTTTCGGTAATGTTTCAGTAGAGGAAAATAGAAGGCCTGTAATCGATTTATTTACAGGCCTTTAAGTGATGTGCTATGTACTCGGAGCGGGACTTGAACCCGCACAACCATTACTGGTCAAGGGATTTTAAGTCCCTCGTGTCTACCGATTCCACCATCCGAGCATCCGCTTTATCGTTGGAATAAGCGCGACAAAGATAGGAAAAAAATATTATTTACAAAAATCTATATGGCGAATTATCGCGCTTTCGTCCTTCGGCGAAAACCATCGGATTTCCTCGTCGCGACCGAACCACGTGAGTTGTCGTTTGGCGTAGTGGCGTGAATTGCGTTTGATGAGATCCACGGCCTCGTCTAAAGTGCATTTCCCGTCAAAATAATCGAACATTTCGCGGTAACCGACCGTGCGCAAAGCATTGAGTTCGCGGTGGGGATACATCGTGCGTGCCTCCTCTTCCAGACCCGCCTCCATCATCAGATCGACACGACGGTTGATGCGGTCGTAAAGTTCCTCGCGCGGCATCGTGACGCCGATCTTGATGATCTGAAAATCGCGCTTGCGACGCTTACCCGTACGCTGCTCCGAGTAGGGACGCCCCGTCTGCAGCGAAACCTCCAATGCACGTAATACACGCGCCGGATTCTTGCGATCGACCACCTCGTAGTGGGCGGGATCGACCTTGCGTAGTTCTTCGGCCAAAGCGTCGACGCCTTCGCGCTCCAAACGCTCGTTCAGACGCTCGCGCAGGGCGGGATCGACCTTCGGAAGATCGTCCATTCCCTCGCATAAAGCCTTGACATAAAGCCCCGAACCGCCCACGGCAATCACCATGTCGTGTGTGCGGAAAAGTCGCTCAAGACATGCCAACGCTTCGACTTCGTATTGCCCCGAACTCAATTCGTCGGTGACATCGCGCGATGCGATGAAATGGTGCTCAACGAGGCGCTGCTCTTCGAGTGTAGGCTGTGCCGTACCGATGGGCATGCCGCGATAAACCTGACGCGAGTCGGTCGAAAGGATCGGCACTCCGTAGTGTCGCGCAAGACGGATGCTCAGATCGGTCTTGCCCGAACCCGTGGGGCCGACGATCACCATCAGGCGTTTAGTACTCATCGTCGTAGTTGTCGTCGCCTTCGAATTCGTTGAAATCGCTCATCATCTCCTCGAATGCCGACTGCTCCTCGCTCTCCTCGATGACGTTTTTCGAGGGATCGTACTGATCGGGCACTTCGGCGCGTGCGAAGATCTCGCGCGGGTAGCTGTTGTCGGGTTCTTCCTTGTAGGCACCCGTGAGCTCGAGGTAGTAGGCGCGGTCGCCGAGCATGTCGAACAGATAGATCAGACGGTCGCGCTGGTTGTGGATGATCTGCCCCAGACATACGTTTTCCATCTTTTCGGTGGGTTGCCCCGTTTCGGAGTCACCCATATCCATCAGTGTGAATTCGCGTTGCTTTTCCCACATGCGGTCGGCCGTGAAGAACGACGCCATGCAGGGTTCGTATTCGAGGACTTCCAACAGGAAATTGTGGAATTCGAGCAGGGTCATATCGTATCTTACCTCATAGTCGCGAACGAAGTTGTCGTTCTCGTCGCTGAGCATGCGGAATCGAAAAATTAGCGACATAGTAATCTTGTTTTTAAATTAAATATGGTGTTTGCAAAGATAATCTTTTTCGTCGGGTTGCGAAGATTTTCCCGAAGAATTATTTCAGCGAAGAGAGCCACTCAAGGACATCGGCCGCATCGGGATAGTCCGTAAGACGGGGACGCTGCGCAAGACCGAATCCGACACAACGCGGATGATCGACCACACGACTTACGATGCACTGCAACTCACGGTCGTGCTCCTCGAGCCACTTCGAGACTTCTGCCAGCGAGTGATAATGACAAATGACCAATTCGCTCAAGGCTGTCGGGAACTGATTCCCCTCGACCATCATGCCGCATCCCAAATCTACAAACGGAATGCCGTTCATGCGCTTCAGAGCACGATTCTGGAGATGGTTGTTGCGGAATTTGGGATTCATCTCGGGCATCACTAACTTGGGAGTGTAGCCTTCGGGCGCAAAGATTAATGATACATTGCGACATCCCAAACCCGAATATGCCCAAATATCATCGGCAAGTCCCGCCAAATCGTCCTCCGTTTCCGAGCCGTCCAATACGGCTGCCGATTGACGCGATCCGCGCAACAGGGAAGGAATCGAACCGTAATGCGTCTTGAAATAACGGGCGGCATTGTCCGAACCCGTGGCGATGAGGGCATCGACGCGCTGCGTCTGGTCGTAAAGTTCGACGGCAACCGCGGGGTAGATCTTACGCATGAGCGAGATGATGTGCTCCATCAAAATATGATCTTTGCCCGACGGTTTGACCAGACAGCGGTGACCGCTTGCAACGACACACAACAGGTCGAAAAATCCGACCAGCGGAATATTGCCTGCCATGACGACCAAAACCTGACGCGGCGCGTCCACGGGAAGCGTGTAGGGCGAAAGCCATTCACGGAGCTTCTCCTCCGAGAGCATGTCACAGGCAATGGCATGGAGTGCACGCTCGATTTCGCGGGGCGTGAACCACGGATTACGACGGCATGCTTCGCGGATGACTTCCGACCACGAGGAATCGTGCTCTGCGGTGCATAACATCGCACCTAAACGGGTGAAAAGTTCGATGGAATTTGTCATGCGGCAAAGATACGATTTATCGCTCGAAAGCGAAACGACTTGCCGCGAAAAATACACCCGTCAGGAGGTGAAAACGCGAAAATCGGCATTCGGTTGGTGATGAAAAACCGCCCGTTCGTGGGTAAAGGCGCGATTTTTGATGAATAAATTTGATGTTTTGACTTATCGGGTCTAATTTAGAGGCTGAATTTTTTTTGAAGTAGAACTATTTTTCTCGAACTATGATCAAGAAATTTTTTACGATTTTTTGTGTTGCCCTGCTGGCGATGACCTCGTGCATTCGCGAAGAGGCGCTCAATACCGAGTGCGACATCGAGACCTGCACGCTTCCCGAGGCGATCACGCCCGAGTGGAAGAGCGGTGACGACTCCAACGCCTACGAGTTGGAAGATCCCGAGACACAGCAGAAGGTGACGATTTATCCCATTGATTTTCAAGTGCGACAGGGCGTTGATCGTACGGCGCTTGCCCCCACGTTTACCATTACCGAGGGTGCTACGGTAGAGCCTGCAAGCGGTACGGTGCGCGATTTCACCATCCCGCAGTTCTATAAGGTGACGTCCGAGGATCGTTGCTGGTCGCGTGTTTATTGCATTTCGGTGGTGGAGCTCAACAAGCCGCTTCCCGAACACGACAATGCGCCCGATCACTTCTCGTTCGACCACGCGCGTATGAATAAGACGAGCGGCAGCGAAGGCTCGATCTTCACGGTATTCTACGATACCAATCCCTTCACCGATGCTGATTTCCAGTGGAGTAGCGGTAACTCGGGCTTTGCGCTGACGGGTGTTGCCAAGAGCTATAAGGACTATCCGACCCTTCAGTCGGACTATGGTTTTGAGGGTAAATGTCTGCAACTGACCACCCGCGAGACGGGTTCGTTCGGTGCGATGGTCAATATGCCGATCGCCGCAGGTAACTTGTTCCTCGGTTCGTTCGATGTGTCGAACGCACTGTCCAATTCGCTGAAAGCCACCCGCTTCGGTATGACGTGGAGTAAGGTTCCCGTACGCGTGAGCGGTCACTTCAAATATAAGTCGGGCGATACGTTCTACGAGCTGGATAAGACGGCGCCGGGTAAGATGAAGGAGGTTCCCGGCAAACGCGACCTGTTCAACATCGTGGCCGTGTTCTACGAGTATAGCGACGATATGCCCTCGCTGGACGGTACGAACTACATGGATCCTTCGATGGATGCCTACCGCAAGTCGGTGTGTATGTTCGGCCGTATCGATGCCGCACAGCGTTTCGAAACGGATCAGTGGACGGATTTCGAGGTGATCCTCGAGCCGCGCGACGGCATGAAGATCGACCCCGTGAAACTCGCCGAACACAAATACAAATTCGCATTGGTCTTCACGTCGAGTATTCACGGCGACACGTTCTCGGGTGCACCGGGCAGCACGCTCTGGATCGATGAGGTGACGGTCGAGTATGCCGATATGAACCCTAAAATGGAATAATTATGAAGAAACTATACTTTTCAATCCTTCTGGCGGCGATGACGCTTTTGGCCGTCAACCGCGCAGAGGCACAAACCGACCGTTCGTACGGTATTATCCGTTCGGCACTGATGGGTCTTCACTACGAGGTGAAGGCGGGTATCAACATCGGTGGTGCATCGCCTCTTCCCCTGCCGCGTGAAATCCGCGAGATCGACAGCTATTCGCCGACGTTGTGTATTTCGATCGAGGGCGACGTGATCAAATGGCTCGGCGAAAAGGAAAAGTGGGGTGTGATGCTCGGCCTTCGCATGGAGAACAAGGGTATGGAGACCCACGCCCGCGTGAAGAACTACAGCATGGCGTATTTTGGTGACGGCGGTGAGATTATGGAAGGTAACTGGACGGGTATGGTGCGTACGCGCTACCGTTCGACGCTTTTCACGATTCCCGTCCTGGCCACCTATAAGGTGAACCGACGCCTCCGCCTGCAATTCGGCCCTTACGTGTCGTTCCAGTCGAGCGGCGATTTCTCGGGTGATGTGTACGAAGGTTATCTGCGTCACTACGACCCGACGGGCGAGAAGGTTGAATTCAGAGACGGCAACAAGGCCACTTACGACTTCTCGGACAACCTGCGCACGGTGCAGGTCGGCTTGCAGGCCGGTGTAAACTGGAAGGCTTACCGTCACCTGATCGTCTCGGCCGATCTTACGTGGGGCTTGAGCGATATTTTCAAACCGAGCTTCGAAACGATCAAATTCGATATGTATCCGATCTACCTCAATCTGGGCTTCGGTTACGCATTCTAAACCGCTTCACGGCGGAAAGACTCTGACGGTGCGATTCGTATAAAAACGGAATCGCACCGTCTTTTTTGTGTTTGAAAGGTCGACAAAATACCTATATATAGGGATTGCCTTGCCTGTTTATTTGGTGTATGTTTGCATCCATATTGGAAAATAGAGCTGTCACGCGGGTCCATTTCGAAGCCCGGTGCGTTTTTTTTCGGATATATCTGCGATCCGAATCACACCTCAAAAAAGGACAGAAAGGCGATGCCGATAGTATCCGTTCTCCGACAAATAAAAGCCTATGAGAAAATATTTACTGCTTTTATGTCTGATTCTTCTGCCGTTTCTGGCCTTGGCGCAGACGGTACGTGTGACGGGTCGTGTCCTGATCCAGAACACCGAGAAACCCATCCCCGACGCTGTGGTCGAAATGCCCAAATACGGATTGTGGGCGGTGGCCAACGACGAAGGTTATTTTGAATTCTCGAAAGTTCCCGCAGGAAAAGTATTGCTCGGCGTGTCGTGTATCGGTTACGCCGGGATTGTGCGTGAGGTCGTCATCCGCGAGGGGATGACCCCGCTGGTGCTGTCGTTGAATGAGGAGAACCTGAAACTGGAGAGCGTCATCGTGACCGCCAAGGAGCGCACCGAGGCCATGTCCACTTCGCGTACGATCGGAAGTCAGGCGCTGGCTCACCTCCAGATGGTCGATGCCTCCGACATCTCGTCACTTCTTCCCGGCGGTAAGACCGTCAATCCCAACCTGATGAACGAAAATCCCTTCTCGTTGCGTGACGGCGGTTCGTCCGCAGGTAACGCTTCGTTCGGTACGGCCGTCGAGGTCGATGGCGTGCGTTTGTCGAACAATGCGACGATGGGTGCCGTGACGGGCGTGGGTACGCGTAACATTGCTTCGACCAACATCGAGTCGGTCGAGGTCATCACGGGTGTTCCGTCGGCCGAGTACGGCGATATCTCGTCGGGTATGGTCAAACTCCATACGCGCAAAGGCCGTACCCCCTATATGGTGACCTTCACGACCAATCCCCGCACCAAGCAGTTCTCCGCCTCGAAAGGTTTCGACCTGCATAAGGATCGCGGTGTGCTCAATACGAGCATCGAATATACCCGTGCCACGCAGGAACCCGTTTCGCCCTATACCTCGTACTCGCGTACGGGTATTTCGCTCAACTACCGCAATACGTTCCTCAAGAAGTTGCGCTTCGATTTCGGAATCACGGGCAATATCGGCGGTATGGACTCCGAGGATGACCCCGATGCCGAGAACGGCGAGTGGCGCCGTGCTCACGATAACACGGTGCGTGCCAATACGGCGCTGAAATGGCAGTTGAACAAGTCGTGGATCACGAGCCTCGATTTCCGCGCTTCGATCAACTACTCCGATAAATTCGACCGCGAATGCCAGCATCCCACTCCGGGTACGATGGCACAGGCGGTGCACGCCACCGAGAAAGGTTACTTCGTGGCCGATATCCTTCCCGCCAACTACTTCACGTTCCGCAATGTCGATTCCAAACAACTCGACTACGCGGCCGATGTGAAAGCCCGCTGGGTACGCTCGTGGGGCAATGTCCGCAGCAGTGCCAAGATGGGTCTTGCCTGGCGTGCCGACGGTAACGTGGGTGACGGTGCTTACTACGACGACCCGAAACTCGCTCCGAACGGCTACCGACCCTATCCCTACACGAATATTCCCTACATGCACAACCTCGCGTTCTACCTCGAGGAACTTTTGACCGTTCCCGTGGGGAAAGGTTCGCTGAATCTGATGGCGGGACTTCGTGTGGAGAATACCTGGATCAAGAATACGCAGTATAAGAATACGGACAGCTATTCGCCGCGTTTCAACCTCAAGTATAACATCAACGACCACATTTCGGTGCGTGGCGGTTGGGGTCTGACCGAGAAACTGCCGACGCTCGGCGTGTTGTATCCCGAACCTCTGTACCGCGATTTCTCGGTCTTCGAGAAACGCCACGGAACGAGCGGTACTTATGTATATTATACCGAACCCTATTCGATGCGCTTCAATCCCAACCTGCGTTGGCAGCGTAACCGCAACGCCGAGGTGGGTGTCGATCTGCGCTGGGGTGAATTTTCGATGTCGGTCGTGGCGTTCTTCAACCGCACGACCCATCCCTTCGCACGCCAATCGACTTACGACCCGTTCTCGTACCGCAAGTCGAAACTGCCGAAGGGTGTGACCATGCCCGAGAATCCGTCGTTCAAGACCGATCCCGTGACGGGCGATATCTTCATGCGCGATGCCGACGATCCGAATTCGGCTTGGCAAACCTTGGCCTCGGATGAGGTGCGTTCATTTGCCCGTACCTCGATCGAAACGAACGGATCGCCCATCGACCGTAAGGGCTTGGAGTTTGTCCTGAATTTCCCGATGATCAACCCCATCCGCACGGAACTCCGCCTGGATGGTGCGTTCACCTATACGAAATACGTCAATACGAGCGAGTCGCAATACCTCATGGCGATCTATACGGGCGAGCAGTCGTACCCCTACGTCGGTATCTATCCCGATAACGGAGGCGGCCAGGCCACGACCTATAACGGCCAGATGACCAAGCGCCTGAACCTGAACCTCACGGCAACGACCCACATCCCGATGATCCGACTGATCGTGTCGCTGCGTCTGGAGGCATCGCTCCTGCGCCGCCAGCAGAACCTCTCGGAGTACCAGGGTAAGGAGTACGCCTTCAACGTGGATGAGAAGAGCGGCAAACCGACGGGTGGCAGCGTTTATGACGGCAACAGCTACACGGCAATGTGGCCGATCGCCTACCTCGATCTGGACGGTGTGCGCCATCCCTTTACGGATGCCGAGAAGAACGATCCGCGCTTTGCGAGCATGATGCTCCGTTCGACGAATGCCTACCAATACCGCCTCATAGATTACGATCCCTACTTCTCGGCCAACTTGAGCATCACGAAGGAGATCGGCGATCACGTGTCGGTGTCGTTCTACGCCAACAACTTCACCAACGCGCGTAAATATGTCCGTCCCTACAGCGGAGGTATCGGTGCAATCTTCACGCCCGATTTCTACTACGGATTGACGATGCGTGTGAAATTTTAATCGTAAGAAACCATGAAAAAGATAACCATCCTTTTGTTCGCACTTTTGAGCCTTGCGGGTTGCTCCTCGTTGGAGGATGCGCCCTATGACGGCATCTTGCGCGAACTGACCGTACAACTGAACTACCCCGAAGAGTATTCGGACTGCCTGCGTGAAGGCGTCCGCATCATGGCTCGCGATATGACCACCCGCAACGAGTACATCGCCACGACCGATCGCCATGGTGTGGCGCAGTTCCGGATGCCGAAAGGCCTCTACCGCGTTTCGTTGTCCGACCGTACGGCGACGGGCGACCGCTTCAACGGTGTCATCGAGCAGGTGAAACTGACGGGTGAGGAGGATCTCTCGGTGTCAATCCCGCTAATCCACCTTTTTCCCTCGACGTTGGTTATTAAGGAGGCTTATTTCGGCGGTTGCCCCAAAGAACCGCTCGAAGGCCGTCTGATCAACGACCAATATCTGATCATCCACAACAACGACAATAAGGTGCAGTACCTCGACGGCCTGTGCTTCGGATGTGCCGACCCCTATACCTCGGCATCGAGTCTGAATACATGGGTCGAGAAGGATAGCGAGGGCAACCTCAAATTCCAGGACTTCGTGCCGATCGTCGAAGCCGTGTGGCGCTTTCCGGGTTCGGGACGGGAGTTCCCGCTGGCTCCGGGTGAGGATGCCGTGCTGGTCGTAAAGGGTGCAATCGACTTTACGAAGGAGTTTCCGCTGTCGGTGAACCTCGATAATAGCGAATATTTCGTCTGCCACAGCCGTCTGCACTACGACAACGAGAAACAACACATCACGCCGGGTAAGAACATCCAGGATTCGCATATCCTGAGTGTGCTGAAAAAGACGGGTAAGGCTAATGCCTTTGTCATCGCGATCCAATCGCCCGCCATCATGATTTTCCGCCCGAACGATCCCTCGTTTGATCTGGATGCCTACATTGCCGACGATACCCAGTCGCTGGCCACCGCTCCGGGCGGTACGGCACAGTGTGTCAAAATCCCCTGGGAGTGGGTTTTGGACGGTGTGGAGGTGTTCTATAGCGTCAAGAACAACAAACGCCTTTCGCCCGAGGTCGATGCCAACCCGATTTTCTTCACGGGTCCCGGTTTGGGCTATTCGTTGCACCGCTATTTGGACGAGGTGGCAACCGATGGTGCGGGTTATGAGATTTATTGCGACACGAATAACTCGGCCGATGATTTCTATGAACGTAAAACTGCTTCATTGCATAAATAGACCATGAAACGTATTCTGCTTTTATTGCTGATTTTTACCGCTTCGACGGCCGTTGCACAGGATCGTTTCGACTATGTGGAGCGACACAACCCGTGGAATCGGAGTTTGAACGCTGCGGGTATCCGCCGCGATACGGTTTCGAATTCGTATGCCGACATCCATTTCATCAAGGAGAACGGCGGCCTGATGGATTATTCGTCGTCGAAAAACAGTTGGACGATCGGCGCCCGCACGGCTTCGATCCGTCACTTCAACCGTCTGTCGTTTGCGGGCAGTTTCAGTTACGACTACTTCGACGGAGAGGAGATGTGCGGTTCGATGTTTGTCCATCCGGGTTACTATCCGATCGACATCTTCGAATTTACGCCCGGCCGTAAGATCCGCGAGAATTACGCATTTTCGGGTGCGGTCTCGGCCGTGATGTCCGAGAATTGGGATCTGGGTGCCCGCATCAACTTCGAGGCTGCGAACCTCGCCAAGCGTAAGGACCTTCGCCACCGCAATACGCGCCTCGATCTTGAGGTGATGCCCGGCTTCCTCTTCCATAAGGGAGCGTGGAGTGCAGGTGCCGCTTATATCTACCGCAAGAACAACGAACGGGTCTATGCCAAGGAGATCGGAACGTCGGCCGAGTCGTACGACGCGTTCTTCGATAAGGGACTTTCGTTCGGCGTGCTGGAACGCTGGGACGGTAATGGAACGCACCTCGATGAGACGGGTTCGGGTATCTCGGGATTCCCCATCGACGAGCAGAGCCACGGTGCAGGCATCCAACTGCAGTATAAGAACCTGTTCGGTGAGGTGCGCCTTGCCCACCGCACGGGTGAGACGGGGGAAAAGGGCGTCTTCTGGCACGACTACGAGGCGACCGACTTCGGCGCGAACCTTTCGTGGCAGATCAAACCCGACCACGCCCTGCGTCTGAACTATACGTGGACAAAACTTGACAACAACGAGAATATTTTCACGCGCGAGATCATCGACGGCATTACGACGACGATCTACTACGGTCAAATCCCGATTTTCTCGTCGCGCGAATCGAACTTGGAACTTGAATACGAACTCCATAAGACCGACCGCTGGAATATGCGTGCCGACTTCGGCTGGCGACGCACCGACCGTCAATCGACCCTCTACTTCCCCTACGTGAAGGAGCAGCAGATGGACGAATTTGTGTTCGGCGGTGATGCCCTGTTCCATCTGGGTAAATGGGAATTGAACGGCGGGGTGCACCTGCGTAAGGGCGATTTCGAGGAGTCGGAATTTGAGGCCGATTCGGATCTTGAGACCGACGAATACCCCGTGCAGCTGACCGATTATTACAATTATATGAACGAATACCTTACGGCAACGCGCCTGAATCTGAGCCTCGGTGTGCGCCGTAACATTCATCATTTTTATGTCGATCTTTCGGCAGCATACGAACACGGCTTTGACCTGCGATATGTGGCACAGCCCAATCGCATCCGTGCCGTGTTGAGTGTAGGATACAACTTTTAACTAATTTTATAAAACTATGAAAAAATTATGGATTTTGGCAGCATGCGCCGCAATGTTTGCGACCGCATGTTCGAATGACGAAGATCGGGTGAACGGTGGCCTGGACGGTCGTCGCAACATCGTAATCGATCCCGTCATCATGCAGATGGATGAAACTGTTGACACCCGTGCAACGGACATTGACTTTGAAAAGGGTGATGCCATCGGTTTGAACATCAAGATGGCCGGCGACCAGTCGGAATACCTCCAGAACGGCAAACTCGTATTTGACGGTGCGCAGTTCAAGGCCGAGTCGGAGATGTTGTGGTATGAGGATAACGGTTTGAAATCGAACCTCGTGGCTTACTATCCCTACGCTGCTGCGCTTCCCACCGAGTTCACGGTGAAGGCTGATCAGTCGGCTGCTCAGGATTATATGGCATCTGACCTGATGATGGGTTTCAAGGACGGTGTTCTTCCGACCGATCAGAAGGTGGTTCTTCCGTTCAAGCACATGCTGACCAAGCTCGTTGTTAACGTAAACAACAAGAGCAACGGTGAGATCAAGTCGATTGCTTTCAAGGGTGCAATTCCCACGGCCACGGTTGATTTCGCAACGAAGTCGATCGCCGTTAAAGAGGGTGCTGCCGCTCAGGACGTGATTGCCAAGAAGGTATCTGCCCGGAGCTATGCCGCCATCGTTGTTCCGCAGAACGTGAAACTGCAGATGGCCGTTAAGGTCGTATTCAACGGTACGATGGAGAAGGAGATGGTTCAGACCTACAAGCAGGTTGAGCTCAAGAACGGTCAGTATGTGGTAAATATCGACGTATTGTCCGATAAGATCGAGATCATGATGTCGGGTGAGATCCAGGACTGGGTAGACAACGGTATTTTGGAGCCCGAGCAGGGTGGTGTTGATCCCGAACCGCAGCCCCAGCCCGAAGGCGATTTCCAGGAGTTTGCCGATCACTTCATCTATCACGGTGAGAAATACGGCATCAAGAAGTTTGATGACGGTCGCGTTTGGATGACCGAGAACCTGCGTTATGTACCCACCGGTATGAAGATCGCTTCGGATCCCGCCGAGGACGTACACATGTGGTATCCTTACCACGTAGAGAACGGTGTCTGCATCGCCGATACCGACGCTGCTGCCATTGCCAAGGTAGGTTACCTCTACGACCATGAGATCGCATTGAACGGTGGTCAGCCGATCACCGACGAGAACGCCCGTACGTTTGAGGGTGCACAGGGTATCTGCCCGAAGGGTTGGCACATCCCGACCAGCAAGGAGTATGGTGACTTGTTCGGTTATGTTCAGAAGAATGAGGCAGAGCAGGAGTATATGAATATGAGCGCTCCGTTCTATGACGAGGATTGGAAGGGTGCACGCCACTCGGTTGTTAATGCCGCAGGTTGGAACATTTCGCGCCCGGGTACTCGTTTCAAGTCGTCGTCGGAAACGGCAGTAGGTATCTACCAGAAGGTGGTTGCCAAGGACGGTCTTCCCGGTCTGACTTACTACATGAGCTCGACTTACTACAGAACGCACGTTGGCGCAACCAGCACGAACATGCAGTTCTTCGGTCTGATGACTTCGATGCTTGCAAAATATGCCGATGATGGTCGTCTGCACGTTGCTTACAACAACTACAAGAACGGTGTTGCCGTTCGTTGTATCAAGGACGCAAAATAATCGAGCCTGAATCAAAGGTTTTGGGACGATGGGGTGCCTTTTTATGGGCAAAAAGATTGATGCACCGCGTTTTTCGGGTGGAGGGGTTTTTCTTCTCCACCCGATTTTATATCTTTGTGCTATGAAACGAATCGTATATTTGTTTGTCCTTGTGACACTGGTTTTCGTTCAGAGTGCGAGAGCCGATGAGGGCATGTGGATGATCCAGCAACTGTCGGTCGTCGAGCATCAGATGCGACAGGCAGGACTGAAACTCCCGCTCTCGAAGATCTATAACCCGCGGGGCGGGGCACTGGCGGATGCCGTGGTGGCGATCGACGGCGGAATGGGTACGGGCAGTATGATCTCCCGCGACGGCCTCATGATCACAAACCACCATGTGGCTTATGGCGATATCTGCGCCGTATCGACCCTGGCGCATAACTACTTGGAGGAGGGTTTCTGGGCACGCTCGCGTGCAGAGGAGATCCCCATCAAGGGAAAAACCGTTTCGTTCCTAAGACGGGTCGAGGATGTGACTTCGGAGGCCGAGTCTCTGCGCGAAGAGATGAAACGCGAGGGGCATTGGGGCCCGATGTCGATGCGTCGCCTGTATTCCGTACTCGAACGCCGCTATGCAGAGAAAACCGACCTTGAGGTGTCGTGCGTTTCGATGTGGAGCGGATTGAAGTTCTATATGTATTTCTATGAGGTCTATCGCGATGTGCGCCTGGTGGGTGCTCCTCCCCAACGCATCGGGGCATTCGGTGGCGAATACGACAATTGGGGCTGGCCGCAACATAAGGGTGATTTTGCCCTCTACCGCGTCTATGCCGACCGCAAGGGTCGCCCGGCGGATTATTCCGCGGAGAATGTGCCCCTGCATCCCGAAAAGGTACTCGGGATCTCGACCCGTGGAGTCGTAGAGGGTGATTTTACGATGGTCATCGGCTTTCCGGGACGCACGAACCGCTACGCCTCTTCCTATGAAATCGAGGAGCGCGAAACCTTGAAAAATCCGATCGTCGTGACGAACCGCCATCAGCGTATGGATATCATCCGCCGCAATATGCAGCGCAGCGAAGAGATCCGCCTGAAATATTCCGATGCGTTTTTCTCGTTGAGCAACTTTGCCGATATGGCCAAGTGGGAGAACGTGTGCCTCGGACGCTATAAGGTCGCCGACCTGCGCCGTGAGGAAGAACGCGCCCTCGGACAGTGGATCGAGGGGAACGATCCGAAGAATCGCGACCTGCTGGAACACCTGCGCCAAGGCTACGCCGCCCGTCGCGATGCCGAGCACGATCTGAACTACCTGCGCGAGGCGTGGCTGGGGCCGAGTGAGGCTTTGCTTACCGCCAACCGCCTGGGGGCATACCTTGCCAAACTCCGCCGTCAGAAAGATACGCTGGTCGTGGCTTCGTCGAAGGAGATTCGGGAGCTCGTGTCGTTCGGACACCTGACCAAAAGCTATGACGCGCCGACCGACCGCGAATTGTTCGTCAATATGGTGAATGTTTTCACGCGGAACGTGCCGCGCGAGATGTGGGGCGAGAAGATGCAACGGATGTTCGACCGCTTCGGAGGTGATGCCACGCGGATGGCCGAGGAGGCGTTCGACGGGTCGTTTTGCAGCGATGCCGACCGATTCAAGGAGTACCTCGGTAAGGAACATCCGCTCGCGGAGGTTGAGGCGGATCCTCTGGTCATGCTGGCTCGCTCGGTGAGCATTCCCCGATTTACGGGTGCGGTGAACCGCGCCGAACGCAAGGTCGGCAAGAGCCTGCACGCCTATGAAAAGGCCTATACCCATGCGCTGTACGCTTTCCGTCAAGCGCAGGGCATTCCCCAATATCCCAATGCCAACTCCACGATGCGCCTGACCTACGGCCGCGTGGGCGGTCTTGCACCGCGTGACGGCGTGGTGTACGATTATCGCTCGACCGTAAGCGGATACCTCGAAAAATACGATCCCGCCCGCCACGAATATCAGTTGGATACGCTCCTTCGAAATAAAATCATCCGCAAAGAGTGGGGTAGATGGGGCGACCGAGGGGAGATGACGGTCGATTTTCTGACCAATAACGACATTACGGGCGGCAATTCGGGCAGTCCCGTGCTCGATGCCCGCGGTCGACTGATCGGCCTTGCCTTCGACGGCAACCGCGAATCCATGGCCGTCGATCTCTACTTCCATCCCGAACTGGCACGCACGGTGTGTGTCGATATTCGGTTTGTGATGTGGTGCATCAAAAACTATGCGGGGGCGGGAGAACTGCTGCACGAGCTGAAATTCCGCTAACGATCCGACCGCATAAAAAAACACACCGCTCCGAAATGGGGCGGTGTGTTTCGTGTTTTAGAGTAAGACCTATCGGAACTGGAGGTACTCGATGGGCTGCTCCTTGACGCGATCGAGCTCGGCGGTCTGATACTTGACCTTTCCAAAATCGATGCTGTTCAGGTTGATGCAGCGAATCATCGAATTCCACTCGGAGCGGTAGTAGAACTTCATCTCCTTCAAGTCGCATACCGTCGTTCACTGCGTAGCCGAAAGCAGGTTGTCGGTGAACTTGGCGGGATCGGCGAACTCGGTGCCGATCGGAATGTCGAAGTTGTTCAATGCCAATCCAGGAACTGCACATCGTAGATGGTCGTGGCGTTCAGCTCGGGGTTGTACTCCTCGTAGCACCGCCCGGGAAGTAGAACAACTCGCCCATCAGACCTTTCTCGCCCGACGGAGTCTGTCCCCAACGGGTGTATCCGCGCGGAACGACCATCAGATGCGATTCCATGTAGAAGCCGCCCCACTCCATGGTGCGCCCCACGACTTTACCTCCGTCTTTCGCCTTGAACGAAATACCGGTACATGCCGAGGCGTCCTCCATTGTGAAGATTCCGCAAACGGCCGCAAGACCCAAGACTGCCGTGCGTGAAAATTTGCTTGTTTTCAGAGTTTTTGAAATTTAGAGTTTAACAGGTTTTTCATCGCCCATTCCGTTCAAGAACTGTACCATTCCCGAGGGGCGATCCAAAGTTTTTTCATGCCGCGAGTGAGCAAAAACACCCTCTGCGCGGCATGAGGTGCAAAAAGTAGGACTTTTACTCCAAATTAAAATAGGACTTATCGGAAAACTTTTTACCAAAATAGGGAAAGTCGGGGTTTCGGTGCTAAATTTGCCTGAGCGTAAGGAGTTTTCCGAAAAGAAAAACCAGCCTATTCTATATAAGTACCGAATATGATAAAATCTTATTGTGAAATATAGAACAATAAAATTTTTCGGAGGGTGTTTTTAGAATTTGAAATATTGGCAAAAAGTAGCCATATTTGTGTAATAATTGGAATATTTTACCTTAAAACTATTAATTGGTATTTTTATGAATCACACTTGGCGACGTTTAATCAATGGTTTTCTGATATTGGCCGCAGTGGGTATTGCGGGCTTTACGGGGAACTATTATTTCGATTTCTGGCAATTGACGGCCGGAAATTCGTCGAATGCACCGCCTGCCCTTCCCGAGGGGCATCCCGACATTTCGCAAATGGAACAGGCAAAGTTCCCTGCCGAGGGACAGTATTGCCTGAAGTGTCACCAGGGCATCGAGCCCACGCGTCCGCTCTCGTCGGAGATGATGCGTCAGATTCTGGAGCGGGGCGCCGAAATGGGCGATCCGAACGGTTGTGTCGTATGTCACGGCGGTAACCCCAACGAAACGGTCGATAAGGATCGTGCGCACCGCGGTGTGCCCAAAGGTCATAAACTCAAGGCATTTACGCCTGTGCCGGGTGCTTTGCAGGTCAATGAGAACACCTGCGGCGAGTGCCACGCCGACCATACTTATAACGTGCATCGTTCGCTGATGAATACCGATGCGGGTAAGATGAAGGCCATCACGTGGAGTTTCGGTCACCAGACCTCGACCTACGATCATGTCTATGCCGATCACGCCGAGAATGATCCCGACGGTCAGGAACCCCGTTTCGGATCGGATGCCTATAAGGCCTACATGCGCGAGATGGCTGCCCAATTCCCCGGTCAGTATCCCAAAGAGTTGAAGCAGATTCCGCAAACGGCACACGACAAACTGAAGAGCCTGCCCGAACAGGCGGCATTCTCCTACCTGCGTAACTGCAACGCTTGTCACTTGAGCAGTAAGGGTATGCAGGATCGCGGTCACTACCGTGGTATGGGTTGTGCGGCCTGCCACAGCGTTTATTCGAACGAGGGTTACTACGAGGGTGGTGACCCGTCGATTTCGACCTCGCGTCCGGGACACCTCATGGTGCACTCGATGCAGGGTTCGCGTAAATCTTCGATCACGATCAACGGACATACGATTTCGGGTGTGCAGGTTTCGACCTGTGCCGCCTGTCATGCCGCAGGACGCCGTATCGGTCATGCTTACCAGGGTCTGATGGCACTGGGTCACTCCGATAACCGCGGCCCGTTCGATGAGAACGGACAACCCCAACAAAAGAATGCGGGTTACGTATTTAAATATATCCGCAACGACGCGCACCACCGCATCGAGAAGGACGGCCGCACGGTGATGGGACTCCTGTGTCAGGATTGCCATACGACCAACGCCATGCACGGCAACGGTAACCTCAATGCGACGACCCTGGCCACGATCGAGATCGAGTGCGCCGATTGTCACGGTACGCCGACCCACTATCCGTGGGAACTGCCGCTGGGTTACGGCGACGAATTCGGCCGTAAACTCGACATGACGCTTGCACGCGGCGTGGCCGACGAACCGATGGAGGTGACCAAGAAATTCGGTATGGTCTATCCGCGCGAGGACGGCTACCTGCTGTCGGCACGCGGTAATGCGCTGGGTAATGTCGTCCGTCGGGGCGATAAGGTGATCGTCCATTCGGAGAGCGGACACGATTTCGAAGTGCCCGTTCTGAAGAATATGACGCGTGACGAAACGTGGCAGAATCCCGCCAAGGCACAGGTTGCGATGGTGGGTGTGGCTCGCCATATGGAGACGTTGGAATGCTATGCCTGTCACTCGACGTGGGCACCGCAATATTACGGCTATAAGAACGTGATCGACTATCGTCAGAAGTCGATCGATTGGCTGGCCTCGGCCGAGAAGGTCTTCGAGGACGGCACGACGGCCGACTATCGCGGTCAGCACGTGATGCAGGAGGGCGCCGAGGTTGCGGGCGACTACAGCCATATCCGCTGGGAGAATCCTCCGCTGGGTATCAACGGCGAGGGGCGTGTATCGCCATTGACGGGTGTTTTGCAGGTTGTAAGCACGGTCATCGACCGCAACGGTCAGGTGGTGTGCTGGAACCGCGCCCCGAAGACCGAGAAGGGCTACCACACCATGGAGCTTGCCCCGCTTCAGCCGCATACCGTATCGCGTGAATCGCGCGAGTGTGCCGACTGCCACGGCAATACCACGGCGATGGGTCTGGGTATCGACAACGGCCGTTACGATGCCGATCCCGAGAAGGCACGTTATGCCGACGTGGTCGATGTGATGGGCGAGAACATCAGCCGTCACACCCGTGCGCAGATCCAGGCGATCCGCGGCCTGCACCACGACTTCATGCAGCTTCTGACCGAGCAGGGCGAACAGCGACAGACCATCGACACCCACTGGCCGACGTCGATGCCGCTGACACGGGAACAGCGCGATGCACTTTCGCGCGGCAACACCTGTATCGCCTGTCACCAGGATATTCCCGACGGTTCGATTCCGATTGCCATGCTGGGCAAGATTGCCGAGGTGGCCAATCTGAACTTCGCAACCGAAGAGGCACACGGCGGTCTGCTGCGTGAAAACAATGTCCTGATCTCGTGGATTAAATTCTTGGGTATCGTATTCCTTGTTTTGATGATTCCGGTGGGTGGAGTGATTGTTTGGAAACGTAAGAAAATTGTCAAAGTCATCAAAAAAATCATCCGATGCTTGAAAGAGTAATTCGATTCTTACGCTCGTCGCGCAGTGCCATCCTGCTGATGGGTCTTTATGCACTTCTGATGGCCGTCGCCACGGTGGTGGAGAAATTCTACTCCACGCCGGTGGCCAAGACGCTGATCTATTATTCGCCGCTGTTTTTGCTGCTGCACGTGGCAATGGTGGCCAATTTCGTGGCCTTGACGCTGCACCGCCGTTTGTGGGCGGTGCGCCGATGGCCTTATGTGCTGGTGCACGGGGCATTTGTCATCATGCTGATTGGTGCTACCGTTACGCATTTCTTTTCGCGCGAGGGCGTTGTGTCGTTGCGCGAGGGGGAGCGGACGGATCGGATGCTGGTGCGGGACGGCGGAGCGATGCACGAGGAAAAGCTTCCGTTCGAAGTGGAACTCTTGGACTTCGAATTGGTGCGTTACCCCGGATCGCAGAGCCCTTCGTCGTTTGAAAGTACGCTGAAAATCAGCCATGACGGCAAGACCTTCGAGCAGAAGGTTTATATGAACCATGTGCTCGATTTCGAGGGTTACCGCTTCTTCCAGGCGTCGTACGATTCGGACGAGGGCGGCAGTATCCTGTCGGTCAGTTACGATGTGACGGGACGACGCATCACCTATACGGGTTACCTGATCCTGTTCCTGGGTCTGGCGGGATGCTTTGTGAGCAAAAACGCACGCTTCCGCCGTTTGAGCAGCCAGTTAAAGGCCGTGGCGGTGGGCGTATTGCTCCTGTCGACAACGACCGTCAAGGCGCAAACGGCCGACTCTTACCGTGCGATCGACCGCGATCATGCCGAGCGATTCGGTAACCTTCCGATGCAGTCGATGGACGGACGAATCATCCCCGTGAATACGTTCTCGTCGGAGTTGGCGCGAAAGCTCCAGCTTAAGGAGTCCGTGTCGGATCTGGATTCGGATCAGTTCCTGCTGGGTGTGCTTTCCGCCCCGAATCTTTGGGCGCACCAGCCGATTATCCGCGTGGAGGATAAGGCTTTGAGCGAAACATTCACCGACGGACGCGAGGCGATCTCTTACCGCGATGCGTTCGATGCTGCGGGACATTACCGCTGGGGTGCAGCCGTCGAGGAGGCCTACCAGAAGAATCCCGCCCTGCGTTCGGCACTCGACCGCGAGTTGTTGAAACTGGACGAACGGGTCAATCTCCTGCATCAGTTGTTCAACATGCAGTTGATCCGCTTGTTCCCCCGTTCGGACGATACCGAGGGACACCATTGGATGGCACCGGGCGATGACCTCGGGGTGATGACCCGTGAGGACTCCACGAAGACCGTCACGCTGTTCCGTACGTACCGAAATGCGCTGATTGCTTCGGATTGGACGGCGGCGGATCACGCGTTGGAGGATATTCGTACCTACCAACAGGAGCATCGTGCGGGGTTGGAGATCGCAACCGACCGCATCGAGGCCGAGGCGCGGTATAACCGAGCTGATTTCCTGAAGCACGCCAAACGGGTCTATCTGATCTTCGGCGGCGTGTTGTTGGTGCTGACCTTCGTGAAATGGTTCCGTCGCCGCGAACCCGCCGCATTACGCATCCTTCGCTGGGTGCTGCTGGGCGGTGTGGTTGCCGTTTTCCTGTTGCACGCCACGAGCATGGGCATCCGCTGGTATATTTCGGGACACGCACCGTGGAGCAACTCCTACGAGACGATGGTCTTCCTGGCATGGGTGGCCGTAGGTGCGGGTTTGTGCTTCGTAAGACGCAGTTTCATGACCTTTGCACTGTCGGTACTCTTCGGCGGGGTGGTGTTGTTCGTGTCGAGCCTCAGCTGGATGGATCCGCAGATTACGCCTCTGGTGCCCGTCTTGAAATCGCCGTGGCTGATGTTTCACGTTGCCACGCTGATGATCTCCTACGGATTCCTGGGATTGGCCTGCATGATCTCGACGCTGAACCTCCTGGCATCGGCCTTTGTGACATCGCGTAATCGTGCCGAAATCGCCGAGCGCATCAACCGTCTGACGATGGTCAATGAACTGGCGCTGATGATCGGTCTTGCGCTGATGATGGTCGGTATTTTTCTGGGTGCCGTTTGGGCGAACGAGTCGTGGGGGCGCTACTGGAGTTGGGATCCCAAGGAGACCTGGGCGCTGATCACGGCCGTGATCTATGCCGCCGTACTGCACTTGAGATGGTTCGAAAAGAAACGCAACAACCTGCGTTTTAACCTTTGGGCGCAACTCTCATTCCTGTCGGTGCTGATGACCTATTTCGGTGTGAATTACCTGTTGAGCGGTATGCACGCCTACGGAAATACGAGCGGTCTGGCTGCTCTGCCGTGGTGGGTATTTGTGGTGTTCGGGTTGTTCTTTGTCGTGCCCGGCATTGCGGCCTATGTGCGGAAGAAATAGAACGCGATTAAACATAAAAAAGCGGAACTCTTCGAAAAGGAGTTCCGCCCTTTTTTTATTCGATCACGTAGGTCTTGCGTTCCCGTCCCACGCCCGTAATCGTCAATCGACGCCACGAGGGCGGAAGAACCGAAGGACGCTTCTCGATGCCTCGGTCGGTCAGTTCCAAACCTCCGAATCCGTTCAGCACGGCTTGCAACAAACCGCCCGCACAGGTCGTGAAGTAGGGATTGTGCGAAGTGGGTGTTTCGGCCAATACGCCGAATGGCGGGCGCAGGTTCGGTCGGTAACTGCGGCGGAACATCTGCTCGGCTTGTTCGGCCATCCCCAGACGCGCGTAGTTCACGGCGAAAATGCTGTAGGTCATGGCGGGGCCGTTCACCTTGTCGATCTTCTGGTCGTAGTATTCCATGTCGCGCAGGATCTGATCCCGATCGCGGATTACGCCCAAGGGGTAGGCCAGAAGGTTTACGTCGGCCTGTTTGATCATCACGCCGTCGTAGCCCTCATATTCGAGGGTGATGCCTTCCTTGGAGGTCAGAATGCGGAGCTTTTCGGCCACTTCCGACCATGCTTCGGGGGCTTTCTCACGGCATACCTTTGCGGCCTTGACCGCCGCGCGGAGTGCTTCCTTTGCCGCTCCGTTCGTGAAGGCGTTGTCGCGTACGTTGTTGGCGTATTCGTCCGCACCGACCACACCCGAAATCGAATACGTACCGTCGGCATTGCGCTCGACACGGCTCATCCAGAAACCGGCGATCTCGCGCATCATGGGGTATCCCTCCTCACGCAACCATTTCTCGTCGCGCGTTACGCGGTAGTAGTTCCATGCCGCAATGGCCACATCTGCCGTGATGTGGTGCTCCAAAGGCCCCGTAATTGCCCATGTGGGGGTCGATTCCTCGCCGAACCAGTCGGATTCCCACGGGAACATCACGCCCCGATAGCCGTACGACAGAGCACGACGGCGTGCCGGTTCCAGACGGCGGGTGCGATAGTCGATCATCGAGCGGGCGATGTCCTGATTGAGCAGTAACAGCGGGGGATACATCCACAATTCGGCATCCCAGAAGATATGGCCGTTGTAGCCCTGCATGGAGAGTCCCATGGGGGAGATGCTTAAGGCCGATCCCGCACGGCACGAGGCGTAGAGGTTGAACAGCGCGAAACGCACGGTGCGCTGTGCCTCGTCGTCGCCCTCGATTTGGATGTCGCCCTGCCACAACTCGTCCCAGGCGCGGTCGTGTGCCTTAAGGACGCGATCCGTCGTCTCATGGGCGATGTAGATGATCTGACGCTCGGCTTCGCTGCGCGGATCGCTGAAATCGCGCGAGGTGCAGATTGCCCCGACAAGCGCGAATTTGCGGCGTTCGCCCTTTTGAAGGGTGATCGAAAGTGTAGCCTCGGAGTCCGAATCCGAAAGTTGGAATCCTTCGTCGAGGAGAAACATCGACGCGGCCGATACGCCGTAGCGACCGAATCGCGTTTGGGCATCGGCGCGCAACAGGCGGATGGGGCGTCCGTCCACCAAAAGTGCCTGGCGCAGGTATTTGGGCGTCTGGTATTCGCCTTCGGGGGTGTCGATGCGGTTGGTGAATTTCAGGGTCACCCGATCGCGTGCTTCGACCTCCACCTCGATCATGCCTGCATAAGGCATGTTGCGCAGAGCCGTCACCGAGTAGGCTACCCGCACCCGATCATCGGCCGTAAAGGCGGTACGGTGGTGGGCGTGTTTCATATCGATCGACTGCTCCCATTGTGAGATCATCTCCTCGCTTAAAGGTCGGTTATCGACTTCCATCCGCAGGCGGAAGGGGTTCAGTCCGCGCAAAACACCGTTCACGCGGGTTGCGGCACTGTATTCGAACACGTGGTTCAGAATGACGTGGCGCACCTCGAAAGGCTCTTTCCAGGGGAGGATGCCCAGCGTTCCGTTGGCCACCGAGGCACCCGTATAGTCGGCTTTGTAGTCCGTGGCTCGCAAAATCCATCCTTCGTCGGCCGCGGCCGTAAGGGTTGCGAACAGAAAAAGAAGGGTGAAAATTCGTTTCAGCATGGGCTATTCCGTAAGGCAGTTGTCCAACAGTCGGGTGATCTGGTCACGATCCATCTTCTGGCCGATGAACACGAGTTTCTGCATACGGTCGCCATACTCGTCGTCCCACTCGCTTGCCAGATCGGGCTCCTGCTGCATGATGAGCATGAGTTTGGTGGGGTCCATGGCGGCATACCATTCTCCGGCCTGGCTCAGGAGTTTCTGCTGTCCGGCCTGCTCGAACAGGTACGACATATCGCGCTCGTCGGCAAAATAGCATACGCCCTTGCAGCGAATGATGCTCTTCGGCCACTCGTTACCGATGAAATAATCGAATTTGTTCATGTCGAACGGCTTGTGGCGGCAGTAAACGAACGTCGAAATGCCGTACTCCTCCGTTTCGCCGTGGTCATGATGATGGTGGTGATGTTCGTGATGGTGGTGTTCCTCCTCTTCGATTTCGTCGATCGGGCGGTTCAGCTCCTTGATCCATCCCGCCGAAGTGGCCACGTGTTGGAAGCTGAAGCGGTGGGTGTTGATCAAAAGGTTGAGATCCACGTCGGCATAGTCGCACTCGATGATCTCGGCCGTGGGTTGGAGCGTGTGGATGATCTCGCGGATGCGGGCACGCTCTTCCGCAGTTACCTCCGAGGCTTTGTTCAGAAGCACCATGTTGCAGAATTCGATCTGCTGGATCAGCAGGTTCTCGATGTCGTCCTCCTGAAGATCTTCACGCGTGAGGGCGCGTCCCGACGCAAATTCGTCGCGCATACGCAGGGCATCGACCACCGTCACGACGGCATCCATACGGCAGATGCCGTATTTGGTGTAACCGCCGCCCAAATCGGGGATCTGGCAGATGGTTTGGGCAATGGGTTCGGGTTCGCAGATACCGCTCGCCTCGATGAGGATATAGTCGAACGACTGGGTCTTCATCAGCTGGTAGAGCTGGTCGATGAGGTCGGTACGCAGCGTGCAACAGATGCAGCCGTTTTGCAGCGCCACGAGGCTGTCGTCTTTCGAGCTGACCACGCCCTGACGCTGGATCAGGTCGGCGTCGATGTTCACCTCGCCGATGTCATTGACGATGACCGCAAATCTCAAGCCTTGTTTGTTGGATAAAATGTGATTGATCAAAGTTGTTTTTCCGCTACCGAGGTAGCCCGTAAGCAACAGAACGGGAATATCTTTTGTTTCCATCTCGTTTTATTGAAAATCTCTCTGCCGCGAAATTAATATATTCGCGGGGATTGTAAAAGTAAATCACAAATTTTATACCTTTGTCCAAACAACATCATTTGCACTATGGAACAGCAGAATCAACAACTTACGGACTATACGGCGGGGGCTTCGTGTCTGAATTTTTACATACACCACCTCTCGGTCGATAATGTACTTTCGGGGCAGCATCGCCACGATTTCTTTCAGATCATCCTCGTCGAACGGGGCACGGCTCGCCAGCAGATCGATTTCGGGGAGCATACGCTGGGCGAAAAGACCGTGTCGGTTGTTTTCCCGCATCAGATCCACCGTCTGGAACTCGATCCCGACTGCCGCATCACGATCGTGATGTTCGATCAGACGATCTTCTGCCTGGAGATGTTGCGTAACGAGTTGAAGGACTACAACATCGACCTCCAGCGTAAGATCAACTACCTCTCTTTGAAGGATCATCCCGAGGTCTTTGATGAAATGATGGAGTTTGTCGGAAAGATCGAGCACCTCTATGCCAATCTGAACTCCGACCGTAAGATGCAGGTCAAGCTGATGATCAAGATCCTGCTTTTGAAGATCATCGATTTCTTCCCCGACTCGGAGAGCCTGGCGCAGAACGATACGGATACCTCTATATATATCCGATTCCGCGAAAAGGTCGATGCGGAATTCCGCGAGCAGCGCAAGGTGCAGCAGTATGCCGAGCAGATGGGCATCTCGGTCAAGAAACTGACGGCCGTGGCGCGTCACTATTCGGGCAAATCGCCACTGGAAATCATCCACGAAAAACTGTCGCTGGAATTGAAAAAAGCGCTGGCTTTGGACGATATGACCTTCAAGGAGATTGCGTTCCAATTCGGATTTTCGTCGCAATCGGCTCTGAATAAATATATTGAACAGAAATTCGGGCAGACGCCCCTTGCCCTGAAAAATCGTCTGAAAGAGGGCATAAACGGAAAAAAAACGGGGTCGGTTTCAAATCTATAATTTTTCGGCGGAATTTTATAACTGCACCGTGGGGTGTGCATACTACTTTTGCAGCGTCAAACGACAAGAGTATCTAAACACACTAAAAAATTATACTATGGCAAAGTTATATGGTTCCGGCGCGTTATACCACGGCAACGGTTCGATGGAGGAGTTGAAGAACATCTCCGGCAAAATGGCGGTGATCATCACCGGTAAAGGTTCGGTCGTAAAGAACGGCACGCTGAAGCGTTGCGAGGACATCCTCACCGAGATGGGCATGGCCTACAAGGTATTTGACGGCGTTGAGGCCGATCCTTCGATCGACACCGTACGCAAGGGTGCGGCTTTCATGACGGAGTGCCAGCCCGATTGGATCATCGGTTTGGGCGGTACGTCGGCCATCGACGCGGCGAAAGCCATGTGGGTGATCTACGAATATCCCGACATCACCTTCGAGCAGATGGCAAAGCCCTTCGGCATTCCTACGCTGCGTAACAAGGCTCGTTTCGTGGCCATCCCCTCGACCAGCGGTACGGGTACCGAGACCACTTCTTTGGCCGTAATCACCGACCGCGAGAAGGACGTGAAATACCCCCTCGCATCGCACGAGTTACAGCCCGATGTGGCCATCGTCGATGGTGACCTCTGCAAATCGATGCCCGCACACGTGACCGCAAACACGGGTATGGATGCGCTGACCCACTCGATCGAGGCTTACGTGTCGAACATCGACGACAACTACGCCGATGCCTTCGCCAAGGGTTCGATCACGCTGATCTTCGATAACCTGAAGAAGGCTTGCGAGGATCCCCAGAACGGTGAGGTTCGTCAGAACATGCACGACGCTTCGGCATTGGCCGGTTTCGCTTTCACGAACTCGTGGTTGGGTATTGTACACTCGATGGCTCACCAGATGGGTGGTGTGTTCGGTATTCCCCACGGTCGCGCAAACGCACTGGCACTGCCCCTCGTGATGCGTTTCAATGCAAAGGTTACGGATCGTTATGCCGATCTGGCAAAGTTGGTCGGTGGCGGGACGACCGAGGATTTCGTAGTTGCTGTCGAGAATCTGAAGAAAGATATTAATGTCCCCGCATCGATCCGCGAGTACGGCATTGAGAAGGAGGCTTGGATGAAGGAGGTAAACCGCATGGCCGAGCACGCATTCCAGGATGTCTGCACCTCGTTCAACCCCCGCAAGACTTCGGTCGAGGACTTCGTGAAACTCTACACGGCACTTTACGAGGGAGAGAGAATTGATTTTTAAGGAGAGAATGATTGATTTCTAATTCGAATAGGTTTTGTTTGTAGGATCGGGATGACCTTTGGGTCGTCCCGATTTTTTGTAGGGGTATAAAAATACATTGCGACCCATCCCTTAAAGGACGGATCGCAATGCAGCTTGTTGTTTATAGGGGTTTTCGGATTAAAGTTTCGCTCGGGATACTTCCTTGCGGTTCTTGCTGGCCCAAATGCCGTAAACCTCGGAAATACTGTCGGCCGTGATGAAGGCGTCGATCTCGTTGGAGTTGATGTAGTTCATCAGGGCAGAGAATTCGTCGGTCGTCAGCAGAACCTCCAACTCGATTTTCTTCTCGTTGCTGTAACCGCCCGTCACCTCAAAGAGGGTGCAACCGCGTTTGAGTTTCTCGATGACGAACTTGCGCAACTCGTCGTTGTGCTTCGAGATGATGTGTACGCGTTTTTTGCGGTTCAGACCTGCCGTGAAGTAGTCGATGACAAGACCGTTGATCCACGTACCCAGCAGACCCAGAACCACCAGGTTGAAAGGGTTCATGGCAAATGCCGTGCAGCAGATCATGGCACCTGCAACCGATACCGACATACCGATGTCGAAGTGGAGGTATTTGTTGATGATCTTACCCAGGATATCCAGACCTCCGGTCGAGGCGTTGATCTTGAAAAGAATGGCCTGCGAAGCACTCAGGATGATGACGAATACCAGAAGATCCAACCACGGATCACCCATGACCGAGGTCATCAGATTGCCGTTGGCGTCTTTGGCTAAGAATTCGGTGTACGGGAAATAGGTTTCAAGTACTTTCAGGATCGGGCCGAGGATCAGTGCCGTGTAAACGGTCTTGGCTCCGAACTCTTTGCCGACCAGGAAATAGGCGGCGACCAGAAGTATAAGGTTAATGCTGAATACGATGGTGGAGAGTGCCAGAGGTACACCGAAAATGGATTCGGACAGGTTACATAAGACCATTGACAATCCGGTTACACTACCGACGATCAGGTTGCTCGGTACCAAAAAATAATAGACTGCCGTACCGGCAATCAGCATGCCGAATGTCATGATCAACAGTTCGACCCAGAATTTTTTTGTTGCAAGAATACGAAATGCACTTGTTATTTTTCCCATATTAGATAACGTAATAGGTGGTTAATTGTTATACAAGATTACACAAAATTTTCGAAATTTCCAACTCATTTCCTGTAAATGGTAAGAATAAATGTGTCCCGATTTGATTAAAATAATTTAATAATTCGGGCGCTTTGTTGCTTTGTTCTTGAATTTTAGACAAAAAGGAAGGGTAAATGCGAACAAAAGACAAACCCGAAGTCCCTTTCGGGGGAAGACTTTCCGAGAAAAAAAAATTGGGCGGCGGAAATTTTCTTTATGAACCGACAAATTTTTATATTTGTTGTTCGGATTGTGAAAAGAAAAATTATGGCAGAGAATCTGATTATAAAAGGGGAGTCGAAGGAGGAACGCTACTCGACGCTCCTTCCGCAACTCGAATCGCTCATCGGGGCGGAACGCGACGAAGTGGCCAACATGGCCAATGTGGCGGCGTGCCTGAAGGATACGTTCGGCTTCTGGTGGGTCGGTTTTTACCGCGTGCTGGATGGAGAATTGGTGCTGGGTCCGTTCCAAGGCCCTCTGGCCTGCACCCGAATCCGTAAGGGACGCGGGGTGTGCGGTACGGCCTGGGCTCAAGGGCATACGCTCATCGTGCCCGATGTGGATCTTTTCCCGGGACACATTGCGTGCAGCAGCCTGTCGCGTTCGGAGATCGTCGTCCCGCTCAAGCGCGGGGAAGAAGTAGTCGGTGTGTTGGACATCGACAGCGAAAACCTCAATACGTTCGACGAGGTTGATCGCAAATGGTTGGAGCAACTGGCCGCTTTGATGACCCGATAGGGGATCGGAGAAGAGATAAAAAAGCATCACTTCTGATAAGGAGTGATGCTTTTTTGTTTTAGAGCAGCGAGATGAGCCGATCGACATCCTCTTCGCGGGTTGCCCAACTCGTCACGATGCGGATGACGGTGTGCGTCTTGCCGCGCGTCCCCCATTTTTCGAAGCTGACTTCACGCGCGAGGCGATCCATCTGCGCGTTTTCCAAGCGGAAGAATTGCTGGTTGGTCGGCGAATCCATATACACCTCGTAATCCTTTTCGCGGAATGCGCGTTTGATCTTCATGGCCAGACGAACGGCGTGTGCGCCCATTTCGAGGTAGAGCCCGTCGGTGAAAAGCGTTTCGAACTGGATGCCCAAAAGACGCCCCTTGGCCAAAAGTGCACCGTGCTGTTTGATCAATGGGAAGAAATTGTCTAGAAGTCCGGGGCGGGTGGCGACGACCGCCTCGCCGAAGAGCGTGCCGACCTTTGTGCCGCCGATGTAGAACACATCGCAAAGCGTGGCCAGATCCTTCAGCGTGAAATCGGCCTCGTCGGATGCCAGCGCGTAACCGAGGCGTGCGCCGTCGATGTAGAGCGGAATTTCGGCCTTCTGACACACGGCGTGGAGGCGCTCGAGCTCGGCCTTACTATATAAGGTCCCGTATTCGGTCGGTTGCGAGATGTAGAGCATGCCGGGGGCAACCATGTGCTGGTAGGTGGCATCGGCGTAGAACGTGCGGATGTACTCCTCGACCTCGTCGGCGCAGACTTTGCCCTGGTGTGACGGGAGGGTCAGCACCTTATGTCCCGAGGCTTCGATGGCGCCCGATTCGTGGACGTTGATGTGTCCCGTTTCGGCGGCCAGTGCCCCTTCGTGGCGTGCCAGAAGGGCGTCGATGACCGTGGCGTTGGTCTGGGTGCCGCCGACCAGAAAATGTACCTCGCCCTGCTTCAGACCGCAGGCTTCCAGAATCAGTTGTTTGGCGTGTTGGGTGTAGGCGTCGTTGCCGTAACCGACCGTTTGTTCGAGATTGGTCTGGGTGAGGCGCTCCAGGATGCGCGGATGCGCTCCTGCCATGTAATCGGTATCGAAATAGATCATTTTTTCTTGTGAAATTAGAATCTTGAAACAAAGGTAGAAAAAATGTCGGGACGTTGTCCTCCGTAAGAACGGCCTGTTTGTGTTTTCGAAAAAAATCGCTAAATTGCTTCCGAAAGTAAAACCTAAAAACAGAAGAACAATGATTAAGATTTATGGTATGGCCACCTGCCCCGACTGCACCTATGTCGAGGAGCAGGTCAAGGGCGACGACCGATACGAAGTGATCGACATCGGCGAACACGTCAGAGATCTCAAGGCATTTTTGAAATTAAGAGATCACAACGCGGCATTTGATCACGCCCGCAAAGTGGGTGCGGTCGGCATTCCGTGCTTCGTGTTTGAGGACGGACGCGTGACCCTCGTGGCCGAAGAGACAGGCCTGAAATCGCGACCCGTCGCCATGGGTTCGGCCTGCAATCTGGACGGCAGCGGCTGTTAGATTTTCCCTTCGCGAAACGTGCGGGACACTTCCTTCTTGAAAAGGAGTGTCCCGTTTTTTTGCCATAAACACAAAAAAAGTGGCCGATTATTCATCAGCCACCTTCATTTTGGTGAACCCGCTGGGGCTCGAACCCAGGACCCCAACATTAAAAGTGTTGTGCTCTACCTACTGAGCTACGGATTCTCCGCTTGTCATATCAAGGAGCGGGAACGTATCCTGTTCTCTTGTTTTGACGGTGCAAAGATAGGGCTAATTTTTAAATCTCCAAAATATTTTTTAAAATTATTGCAATTATTTTTCGCGCGAAATGCCCTCCACACCATCTGAAACCGCATCCGTAAGAATCAACCGTGTGATTTTCACCCGACTACGCTTAAACTCTAAAAAAAACTCCTCCCGCAGCCACTTTGCGGGAGGAGTTGTAAAACGAAAGCGGTGTGTTTATTTCAGCAGACGACCCTCGAACGAAATGGTGTAAACGTCCATGCAGACCATCTTCACCTTGAATTGCGTGTCGTTGATCTCGCCCTTGACCTCCGTCATCGGATATTTGTCGAAGAGCTGCCAGCTGTTGGCGGCCTTGATGTATGCCTCGGGAAGCACCTTTGCCACGTCGAGTTTGAGTGTCTGACCGGCACCCGTGTACTCCATCGGACGCATGCGGATGTCGAGTGCGGGCATGGCCTGCGCAAATTTCACGCTGTGCATGTACAAAGCCATCGATTCACCCTCGGCCTTGACTTCAAATTCGGCCATCGGGTTCTCGTAACCCTTCACGCCGTTCTTGTCGGTCACGACATAATTGCCGCGGAAGGTCATATCGGCCGTGATTTTGCCGTCGGTGAGTTTCGTGTTGGTATCGGCATATTCTTCGCCCACGGCGGGAGGATTTTCGATGAAATCGTTGTCATCGGAGCAGGCAGTGAAGAACATGGGTGCCGCAAGCAGCAGAATAAGTAATTTTTTCATGGTTTTGTTTATTTAAATGAAAGATTGAGATTTAACGTAATGCCGAAGGTGCGCGGTCGTCCTCGCTGGACGAATTCGTTGCCCATAGACTTGAAGTAGAATACATCGTGACTCGCATCGGTTAGGTTGCGTCCCCAGATATCGATCGAGTAACGCTTGTGCTCGAATCGAATCGATGCATCAACGAGTGCGTAGAAGGGCTGACGCAACGAGTTCTCTTCGTTCCACCAAATATCGCCCAAACCGCGCATTCCGCCCTGAAGGACGATGTCGCCCAACCACTCCACGCGCGTCGGGATCGTCCATACGGCTCCGAGCGACAAGGTATGCGCCGGAGCATAGGGTACGCGCTTGCCCGCAAAATTTTCGCGTCCGTTGTCGAAGTCGCGGAATTCGGCATGGGTGTAGCCGTAGGCGAGGTTCAGCATGAGGTGTCGCCACGGAGTTGCCCGCGTCGAGAACTCCACGCCCGCCGAACGGGTGCGCCCCGCATTGGTCATCATACGACCCGTATTCTGCCCTTTGGGGAAGACGGTCAGTTGCTGGTCATGTACGTGGATTAAGAAGACCGAAAAATTACCGCGCAGATCCCCGCCACACACCGAGAAATGACCGCCCAATTCGTAATTCCAGCTGTATTCGGGTTTGTAGGACATGATGTCGCTCTCCTCGAAGGGGATGCCCGAGGTCATTTCCCATTTGATTTTCTCCTGAAGGATGTCCGAGAACATCTGCGTGTTGAATCCGCCCGCCTTGTAACCACGTGCAATGGAGGCGTAGAAGTTATTCTGCTCGTCGAGGGCATAGAGGGCGGTGAATTTCGGGAGCACTTCGGTGTAGACGTGCGAGATCGAGTTGCGGTCATCGACGTGTGCCACATCGTGAAAAACCTGTTCCGAGGTGGTGAACGTGTAGGGCAGTGCGGCTCGACTGTGGTATTTGAGCGTCGTTTTTTCGCGGTCGATACGGATGCCTGCCGTCAGTGACCAACGTCCCAACTCCAGACGCGATTCGTGGTAGAGTGCCACGCCGTAGGAGGGCATCTTGAAATTCGATTCCAGCGGCAACTCCCACTCGGGGGCAGCCTCGGCATCCCACGCATAACCCGAAATGGCCTCGTTGGCGTGCTTGAAGATCAACTCCTCGATACCCGTGCGCTTGAACAGGACGGGTGCCGACATCTTGCCGTGGCGATAGAATCCGAATGCCCCGACAAGCCAGCCGTATTTTTGCTCGCCTCGCGAACGGATCACCACATCCTGCGTCAGACAATGCTCCGTGAGCGATTGGCGCAGGGTGAAGTAGCTGAGCGGCTGGAAATCCTGATCGAGGGTCATCTGGTCGTCCGTGAGTTGATACCCCGTAATGGACGAAAGGATGAATTTCGGGGCATCGTAACGCAGCGTGAGGCCTTCGGTCAAGGACGTTCGCTCGTAGCCCGCAGGATCGTTGTAGGCGATTTCGCCTTTGGCGATGATGAGTTGACCTTTGTCGTCGAATTTATCCTCGCCGATGTAGGCGTAGGGGTAACCGTCCTGATCGAGTACCGAGCAGGCGAACGTGTTGTCGATGCTCCAGCGACCTTTCCGCCATTGGAGCTTCCAACGACCGCCGCTCAGATCCTCACGGTCGCACATTTCGTTGCGGGCACGGTTGCGGAAGAAACCGCCCGTATGGTTGTGAAAACCCGAGACGGAAATCGCCCAGTTTTCGTTGAATTTCTCGTAGACCGAGGCCTGGATGCGGTAACTCTCCCCGCTCGAATATTCGGCCTTGAAACGGATGCCCTGATAGTGTATCGGCGAGAGCGTGTAGACGTTCATCACACCGCCCATCGTATTGCGCCCGTAGAGGGTCGATTGTGGGCCGCGCAACACTTCGATGCGTTCGGCATCGGCAAGCTCCATATCGAAGGCGTTTTTGTTCATGATCGGTACGTTATCGACATTAAGACCCATGACGGGTTGGTCGATACGCGCACCCAGACCGCGGATGTAAATCGACGAGGTCATGCGCGAACCGTAATCGGGAATCAACAGGTTGGGAATATCTTGCGAAAGGTTTTTCAGGGCATCGACATGACGGCGCTCGATGCCTGCCGCACCGATGACCGAGGCGGCCGTGGGGACTTTTTGCAGCGTCATGCCCTGCTTGATGGCCGTGACCTGCACTTTGTCGAGAAGCAAGGCCGTATCGACGGGTTGAGCAGGGTCGTTGTCCGTGTGGGCAGAGACCGCACTCCCGATCATAAGGAGTAGAAACGTGGTGAATAGGGTGTGAAACAACTTCATTTTGCGGTAATCCAAAATCAAGTTGCAAAGTAACGGGTTTTGCGGGATTGCTGCAATCCTAATTTATGAGGATTGCGCCGCGGTTTAGAACGTGTCGAGGTCGATGTAACCCATCGCCAGGGCGTAGAGCGTGAGGCCTGCCACGGTTTTGATGCCGAGTTTTTCCATGATGTTGCGGCGGTGGGTGATGACGGTCGTAAGGCCGATGTTGAGTCGGTCGGCAATCTCTTTGTTGATGAGTCCCTGGGCAACTAGTACCAATACCTCCGTCTCGCGCGACGAAAGGACATTCGCAGCGGGCGATGAGGGTGTCTCGGGCGGTGTCATGGCGTGCTCGGGACGATGCGCTCCCTGACGGAGCTTCAGAATCTCGTGTACCAGACGCTCCTCACCCGCGAAGATGTCGATCTGGTGCATGTCCGAAAACGACGCACCGCTTCGCCCGAGGATGATCGTGCGGTGACGGTGCTCCTCAAAAAAGGCGCGGTGCAACAACACCTGACGCAATTCGACGAAGAAATGCACGTGGCGTTCGGGCATCGCACCCGCAAACTCCTCGAAGGTGTTGTAGAGCGAAATCTCGATCATGGGCAGCACCTCGCCGAGCAGGGATTTGAGTCCCAGCCCCATCAGGGTGTTCTGCGTGAGTATGGCAATCGAGGGCTTCATTATTCGTGGTGATAGGGTTCGTTGTTGAGGATGGTGAAGGCGCGGTAGAGTTGCTCGGTGAAGATGGCGCGGACGATCTGATGAGAGAAGGTCATCTGCGAGAGCGACAACTTGGCATTGGCACGCTTGTAGACCTCCTCCGAGAAACCGTAAGGGCCTCCGATGACCAGCACCAGACGCTTCATGCCGCTGTTCATGCGCTTCTGCATCCAGTCGGCAAATTCGATGGAGCGGAATTCTCGCCCGTGCTCATCCAGCAGGGCGACAAAATCCCCGTCGGACAGCTGCCCGAGAATCAGATCCCCTTCGGCCGTGCGTTGCTGTGCTTCGGTGAGTTTCTTGGTGTTCTTCAGATCGGGGATGACCGTCAGGTTGAATTTGCAGTAGAAGTTGATGCGCTTGGAGTACATCTCGACCAGCGACGCCACTTCCTTCAGATCGGTCTTACCGATGACAATCAGTTCGATAACCATGCTCGGGACGGATTACAGATCGGAATTCCATTCGCCGTCGGCATCCGTGTAGATCACGGGGCGGAACTTCTCGACCGACTTCAACCATTCGTAGGCCTTGTACATGTTGTAGCCGTTGCCCGAGGGGGCACCCAGCGAGTAGGCGATCACACAAACGTGGTTGCGCGAACGGTAGTACATGGCTTTGACGCGCTCGATGAACTCATCGACCAATTCGGGATCGTTCGACGGCGTGCCGCCCACGGTGCGGTCGTCGCGCTTTTCGGAAATCGAGATGTCTGCCTGATCGATCACGTACAATCCCAACTCGTCACACAATGTATAGAACCATTCGGGTTGCGGATAGTCTGGCGTGATGGTATTGATGCCCTGCTTCTTGAGGGTCTTGAGTTTCAGTGTGGTTGCCGTGCGGTCGGTGGCGTTGAGGACGGCTTTCTTGAGCGAGAGCTCCTCGCCGAAGCGCGTCAGCTTGCCGTCGATGAATTCCGTCTTGCCGAAACCGAGGTTGAAGGGCATATATTCCTTGTAGGTGCCTTCGCGATTGACGAAAAGCATCGCCTTGTAAAGGCCGGGTTTGGTTTTGCCCGCTGTCCATTTGTGGTTGAATGATCCGTATACAAAGGTTTTGAAATAGATCGTGTCGATGCTTTTCGGCGCGATGATCTTCGTGAGGTTGTTGTGATCGACCAGCTTGCCCGCGGGGTCATACAGGTCGAAATGCACACGTATTGGTTCGGGCGTGGTGTAGGCGTTGCGTACCACGGCATTGATCTTCATGATGCCGAAATTGCGGCCTTCGGGATTGGGGATGATCTCCGCTTCGTAATCCACGACGGCGCGGTGATCCTGTGCATAGAGATAGCAGTTCTCGAAATCCTTGCCTGCGGGGTGGTGGTGGCTCAACATCCGTTTGCCCGCATCGACAAACTCCAGACGGATTTCGTTCCGGCCGTTTTTAAGGGCGCGCGTGATGCGGAAATCGGCACCCGTCGTCAGATCTTCGGCCGTGGCCACTTCACGTCCGTTTATCACGAGGCGATACGTTGCGGGGACATTTTCCAAGTGAAGATATACATCGCCCGAGAACCATTTCAGGGGCAACTCCAACGACTGCACCGCACCCAGTCTTGTGGCGGTGGGACGGTACGAGATTTTGAGGTCGGAATCGCTTCGGGAGTGCTTGACGGCATCCACACGGTTCGAGTAGGGCGTCACCTCGGTGCGGAATACGCGACCGGGATTCTGGGCGTTGCCCGCCGGGAGGGCAAACGAAAATATGGTGAGCAGCAATGCGCGTTTTAATCGTGACATGATGTTTTGTGTCTTATAATATAGGGTGTCATTTGAGGACAAAGGTACTTTTTATTTTGAAGAATCGCAAATAAATCATACCTTTGTAAATTCAAAGTTTACAACAGGACAACAAGATAAATAAGATTATATGAAAACGCAAAGAATCGTTGAGATTTTGAAGTCGGGAGCAGTCGATACCGACATCGTTGTCAAGGGGTGGGTACGTACCAAGCGTGGCAACAAAAATGTGGCTTTCATCGCCATGAATGACGGATCGTGTGTTGCCAACATCCAGGTGGTTGTCGATAAGCAGCAGATCACCGAGGAAGAACTCAAACCCATCACCACGGGTGCTTGTATCCGTGTGGACGGTCGTTTGGTGGCATCGCCCGGCTCGGGTCAGGGTGTCGAGGTACAGGCTTCGAAGATCGAGGTTTACGGTACGGCCGATCCCGATACCTATCCCCTCCAGAAGAAGGGTCACTCGCTGGAGTTCCTGCGTGACATCGCTTACCTGCGTCCGCGTACCAACACGTTTGGCGCGGTGCTCCGTATTCGTCACGCCATGGCCTACGCCATCCACGAGTATTTCAATAAAAACGGATTCTACTATTTCCACACCCCTCTGATCACGGCATCGGACTGCGAAGGTGCAGGTGCCATGTTCCAGGTGACGACGCTCGATCTGAACAACCTGCCCAAGAAGGAGGACGGCAAGGTCGATTACTCGCAGGATTTCTTCGGCAAATCGTGCAACCTGACCGTTTCGGGTCAGTTGGAGGGTGAGCTGGGTGCCCTGTCGCTGGGTCGTATCTATACGTTCGGCCCGACGTTCCGCGCCGAGAACTCCAACACGCCGCGTCACGCTTCGGAGTTCTGGATGATCGAGCCCGAAGCTGCATTCTACGAGCTGGAAGACAATATGGAGCTGGCCGAGGACTTCCTGAAATATCTGATCCAGTACGCATTGGACAACTGCATGGAGGATCTCGAATTCATGAACAAGATGTGGGATCCCGAATTGCTCGATCGTCTGCGCTTTGTCGTAGCCAACGATTTCAAGCGTCTGGACTATACCGAGGGTATCGAAATCCTGAAGGCTTCGGGTCGTAAATTCGAGTTCCCGTGCGAATGGGGTTGCGATCTTCAGTCGGAGCACGAGCGTTACCTCGTTGAGGAGCACTTCAAACGCCCCGTCATCCTGATCAACTACCCGAAAGAGATCAAAGCCTTCTATATGAAGCAGAACGAGGACGGAAAGACGGTTCGTGCCATGGATGTCCTGTTCCCGAAAATCGGCGAAATTATCGGCGGCTCGGAGCGTGAGGCAGATTATGGCAAGCTTGTTGCACGTGTCAAGGAACTGGGTATGAACGAGCAGGACGTATGGTGGTATCTGGATACGCGTCGTTGGGGTTCGGCACCTCACTCCGGTTTCGGATTGGGCTTCGAGCGTCTTCTGATGTTTGTGACGGGTATGACCAACATCCGCGATGTGATTCCCTTCCCGCGCACGCCGCAGCACGCCGATTTCTAATCGGAGGGCGACTTCTACCATTGAGGGTCGGTCGGATCGGGCATGTGTGCCGGCTCCACGACCCTCATTTTATTTTAAAATGAAGACCCCGGGCGAAGGGGCTTGAAAAGGTATTAAAGATATGGCGATTAATCAGAAGCAGGTACTTTCTCTGCAACAAAAACTCTCACCGCAACAGATCCAGATGATCAAGTTGCTGGAACTTCCCACCGTACAATTGGAACAACGCATCAAGCAGGAGATCGAGGACAATATTGTGCTCGAGGAGGACGAACGGGTGAAGGAGGATGCGGAAAATCCCGAGGAGGAGCCACGCGAAATCTCCGTGGAAGAGTATTTGAAGGAGGATGAGACCCCTTCCTACAAGAGCCGTGTCAATAACTATTCGAAGGACGACAAACAACGCCCCGTGATCCTTACCGAGGGGCGCAGCTTGCAGGATTACCTGTTGGAACAGTTGCGCTTTCGGAATCTGAGCGAGGAGGATATGCGCCTTGCGACGTACCTTGTGGGCAGTCTGGATGATGACGGCTACCTGCGCCGCGACCTGCAATCCGTGTCGGACGATCTGGCCTTCACGGTCGGTGTCGAGGTGTCGGTCGAGGAGTTGGAACGCATCCTGAAACTCATCAACGAACTGGAACCCGTCGGGGTCGGCGCACGCGATTTGCAGGAGTGCCTTCTGCTTCAGATGCGCCGCATCACGGACAAAACGCCCGCACAGGAACATGCCCAGAAGATCCTGGAGAGCTACTTCGACGATTTCGCCAAGAAACACTACGAGAAACTCATGTCGCGGATGCAGCTTTCCGAAGAGGAGTTCCGCGAGGCGATCGATGAGATCTGCCACCTCTCACCCAAACCCGGAAATCTCTACTCCGAGGGCGGAACGGATACCACGCCCTATATCATTCCCGACTTTATCCTCGATTGTCAGGAGGGGCAGTTTTCGCTTTCGATGAATTCCTATAATGTCCCCGAGGTGCGCATCAGCCACCGCTATAAGGAGATGTTGCGCCGTATGGTCACGCCCGACGGCAAGGTGCGCGAGGAGGATCGCGAGACCCTGCAATTCGTCAAGGGCAAGATCGACTCGGCCAAATGGTTTATTTCGGCCATCCGGCAACGCCACGACACGCTGATGCGCACGATGCAGACCATTCTGGACTACCAGCGCGAATACTTCAAGGACGGCGACCGCTCGAAACTCCGCCCGATGATCCTCAAGGACATCGCCGACCGTACGAACCTCGACGTCTCGACCATTTCGCGTGTGGTGAACAGCAAATACGTGCAGACGCAGTTCGGCATTATCCTCCTGAAATCGCTCTTCTCGGAGGCCATGCAGACCGACGACGGTGAGGAGGTATCGAGCTACGAAATTAAAAATCTGCTGGAGAAATGCGTGTCGGAGGAGGACAAACGCCATCCGATGACCGACGAACAACTCATGGCTTACCTGAACGACAAGGGCTATCGTATTGCCCGCCGTACGGTGGCCAAGTACCGCGAGATGCTGAATATCCCCGTGGCACGCCTGCGTAAAGAAATTTGATTGAAACGATGAATCCCGAAAAATTGGCTCACGGCATTTCGTGGGTGTTTCACCCCTTTTTGCTGCCGCTTTACTTTCTGCTTATCCTGTTGACCTGCACGGTCTTCTCGCTCTATCCGTGGAGTGTGAAGTTCTATTTCCTGTGGGTCGTGGTGCTTTATACGATGCTTATTCCCGTTTTGGCACTTGTCGTGCTGCGTAAGGCGGGTCTGCTGTCGGATTACCGCATCGACATCCGCCGCGAGAGGATCATCCCGCTGCTGGTGGGGGCGGTGTGCTATATCCTGTGCGCCATCACCATCGCCCGAATCCCGTCGGCCTTGGTCTTCCGCAAATTCATGATCGCCGCCGCCGTCTGCGAACTGGTCAGCCTAGTGGTCTCGACCCGCTGGAAAATCAGCCTCCACATGACGGGTATGGGTGCGTTTGTCGCCCTGCTGTCCCTGCTGAACATCGTCGATATGGCCAGTCTTTTGTGGCCGCTGGTCGTGGCCGTGCTGGCGGCGGGTATGCTGGCTTCGGCACGCCTCTATCTGGGATGCCATACGCCCGTGCAGGTGCTGGCCGGATTTTGTAGCGGATTTGTGGTTTCGGCATTCGTTATTCTGTTCATTTAGCGTCCTTTAGATTTAATCCCATACGCCCCGCATTGCAAGATGGCATTGCGGGGCGTTTTTGTGTGCGCTTTTTGCGGGAAAAACGGGGCGGAATCAAAAAAAAATGTTATTTTTGTACGATACTAAAAATCTGAAATAAAATTAAAATCCAAAGTATGACACTCAACGAATATCAACAGCACGCATTGGAAACCGCAATCTACCCCGAAGAGAGCCGCATCGTATATCCCACCCTGGGACTGACGGGCGAAGCGGGCGAGGTGGCCGACAAGGTCAAGAAGGTGATCCGCGATGCGGGCAATAACTTCACCGACGAGAAAAAACGCGAAATCATGAAAGAGATCGGCGATGTGCTGTGGTATTGCGCGGCTTTGTCGCACGATTTGGGTTATGATCTTGAGGAGGTGGCACGCACCAATGTCGAGAAACTCCATTCGCGTATGGAGCGTAACCACATCCACGGCAGCGGCGACAACCGCTAAAAACAACGAGAAAGATGGGCGATTATATTCTGAAGGAGATCGATAAGATCGGGGTGCTGTTGCGCGGTTTGTTGCGTAAACTGCAACTCTTGAAAAACAACCACGAGGAGGAGATCGAGGTGACGACCACCAAGGTCGAACTGGCCGACAAACTCGGGGTGGATATGGATTCGCTGCTGGCGGATTCCGACTTTGTGGAGACGCTTGTCGGGAAGCACGGCTTCGATGCACCGTCACTCGAACTCTTTGCCGAGGTACTGGCCGATTTGGCATTTGCCGCCGAGGATAAGGATGACCAACGCCGTTTTGCGGCTGCGGCCTGCGAAGTCTACAAGTATCAGGATGCCCATAAGGCCGATCCGTCGTTCAACCGCTATTACATCCTCAAGCAGCTTGCCCGTCTGGATCGCGAAAAGTAGAACCTAAACCTAAAACACTTCTATAAATGGAACAGAACAAGAATGTTTCCCTGCCCGAAAACGCCTACCGCGAACTCAAGCCGGGGGAGCAGTACAAACCGTTGATGCCGGCATCGACCACCCCCGTCGAGGTCACGCCTTACTCCGTGACGATGGGTGTCGTGATGGCGATTATCTTCTCGGCTGCGGCCGCCTACCTCGGACTGAAGGTGGGACAGGTCTTCGAGGCCGCCATTCCGATTGCCATCATTGCGGTCGGTATGGGCAACGTGCTCGGCAAGAAAAATATGCTGGGTCAGAATGTCATCATCCAGTCGATCGGTGCTTCGTCGGGTGTGATCGTGGCGGGTGCCATCTTCACCCTGCCTGCACTCTACATCCTGAAGATTGACATCAACTTCTATCAGGTATTCCTTTCGTCACTGCTGGGTGGCGTGCTGGGTATTATCCTCCTGATCCCGTTCCGTAAATATTTCGTCAAGGACATGCACGGCAAATACCCCTTCCCCGAGGCTACGGCCACGACCGAGGTGCTCGTGTCGGGTGAGAAGGGCGGTAACCAGGCCAAATTGCTGGCCGTCGCAGGTCTTATGGGCGGTTTGTACGACTTCCTGGTCGGTACGTTCGGCCTTTGGACGGATACCGTTTCGACGACCATCTGCCGTATGGGTGCAATGGTTGCCGACAAATTCAAATTCGTATTCAGCATCAACACCTCGGCCGCAGTGCTCGGTCTGGGTTATATCATCGGTCTGAAATATGCGCTGATCATCACGGCAGGTTCCTGTGTCGTATGGTTTTTGATTGTTCCCGTAGTGGGATCGCTCGCCGAAAGCATCGACGCCGTGGCACTTGTGAATATGCTGGGCGTGACGAACAAGTCGATTCTGGAAAATCCCGAAACGATCTTCTCGGCCGAGAACCTCTTTGCCTACATCGGTAAGCCGATCGGTATCGGCGGTATTGCCATGGCGGGTCTGATCGGTATCGTGCGTCAGTCGTCGATCATCCGTCAGGCCGTGGGTCTTGCCGTATCGGAATTCGGCGGTAAAAACAAAAAAGAGGTTAGCTCGGAGCGTACGCAGCGCGACCTGAAGATGAAACACATCCTCATCATGCTGGTGGCTACGCTCATCACGGTGTTCCTCTTCTTCCACTTCGGATTGCTGGGCGGTAACTGGATTCAGTCGATCACGGCGATTCTGATCGTCTTCGTGATTGCCTTCCTCTTTACGACGGTTGCCGCCAACGCCATCGCCATCGTGGGCTCGAACCCCGTGTCGGGTATGACCCTCATGACGCTGATCCTCTCGTCGCTGATCCTTGTGTCGATCGGCCTGAAGGGCAGCACGGGTATGGCGGCTGCATTGATTATCGGCGGTGTGGTTTGTACGGCACTGTCGATGGCCGGAGGTTTCATCACCGACCTGAAGATCGGTTACTGGCTGGGTACGACCCCGCAGAACCAGGAGCGCTGGAAGTTCCTCGGTACGTTCGTGGCTGCCGCAACGGTGGCAGGCGTGATGATCGTGCTGAACAAGGCCTACGGTTTCGAAGGTCCCAACTCGCTTGAGGCGCCTCAGGCCAAGGCCATGGCTGCCGTCATCGAACCGCTGATGACGGGTGGTCAGACGCCGTGGGTACTCTATATCTGCGGTGCAATCCTGGCACTCGTATTGACCTTCATCGGTGTTCCTGCCCTGCCGTTTGCGCTGGGTATGTTCCTGCCGATGAAATTGAATGCGCCGCTGGTGGTCGGTGGTCTGGTGGCCTGGTTCGTATCGAGCCGCTCGAAGGATGCCGACCTGAATAAGGCTCGCATGGGTCGGGGTACGCTTATCGCATCGGGATTCATCGCAGGCGGTGCGCTGATGGGTGTCGTAAGCGCCATTCTGAAATTTGCAGGCGTATCGGTCGATATGGGCGCATGGACCTCGTCGAACGGTGCCATGTGGCTCGGACTGGTGATGTATCTGGTACTGATCACCTACATGATCTGCCATACGCTCCGCGCACGAAAAGACGAATAAATCAACTACTAAAAAACCAAATACCATGGATTTAAAAGATCGATTTCTGAAATACGTTTCGTTCGACACCCAGTCGGACGAATCGAGCAACACGTTCCCCTCGACCGACAAGCAGAAGGTGCTGCTGAAGCATTTGCACGATGAGATGCTGGCACTCGGCATGACCGAGGTCGCGATGGACGAGCACGGCTACGTGATGGGTACGGTACCCGCCTCGAAGGGCAAGGAGAATGCCCCCGTCATCGGTTTCATTTCGCACGTGGATACGGCTCCCGACATGAGTGGCAAGGACGTGAAACCCCACATCATCGACGAGTACGACGGTGAGGACATCATGCTCAACCCGTCGCTGACGATGCGCGTGGCAGACTTCCCCGAATTGAGTTTCTTCAAGGGGCACACGCTGATCCACACCGACGGAACGACTCTTCTGGGTGCTGACGACAAGGCGGGTGTTGCCGAGATCATGACGGCTGCCGAATACCTGATGAATCATCCCGAAATCCAGCACGGCAAGATCCGCGTAGGCTTCACGCCCGACGAGGAGATCGGCCGCGGTGTCGATTTCTTCAACGTGAAGGCTTTCGGTGCCGACTTCGCCTATACGGTCGACGGCGGTATGGAGGGCGAGTTGGAGTATGAAAACTTCAACGCCGCCAGCGCCAAGATCGAGATTCAGGGTCTGAACGTACACCCGGGATCGGCCAAGAACAAGATGAAGAACGCCATCGACATTGCCGCCGAGTTGCAGACGATGCTCCCCGCCGAGCAGCGTCCCCAATTCACCGAGGGTTACGAAGGCTTCTACCACTGCGTAAGCGTACAGGGTACGGTCGAGCACGCTTCGCTGGCTTATATCATCCGCGACCACTTCACCGAGTCGTACGAGCAGAAGAAGATGTTCATCGGTCAGTGCGTCGATCTCCTGAACCGCAAATACGGTGCGGGTACGGTCATTCTGACCCTCAAGGATCAGTACTTCAACATGAAGAAGATGGTCGAACCGCATCCCCAACTGATCGACAAGGCCATCGAGGCCATGAAGCAGGCCGACGTGAAACCCCTGATCCAGCCGATTCGTGGTGGTACGGACGGTGCACGCCTTTCGTTCATGGGTCTTCCCTGCCCGAATCTCTTCACGGGTGGTCAGAACTTCCACGGTAAGTTCGAGTACTGCTCGCTGACGACCATGCGCAAGGCACAGCAGGTGATCCTGAATCTGGCTCAGTTGTGGGCTGAATAATTCCCCGAAAGGAATCTTCGAAGCGATCCTCCGTCCCCCGAAAAGAGGGGACGGATGGTCGCTTCGATCATCAATAAAAAAGTTTGAACAATGGATAAATTCGGTTTTTTCAAAGTTGCGGTTGCCACTCCCGTTGTGGCGGTGGGCGATCCCCGCGAGAATGTGCGTCGCATTACGGCACTGGCCCAGGAGGCCGCACAACGCGGTGCGGAGCTGGTCGTATTCCCCGAACTTTCGGTGACGGGTTATACGGCGGGCGATCTGATGCTGCAACGCACACTGCTCGATGCGGTGGATGAGGCGCTGCGTCAGTTGGCGGATGCGTCGCTCGAAATTCCGCTGACGATCGTCGTGGGTGCACCTCTGCGCCACGGGGCATCGCTCTACGATACGGCGGTGGTCATTGCGCAAGGACAGGTGCAGGGTGTCGTGCCCAAGAGCCATGTCTATGAGGGCGAGGGCGCAACGGAAAAACGCCTCTTCACGTCGGGATTCTCGATCGATAACGATGTGATCTCGGCGGGTGGAGATATGGTGCCGTTCGGTGCATTCCAGACTTTCGCCGTCAATGGCGTGGAGGTGGGAATCGAACTCTCGCACGATCTGTGGGCTCTCGTTCCCAATTCGTCGATTCTGGCGCAGAACGGTGCGAAGGTCATCTGCAACCTTGCGGCCGTGATGGAGGGTGCCGCGCAATATAACTTCCTGCAACAGCAAATCTTGTCGCAGTCGGCACGCACGATTTCGGGTTACATCTATGCGTCGGCCGGATCGGGCGAATCGACCACCAACGGCGTGTTCGGTGGTGAGGCGCTGATTGCCGAGAACGGTAAACTCCTGATGGAGGGCGAACGCTTCCTGATGCAGCCCCAGCTTATCGTGGCCGACATCGATATCGATCGCCTGGACTACGAACGCCGCCGCAATCCGATGTTCCGCGAACCGGGAACGATCGATAAGAGCAGCATCGTGACCATCGACTTCCCCGAATCGGACGAAGAGCGGGAACTCGACCGCGAGATCGACCCCATGCCCTTCATCCCGCATGAGGAGCGTGCCCGCTGGGAGCGTTGCCAGGAGGTCTTCCAAATCCAGGTGCAGGGCTTGGTGCGCCGCCTGACCCATACCCGTGCCTGCACGGCCGTGATCGGTATTTCGGGCGGTTTGGATTCGACGCTGGCTCTGCTGGTGATGGTACGCGCATTCGATGTGATGCAGCGTGACCGCAAGGAGATCATCGGTGTGACGATGCCCGGTTTCGGTACGACGGGACGCACCTACAACAACGCCCTGAAGATGATGAACGGACTGGGCATTACGATGCACGAAATTCCGATCCGTAAGGCCTGCGAACAACATTTCGAGGACATCGGTCTGGACTCGTCGGATCGTTCGTCGGCTTACGAAAACAGCCAGGCACGCGAACGTACGCAGATCCTGATGGATCTGGCCAACAAGGAGAACGGTCTGGTGGTCGGTACGGGCGACTTGAGCGAATTGGCGCTGGGTTGGGCAACCTACAACGGCGACCATATGTCGATGTACGGCGTGAACGCCACGGTACCCAAGACGCTGGTGCGCCACGTGGTGGCCTGGTGTGCCGAGAGCGAGCAGGACGAGGAGATCCGCCAAACGCTGCTCGACGTGATCGAAACGCCCGTCAGCCCCGAGCTTCTGCCCGCCGACGATCAGGGCGAAATTGCCCAGAAGACCGAGGATCTGGTCGGCCCCTACGAGTTGCACGACTTTTTCCTCTATCATTTCATTTCGGGAGGTGCATGCCCCGCGAAGATCCTCTATATGGCCGAGGAGGCTTTCTGCGGAACGTACGATCGTGAGACCATCCTTAAGTGGCTCCGTACGTTCTTCCGTCGATTCTTCACGCAGCAGTTCAAACGCTCGGCACTGCCCGACGGACCGCGTACGGGGCGCATTTCGCTCTCGCCGCGTGGTGATTGGGAGATGCCTTCGGATATGTTGTCGGCCGCATGGCTTGAGGAAATTGACAAACTTTAGATTAATTTTTTTAAGATGAAGAAACTTTTGATTTTTGTGATGACGGCGTGCGCCCTTCTGATGGGAGTGCAGACGGCATCGGCACAGGATTGGCGAGATCTTTTGAAGGAAGCCGCATCGGCTGCCGACGAGGCGCTTGGCGGTAAGGTCTCGGAATTGACGATGAACGGCCGTTGGGTCTATTCGGCACCTGCCATGAAGATGAAGGGTGACGATGTGTTGTCGGGTTTTGCGGCTGCGGCTTTGGAAAAGACGGCCGAGAAAAAGATGACGAAGGTCTATGAGAAGGTGGGTCTGAAACCCGGTTTCGGCATCCTGACCCTCAATCGCGACAACCGCTACGAGGCCACGACGGGCGAACGCACCGTCAAGGGTGATTATACCTACGAGGCCGAAAAGCACCTGATGACTTTCTCGTTCGACTCCAAGCGACGCAAATACGAACCCGTGACGGGTACGGTTTATGTGCGTGGCAACGAGATGATTCTGGTCTTCCCCGTCACCAAATTGGTCGATATGGTCAAGGCCATCGGTGACCGCGTGCCCCAGCTGAACGGACTGGTCGCACTGTTCGAACACTACAAGGATGTGTATATCGGTTTCACGTTCCAGCGAGATACGGCAACCACAATCAAGTAAATTCCTTCTATAGGAATAAAAAGAGCGGAGTCCCATATGGACTCCACGCTTTTTTATGCATTTAATATCTTATAAAAGATCGATTGTTTTCTCCAAACCAATCCCGCGCGATCCCTTGATGAGGATCAGGTGATTCTCGGGATGATGTTTTTGGAGCTCCTCCAGCAGCGCTTCCCGATCGGGGTAGAGCGTGCAACGGGCGGGTTTTACGTCGAGCGACTGATAGGCCTTGCGGAACTCCTCGCCGACCAGATGCAATTCGGCCTCGGGGTCTTCGGCGGCAAGACGGATCATGGAGGCGTGCTCTTCGACCGACCATGCGCCCAACTCCAACATATCACCCAGAATGAGCATATGCGCTTTACCTTCGGCGGTGGCTTCCTTCAAAAAATTGGTGATGGAAGCACGCATACTCGACGGATTGGCGTTGTAGCAATCGACAATAAGCGTGTTGCGTGGGGTATCCATGCGTTGCGAACGGTTGTTGTCGGGAATATAACCCTCGATTGCGGCGCGGATTTCATCCTCACCGATGCCGAAATGACGACCTACGGCCACGGCAGCCGCAATGTTGAAGCGGTTGTAGTCGCCCTCCAGGTGGTGGAGGATACCCTCCGAAAGATCACTCGTATAGCGGATGGTGTCCAGTGCGGGGCGCTCGTCGGCCATCGAAAGAAGTGTCGGATCGTCCTCGCGCAGAAAGGCCTTGCCCGAATGGCGCATCAGGTAGTCGTACAATTCGCCTTTGCCCTTTCGGACGCCTTCGGGGCCTCCGAAACCGCCCAGGTGGGCTCGGCCTACGTTGGTCAGAATTCCGTAGTCGGGTTGGGCAATGGACGTGAGAAGTGCGATCTCGCCCTGTGCGCTTGCACCCATCTCCACAATACCGAATTGGGTCGAACGGGTCATCGCAAGCAGCGTCAGCGGAACGCCGATGTGGTTATTCAGATTGCCGCGGGTGGCATAGGTGCGAAAACGCGCACTCAGCACGCGGTTGATGAGTTCTTTGGTGGTGGTTTTTCCGTTGCTGCCCGAAATGGCCAGAATCGGAATGTCCAAGGCACGGCGGTGTTCGCGTGCCAGATCCTGCAAGGCCTTCAATACATTGGGGACGAGGATTAGGCGAATCTCCTCCTGGAGGCGTTCTGCGGTGTGTGATTCGTTGATGCGGTCGGCAATGGCGTGGATTTCGGCCACGACCTCCGCAACTTCGGGTTGCAGGTCATCGGGAAGCGAATGGGTCGGCTTCTCGGCTTGGGGTTTTGATTCGGCCTCGCGGAGTGCCTCCTCCAAAACCTCGGGATCGTCGATCACGGCGTAGGCGGCACCTTTTTTCAGTGCCTCGCGGGCGAACTTATTGCCGTCGAAATTGGCACCCTTCAATGCGAAGAAGATCGAATCGGGGGCAATGCGGCGGCTGTCGGTCGAAATGGTGGGGTGCGCCTTGAATAATTGATATAAGCGGGTCATGCTCGGGGTTAAATATGTTTGTCGCCGTCGTGGAACTTCACCTCATCGATGAATTTCTTGATGTTCTGCTCCTCACTGCGCGGGCAGATCATCAGCACATCGTCCGTATCGACGATGATGTACTCCTTGAGGCCGCTCACCACGGCGATTTTATCCTTGGGAATCGAGACGATCGACGAACGCACGTCGTACAGGTAACACCCTTCCTCGGGAACGGCGTTGGCGTAGCGATCCTTGCGCGAATGCTGGTAAACCGAACCCCACGTGCCGATGTCGCTCCAGCCGAATTCACCGCAACGCACATAGACATTGTCGGCTTTCTCCATGATGCCGTAGTCGATCGAAATGGCGCGGCACTCCGAAAAAGCCTTCTCGATGACGGCGCGTTCGGCCTCGGGCGTGTCGGCCTTCTCCACCTCGCTGAACAGGGCGTGGTGCTCGGGCAGGTATTTCTTGAACGCCTCGACGATGGTCGTGCCCTTCCAGATGAAGATACCCGAATTCCAGAAGAACTCGCCACACTGGAGGAAGGTCTGTGCCAGCTCCAGATTGGGTTTCTCGGTGAAGCACTTCACCTTGCTGATCGGCTCCTGATTCGACACCTGGATGTAGCCGTAACCCGTATCGGGACGGGTCGGTTTGATGCCGACGGTCATCATGGCATCGTGGTCGGCGGCGAACGATACGCACTCCGAAATGATCTTGCGGAAATCTTCCTCGTTCAGAATCAGGTGGTCGGCGGGGGTGACGATCATCTCCGCCTGCGGATTCTTCTTCATGAGGGTGTAGGTGGCGTAGGCGATGCAGGGGGCGGTGTTGCGGCCGATGGGCTCGCACAGAATCTGCTCTTCCTTCAATTCGGGCAGATGCTCCAGCACCAGATCCTTGTATTTGTAGTTGGTGACCACCAGGAAATTCTCGGCGGGTACGAGCGGCAGAAAGCGCTCGAAGGTGTGGCGGATAAACGATTTGCCGGTACCGAGGATGTCGAGAAACTGCTTCGGCATACGCTGACGGCTCTTCGGCCAAAAGCGGGTGCCGATACCTCCCGCCATGATCACGCAATATTTGTTATTCATCATAAAGGCTCTGTTCGGTTAATGGATTACAAAGATAAAAATTTTTATAGATTTTAAAAAGTTCCCACGGCCTTAAATCCGCGTATGTTTTCTCCAAAAATTCTATTTTGCACTGTTTCAACCGACCGCGATGCATTATTTGTCGCTTTTTTTTTCGCTTTCGGCCTTTAATTCTTAACTTTGCCGACTGTTGCAGGCTTTAAAATTGAAGAAAAAATGAAGATCAGACTATTCACCATACCCAATTTGCTGACCCTTTCGAACCTCATGTGCGGTGCGTTTGCGGCCGTTTATGTCCTCGAATACCGTATGCTGACCGTGGCTTTGATGCTTGTCATTGCCGCTGCCGTATTCGACTTTTTCGACGGATTTGTCGCCCGACTTTTGAAATCGTCGTCGCCCATCGGTGCCGAACTCGACTCGCTGGCCGACATGATCTCGTTCGGATTGGTACCCGCATCGGTGGCTTATGTGCTTTTCGTGGAGTCGCTGCCCGAGTGTATGCCCCAGTGGATGCGTTGGGCGGGCATTGTCCTCTGCTTCTCGATCGCCGCATTCTCGGCATTGCGCCTTGCCAAATTCAATATCGACGAAACGCAACACACCGAGTTTGAGGGTCTGCCCACGCCGGCCAACTCGCTGTTCTTCCTGGCGTTGGGTTATATCTACGAGCAGGGTAACTTCGGGTGGGGCGTGTGGATTCCGCTCATCGCCCTCTTTATGGGGCTGATGCTCGTATCGCCCGTGCGTATGTTCGCCCTCAAATTCAAGGGCTTTGGTTGGAAAGGCAACGAAATCCGCTATTCGTTCATCCTCTTGTCGGCCGTGTTGTGCATCCTTCTGAAGGTCTATGCCATCCCCGTCATCATCGTCCTTTACATCCTGTTTTCGACCGTCCGCTGGGCGCTGGCTAAGGGACGTAAAACGAGCGGTTTGAACGATTAAAAAATTTTAACTATATTTGCCCCCGAATTTTCCGCTTTTTGTTATGGCGCGTAACGTGTTCCGTATATTGATACTCGTTTTGGCCGGGATGTTTTTGAGCATTCCGTCCGAGGCCTTTGCACAGCGTCCGATCAACGCGCGAGACATCATGCGTCAGCAGCAGCGCGGTGACAAAAGCACCCTCTACGGATCGAACCCCTATGAGCAACCCGACGACGAGACGATGCCTAAGGATACGACCAAGAAGGAGCGCAAAATTCGCAAACCTCTGGAATCGTACTTCTTCAGCGACTCGATCCGCTCGCTGAAGAACTTCAAATGGAACATCAGCCGCGACTTTAACCGCGTGGAGATCCAGCCGCTGGATACCATGCTGACCGACTGGCGCATCGACTACCCGTTCTACCTCGAAGGGGTGGGTGACATCGCGCAGGGCGGTCTGGGTCAGACGTCGCTGCCGTTGAATTACTTCCGCCGTCCCGAAAATTTCAATTTCAGCTTCTCGGACGTCTATTACGCCTATACGTATAATATGGAGAACGTGCCCTTCTACAATTCGAAGACGCCGTTGTTCCGTTTTACGTATCTGGAGTCGGGTCAGAAGCGTTTCCGTGAGGAGAATTTCAACGTGATGGTGGCACATAACGTCTCGCCCTCGACGAGTTTCAACGTAAACTACAAGGCGCGGGGTACGCGCGGACAATACAACCGTCAGCGTACGAAAAACCACAACCTTTCGGTGGCGTTCAACCACACGGGCAAACGCTACTCGGTGCATGCCGCTTACTACAACAACCACATCGAACAACAGGAGAACGGTGGTGTGGTAGGCGAGTGGGCGATCAGCGATACGACCTTCGAGATGCCGTCGGGTGTGCCGATGAAGCTGAGCGACGCCGAAGCCGAGAACATCTACCGTAACAATGCCTTCTTCCTGAAGCAGACTTACGGTGTTCCTTTGCAAACCCTGACCGAAGCCGATTTTTCGATGGCGGATTACTCGGCGGTCTATTTCGGTCATTCATTCGAATACTCGTCGTGGAGCAAACGCTATACGGACAAACGTGCTCCGTACGTCAACGAACGTGCCTCGCGCGATCCCGAAACGGGGGAGTTCGTGCCCGAAACGAAGGAGTATTACGAAAACTGGTACCTGGATCCGCGTCAGACGAACGACTCGCTTTACGAGCGTGTCATTTCGAACCGTATCTTTGTCGAGGCACAGCCCTGGGATCGAAACGGTGTGGTGGGAACCATCGACGGCGGTATCGGTATCGACATGCACACCTATGTGCAGATCGCACCCGGAAGTTACCTGAGCGGCAAATACAGCAAGGTGAACAAGACCTCGTATTTTGCCTATGGTTCGATCCGCGGTAAAATCAAACGATTTGTCGATTGGGATGCGGACTTCAAGTTCTATCCCTCAGGTTATCGAGGCGGAGATCTTCGTCTGGGTGCCCACCTGGCACTCAAGGGACGACTCCGTGGACACCCTCTGATTCTCGAAGGACGATTCCTGTTGGATCGTCGCTCGCCGAACTACTGGCAGGAGAATCTACTCTCGAACCACTTTATGTGGAACACTCCCCTTTCGCGGGAGACTGATACTCGTTTTGAGGTGAAACTTTCGATGCCCGATTTCGCATTTGAAGCGGGCGCAAACCATGGTATTGTCGATAATAAAATCTACTATGGCGCAACGAGCCATATTGAACAGGCCGCCGGTGATGTGAACCTCACGAGTGTGTATGCTCGCAAAGATTTCCGCCTCGGCGGACTTCATTTGGACAACAGGGTATTGTTGCAGTGGAGTACGGATCAGGAAGTTGTACCCGTTCCGCTTTTCAGCGCCTTCCTTTCGTATTATTACGAATTCTGGGTGGTGCGCAACGTATTACGCCTTCAGATCGGATTGGACAGCCGCTTTAATTCGAAGTATTATGCGCCGTCGTACAATCCTGCTTTGTCGGAGTATTACAACCAACGCGAAGTTGAGGTGGGGGCATACCCCTACACCGATTTCTTCGTGATGGGAAAGTGGAAGAGAATGCGAATATTCTTGAAATATCAGCATCTCAATAAGGGACTGTTCGGTGACGACAAGTATTTTTCGGCGGCTCATTATCCGCTGAACCCGGGCATGTTCAAGATTGGTATCTCGTGGGGATTCTATGATTAGCGTATTGTTCTGCGCGGTGTGAGCTGCCCGCAAAACAACTCTTTATGTTAAAAAAGATTATTTTAACGTTTTCGTTCTTAACTATTTTAACCACTTTTTACGGCTTCAACAGCCACATTCCGTCGCCGCGTGAGCTGATCCTCTTCAACGAGAAGGAGGAGCAGACCGCATCCGATCTTCTGACGCTGCTCCGTGAGGGAGAATATCAGATTTCGGCTTACGACCGGATTATTCGTACGATCAGCGAACAGGAAGGTAACGATTGGCGACTGATGTCGGCCATCGCTTACCACGAATCGCGTTTTAATGCCGATATTACATCGCGCCGCGGTGCTCGCGGACTGATGCAGATCATGCCCATGGTGGCACGTCAGTTCAACGTTGGAAAGGAGGATCTGATGAACCCCGAAACCAATGTGCGCGTTGCCAATAAGATCTTCACGAAGATCTCCTCATCGTTACGCCTGCCTGCGAACATCTCTTCGAAGGATCGTCTTTCGCTGGTGCTGGCTTCGTATAACGGCGGTATCGGCCATGTGTCGGATGCACGCCGACTGGCCCGACTTCACGGCGAAAATCCCAATTCGTGGGAGGTTGTGTCGCGTTACCTGCGCCTGAAGTCGCAACCCGAATACTACCAGAACGAAGTGGTCAAATGTGGTCGTTTCACCGGAAGCAACCAGACGGTGGCTTATGTGAACGACGTACTGGGACGTTATGACAAGTACTGCCGTATTGCCGCAAGGTAGGCCGTAACTTTCCGAATCGTTAAAACAAGCGTGGTGAACCTTTCTTAAAAGAAGGTTTCCCCGCTTTTTTTATGTCCATATAAAAAAACACCCCGACATCTCGAGAGGATGTCGGGGTGTTGTGTTTGTCGGAAGTCGGACGTCTATTTCAGATATTTGTCCAACCAACCGAAGAATTCACGCTGCCATACGAGCGAGTTCTGGGGCTTGAACACCTGGTGTGCTTCGTCCTCGAACGATACCAGACGGGCGGGAATACCGCGCATCTTGGCGGCCGTGAAGGCCTGCAACGACTGGGTGTAGGGGATACGGTAGTCGTATTCGCCCGTGAAGATCAGAATCGGGGTGTCCCACTTGTCGACCGACTTGTGGGGCGAGTTGGCATACGAACGTACGGCTACGGCGTTGTCCTTGTCGAAGTACGAACCGCCATAGTCGTTGATCAGGAAGAACAACTCCTCGGTCTCGCCATACATCGATTCGAAGTTGAAGATACCGCAGTGAGCGATGAAGGCCTTGAAACGCTTGTCGTGGTGACCTGCGAGGTAGTAGGTCGAGTAACCGCCGTACGAAGCACCGACGCAACCCATGCGGTTCTCGTCAGCCCACGGCTCCTTGGCAACGTCGTCAATGGCCGACAGGTAGTCCTGAATGTTCTGACCCGAGTAGTCGCCCGAGATCTGGTCGAGCCACTCCTGACCGAACGACGGCAGACCGCGACGGTTCGGGGCAACGACGATGTAACCCCGGGCAGCCATCAGCTGGAAGTTCCAGCGGTAGCTCCAGAACTGCGAAACGACACTCTGCGGGCCACCCTGGCAGTAGAGCAGTACGGGATATTTCTTCGATGAGTCGAAATCGGGCGGGAGGATTACCCACGTCAGCATCTCTTTGCCGTCGGTGGTCTTTACCCAACGCTTCTGCACCTCGCCCATCTTGATGTGGTCGTAGATCTCTTTGTTTACATCGGTAATCTGCTTGAGTGCACCCTCCGAGTTTACTTCGTAGAGTTCGGTTGCCTTGCTGATCGACTGCATCTCGGCAACGATGCGACCCTCGGCCATCGAGAAGGCGTTGATGTCGTGATCACCCTTCGTGAGGACTTCAACCTCGGGATCGACAGCATTCACGCGGCAGATCTGATGCGTGGCGTGGATCGGAGCGATGAAATAAAGCTGGTCGTTGTTTGCCCAAACCACATTCTGCGAGTTGTAGTCGAAATCGGCCGTCAGATCCTTCATCTCGGCGGTTTTGCGGTCGAAGACGAACAGACGCGATTTGTCGGACTCGTTGCCCGGACGACGCTGCGATGCGAAGGCGATCTTCTGATCGTCGGGCGACCATACGGGATACTTGTCGTAACCGGGCAGGTTGTTGCGTTGTGATTCGTCCGGCTTGCAGATGTTCTGCGTCGAGCCGTTCTCGGTGTCGTACACGAAGATGTCGGAATCGGTCGAAGTGGCATAGGCTTTGCCCTTCAGGGGTTTGCAGGTGTAGGCCAACAGCTTGCCGTTGTTGCTCCATGCGATCTCGCCCATGTCGAAATAGGGGGCAAGCGGTGCATCCCAGGCCGAATCCTTGCCGATGATGTCCACGCCCTCCGAGATGCCCTGTGTCGTCAGATCACCCACGAAGATGTGGAGGTATTCGCCCATATCCCAGTAGTTCCAGTGACGAACCATCAGATCGTCGTAGATACGTGCCTTCGATTTGGGCATGTCCTTGTAGACGTCGGCCGAACGGTGGTCGGCGGCGTGAACGCGCATGGCATACCAGGCTTTGTTGTCGGTCGAGTTGATGCCGAAGCCCTCGACATCCTTGGCGAAATGGGTCAGCTGGCGGAGGTTTTTACCCTCGGTGTCCATCTCCCAAACCTGTGCCGAACCGCTTCTCGAGGAGATGAAACGGATCTTCCGGCCGTCGGCGCTCCATTCGGGCGACGAGTTGTTCGACGAGTAGTCGGTCAGCGAGACCTCCTTACCCGATGCCATGTCCTTGAGCCAGATGGTCGAGATACCGCGGTTCTCCGACATGCTGTAATCGGTCAGCGTGTAGATGAGTTTCTGGCCGTCGGGCGACAGGCGCGACGAACCTGCACGACGCATCTTCCACATCACTTCGGGCGTCATGCGTCCTGCGGCGATTTCCTGCGGTGTGAGCGCGTTGTTGATTTCCAAAGACCCCGTCTGCGGTTGTTCCCCGCAACCGGTCAGTCCCAATGCTGCAATAGCCATAGATAGGAGAATTTTTTTCATTTCTGTTTGGATTTGTTCATTTATGTTTAATTTTGGCAATCAATTCAGGTTAAAGATCATGAAACACATCATCTATTTTACCGATAAGCCGGTGGTGTTTTCTTCGGAACAAGCCGACGCCGCCACATCCGATGCGTTGGTCATCGCGGGTGACGAGGGTTTATTATGCACGAAGGTACTTAAAATGCTCGAAACGCACAATAGCATTTTGATTATTTCGGGAGATCCCGATCAAACTTTTTCGGATTTCAAACGTGAATTTGCCTGTGTCGAGGCTGCGGGCGGAGTGGTCCGTAACGAGCGGGGCGAGTGGCTGATGATGTCGCGCCGCGGGCGTTGGGATTTTCCCAAAGGCCATGTCGAGGCGGGCGAAACTTACGAGGAAACGGCCGTACGCGAGATCGAAGAGGAGACGGCCGTGCGGGGTGAGATTCTGCGCGAGTTGTGCCGTACGTGGCATGCCTACTATTTCGAGCCGAATCACCGATGGGAGGTCAAATGTACCTATTGGTATGAACTTCGGGAGGTGCAGCGTGCCGACCTCAAACCCCAGACCGAGGAGGACATCACATCGGTCGTGTGGTGTACCGAAGACGAGGTGCGGGAGCATCTGAAAAATACCTTCCCCACGATCCGTTGCGTGGCGGAGGCCATGTGGCGCAAGTAACGGTGCATAAAATAAAAAAGTCCGAATCTTGAGGAATTCGGACTTTTTTTGTGTTTAAAGGCCTTTGCCTTAGAACTTGAAGTCGGCAGGCATACCCTGGGGCATGATGCCGTTCATGGCGTTGGCCAGCTGCTCGGCAACCTGATCCAGACCTTTCTGCAATTTGCCGCCGATCATCATCTTCATCATCATGTTCAATTCGACGTGGAGTACCAGTCGCATGCGGGTGTCGTAGTCCGAAACCTTGTGCAGCTGAATCCAGAAGGCGAAATCGATGGGCACGCCACCCTGATCGCCGATGATCTTGATGTGCTTGTTCTCGACCTTCTCGTCCATCAGGAGACGTACGGTGAAGCCCTTGGCCTTGAACGAGCAGGTGCGCTCGGTGGCCTGCCACTCCTCGACACGGTCTTTGAGGGCGGGCGTGAGGTTCTCGAAATTGCTGATTGCCGTGAAGATCTGCTCTACGGGGCGGAGGATCTGGTGTTGTTGCGAAACGTATTCTTTCATTGTTTGATTTTTGACGGGGATTAAGGGTTGCTTATTCGATTTCGAAGGTACGCGAGGTCTCGTCATCGACCGTGATGCGCACCGTCACGACATTTTCGGGCAGTAACTGCTCGATCTTCTCGGGCCACTCCACCAGGCACAGGTCACCCGAATAGAAATACTCCTCGTAGCCGAAATCGTAGGCTTCGCGGATGTCGTTGATGCGGTAGAAATCGAAGTGATAGATGTTGCGGTCGCCTGCACCCTTGTACTGGTTGACGATGGCGAACGTGGGGCTGGTGACGGTGTCCTCGACGCCGAGCTGCGAGGCGATCTCGCGGATCAGCGTGGTTTTTCCCGCGCCCATTTCACCTCGGAATACCACCACCGTGCGGCGTCCCGTGGCTTCGATGATCGCTTCGGCGACCTCTTTCAGGCCGTCCTCCGAAGTGATGTGTATGGTTCTTATGTTGTTGTTTTCCACTTTTATTTTGATTTTATCGGTGCAAATATACTACTTTTTCGGTTTCAAAACAATGTACGGCACGATCATCTCCTCCATCGAGATACCGCCGTGCTGGAACGTGTTGCGGTAGTAGCGGATGTGGCGGTTCGCGTCGTTGTTGTAGATCAGAAAATCGCTGTTGTAGGCGAAGATGTAGCTCGACGTGAGGTTGCTCGACGGCAGCTGGATGTCCTCGGGACGCAGCACCTCGTAGACCTCCTTGGAGTTGTACGACAGGTTACGCCCCGTCTTGTAACGCAGGTTCGACGAGGTTTCGCGGTCTCCGGTCACCTTCACGGGATTATCCACGCGGATCGTACCGTGGTCGGAGGTGATCACCACCGTGTGTCCCTTCTCGGAGAGCATCTTGAGGATGGTGTACAAGTCCGAATGCTCGAACCACGAACGGGTCAGCGAACGGAAGGCGGCTTCGTCCTCGGTCAGCTCGCGGATGATCTCGGTCTCGGTACGGGCGTGCGAGAGGATGTCGAGGAAGTTGTAGACGATGACCGAGAAATCGGCATCGTAAACCTTCTGGATGTTGTCTAACAGGCGTCGTCCCTGCTCGGGGCGCACCAGCTTGTCGAACGAGAATTTCCAATTCTTGCCGTTCTGTGCCATGAGGCGTTTTAAGAACTCCTCCTCGTATTGGTTCTTTCCGCCGTCCTCGTTGTCGTTGAGCCATTTGTTGGGCATCAGTTTGTCGATCGACAGGGGCATCAGTCCCGCAAAAATGGCGTTACGCGCATATTGGGTGGCGGTGGGGAGGATCGCGCAGAAGAAATCGTCGGTCTCCACATCGTAGTAACCGCGAAGCAGCGACGAGATCGAACGCCACTGGTCGTAACGGAAATTGTCGATCAGAAGCAGCGTCGTCTTCTTGTTCTCGTCGGCCACGGGGAAGATGCGGTTGCGCATCAGCGTGTGCGACATGACGGGCGTGTCGGTGGCGCGTTTGTTGATCCAATTATAATAGTTGCGGCGCACGAACTTGCAGAATTCGTGGTTCGCTTCGTTTTTCTGGTAGGAGAGTACCTCCTTGATGCTCTGGTCGGTCGAGGAGTCCAGCTCGATCTCCCACGAGGTGATCTTGCGGTAGAGCGAACACCAGTCCTGGAACGTGTCGGCCATTTGCAGCGATTGCGAAATGCGCCCGAATTCCGACCGATAGTCGGCCGTCGTCTGCTCGGTGACGAGCTGCTGCTGGTGTACGTTTTTTTTGATCGACAGGAGTACCTGGTTGGGATTCACGGGCTTGATCAGGTAGTCGGCAATCTTCGACCCGATGGCCTTGTCCATGATGTTCTCCTCCTCGCTCTTGGTGACCATGATGACGGGCGTGGTGGGGCGCACTTCCTTGATCTGGGGAAGCGTCTCGAGTCCCGTCATGCCGGGCATCATTTCGTCGAGGATGATCAGATCGTAGGCCACGTCGCTGGCCATGTCGATGGCATCGTAGCCGTTGTTGCAGGTGTCCACTTCGTAGCCCTTGCCTTTCAGGAAGAGGACGTGGGGTTTGAGGAGTTCGACTTCGTCGTCAACCCAAAGTATTTTGACCATAGAATTTTCGGATTAATGGTTTGCAAATTTAATCTTTTTATTCATAAACGCAAAACACCCCTTTATTATTAGCGGGGCGCTGAAAATTATTTACTTACCCCGCCCCCGCAAAGTGCATTTGAGACGGTTTTTGGGTTTTGTAAAACGGGTTAATCGTTTGATATTTAGCTGTTTGAATAGTGGTGACGCCTTCTGGAAAACCCCGAAAATGCAACTCGTTGAATCATAACTGATTAAAAATTTTGAAAAAAAAATGCCGATCCTTGGCGGATCCGCAAATAAAACGTATATTTGCAGTCTCAAGAGAAAAATTATATTTATACTTAAATTTTATATCCAGACATGACAAAGGCAGATATCGTAACAGAGATCGCAAAGAGCACCGGTATCGAGAAAGTGCAGGTGCTGACCGTCGTAGAAGCATTCATGGAGAGTGTGAAAGGTTCTTTGATTCAGGATGAGAATGTTTATCTTCGCGGTTTTGGTAGCTTCATCGTAAAGAAACGCGCACAGAAGGTTGCCCGCAACATCTCGAAGAATACGACGATTACTATTCCCGAACACAATATTCCTGCATTCAAGCCTGCTAAGAGCTTCGCAGAAAAAGTAAAATAATTACAAACTTTTAAACTTTTAAGACTATGCCAAACGGAAAGAAGCACAAGCGTCACAAGATGGCTACTCATAAGCGTAAAAAACGTCTTCGTAAGAATCGCCACAAGAAAAACAAGTAGGGTAGCACCTTTGTGCTAACGAAAGATAAAGCTAAAGGAGTCCCGATTGCTCTTTTAGCTTTACTTATTTTTATTTGATTGGAATCTTCCCCGATTGAATAGTCCCGTTGAAAGCATCCCGATGCCTCTACCCTATGGGCGTAAAGATAACGCCCCGCCGAAAATATTCAAGAGGTTTTAAGTTATGATTTGTGTCCGATACGGACTGACAAGATAAAGCCCTGACGCTCTAAACCATCATCCAGCGAAAGATCCATCGGAAAAGGATCGGAACCCCGAACGGAACGCCGTGAAACGTAAGCGGATAAGGAGCCCGAAAACGCATTCGGCACCAAACGCTCCAAAAAAGTCACCTTCCGGAAAAGGGAACACCCGTCCAAACGATCAGATCCGTTGCGAACGAAAAAGAGCACCACGCCCGACCAGTCCTTTGTGAATCGGCACTTTTTTTGTTTTAGGGGAGTCCCCGGTGTGACTCCCGTGGAAGGATGCACCGAATTTAGGGAATTCAATTTCGGAATCTTCTTTTTTTGAAAGCCCGTTGCCGCTTTACCCCGAAAGGCAACACACCCGAATATTAATCAGCATAACGCGACTTTTCCTCACGAAGGAAAGCGCGCCACACGTATGAATAAAGAATTAATCGTAAATGTTACTCCGACCGATCTGACGATCGCCTTGTGCGAGGACAAAGTTCTCGTCGAGTTGGGCAAGGAACAGTGCCAGACTGGATTTGCCGTGGGCGATATTTACCTCGGAAGGGTACATAAGATCATGCCGGGTTTGAACGCGGCATTTGTCAATATAGGTCACGAGAAGGATGCCTTCATCCATTTTCTCGATTTGGGGTCTCAATTCCCCTCGTTAGATAAATTGGTCTCCTCGCAGCAGCCCGGCAAACGCGGTTATCGGGTCGATACCATGAAGCTGGAGCCCGCCGTGGAGAAGAGCAAAAAGATCGGTGACTACCTTCAGGTCGGTCAGCAGATCATGGTGCAGATCGCCAAGGAGGCCATCTCGACCAAAGGCCCCCGCCTGACGGCCGATATTTCGCTGGCGGGTCGCAACGTGGTACTCGTGCCGTTCTCGTCGAAGGTTTACCTTTCGCAGAAGATCCGTTCGGCCGACGAGAAACGTCGCCTGAAACGCATTGCCGCCGAGGTGCTGCCGAAGAATTTCGGTGTGATCATCCGCACGGCCGCCATGCAGGCCAAGGACGAGGATGTCGAGCAGGACATCCGCACGCAGATCGAGCGCTGGAAGAAGACCGTCACGGCCATCAAGAAAAATACGGCTCCCGCCCAGCTGATGAGCGAGATGAACCGTGCCAATACCATCATCCGCGACTCGTTGAGCGAGGATTTCTCGCAGATCGTCGTCAATGACGAGGCGATGTTCGAGGAGATCCGTTCCTACATCCGCCAGATCCAGCCCGAGAAGGAGAAGATCGTCAAGATGTACCGCGGTACGGTGCCCATCTTCGACAATTTCGACATCTCGAAGCAGATCAAATCGCAGTTTGCCAAGTATGTGTCGTTGCGTCGCGGTGCTTACCTGATCATCGAGCAGACCGAGGCCATGAACGTCATCGACGTGAACTCGGGTAACCGCACGAAGGCCGAGGAGAACCAGGAGCAGACTGCCATGGATGTGAACCTGGCTGCCGCCAAGGAGATTGCCCGTCAGTTGCGCCTGCGCGATTTGGGCGGTATCGTCATCATCGACTTTATTGACCTGCACAAGGCACAGAACCGCCAGACGCTCTACAACGAAATGGTACAGCTCATGGCGGGCGACAAGGCCAAACATACGGTATTGCCGCTCACGAAGTTCGGTCTGATGCAGATCACGCGTCAGAGAGTGCGTCCGATCGCCATCGAGAATGTGTCGGACGTATGTCCCACGTGCCACGGATCGGGTCGTGTCGAGCCGACCGTCCTTTTGGATAAGAAGATCGAGAACCAGATCTCGTTCCTCACGGAGGATCGCAAGCAGAAATACATCAAACTGGTCGTCAGTCCCTATGTGGCGGCTTTCCTGAAGAAGGGTTTGATTTCGCTGCGTCGCCGCTGGTCGTGGAAGTATAAAGTGAAAATTGATGTTGTAGCCGATCAAAGCGTCGGAATGATCGAGGTGCATTACCACGACAAGAAAGACAACGATTTGATCGAAAAATAGTTATTCCGATATGACTGCCAAAGAGCAGCTGGCGCAGTTTGTGGAGGGGTCGAAAACCCTGTCGAAATTACGCCGAGCCTACAAAAAAGAACGTTCTACCGTCCATCTCGAAGAGTTGGTCGGCGGGGCGTTCTCGTTTTATGCCGCCGCGTCGATTGCGCATACGGGCGGTGTGAATGTGTTCGTGGCGGAGGATCGCGATGCGGCCGCCTACCTGATGAACGACTTCTATAACTTGCTGGACGAGAGCCGGGTATATTTCTTCCCATCGTCCTACAAACGATCGCCCGCCTACGGTGCGGAAGATCCGCAGGGGGTCGTGCAGCGTACGGCGACGATGAATGCCCTGCGTAACTTCAAGGGCGGCAAATCCTATCTGATCATCTGCACGTGGCCGGAGGCGCTGGCCGAACGTGTGGCCGATGCCGAGACCGTCACCCGCGACATGATCCGCGTGAAGGTGGGGGAGACACTGGCGATCGCCGACCTCGAGAAACGATTGGTGGATGCCTCGTTTACGAAGGTCGATTTCGTGTATGAGCCGGGTCAGTATTCGTTGCGTGGCGGTATCGTCGATGTGTTCTCCTTCTCGGAGAGCAAACCCTACCGTATCGACTTTTTCGATGACGAGGTCGATTCGATCCGCCGATTCAACATTTCGAGCCAGTTGTCCGACGACAAACTCTCGGAGGTCGATATCATCCCCGACCTGAATCAGGGCGTGGAGGAGGCTGACAAGGTGTCGCTCGTGAAGTATGCGGGTCGGGATGCCGCCTTCTGGTTCTTCGATCCGGATTACGCACTGCGTAAGGTCAATGACTTAAGACGCAAGACACTGGGCGATATGGAGGAACCCTCCAAGATCGACACCCTGCTGACAAGCCGCAAACAACTCCTGGAGGATCTTACGGACAACCGCATGTTCGTCCTGCGCGACAACCTCAAGGAGCGTATCGCCGACGAGAAGATCACCTTCAAGACCAAGCCTCAACCCAAATTCAACAAGAATTTCGAGTTGCTGGCCGACGACATGATCGACAACTCGTTGCGCGGCTATACGACCTATATTCTCTCGGACAATAAGGTGCAGGTGGAGCGCCTTTACAATATTTTCCACCAGATCGGTCGCGGACAGGCCGTCGTGAATCCCCTGTCGATCAAGCTCCATGAGGGTTTTATCGACAGCGAACTCAAATTGTGCCTCTATACCGACCATCAGATTTTCGACCGTTATCAACGCTACCGCATCAACGGTGAGATCCGTCGTGACGAGCAGATGACCGTGGCGGAGCTGAACCAGTTGCGCCCGGGCGACTATGTGGTGCACATCGACCACGGTGTGGGTCGTTTCGACGGCTTGGTGCGCATCGAGGAGAACGGCAAGACGCACGAGGCCATCAAGCTGGTTTACAAGGATAACGACGTGTTGTTTGTCAATATCCACTCGCTGCACCGCATTTCGCGTTACAAGTCGGGTGACGGCGAACCGCCGAAGATCTATAAGCTGGGCAACGGCGCATGGCAGAAGATCAAGAACGCCACGAAGAAGGCCGTCAAGGACATCTCGCGCGAACTCATCGCCCTCTACGCCAAGCGTAAGGCTTCGAAGGGATTTGCCTTCTCGCCCGACAGCTACCTGCAACAGGAGTTGGAAGCATCGTTTACGTGGGAGGATACGCCCGACCAGCAGTCGGCCACGGCCGCCATCAAGAAGGATATGGAGTCGGATCAGCCGATGGATCGTCTGGTGTGCGGCGATGTGGGCTTCGGTAAGACCGAGGTGGCCATCCGTGCCGCTTTCAAGGCCGCCTGCGACGGAAAACAGGTGGCCGTGCTGGTGCCGACGACGATCCTTGCCCTGCAACACTACCGCTCGTTCTCGGAACGTCTGCGCAACTTCCCCGTGACGGTCGAATACCTCAATCGTTCGAAATCGGCCAAGGAGGTCAAGCGCATCCGCGAGGATCTGGAGTCGGGTAAGATCGACATCCTGATCGGTACGCACAAGATGCTCGGCAAGCAGATCAAATTCCGCGATCTGGGTCTTCTGATCATCGACGAGGAGCAGAAATTCGGCGTTTCGGCCAAGGAGAAGCTCACGCAACTGAGCGTGTCGGTCGATACGCTGACCCTGACGGCAACCCCCATCCCGCGTACTCTGCAATTCTCGCTGATGGGATCGCGCGACCTGTCGGTTATCTCGACCCCGCCGCCCAACCGTCAGCCGATCGTTACCGAGTCGCACGCCTTCTCCGAGGAGATCATCCGCGATGCCATTGAGCAAGAACTTGCCCGTGGCGGACAGGTCTATTTCGTGCATAATCGCGTGGAGGATCTGTTGTCGATGCAGGCCATGATCCAGCGCATCTGCCCCAAGGCACGCGTCATGGCGGGTCACGGCAAGATGAAGGCCGAGGAGATGGAAAAGCTCATCATGGACTTTATTTACGGCGAATTTGATGTGCTTTTGGCGACGACGATCGTCGAGAGCGGTATCGATGTGCCGAATGCCAATACGATCATCATCAACAACGCGCAGAACTTCGGTTTGAGCGATCTGCACCAGTTGCGCGGTCGTGTGGGACGTGCCGACAAGAAAGCTTATTGCTACCTGCTGTCGCCTCCCGACGAGTTGCTCTCGTCCGATGCCCGCCGTCGTCTGCGTGCCATCGAGGAGTTCTCCGACCTGGGTTCGGGCTTCAACATCGCCATGCAGGATCTGGATATCCGCGGTGCGGGTAACCTGTTGGGTGCCGAGCAGAGCGGATTTATCGCCGACATCGGTTTCGAAACCTACCAGAAGATCATGAATGAGGCCGTTGCCGAGCTTCGTCAGGAGGGTCTGGAGGTGGCAGGACTGACGCAGAACGAAGAGCAGGTGCTGGGCGAAATGCGCTATTTGGACGATGCCCACATCGACATCGACCTGGAGGCATCGCTGCCCGACAATTACGTCGCACAACAGGCCGAGCGTCTGAAACTCTACCGCGAATTGGACGGCCTGAAGACCGAGCAGGAGCTGCAAGCCTTCGGCGATCGTCTGGTCGACCGTTTCGGCCCGCTGCCGCGTGCTACGGAGGAGCTGCTTAACGTGGTGCGTCTTCGCTGGGAGGCTATCCGCCTGGGCATGGAGCGCGTGAAGGTCAAGAACGGACTGATGATCGTGCACTTCGTCGGCGAGCCTAATTCGCCTTATTATAAGAGTGATACCTTTATGAATATGTTGCGTTTCGTGACGCAGCATCCCGATAGATTTGTGCTCAAACAGCACAATAACCGACTGGCCATGACCGTTCGCCAAGTGAAGGATGTCGAGGCCGCTTATAAAACCTTGCAACAACTTTGAATTTAATAGTAGATATTGGAAATTCCCGCATCAAAATGGCTCTGTTCAATCGAGGGGAATTGGTGCGAGAAAGTGCAGTTTATGAATTGACCGACCCTGCGATCAGCGATCTTTTGCAGGGTGAAATTGTCGCCCGAACGATCGTGGCTTCGACACGGCGCGATGCCGAAAACGAGATCCGCATGCTGGAGAAATATTGTCTCCGCGTGATGGAGTTCGGTTTCTCGACACCCGTACCGATCCGCAACGCCTATCGTACGCCCGAAACCCTGGGACGTGACCGCCTGGCGGCTGCCGTCGGGGTGGCGGAGTTGTACCCCGGTCGCAACGTGCTGATCGTGGATCTGGGTACGGCCATCACGATCGATCTGGTGTCGGCCGATGCAACCTTCCGCGGAGGCGTGATCACCCCCGGTTTGGATATGCGGCTCAGGGCGTTACACGAGTATACGGCCTGCCTTCCGCTGTGCGAACCTTCTGCTGAAGAGCGATTGTTGGGTGGCACGACCCGCGAAGCCATCGAGGCGGGGGTCATGAACTCGGTCTGCTTTGAAATCGAGGGCTATGTGGAGCGCCTGCACCGCGAATTTGAAGATTTGTGTGTGATTTTTACGGGTGGAGACGCAAAATTTTTTGATAAACGGATTAAAAATACGATATTTGCCAAATGTAATCCGGTGTTTGTCGGATTGAACCGAATTTTAGAGTACAATGTACGTGAAGAAAAACTTGATTAAATGGGTGGTGGCGGTCGCCGTCATGCTTTTGCCTTTAGCCGCTGATGCCCAAACAAGCAGCATAAATGCGTTTTCTCCCTATACGATGTATGGCATCGGCGAGTTGAACACCCCCGGATCCGTGGCCATGCGCTCGATGGGCGGTGCCGGTGTGGCCGTTCGCAGCATCAACACGATCAACCTGTTGAATCCCGCAGCAAACAGCATCGCTCCCCAGAAGAGCTTCCTGTTCGACTTCGGTGTCGAGGGTCAGAACTACTACAACAGCCAGACCGTAGAGCAGAAAACCAAGAAGGGAACCTACAATACGTTCAACTTCCGCGATATCGCATTCCGTATGCCGCTGGCCAAGAAACTGGGTCTGGGCTTCAGCCTTACGCCCTACAGCTCGGTCGGCTACCGCATCAAATACGATAACCCCTACAGCGTGGATGATCCCGTGTGGGGTAACATCGGCCGTATCCAGTACGACTACCACGGCGAGGGTGATGTGACGGAGGTCAAAGTGGGATTGGGTTACGAATTGTTCAAGAATTTCTCGATCGGTCTTGCCGCTCAGTATTTCTGGGGCAGCATCGACCGTTCCTATACGGCCAAGGCCACCGCATTTATCCCCAACGGCACCAATTCAGTGTTCTCGATCACGGGTCTGGACAAGTATCAGATCTCGAGCATCAAGGGACAGGTCGGTGTGCAGTGGACGGCTTTGATGAACGACAAGCACATCCTGGTGGTCGGCGGTACGTTCGATTTCGGCGGTGACGTGAAACCCGAACGCAAATCGACCGTGACGGTGAACAACATCCAGCAGACGGAGGTGCGCGGTGAGGATCGCTACCTGAAACTCGTCATGCCGCGTCAGCTGACCCTCGGTGTGAACTACCAGACGCTGAAGTGGAATTTCGCCTTCGACTACACGTTCCAGAACTGGGGCGGCGGTAACTCGGCCAAGGTGCAGACGGGTTCGACGGGCGGTGCCGACAAGTCGTTCTACGAGGTGGCTTACACGAATACCAACGCGGTACGTATGGGTGTCGAATTCACCCCTTCGCGTATGGACGTGCGTAAATTTTGGAAACGCTGGTCGTATCGTGCAGGTTTGCACTACGGCAACTACTATCAGACCTATGACGGCAAGAAACTCGACGAGTACTCCGTGACGCTCGGCCTGGGAATCCCCATGACGCGCCGTATCATGTCGGTGTCGGCCATCGATGTGGGTGTGGAGTACGGTATGCGCGGATTCAACCTGGCGAAGAGCATGGGCTTGATCCGTCAGCAGTATTTCAAGATTTCGATCGGATTCACGCTCTTTGCGGGCGGCGGTGACGGCGAACACTGGTTCCTGCGTCCGAAATACGATTAATCAACCTGAAGAAAACATAATTTGTACATAATTTGCAAATCAAACACTAATCATGAAAACTTTCAGAATTTTACTTTCGACCGCTTTGATGGCTGTGGCAACGGTCTCGATGGCGCAGGATTTCAGTGATCCGAAGTATGCGAAATGGGGAGACACCCCCGAAGCTCGTGAGAAGAACATGATCGCTTCGAACTACCTCAAGGAGGAGTACAAAATGAAGGACTACAACCGTGCAGCTTACTACTTGCAGCAGGTTCTGACGAACTGCCCGGCTGCGACGATGAGCGCATATCAGTACGGTGCAAATATCTATAAGAAGAAGATCGACCAGGCTGACACCGACGAGCAGAAGAAGGTCTTCATCGACTCGTTGTTGTGGATCTACGATCTGCGTCTGAAGCACTTCGGCAACCACCCCAAACGCGGTGCCGCCTACATTCTCGACCGTAAGGCTCGTGAGGTATTGACCTACATGCCCGAGAACCGTCAGGCTGTTCGCGATGCCTTCAAGGCTGCCATTGAGGCCGGTCAGGAGAATTCCGATCCCGAAACCGTAGTGGCTTACTTCTCGAACCTCTGCGACGACTATAAGAACGACATGGTATCGCCCGACGAGATCATCGCCGAGTACGATCGTCTTTCGCCCCTGTTCGGTACGGGCGAGGAGAACGCCGAGTTCAAACAGCAGTTCGATGCCGCATTCGGTCTGAGTGGTGCTGCAAGCTGCGAGAACCTCGAGAAACTCTACCGCGGTCGTCTGGCTGCCGATCCCGACAACGAGGAGCTGCTGTCGCAGGCCGTATCGCTCATGTCGCGTGCAAACTGCGAGAGCGACTACTACTTCGAGGTTGCCGAGAAGTACTACGCCGTCAAACCTTCGTCGGAGAACGCCATGTTCCTGGCTCAGGCTTTCCAGAACAAGGGTGACTACGAGCGTGCCGTGAAGTATCTGAACGAGGCTCTGGCTACGGAGAAGGATCCCGCCGAGATGGAGAAACTTCATGTCCGCATCGCCTTGGTTGAGTTGGTTTCGAACCACATTTCGGGTGCATATGCCGCTGCCCGCAAGGCCGTTGAGCTGAACGCCGAGAACGGTCTGGCTTACTTCGTCATGGCACAGTGCCACGCCATTTCGGCCGGTCAGTGCGGTGGTTTCGAGGGTCAGGCTGCTTACTGGGCTGCTTACGACACGATGAGCAAGGCCGTGAAGTTCCTGGAGGGTCAGGACGAGGGTTACCTCGAGCAGGCCAAACAGTCGCTTTCGGCATACAGCTACCGTTTCCCGACCAAGGAGGAGTGCTTCATGCGCGATATGGCCGCAGGTTCTTCTTATAAGGTACAGTGCGGTACGGCTGCCGGCGTGATCACTACGGTACGCCCCCGCTAATTTCTGTGGCTGGTCAGCCAGACGCAAAAAATGAGCATTACAAAATTTAAATATGCTTTGGTAGCACTCTCCGTTGTGGGGAGTGCTATCTTGCTATCCGCCTGTGACCGAAAATCGAAAGATCGGGAGGCAGTCGACGAAGGGATGATGACCGAGTACAGCGAAGATCTGTCGGTGGTCGAATCGCAGAACGGCCGCCGCTCGTACTCCTTTTCGACGCCCCTTTTGGAGGGTTACGGACAGGCCAAGGATCCTTACCGCGAATTTCGTAAGGGCATCAAGATGATCACCTATCAGGACGATTCGCTTTCGACGGTCAATGTGGTATTGACGGCCAACTACGCCATCAACTACTCGGAACGCGGCCTGTGGGAAACGAAGGGTAATGTGGTGGTGAGCAAATCCGACGGAACGACTTTTTACTTTCAGCAGCTGGCTTGGAATGCCCGCACCAAACGCGTCTATTCCAACCTTGACGGCAAAATGGTGCAGAACGAAGGACGCGATGTCGTCCTCTTCCAGGGCTTCGACTCCGACGAGGAATTCAAGGATTGGCGTTTCAGAAAGGGTAACCAACACATGGAGGTCGAGTTCGATCCCCGTGCCCGTCGCGATTCGCTCTCAACGGACGATAGGAAGGATCCCAAGGAGGACAAAACCAATAAAGAGATTAAGAAATGATGACAATGTCGGATATCGTGATTACCGTGGCGGTGATTCTGATCATGCTGCTGCTTTCGGCCTTTTTTTCGGGTATGGAGATTGCTTTTACGAGCAAGAACCGCCTGAAATTGGAGATTGACCGCAAGCAGAACCGCATGTTCAACTACATCGCCGAACTTTTCATGCGTCATCCCGGACAATACATCACGACGATCCTGGTGGGTAACAACATCGCATTGGTCGTCTATTCGCTGTTCATGTCGCTGTTCCTGCGCTGGGTTTTCGGACAAGTGGGGTGGGTGAGCGCCGCCCAGAACGGATCGGTGCTGGTCGAGACGCTGGTTTCGACGGCCATCATCATCTTCGTGGCCGAGTTCCTGCCGAAGTCGATCTTCAAGAACAGCCCGAATTTCTATTTCCGCACATTTTCGACGGTCATCTACTTTTTCTATATCGTTCTTTATCCGATTGCCAAATTTACGACGCTCCTCTCGCACGGCATTCTGCGCCTGTTCGGACGTAAGGTTGAGGTGGACGAAACCGCCCCGATTTTCGACCGTGAGGATCTGGCCTCCCTGCTCGAATCGAGCACTCCGGAGCAGAACCATATGGAGTCGGACAACGAACTGAAGATCTTCCAGAATGCGCTGGATTTCGCCGACCTTCGCGTGCGCGATTGTATGGCGCCGCGTGTGGACATCGAGGCCGTGGATATCGACGATACGACCATCGAACAGCTCACGCAGCGATTCGTCATCACGAAATATTCGCGTATTTTCGTTTGGCGCAAGTCTATCGACAACATCATCGGCTATGTCAATTCCAAGAGCCTGTTTACCAAACCCAAGACGATCAGCGATGTGATCATGCAGGTCAATTTCGTGCCGGAGACCATGCCGTTGCAATTGGTTTTGGAGAACTTCATCAAGCACCGTTCGAATATTGCCGTCGTGATCGACGAGTTCGGCGGTACGGCGGGTGTCATTTCGCTGGAGGATGTCCTGGAGGAGATCTTCGGCGAGATCGAGGATGAACACGACGTGCCCGATCTGACGGAAAAGCAGATCAGCGACGACGAGTGGATCCTTTCGTGCCGTCTGGAGGTCAAATACCTCAATGAAAAGTACGATTTGGGCCTCGAGGAGAGCAAGGAATACGACACGCTGGCCGGATTCATCATCTACCACTACGAGGGAATCCCCTCGGCGGGAGAGACTTTATTAATTGACGGTCTGCAATTAAAGATTTTGCGTACGACCCGTTCGCGTATTGAATTGGCACGCGTGAAAAAAACGAAATAAATGGTATTTTCTCCAAATAAATTACTATCTTTGACTGCTTATTTGAAACAATACGAATAATTAACAATTTATATGGCAAGTTTAAACACTTTACGAACCAAGTTCGGCATTGCGCTTTCCGTAATTATCGCCTTTGCCCTCTTGGCATTCATTCTCTCTCTGAAAACTGAGATGGGATTCTCAGGCCATGATCCCCTGGTAGGCGTGATTGATGGCGAAAAGATCAACTATTCGGAATACTACGAACAGTATGAGAACTTCAAGAAGCAGAACAACGTTCAGGAAAGCGACGAGCGTACTTCTGCTGCCATTGCACAGGGTGTGTGGGGCAATCTGATTGCAAAGTATGTGATGCAGCCGGGTCTTGAGGATTTGGGTCTGAAGGTAACCGACAAGGAGACGATGGCAATGATCGCCGGACAGTATCCTTCGCAGATCCTGCTCAACTACTTTCAGAATCCCGAAACCGGAGCATATGACATGGCTGCCGTGAGAAACTTCCTGGCTTATGCCGAGACTGATCCTCAGAGCAAGCAGGCATGGGAGGCCATCAACGAGGCCGTTAAGGGTGAGCGCGAGAGCCTGAAGTTCTCGAGCCTGTTGCGCAACGGTGTTTACGTGAACAGCCTCGAACTCAACGCAGGTGTTGAGCACGCCAACCACCAGTACACGGGTCGTTGGATTTCGAAGAAATACACGGAGGTCGCCGATTCGTTGCTGACGGTTACCGACGCCGACCTGAAAGCTTACTATAACAGCCACAAGAATATGTTCAAGCAGCTGCCCAACCGCACGCTGACCTATGTCGTATTCGAGGTGAACCCCACCGAGGACGATATGGCCAACCTGGAGAACAAGGTGATGGGTGTAGCCGAGGAGTTCAAGACTACGACCGACTTGTTCAATTACACGCGCGGTAACCACTATGGTAAGGTAGCCGAGAACTACGTAACGCTGGCACAACTCCCCAAAGAGCAGAACGATGCTCTGGAGGCAGGTAACACCTATGGTCCCGTGTTGAAGAACAACGAGTGGACGATGGTTCGTACGCTCGATACGAAGATGGTTCCCGACTCGCTGGGTCTGCGTCAGCTGGTTCTGCGCAGCGCCGACGAGAAATTGGCCGACAGCCTGATGGCAGCCGTTAAGGCAGGTGCAAACTTCGCCGAGGTAGCCGAGAAATATTCGCTGAACTCGAACAATGCAAAGCAGGGTGGTGATCTGGGTATTCTTCCCTACTCGGCATTCTCGACCGATTTCACCGATCACTTCGACGGTATCAAGAATGGTGACATCGTAAAGGTTCCCGCTGGTGCAGCCGTGATGATTTTCCAGGCTTACCGTGTGGACAAACCCTCGAAGCACTATCGTCTGGCTTCGATCACCTATCCCGTGGTTGCTTCGGATGCAACGCGCAGCGTTGTGCTGAACGAGGCCGGTAACTTTGCTGCCAAGGCCAAGGGTTCGATCGAGGCATTCAACAAGGCCGCTGCCGATGCAGCCATCACACCCCGTACCGCTACGATCGCTCAGGGCGAGCGTACGTTGAGAGGCATGGAGGATTCGCGTGAGCTGGTTCGCTGGGCATTCGGTGCCGAGGAGGGCGACATGTCGCAGATCCTTGACGTGGATAAAGATCACGTAATCGCCATCGTCACCAACATTGACGATGAGAAATATACTTCGTTCGAGCAGGCTAAATCGCAGATCAACAACATGGTGATCCGCGACAAGAAGTTCGACTACATCGTGAAGGAGCTTTCGGGCAACACCATCGACGAGAAGGCTGCAAGCTGGAAGTCGGAGATCGGTACGTTTGAGAACGCAACCTACGCTTCGTACTACCTGCCGAACCTCGGTTTCGAGCCCCGCGTAATCGGTGCCATCGCTTCTTCGAAGGAGGGCGTCGTTTCGGAACCCGTCAAGGGCTTCTCGGGTGCTTACGTCTTCTGCGTAGATAAGATCACCGAGGAGAACAAGCAGAACCTCGAGGGTGAGCGCGTACGTGCTCAGGCAACGCAGGAGAGCGCATTCCTCCAGATGGTTAATCGCGCAATCGAGCAACTGTCGAACATCGAGGATCTCCGTGGTCAGTACTTCTAAACCTCTGGGTTAAATCCAATAAAAAGGCATCGGATTGTTCCGATGCCTTTTTTGTTTTCAGTGGGACGGTTCTAACGTGAAAAAACGGACGAAAAGAGCACTTTTTTGCGGGGGGAGGGGGAATAAACCTCGGGCAAATATTTTGATTTAAGGCGCTTTACCGCTAACTTTGAGTAGTGACCTTATGAGTCATCATTAAAAAGTGGGATTATGGAACAGCGTAAGAAAAACTATTGTAAGTGGGGCGCAGGATTCGCGATTGGGTGGCTTGCTCTGACCTTGGGCATCTATACTCTGATCTGCCTTGTGGAGGGCGTTCCTTTCTCGGAAAATATGGAGGCGGATAGTTGTACGGTGTTCTATATCTGCTATGCAATTACAATCCTTGTCTGGTTCTATATCGGCTATGCCTTGCGAAGGAGTATCGGACGAAAGAAGAGGCCGTTGTTGCCTCCGCAAAGGATGCACCTAAAGCTACGGAACGCTTTCGGTTGCGCTTTATCCGTCGCTATTCCAGAATGATGGTGCTTGTTTTTGTGTTGGGTATCGCCCAACGCCTGTTGTTTAATGTCCATGGAGCGTTACGGACAAAGGACGTGATTCTTGTAGGTGTCCTGATGGTCGCCTCGTTGGCGTGTGCCTATCTAAACCGAAGAATTACCCGAAAACTCGACGAGTAAACATCCCTTTTAAACGATGAAAAGTCTGTTTTGGGTTGTCCTGTACCTCGGGATGATCGGATGCTCCCAGCGCCCGTCTTCAAAGCCTCAATCCGCCGGGAATGATGCTCTTGACGAAAGGCAGGACACGATAAATTTGTTAAAGACCGATTCGACAGCCACTATTCCTTCCCCAATACCGCAAACCATAGGCTTGGAACTTTCGGTCAAAGAGGAACTGGAGGGCGAACTGATCCCTGCCGATTCGTTTCAGCTGACGACCGGGCAGAAAAGCTATCCGTTGTCAGTATCCGAAATAACGTTGTTTGTTCGGAATCGCTCGGAGGTGGAGTACACGGGAGGGGAGGAGTACAGCCTTGCCCGTTACGATCCTTTAGAGGGTAAATGGGTGCCTCAGCCCGTGAATCCGATGAGGCAGGATGTGTTGTGGGTTTTCTCGAAAAATGAGGGCAGACTTTTCTGCCAGACCATCACCCTCTATACCCGAAACCATGCGGGAACGTATCGCATCCGTAAACTGTTTAACGGAAAACTGGCCGAGATCACATTCGAGATTGCGGACAAAAAGGAGTAGATCCGTCCGCTTACCGCATAAAAAAAGAGCAATCCTTTTGGGATTGCTCTTTTCGTATTTCAGCTCAAGAATTAGTCCTGCAAGAGGATCTCGAGCATCTTGATGGCGGCCGTAGCGATCGGCGTACCGGGGCCGAAGATGGCGGCGGCACCGTCACGATACAACTCGTCGTAGTCCTGGTGGGGGATGACACCACCCACGATGACGATGATATCCTCACGACCTAGTTTCTTCAACTCGGCGATGATCTGCGGAACAAGCGTCAGGTGACCTGCGGCCAGCGACGATACGCCGACTACGTGAACGTCATTCTCGACAGCCTGTTTTGCAGCCTCGGCGGGAGTCTGGAACAACGGGCCCATATCGACGTCGAAGCCGATGTCGGCATAACCCGTGGCAACGACTTTTGCGCCGCGGTCGTGACCGTCCTGACCGAGTTTGGCGATCATGATACGGGGCTGACGACCTTCCTTCTTTGCAAATTCTGCACAAAGCTCCTTGGCGTGTGCAAAAGACTTATCGTTTTTCACTTCTGAACTGTATACACCTGAAATTGAACGGATAACTGCTTTGTAACGACCTACGACAACTTCACAGGCATCGGAGATCTCACCCAGCGTGGCGCGAACCTTGGCGGCCTCGACAGCCAGTGCCAACAGGTTGCCCTTTTTGGTCTTCACGCATTCGGTGATGGCCTCCAGAGCCTTCTTGACGGCTGCCTCGTCGCGGTTTGCACGCAACTCCTTCAGACGTTTGATCTGGCTTTCGCGAACGGCCGTGTTATCGACGGCAAGAATGTCGATCGGAGCCTCTTTCTCCAAACGGTATTCGTTCAGACCGATGATCTTCTCCTCACCCGAGTCGATACGAGCCTGCTTGCGTGCCGAAGCCTCCTCGATACGCATCTTCGGAATACCCGTCTCGATGGCCTTGGCCATACCGCCGAGTTTCTCGACCTCCTGGATGTGCTCCCAAGCCTTGTGGGCGATCTCGTTGGTCAGGGACTCTACGTAGTAGGAACCTGCCCACGGATCGACCGAACGGCAGATGTTCGTTTCGTTCTGAATGTAGATCTGGGTGTTACGTGCAATACGTGCCGAGAAGTCGGTCGGCAGGGCGATTGCCTCGTCGAGTGCGTTGGTGTGCAACGACTGCGTGTGACCCAGAGCGGCACCCATGGCCTCGATGGCCGTACGTGCCACGTTGTTGAAGGGATCCTGCTCGGTGAGCGACCATCCCGACGTTTGCGAGTGGGTACGCAGGGCAAGCGATTTCTTGTTCTGCGGGTTGAACTGCTTGACGATCTTTGCCCACAACATACGTGCGGCACGCATCTTGGCGATCTCCATGAAGTGGTTCATACCGATTGCCCAGAAGAACGACAGACGCGGTGCGAATGCATCGACCGACATTCCGGCGTTGATACCTGCACGCAGATACTCCAAACCGTCGGCCAGCGTGTAAGCCAACTCGATGTCGGCCGTAGCGCCTGCCTCCTGCATGTGGTAACCCGAAATCGAAATCGAGTTGAACTTGGGCATATTCTGCGAGGTGTACTCGAAAATATCGGCGATGATACGCATCGAGAACTCGGGCGGATAGATATAGGTATTACGCACCATGAACTCCTTCAGGATATCGTTCTGAATGGTACCTGCCATCTGATCGAGCGTACATCCCTGCTCCAGACCCGTGACGATGTAGAATGCCAGAATCGGCAGTACGGCACCGTTCATGGTCATGGATACGGACATACGATCCAACGGAATACCCTCGAAGAGTACCTTCATATCCTCGACCGAGCAGATCGACACACCTGCCTTACCGACGTCACCGACAACACGCGGGTGATCGGCATCGTAGCCACGGTGTGTGGCAAGGTCAAATGCCACCGACAAACCTTTCTGACCTGCAGCCAGGTTACGACGGTAGAATGCGTTGGATTCCTCGGCGGTCGAGAAACCTGCATACTGACGAATGGTCCACGGACGCATCACATACATCGTGGAATAAGGACCGCGCAGGAAGGGAGCCAGACCTGCCGTATAGTTCAGGTGCTCCATGCCCTCGAGATCTTCGGCCGTGTAAGTTCCTTTTACAGGGATGCGTTCGGCCGTCAACCACGGTTCGACATCGCCGTGATTGTGGGCGCCACAGCACTTCTGGGCTGCGGCATCATATTTCAATTCCGAAAATTTAGCTCTCATAATCAGATTCCCATCTCTTTAAGGTAGAACTTCAGTGTTTCGAGCACGTTCGACTTCACGTTGATGAAGTTGGTGATGCCCTGTGCCTCCAAATCGGGCGTGCAGGCGGGTGCACCTGCAACCACCAGGATGGCTTTGCCGTCGAGTTGTTCCTTGACTTTGGGAGCCAACTCCAGGTAGTCGTCATCCGAAGCGCAAACCACAACGATCTGTGCCTTGGATTCCAAAGCGGCTTTGACACCCTCCTCGATGGTCTGGAAGTAGGTGTTGTCCTGTACCCGGATACCAGCGCAGGCGAAGAAGTTGCACGAGAACTGGGCGCGGGCGCGAGCCATGGCCAGGTTTCCGCACGTGAGCATGAATGCCTTGAGTTCCTTGCCGCTGCGATCGACCTCCAAACGCATTTGTTCGAAAGCCATGGCACCGCGGTAGGGGTTCAGCACGTTGCCCTCCTTGTGTGCACGGGTGACGGACTCCATGGTTACCTCCTTGGGGGCCACTTCTGTGAAGTTCGGGAATTGGTTGGCACCCAGCAGCGTGATGCGGCGGGTGGCGATTTTCTTGTCTTTGGCGGCAGCCGATGCCTCGACGCGGCTCTTGATGAAGCCTTCGTCGTAAGCGACCTTGTAACCGCCCTTGTCCTCGATTTCGAGGAAGAGTTTCCATGCTTCGTTGGCGATCGACTGGGTCAGATTCTCCACGAAGTACGAACCGCCTGCGGGGTCGGTCACCTGATCGAAATGAGCCTCGTGCTTCAACAGCAGCTCGACGTTACGGGCGATACGCTTCGAGAATTCGTTGGGCGTTTCGAACGAACGGTTGAACGGGGTAACCTCCAGCGATGCCACACCTGCAATGGCGGCGGACATGGCCTCGGTCGTACCGCGCAACATATTTACATAGGGGTCGTATACCGTCTGGTTCCACTCCGAAGTGATGGCGTGAATCTGCATCTTGCAGGCGCACGGTTTTTCGGGGTTGTAACCCTTGACGATGTTGGCCCACAACATGCGGGCAGCACGGAATTTGGCGATTTCGAGGAAGTAGGTCGAAGTGACCGAGACCGAGAACCGGATCTTGCGAGCCGCCAGCTCTGCGCTCAGACCTGCGTCGGTCAGGCGTGCGATGTAATCGTTACCTGCCGAGAGGGCGAATGCCAGCTCCTCGACGATGGTCGAACCCGAATTGCCGAAGATGTCGGCCGAGACATTGACCATGCGGATGTGCTTGTAGTCGGCGGTACGGTTGATGAGTGCGGCGAGTTGTTTGATGGCACATTCGTCGCATTTGAGTTCACCTTTTTGCGAAAGTTCGCGAACCAGAGGATCGAATTCGAAGTTGATGCGGATGTCGTCCTTGTTCCAGCCTGCCTTTTCGATTTTTGCCAGGACAAGTTCCACGAGTTCGGCCGAGATTCGACCCGAGAAGGTGAGTTGGATGGCGGGGAGGTGGATCTCATTCAGGAGCGTGTCCAGATCCTCACCGGTGAGTTCTTTCTGAAGCTCCACACCGAGCGAGTCGATGCCTGCGTTGAGCAGGTGGAGGGCTTCCGAGTTAGCCGCTTTGGGGTCATCGACCGTGATGGTCTGATGAATTCTCCAACGGTTGTTGTCTTGCGTTCCGCGGACATAGGGGAATTCGCCTGCCTGCGAATTCAGAAATTTGATGCCCTCGAGGTTTTCGGCTCGGTAGTAGGGGCGGACGTTGAATCCTTCGTCCGTGCGCCATACCAGTTTACGCTCATAATCGGCACCTTTCAAGTCCACTTTTATCGCCTCTTCCCACGCCTCGGTTGGTACTGGCGGGAATTCGGCGAACAGTTTTTCACGTTTGGTATTTGCCATAACTATATTAGAGATTAGTAAGTTTAAGTTTTTTACAGATTAAACTTTCAGTAAAGGTAAGAAAGTTTCTCCGAAATTTCAAATGTTTTGCCTTCTAAATTCGTGTTTGTGGGGCTTCGGAGGGTGATTCGGGGGTACGGAAAAAGGCAACCAAACCTCAAGTTCGGTTGCCTTTTTGTTTATACGTTGTCTCGGGGAATTACTCCTCGGTGCGGTACATGTGCTCAACGTAAACGGCGTGCATCATAGCCTCACGCTTCTCGATCGAGGGCTTCGTGAAGTACTGACGACGACGCAGCTCCTTCAGAACGCCCGTGCGCTCGTATTTACGTTTGAACTTCTTCAGGGCGCGCTCGATGTTTTCGCCCTCTTTTACCGGCATGATAATCATAGTATTCTAATTTTTTTAGTTGTTAAATTGATTCAGTTGATTTTTTTGTTTTCGGCGGGATATTCGAAATTCTTCGGATGATTCCCTTTTGAAGGTTAAGTTACTTTCCGGGTGATGGCGCTTCGGAACCAAAGACCACATAAGGAGCCAATCGCTCGGCTTCTTCCTTGGTTAATATGTCGTCTAAAATTAATTCTTCAGCGGAACTCCAACCTCCTTTCAACTGTCGTTTTCGTAATAATTTTCTTAAAATGCGTGGCGTGATGTACGGATGGCGTGCCAACTCGTCACGAGACGCAAAGTTAATATCAATTTTCCGAATTACATAATAATTTACGGAAATTTGTTTCAAAATCAGTTCATAATTTTGTTCGGTGACTCCTTCGACCTCCTGAAGCTGCTCTTTTCGGGCGAATCCGCCGAGGCGATCGCGATACGTAAGGATGCGCATGACGGTTTTCTCGCCGATGCCCTTGACCGAACGTAATGTGGCAGAGTCGGCCGTGTTGATCTCGACGGGCTCTTTCAGCATATCGCGGGGTTTTGCGGGAAAGATCACAAACGGCTTGAGGAGCGTGGCCGCCGAATCGCTCACCACATAACATTCGCACAACTCCTCCATGTCGTAAATCCCGCTCAAGTCGCGCCAACGGATCAGCGCCTCGGCCTGCCGTTTGGAGAGTACGCCCGTGGCTTTCAAATAGCGGGCACTCACGGTGTCCATCCGAAAGGGCGCAAGCGGAATGGTTTTCCGAGCGGGGCGGGTGAAGGTTTTGTGCCCGGAGGTCGTGTGGGGACGAAGACGGTATTTTTCACCGATGCGGATGTAGGGTTTCAAGGCCTGATAGGTCGAATCGTCGATGTGGTAGCACAGGGCGACATCCTCCCGAATGCGGAACACCTTGCCCGATTCGCGGTATTTCAGAAGACTGACGGCCGTGGGTTTTGGCCAGCCCATTGCGCGGAGTTCTTCGTAAGTAACCGTGTTGGGATCGAAGGGGTGTAGACGCACACTGTCCTGCACCTCACTTTCGCGTTGCAGGTTGCGGACGGTGTCGGGATCGGCCACGGGGCGGAAGAGCTTGATCCCCAAAATGACCAGAAATGCCAACGGCAGGAAAATCACCGTGGCGCGGATCTCCTGACGGGAGAACAGATTACTCATGGATAAGTCGTTTCGAACGCAATTCACGCAGCGCTTCCCTTACCGACCCCTTGCGCAGCAGAAGTGCGCGGGCATCCTCCTCCGAGATCACCACGGGGTCGCCCGACGATTGCTTTTGCAGACGGAGATCCTCCTCGCGGATCATGCGCGTGCCGCGTTCGATGAGTTTGTTGTTGGTCAGCTGCATATTGACCATACGGTTGCCCTCGACACGTCCCAGACGGATCATGACGGCCGTGGAGAGCATGTTGAGCATCATCTTTTGCGCCGTACCCGCCTTCATGCGGGTCGATCCCGTCACGAATTCGGGGCCCACCACAGCCTCCAGCGCATACTCGGCTTCGGCAGCGGCGGGGGATTGGGGATTGCAGGTGATGACGCCCGTCAGAAGGCCTTCGCGGCGTGCGCGACGGATACCGCCGATGACATAGGGCGTTGTGCCCGAGGCGGCCACACCGATCAGAATGTCGTCCGACGTGGGGTGGTACTTGGTCATATCGCGCCAAGCACCCTCCTCGTCGTCCTCGGCATGCTCGACGGCACGGCGCAGGGCACCGTCACCTCCGGCAATCAGTCCGATCACGCGGTCGAACTCCATGCCGAACGTGGGCGGCAGCTCCGATGCGTCCGTCACGGCCAGTCGGCCGCTCGTTCCCGCACCGATGTAAAACATACGGGCACCGCGCATCATCCGTTCGACGACGCGCTCGACCAAAATCTCCAACGTGGGGATCACTTTGCGGACGGCTTCGTGAACGGTGGCATCCTCGCGGTTGATGCCCTCCAAAATGTCATGGATCGACATACGGTCCAAATCCGAATATAACGAATCTTGTTCGGTGACTTTACGCATTTTTATGGTGGTAGCTCAAAAGTCCTTCATCGGGTGAAGCGACTATTTTATCAATGATGAAACCCTCCTTGAGGAGTGCTTCACGCAGGAATTCCTCGAAATTGGCGGCGATGCTTCCGACGCACGCCACGCGTTTTTGGGCGGGGTAGCGGTTGAGGTTCTTGCGGGCAAATTCGCGGAAACTCTCGACCACCATCTTGCGCAACGGTTCGCAGTCGGTGTGGCGCAGGATGAACGGGGCGAGCGAACCCAGGAATCGGTTTGCCCCCTCCTCGCGGTAGACGTGGCGGATCAGCTCCTCGTAGTTCATGCCCGTTTCGGCCAGCAATTCGCGGTGGAGCGGGAAACGCCCCTTGAATACGCCGTTGATGAGGTTGCGTCCCAGAACGGCGCCACTGCCCTCATCGCCGAGAATATAACCCAGCGGCGGCACGTTTTCGATGACCTGACCGCCCTTGCAGTAGCAGGAGTTCGAACCCGTGCCGAGGATGCAGGCAATGCCCTCCTCATGGCCGAACAGCGAACGGGCAGCCCCCGTCAGATCGGATTCGGCCTCGACTTTCCGGGTGTGGAAATGGTGACCCAGCAGGCGGATCATCGTCTGCTGCGATTTCGGGAAATGCGGGCCGCAACCGGCTCCGTAGAACCAGACCTCTTCGGCCTCACCCCATGCGGGAAGCATACGGAGTGTTGCGACAATCGTTTCTTCGGTTTGTTGTACGGCATTGATGCCCCGTGTACGGAATCGGCGCACTTCCCCATTTTCGACCGCCATCCACGAGCACTTGGTTGAGCCGCTGTCTGCTATGATAATCATATTCCAAATTTAAGGATTTATCCTCGGAAAAGAAAATTTTTTGCCGTGATTTTTCTACTGGAACCACATGGTTTCGGGGCGGGCGGGTCGGTAGCGGAATTGTTCGAGGCGTGTGCCGTTCGATACGCGCAGGTAATCCGACCCGAGCCAGCCGCCTTTGCCGACGGCGAATCCCAGTTGGATCTGCACCTCACTGAAGATCAGTCGTTCGTTTTTCAGACGCAGACCGATGCCGAACGACGAGTAGAACGGGTTCTTGAAAATGTTGCCCGAACGGCCGAGCGTGCCGAAGTCGGCAAACCCGAAAAACGCAAAGCGGAAGCCGAGCGGTTGGATCGGGGTGAACATGACGGTTTCGGTGTTCAGTGCCAGTCGCGTCGTGCCGAGGGCGTACTCGTCGAGTACCCTCAGACCATTGTATTTCGTGTAGCGCAGATGCTCGTTGTTGCCTTTCAGACGGTTCCAGCCCTGGGTATAGTTGAGCTTGAAGAACTGACGGATGCGGTTGCGGCGGAAATCCAGCAGGTTGGAGAACCAGATGAAGTCGATGTCGAACTGGCTCTGCTCCCAGCTGCCCGTATGGCTGTTGATGTAGCTGCCGAGCGAAATGCCGCCCATGACATAACCCCACGGACGGAACAGGCCTCGGTTGAGTTTCAGTCCGAGGTAAAATGTATTGTTGAATTCGCGCCACGAATAGCCACTCGTAAATTCGGCCTTGTAGCCCGTGGCGAGGTACTCCTTGATACCGAATCCGTAGATCATGCTCGTCGAAAGGAAGCGTTCGCGGTAGATACCGACACCGAACAGGAGGTCGTCGTGTTTGTGGAACGAGGGGTTGTAGTCGGGCGAAACCCGCGGACGCATCCCGAAGCGTTCGCTGTTGTAGCGAGCCGTGAAAAAGATGCTCGCATTGATCACGGGGATGAATTGTGAATAACCGCCCCAAACATCGAAATTACGCGCCTTCATCAGATCCGTCGAGTCCTGCTCCATAATGAGGTATTTCGACTGGATATTCGTAAACGAAGCGCCCAATTCGTAGTCGGTGGGTTTGAGAAATGGTTTCTGGACGCTGGTGTGGAATTTCTCCTCGAAAAAGCAGCGTCCGCCCTCGATCGTCGAGGAGAAGAACGAACCCAGTACGTTGGGCATGTGGTAGGCCACGCTGTTACCGCCGTAGGTGAAATCGTCGCGGCTGAAGCTGGTCTTGACCTTGAGTTTGTTACCCGAACCGAAAATATTACCGTCGTAGATGCCTGCCTCGACTCGTTTTTCGCTCTTGAGGTTCACATCAACGCTTATGGTCCAACTGTCGCGCGTCTTGAGAATCAGATCCACGCGGTCGGGGTTCAGCGAGTCGGGGACGATCTCGACATCGGTGCTGTAAATGTAGGGACGCGAACGCAGCAGTTGCTGGGTGTGGACGATAAGTTCGGGGTTGAGGCGGTCACCCGCATGGAACAGCAGGTCGCGGCGTATGATCTTCTCGCGCGTCATGACGTGCAGGCGGTTACTCGTGCGCTGAATCCAGCCTTCGGGGTTGCGGAAGACGTTTTCCTGGATGATGGTGATCGAATTGATTGTCTTTCCGGCGTAGGGTTGCAGCAATTCGTTCTCATCGATGATGCGGCCGTCGCCTTCGTCCTCGTTGCGGTTGTCGATGAAAAGCAGTTTGTACAGAAAGCGCGGGAAAGCGCGTCGTTTCGATTTCGAAGCGATGCTGTCGTACAGGCGGCGGTTCGAATGGGTGATGTGTGTGTCGAGCGAATCGCTTTCGGGGTTGATGTGGATCGTATTCCCCCGCATCAGGGGCATCGGTTCGGTCGTCGGCGAGGCGAAAACGGTGGCCGACATAGGCGCAGGTCGGGGTGCGAGCCTGGCAAATGCCGGGCAGGACAACACGATGCACAGAACGATACCCATTAACCAAAACATACTCAAAGGTACGCAATTTTTTGTATTTAGTTTTCCCGAGGCGCTCTTTTTTTTGAGATTTTGACGATCGGAAAAGACAAAAAAGAGAGTGATCCGTCAGAATCACTCTCTTATCGTATTGATTGAATTTGTTTTGTCGTGGGTGGCATCAAGACCGCATTCTCCCCGTGATGCCTTCCGAGATGCGCTTTTAGAAAGGGTGGCGGTCGCGACGAAACTTTGTTCTCGTTACGCGCCTTCTTCCTTCAAGCGGACTCTGCACCTATGTTCGGTTCATACGTTGCGTCTTATGCGGCGGGCGGCCTGCGTTTGTGCTTCGTCGGCATACACTCGGAGACCTTCTGCTTCTACTTGCTTCTTTGCTCCTTGCGTGCCTTCTGCTCCTTGGCTCTTCGCCTTTGTTGCCTCTCGCTCTTCGCCTCGTTGTCCCTTGGTCAGCTCCTCGTTGCCTCTTGGTCAGCTCCTCGTTGCCCAGCCTCTTGCTTGCCCCTTCAGCCTTTAGATGCGGCCTTCTTTGGCTTCGATGCACTCGGTGGCGTGGGGCACCTTCATCAGACGCTCCTTGGGAATCAACTTTCCGGTGGTCTTGCAGATGCCGTAGGTCTTGTTCTCAATGCGGACAAGCGCCATCTCAAGATTGCGGATGAACTTCATCTGGTGTGCAGCCAGACGGCCGGTCTCTTCTTTCGAAAGAGTGGCGGCTCCCTCCTCCAAAACTTTGAACGTGGGCGACGTATCCTCCGTGTCGTTATCGGCGGTATGGGTAATCGTCGATCTCAACAGTTCGTAATCTTCGCGTGCGTTCTTCAATTTCTGTAATATCAACTGTTTGAACTCCTCGAGTTCGGCATCGCTGTATCTTGTTTTCTCTACTGCCATAACTGTGTGGTATTTAATTGTTATTGGTAAAATTAAAAAATAGTTATGACAAAACCAAATAAATCGAAATTTATTTTTGCGATTACAACTTCGTTACTGCGATGCGCAACGGCTCTTCGTCAATCTCCGAATCGACCACAAACTGACCCTTCGGTTCGGCTTCGGACTTGACCTCTGCGGCAAGGGTCTGCTGACCGATGTAGGCGGCGTATTTGTCGATGGCGGGTTTAACCAGATCCTTGGCTTCGATCTCGACCTTGATCTTGTCCGTAACCTCGAATCCCGAATCCTTACGGATATTCTGAATACGGTTGATCAATTCTCGTGCCACACCCTCCATCTTCAGCTCGTCGGTGAGCGTGATGTCGAGCGCAACGGTCAGCTTGCCTTCCGAGGCTACCAACCATCCGGGCATATCCTCCGAAGTGATCTCGAAGTCGGCGGGAGTAACGGTGATCTTGTCGCCGTCGATGTCCAGCGTGGTCTCGGCTGCGGCCTCGATCTGTGCGATCTGCTCCTGTGTGAACTGTGCGGTCAGAGCGGCGATCTTCTTCATATATTTGCCGTAACGCGGTCCCAGAGTCTTGAAGTTGGGCTTGATGCGCTTGGTGATGACACCCGTCGTCTCGCGGATCAGTTCGATCTCCTTGACGTTCACCTCGTTCATGACCAGATCCTTGATAGCCTCGATCTGATGCTCCATGTTGGGATCCAGCACGGGGATCATGATCTTCATCAGCGGCTGACGTACCTTGATCGATACCTTACGACGCAGGGCGAGTACCATCGACGAGAGGTCCTGAGCCAGCTGCATACGCTCCTCGAGGCTCGGCTCGATGTATTTCTCGTTCACCTTCGGGAAGTCGGACAGGTGTACCGACGACTCGGTGTGACGGCCGCTCATGGCGTTCAGATCCGAGAAGATACGGTCGGAGATGAACGGTGCAAACGGAGCCGACAACATGGCAACGGTCTCCAGACAGGTGTAAAGGGTCTGGTAAGCGGCCAACTTGTCGTCGGTCATACCGCCACCCCAGAAACGCTTACGGTTCAGACGAACGTACCAGTTCGAGAGGTTCTCGCCGACGAAGTCCTGGATGGCACGTGCGGCGGGCGTGGGATCGTAGTCGTTCAGACGCTCCGTGACGGTCTTCACGAGGGTGTTCAGCAACGAGATGATCCAACGGTCGATCTCGGGACGCTGCTCCATGGGAATTTCGGGCTCTTTACCCGTGAATCCGTCCACGTTGGCATACAGCGCGAAGAACGAATAGGAGTTGTAGAGCGTACCGAAGTATTTGCGGCGTACCTCATCGACACCTTCCTCGTCGAATTTGAGGTTGTCCCAAGGCTGCGAGTTGGAGATCATGTACCAACGGGTGGCATCGGGACCATAGGTAGCCAGTACCTTGAACGGATCGACGGCATTGCCCAGACGTTTCGACATCTTGTTGCCGTTCTTGTCGAGCACCAGACCGTTCGAGATGATATTCTTGAATGCCACCGAGTCGAACAACATCGTGGCAATGGCGTGCAGCGTGAAGAACCATCCGCGCGTCTGATCGACACCCTCGGCGATGAAGTCGGCAGGGTAGATCGTCTTGAACTCCTCCTTGTGCTCGAACGGATAGTGGTTCTGGGCGTAAGGCATGGCACCCGAATCAAACCAAACGTCGATCAGGTCGGATTCACGACGCATCGGCTCACCCTTCTTCGAGAGGAGGATGATCGAATCGACGTAGGGACGGTGCAGGTCGATGTTGTCGGTCGAGTAGTTCTCCTTCGACATATCGCCCACCTTGAAATTCTTGTAGGGGTTCTCCTTCATCAGACCGGCGGCAACCGACTTGTCGATCTCGGCGATCAACTCCTCGATCGAACCGATGCAACGCATCTCCGAGTAATCCTCCGTAGCCCAGATGGGGAGCGGCGTACCCCAGAAACGCGAACGCGACAGGTTCCAATCGACCAGACCCTCGAGCCATTTGCCGAAACGACCCGAACCCGTCGATTCGGGTTTCCAGTGGATCGTCTTGTTCAGCTCGATCATGCGGTCACGAAGTGCGGTGGTCTTGATGAACCACGAATCGAGCGGGTAGTAGAGGATGGGTTTGTCGGTACGCCAGCAGTGGGGGTAGTTGTGGGTATGTTTCTCGATCTTGAAGACCTTGTTCTCGGCCTTCAGGGCAACCGAAAGATCGATGTCGAGCGTGGTGTCGTCGGCCGTGAGTTTGGGGTCGTAGGCATTCTTCACGTAGCGGCCTGCATACTCTCCGTAGGCTTCGACATTGACGTTGTTGGCCACAAATTCGGGATCGAGATCCTCCAGGAGGAAGAAACGACCCTTCTTGTCGACCATCGGCTGGTTCTTTCCGGCACGATCGACCATGAACATCGGCGCGATGCCTGCGATCTTGGCGACGCGGTCATCATCGGCACCGAACGTGGGGGCGATGTGGACAATACCCGTACCGTCCGAAGTGGTTACATAGTCGCCCGAGATCACGCGGAAAGCGTCGCCCATCGGCTTCACCCACGGCATGAGCTGCTCGTAGCGGATGTCGACCAACTCCGAACCCTTCCAGTGCTCGTCCGTGAGTTCGAACTTGCCCTCCATCTTCTTTCCGAAGTACGACGGCACAAGATCCTTGGCCATGATGATCGTCTGGGGAATGTCGGTGTAGGGGTTATGACATTTGATCTTTACGTATTCGATGTTGGGACCCACGGCCAGTGCGGTGTTCGAGGGCAACGTCCACGGAGTGGTCGTCCATGCCAGGAAGTAAAGCTCTCCCTCGACGTTGTGGAACAACTTCTCGCTCGTCTCGTTGTGGATGATGCGGAACTGTGCCGTGCAGGTCGTATCCTTCACGTCGCGGTAACATCCGGGCTGGTTCAGCTCGTGGGTCGAAAGTCCCGTACCTGCGGCAGGCGAGTAGGGCTGGATGGTGTAACCCTTATAGAGCAGACCCTTGTCGTAGAGCTGCTTCAAAAGCCACCACAGCGTCTCGATGTATTTGTTGTCGTAGGTGATGTAGGGGTCGTCCATATTGACCCAGTAACCCATCTTGCGGGTCATGTCCTGCCAGATGTCGGTGAACTCCATCACGGCTTTGCGACAGGTGCGGTTGTACTCTTCGATCGAGATCGTCTTGCCGATATCTTCCTTGGTGATGCCGAGTTTCTTCTCGACACCCAGCTCCACGGGAAGTCCGTGCGTATCCCAACCTGCCTTGCGGTGTACGCGGAAACCGCTCTGGGTCTTGTAACGGCAGATTACATCCTTGATGGTACGTGCCATGACGTGGTGAATACCGGGAAGTCCGTTCGCCGAGGGGGGACCCTCGAAGAAGACGAATGAGGGGTGACCCTCACGGGTCGTGATGCTCTTGTGGAACGTGTCGTCCTTGTCCCACTTTTCCAGCACGTCGGCTGCGATACCGGCCAAGTCGAGGCCTTTGTATTCGTTGAATTTCATATTGTGATGTGTAACGTAATTTCCTAAAACACGCAAAGATACAAAAAATTTTGCAAAAACTGCAAATTTTTCGACCCTTCCTCCGGCCTAAAACCGACTGCGGGGAATAAAAAAACGGGCGGAAATCCTTTTCTTCGGTGAGGATTTCCGCCCGTATGGGGTCGAATCTTGACGTTTAGTCGAACGATTGCATTTCGACCAACTTGGCGTAGATGCCGTTCTTGGCCATCAGCTCCTGATGGGTGCCCTCTTCGGCGATGCAGCCGTGGTCGATTACCACGATCTTGTCGGCATTGTAAATCGTCGATAAACGGTGGGCAATGACGATCGACGTACGATCGCCCGTCAGGAGGTTGTTCAAGGCTTCCTGAACCAGCTTTTCGCTCTCGGTGTCGAGTGCCGAAGTGGCCTCGTCGAGAATCAGGATTTCGGGGTTCTTCAGAATGGCGCGGGCAATCGAAAGTCGCTGGCGCTGACCACCCGAAAGCTTGTCACCGCGGTCACCGATGTTTGTGGCGTAACCCTCGGGCATCTCGTCGATGAACTTGTCGGCATTGGCGATGCGGGTGGCTGCCACGATCTCCTCGTGCGTGGCACCCTGCTTACCCATGGCGATGTTGTTTTCGATGCTGTCGTTGAACAGGATCGTATCCTGCGAAACGATGCTCATGTGGTCGCGGACGCTCTCGCGGGCATAGTCCTTCAGCGAAATGCCGTCGATGAGAATCTCTCCCTTCGTCGGGTCGTAGAAACGGGGAATCAGCTCGCTCAAGGTTGATTTACCGCCTCCCGAGGGGCCGACCAAAGCGACCGTTTCGCCGCGTTTGATTTCGAGCGAAATGTTGCTCAAAACCTCACGTTGTCCGTCGTACGAGAAACATACGTTGCGGAACTCGATCTTATCCTTCAAACCGTTCATCTTGACGGCATTGGGCTTGTCCTGGATTTCGCTCTCGGCATCGATCAGCGTGAAGATACGTTCTCCGGCGGCAATACCCTGGTTGATGTTGGCGAACTGGTCGATGAACGTGCGGACGGGACGCGTGATCTGCGAGAAGATGGCGACAAAGGCGATGAAACCTCCGGCCTCCAGCGTGCCGCTGGCTACGAGCGTACCGCCGAATACGAGGATCACACCCACGGCCGAAATACCCAGAAATTCGCTCATGGGCGATGCCAGCTGCTGACGGCGTGCCATCGAGAGGGTCAGACGCGAGAAATCGGCGTTGATGTCGAAGAATTTGCGCTTGATGTATCCCGTGGCGTTGTAGCTCTTGATCACCTTGATGCCCGACAGCGACTCGTCGAGTGTCGAAACCATCTCACCGAGGCGTTTCTGGCTGGTGCGTGCCGGATGACGCAGACGCTTGACGATCGAACCGATCAGAAGCGCCACGATCGGCAGGAACAAGGCCGAGAACAGGGCAAGCTCCCACGAGATGATGATCATCATCGACAAGTAGCCGATGATGAGGAACGGCTCGCGGAATGCCACCTGAAGCGTGTTGGTGATGCAGAACTGCACGACGTTTACGTCGGACGTGATTTTCGAGATGATGTCACCCTTCTGCTGGTCGCTGAAGTAACCCGCGTGCATGTCCGTCACGTGGGCGAACATCTCGTCACGCATACGTTGCAGGGTGCGTGTACGCATGTTTTCCATCGTCCATGCACCGAGGTAACGGAAGAGGTTGCTCAAAAAACTGATGATGATGGTGATGACGGCCAACAGCAAAAGCACCTTGCTGCGGTCGTAGTAGGGGGTGAATACCACCGAATAGGTGTAATAGAACATATTGGCCAACGACTCCTGGTTGAACTCCAGCGCAGGCATCTTGTCGGGGATATTCATGGGTGCGGCCGTGTCGAACATCGTGTTGAGGATCGGGATGATCAGCACGAATGTCAGCGAATTGAACAACGCATAGAACAGCGAGTAGAAAAAGTACGGGATGGCGTATTTTTTTACGGGACGGGCGAAGCCGATAAGCCGCATGTAGGTCTTAAACATTCGGATAGGGTTATTTTATACCAAATAATTGCGTCAAAGATAGGTATTTAATGCGAAAAAATAAAATTCTCGATTGCCGAGTCGCATTTTCGGGGGTTCTTTTGTGGGTTTTGGGGTGAATTGATGCAAAAAAACGACTTTGTGACGATCCTTCTTCCCAAAAGGAACGCCTTGCAGGACGGAAAGTCGGACTTACTCGGGTTGATAGCCCGTGTCCTCCTGAAGGGCGGCGGTGTTGCAGGCGGCCGCCACGGCCAATTCGTCGCAACGGTTGTTCTCCACCGTGTCGGCATGTCCCTTGACCCACACGAACTTCACGTGGTGGCGCGGATAGATCCTCAAAAAACGCTTCCACAGGTCGGCGTTTTTCTTCCCCTCAAAGCGTTTTTTGACCCAACTGAAAACCCAGCCTTTGGTCACCGCGTCGATGACGTATTTCGAATCAGAGTAGATCGTCACGTCGGATCCCTCGAAACGGAGCTGCTCCAGCGCGACGCATACGCCCAGAAGCTCCATGCGGTTGTTGGTCGTCAGTCGGTAACCCGCCGAAAGCTCCTTGCGGTATTGTCCCGACAAAAGGACGATGCCGTAGCCTCCCGGCCCGGGGTTTCCGCGCGAAGATCCGTCGGTATAGATGGTGATTTGCGGCATTTGGGGTGTCGTTTGATAAAAAACATCCCACCCGACGCGACTCGTGGCCGTTCGGATGGGATGATCGTAAGTTTCAAATTAGTTCAATGCGGCCAGTTGCTCCTTGATGGCGGCAATCTTGGCCTCGGCATCAGCCTGCTTGGCACGCTCGTTGGCAACGACCTTCTCGGGAGCCGAATTTACGAAACGCTCGTTCGAGAGTTTCTTCATGACGCTCTGCAGGAAGCCCTCCTGATAGGCGAGATCCTTTTGCAGACGCTCCTTTTCGGCCTCCATGTCGATCATTCCGGCCATCGGCACGAAGTACTGCGTCGTCTTGACGATGAATGCCGAGTCGGTGGCATCCTTCTCCGAAACGAGCTCGATCGACTTGAGGTTGGCCATCTTCATGATGACGGGAGCATACTCCTTGGGGTAGTTCTCGTCCTCGATGACTTTCAGGGTCAAGGCCTCCTTCTGCGGTAGGTTTTTCTGGTTGCGCACGTTACGCACCTTCGAGATGATCTCGGCAGCCAGCTCGAAACGCGTAAGTACCGAAGCCTTTTCCTCGACGGGACGGGGCATTTGTGCCACGCAGATCGATTCGCCCTCCTTGCGGGGTTCGAGATCCTGCCAGATCTCCTCGGTGACGAACGGCATGAACGGATGCAAAAGACGCATCATCTGATCGAAGAACGCGCGGGTTGCCTCCATCGTCTTGCCGTCGATGGGCTGACCGTAGGCGGGTTTTACCATTTCGAGGTACATGCCGCTGAAATCGTCCCAGAAGAGTTTGTAGGCGCTCATGGCGGCCTCCGAAATGCGGTACGAAGCGAAATCCGATTCGATGTCGCGCAGAGCCTTCGAGAAACGCTGCTCGAACCACTCGACCGACAGACGGTTGTTTTCGCTCTGTGCCAGCGAGGCATCGACCGACCAGCCGTTCAACAAACGGTAGGCGTTCCAGATCTTGTTGCCGAAGTTACGACCCTGCTCGCAGAGTGCCTCGTCGAACATCACGTCGTTACCTGCCGACGACGACATCAGCATCGCCATACGCATACCGTCGGCACCGTATTCGGCGATCAGATCCAGCGGGTCGGGCGAGTTGCCCAGCTGCTTGGACATCTTGCGGCCGATTTTGTCGCGGACGATACCCGTGAAGTATACGTTCTTGAAGGGCTTCTCGTGGCGGTATTCGTAACCGGCCATGATCATACGTGCCACCCAGAAGAAAATAATATCGGGACCCGTCACCAGATCGTTGGTGGGGTAGTAGTAGTCGATCTCTTTGTTGTGGGGGTTGCGGATTCCGTCGAATACCGAAATCGGCCACAACCACGACGAGAACCACGTGTCGAGTACGTCGTCGTCCTGACGCAGATCGCTCATCTGGAGCGAATCGTCGCCTGTCTTTGCGCGTGCCTTTGTCAGAGCCTCCTCGGCGGTCGGTGCTACGACATAGCCGCCTTTGGGCAGATAGTAGGCCGGGATGCGCTGACCCCACCACAACTGACGCGAGATACACCAGTCCTTGATGTTCTCCATCCAGTGGCGATAGGTGTTTTTGTATTTTTCGGGCACGAAACGGATCTCATCCTCCATGACGGCACGCGTGGCGGGTTTTGCCAGATCGTCCATCGACAGGAACCACTGCATCGAGAGTTTCGGCTCGATGGCAACGCCCGTACGCTCCGAGTAACCCACGTTGTTGGTGTAGTCCTCGACCTTCTCCATCAGGCCTGCATCCGTCAGATCCTTCTCGATCTTGCGGCGCACGTCGAAACGATCCTCGCCGGCATACATGCCGACCTTGTCGTTGATCGTACCGTCGTTGTTGAAGATGTCGATGGTCTCGAGGTTGTATTTCTCGCCCAGCATGTAGTCGTTCACGTCGTGTGCGGGGGTGACTTTCAGGGCACCCGTACCGAACTCGATATCGACATACTCGTCACGGATGACGGGAATCGAACGACCCACCAGAGGAACGATTACGCGGGCATCTTTCGGCAGATCCTTGTAACGCTCGTCGTTGGGATTGACGCACAGCGCCGAGTCGCCCAGAATGGTCTCGGGACGGGTCGTGGCCACGATCAGATAGCGATCCGTGCCCTCCAGCTTATAGCGCAGGTAGTAGAGCTTGCCGTGCGACTCCTTGAAGATCACCTCCTCGTCCGACAGAGCCGTCTTGGCGGCGGGGTCCCAATTGACCATACGTACACCGCGATAGATCTTGCCCTTCTCGTAGAGGTCGCAGAAAACCTTGATGACGCCTTCGGTGCGGATGTCGTCCATCGTGAAGCACGTACGCTCCCAGTCGCACGAAGCACCCAGCTGGCGCAACTGCTTGAGAATGACACCGCCGTACTGCTCCTTCCATTCCCAAGCGTACTTGAGGAACTCCTCGCGCGTGAGCGATGATTTCTCGATGCCTTTCTTCTGGAGCATTGCCACGACCTTCGCTTCGGTTGCGATCGAGGCGTGGTCCATACCCGGTACCCAGCAGGCGTTCTTGCCCATCATGCGGGCACGGCGCACCAACACATCCTGAAGCGTGTTGTTGAGCATGTGACCCATATGCAGCATACCCGTCACATTGGGGGGCGGGATGACGATGGTGTAGGCTTCGCGTTGGTCGGGTTCCGAATGGAAAATCCGATGATTGATCCAATAGTCGTACCACTTGGTCTCGATCTGTCGGGGAGAGTATTTATCCGCTATTTGCATATCTGTTAGCTTTAAACTTTTTGTTCGAAACAAATTTTTGAGCCACAAAGTTATGAACATTCTGCTAAAGATAAAATAAATTAAACGAAATTTAGTTATCTTTGCGGTTAATTAATAATAGTGTATATTTACAATTCGAAATAACGGACGACGGAAACCACGGCTTTTTTATGCCGTAAAATGTCTTTTTTGTCGGTGAAAACGGGGGTTGAGTCCCTTTCCCGAACGGTTTTCGGAGTCTGCCAGCTGCGTTGATTTTTGCAGCATTACGAATAAATTTGTTATGAGCAAGAAAGAAAAAATTGAAACCATCAAAGTCGATGACGTGAATATGTTGCCCGATTTGCTTGATGGCAAGCATCGTGTGATTCCCATCGTCACGGGAGGTGACGAAGTGGTGGAGCACGTCGATATTCCCGAAATCATACCCATCCTCACCCTGCGTTCGTCGGTTTTGTTCCCCGGCGCGATCACCCCGATCACGGTCGGCCGCGACAAGAGCATCAATCTGGTGCGCGACGTGAATCAGAAGGGCGGAATCCTGGGTGCGGTACTCCAGCGTGAGAGCGAGGTGGAGGATCCGACGCCCGAAGACATGTACAAGGTGGGTACGGCCGCACGCATCATCAAGATCCTGGAGATGCCCAACGGCAACCTCACGGTCATCCTGAACGGACTGGAGAAAATCGAGGTTGAGGAGTATGTTTCGACCGAACCGTTCTTTACGGCAAAGGTCACGGCACTGCGCGACTCGAACCCCGAAAACAATAACGTCGAATTCGAGGCTCTGATCGACTCGATCCGCGACGTGGCATTGAGCATCATCAACGATTCGCCGTCGATTCCCAAGGAGGCAGCTTTTGCCGTCAAGAACATCGACTCGAACCGCGGCATGATCAACTTCGTGTGCTCGAACCTCGAGCTCTCGGACGAGGATCGTCAGACCCTTCTGGAGGCTCCCGGCCTTCTGGCACGTTCGCGTAAACTGCTCGAGATCCTGATCCGCGAACAGCAGCTCGTCGAACTCAAGAACGAGTTGCAGGAGAAGGTCAAGCAGGAGATCGACAAACAGCAGCGCGATTACTACCTGCAACAGCAGATGCGCACCATCCAGGACGAGCTGGGCGAGGGTGCCGACGACGACATCGAGAAGATGCGCGAACAGGCCGCCAAGAAAAACTGGCCGAAAGAGGTGGGCGAAACCTTCGAGAAGGAACTTCAGAAGGTCGAGCGCCTGAATCCCGCCGTGGCGGAGTATTCGGTGCAGATGACCTACCTGCAACTGCTTCTGGAGTTGCCGTGGAACGATGTCACGGAGGATAACCTCGACCTGAAATGCGCCCGCGAACAACTCGACCACGACCACTTCGGATTGGAGGAGGTCAAGGAGCGTATTCTGGAGCATTTGGCCGTCATCAAACTGAAGGGCGACCTCAAAAGCCCGATCCTGTGCTTGTATGGCCCTCCGGGTGTCGGTAAGACATCGCTCGGCAAGTCGGTAGCGGCGGCTCTGGGTCGTAAGTTCGGCCGTATCTCGTTGGGCGGTCTGCACGACGAGTCGGAGATCCGCGGACACCGCCGTACCTACATCGGTGCCATGCCGGGTCGTATCATCCAGACCATTCGCCGTTGCGGTTCGTCGAACCCCGTCATCATCCTCGATGAGGTCGATAAGGTGACCGTTTCGACCCACGGCGATCCGTCGAGTGCCCTTTTGGAGGTGCTCGATCCCGAACAGAACACCACCTTCCACGATAACTACATCGACATGGAGTACGACCTGTCGAAGGTGCTCTTCATCGCCACGGCCAACAACATCGGCAATATTGCTCCGGCGTTGCGCGACCGTATGGAGATGATCAACATCCCGGGTTACCTGTTGGAGGAGAAGATACAAATTGCCCAGAAACACCTCGTCCCGAAACAGCGCGAGGCACACGGCATCAAGGACGATCAGATGACCTTCACCAACGAAGCCGTCGAGAAGATCATTTGGGGTTATACGCGTGAGGCGGGTGTCCGCCTTCTGGACAAGAACCTGGCGAAGATTTCGCGTAACCGTGCCAAGCAGATCGCCTTCGAGGAGGAGTATACGCCCGAGGTGACGCCCGCACAGGTCGAGAAGGTACTCGGCATGCCCAAATTCCTGGACGAGCAGTACGAGGTCGGCGGCATGACGGGTGTGGTGACGGGTCTTGCCTGGACGGAGGTCGGCGGCGACATCCTCTACATCGAATCGTGCCTTACACCCGGTAAAGGCGGCTTGAGCCTGACGGGTAACCTGGGTAACGTGATGAAGGAGTCGGCCACGATCGCCTTCGAATGGGTCAAGTCCCACCACAAGGAACTCGGCATCAAACCCGAGATGTTCGAGAAACACGACCTGAACATCCACGTGCCGGAGGGTGCAATTCCCAAGGACGGCCCCTCGGCCGGTATCACGCTGGTGACTTCGATCGTATCGACCTTCACGGGACGCAAGGTTCAGGATCGCATCGCCATGACGGGTGAGACGACCCTGCGCGGACGCGTGATGCCCGTGGGCGGAGTGCGTGAGAAGATCCTCGCCGCCAAGCGTGCGGGAATCACCGATCTGATCCTTTCGGAGGAGAACCGCAAGGACATCTCCGAGATCAAGGCGGACTACATCGCCGGATTGAAGTTCCACTACGTGCGCACCAACGAAGATGTGCTGGAACTGGCTTTGAAAAAATAACCCATCGTAAAGGCCCGACGCCGTGCGTCGGGCCTTCGATGCTTAAATAACGACGTAATTCTTTCAACCATGAAATTTATTGCGATTATCCCCGCGCGTTACGCTTCGACGCGCTTCCCTGCCAAACCGCTGGCCATTCTGGGCGGCAAGCCCGTCATCCAGCGCGTCTACGAGCAGGTTGTTTCCGTTTTGGACGATGCGGTTGTGGCTACCGACAACCAACTCATATACGATGCCGTCAAAGCCTTCGGCGGCAAGGTCGAGATGACATCGACCGAACACCGCAGCGGTACGGATCGTTGCTGGGAGGCTTACTGCAAACAGGGCGGCAAGTTCGACGTGGTGATCAACGTGCAGGGCGACGAACCCTTCGTGCAACGCAGTCAGCTCGAAGCCTTGAAAGCCTGCTTTGAAGATCCTTCGGTCGATATTGCCACGCTCGTTCACCCGTTCAAATCCACCGACGACTATTCGGTTCTGGAAAACCCCAACAGCCCGAAGGTGGTGCTTGATAACCAGCACCGCGCCCTCTATTTCTCGCGTTCGGTGATCCCGTACCTGCGCGGAAAGGAGCGTGAGGAGTGGCTCAAGACCCACACCTACTACAAGCACATCGGCCTTTACGCCTTCCGTACCGAGGTGCTCGGCAAGGTGACCGCTCTGTCGCAATCGTCTCTGGAGAAGGCCGAATCGCTCGAACAGTTGCGCTGGCTGGAGAACGGCTACCGCATCGGCGTTGCCGAGAGCCACGTCGAGACGGTCGGCATCGACACGCCCGAAGATTTGGCGCGTGCCGAGGAATTTTTGAAAAATCACCCCGAATTTAACCGATAAACCATGATAAAATTAATTGCCGGCCCTTGCGTCATCGAGTCTGCGGAGTTGTTGGACACCGTAGCCGAACGCCTCGTTGCGATCAATCGCACGCTGGGCACAGACATCATTTTCAAGGCTTCGTTCGATAAGGCCAATCGTACTTCGATCCGTTCGTTCCGCGGTCCGGGTCTCGAGAAGGGACTCCAGATGCTTTCGGACGTACGTTCGAAGTGGGGCTTGAAACTGCTCACCGACATCCACGAGGCCTGGCAGGCCGCACCCGTCGGCGAGGTGGTCGATGTGATTCAGATCCCCGCATTCCTGTGCCGTCAGACCGACCTTCTGGTCGCTGCCGCCAAGACGGGCAAGATCGTGAACATCAAGAAGGCGCAGTTCCTGTCGGGAGAGGATATGCTCTACCCCTACCAGAAAGCCGCCGAGTCGGGAGCCCGCGAAATCTGGCTCACCGAACGCGGAAGCATGTTCGGCTACAACAATCTTGTGGTCGATTTCCGCAATATTCCCGATATGTTGAAGATCGCCCCGACGGTCGTTATGGACTGCACGCACTCGGTGCAGCGTCCCGGTGCCGCAGGCGGCAAGACGGGCGGCAACCGCGAATTTGTTCCCGCCATGGCACACGCCGCCAAAGCGTTCGGCGCCAACGGATTCTTCTTTGAGGTGCATCCCGATCCCGACAACGCCAAGAGCGACGGCCCCAACATGTTGCAGTTAGATGATTTGGAGAACCTTGTAAAAACTCTGTTGTAATGAGCGAATTTAACGAAAAAGAGATATTGGATCTTGCCCGCAAAACCTTCCGTACCGAAATGGAGGCGCTGGGCGATATTGCCGAAACGCTGGGTTCGGAATTTGTCGAGGCAGTGAAGATCATCCTCGAGTGCCACGGCAAATGTGTGGTGACGGGTATGGGTAAATCGGGTCTGATCGGCCGTAAGATTGCCGCCACGCTGGCTTCTACCGGTACGCCGAGTTTTTTCCTGCATCCGGGTGAGGCTTTCCACGGCGATCTGGGTATGATCTCCAAGGATGATGTCATCCTCGCCCTGTCGTATTCGGGCGAGACGGACGAAATCCTCAAGATCGTTCCCTTCATTCACTCGAACGGCAACCCGCTGATCTCGATGACGGGTAAGGCGGAATCGACCCTGGCAAAGAACTCCGACGTGCACCTGTGTGTCGGTGTGAAGGAGGAGGCCTGCATCCTGCACCTTGCCCCCACGACCTCGACTACGGCACAGATCGCCATGGGCGATGCGCTGGCGGTGGCTCTGATGCAGCAGCGTCATTTCTCGAGCCTCGACTTTGCCCGCCTGCATCCGGGTGGCAGTCTCGGCCGTCGTCTGCTGATGACTGTCGGTAACGTGATGCGTTCGCACGATCTGCCGATCGTGTCGGCCGATTGCAGCGCCACGGAGATGATCCACACCATTTCGAAGGGCGGTCTGGGTTTGATCGTCATCTGCAAGGACGACCGCATCGAGGGTATCGTGACCGATGGTGACGTGCGCCGTGCCATGGAGCGTCTGAAGGCCGATTTCTTCAACATCCGCGCCGCCGATATTGCGTCGATGCACCCCAAAACCATTTCTCCCGACAAGAAACTGATCGAGGCCGAGAAGATGATGACCAAGAACAAGGTCACTTCGCTGCTCGTGGCCGACGAGAACGAGAAACTGGTCGGTGTGATCCAGATCTACGACATTAAACTTTAGGCAGAAATCCTTAAAACAAAATCGATATGCGAAAATTCTTATTACTGGTCATCACGGCCGTAGCTTTTGTCGCGTGCGGTGATGACGACAATGTGTGGTCGGACAATTCGGGCGGCGGTAACCGTCCGGTGCATGCTTCGAAACTTATTTCGAGAATCATCGCTTCGGGTGATACCTCCTATGAGGGTGAGGTGACGATCAATTTCACCTACGACAAGGAGAACCGCCCCGAGACAATCGCCTGCGAGATGAATCGTAAGGACGAAGATTGCGTTTTGACCTACAAGACAGACATTCAGATCAATCACGGTCGCAGCATGGCGCGTTGCGAGATCAAGAAGTACCGCGACGGTCACGAATTCCCCGACAAGAGCCATAAGATGGTGGTGTTGGATGATTTCGGTCGTGCCGTGTCGGGTGATTACACCAATTTCGACTTCGATGGCGAGGGCAAATATGTCCGTAGCGAGGGTCAGTTCGAGCTGACCTACGATCGTGCGGGACGCCTGAGCCGCAGTTCGGTCAATAAACTCAAGTCCGACAACGGATTCGATGCGCTGGAGAATACCATGACCTGGCGCGGCAATAACCTGACGGAGATCTCCTACCGTGCAAACGGTACGGATCACACCGACAAGGCTTACTATTCCGATGTGCTGAATAAGGCCAACCTCGATCTGAACTGGCTGTGCTATGCCCACAACCGCGGTTTTGCCAATCTGGCAGGCGATCCCGAGAACCTGTTTCTTTTGATCGGCTACTGCGGCAAATCGTCGCGCAACCTGCCCGAGATGATCGTCAGTCAGGATTCTTCGAAGGATCACCGTTGCTTCTATACTTACGAATTGGATAAGGAGGGCTACGTCAGCTCGATCCGTGTCGAAAAGGGCAACGATGAAATTACCTATCGCATTTCCTACACCAAATAATATTGGGACAACCTTTATAAAAAGCTCCGACTCGGTTTTTTGAGTCGAAGTTTTTTGTTTGTGAGGAAGATTTTTTACCTTTATTCCCCGAAAACCAAATTAAAACTTTATGAAAAAGATTACGCTTTTGCTGATGCTCCTTTGCATCGCGGTGGGTGCACAAGCCCAGTTGTTGTGGAAGATCTCCGGAAAGGATCTGACGCGTCCCTCCTATGTGGTGGGTACCCATCACCTTGCTCCGCTCTCGATTGTAGACAAAATTGCGGGATTCCGCCAAACCTTGGAGGCGGTGGATATGGTGTGTGGCGAAGTGGTCATGGCCGATATGGTGTCACCCGAAAATATGATGAAATTCCAAAAGGGGATGATGCTCCCTGCGGGCAAAACCTTGAAAACCGTTCTGACCAAACCCCAATATGACAGCGTGGCGATGGTCGTCAAGAAACTCGCGGGTGTGGATCTCGCGGTGTTCGATGCGATGAAACCTGCGGTGGTGAATACCCAGTTGGCACTGTTGATTACGTTGCGTTCGCTGGAAGGCTTCAATCCGCAGGAACAACTGGACGGTTGGATTCAGCAGGAGGCCGCACAAAAGGGCAAGGCCGTCCGCGGTTTCGAGACGGTCGATTTCCAGATCGGCGTGTTGTATGATTCGCAGAGTCTGGAGCGTCAGGCCGAATTGCTGTATTACCTGGCGACCCATCTGGATGAGAACATCGCAAAGATAGAGCGCCTGAATAAGGCTTACCTGTCGCAGGATTTGAAAAACTTGCAGACGGTCATCGAGGAGAAGATGAATAACGAAGGCGATTCGCGTCCCGAAGAGGAGGCGGCGCTGATCTACGATCGTAACGCCAATTGGGCAAAGGTAATGCCCGAGATGATGCGCGACCGCTCGATCCTCTTTGCCGTGGGTTGCGCCCACCTGACGGGTGAACGAGGTCTTTTGCAGCTGCTCAAAACGGAAGGGTATACCGTAGAACCCGTCAAGGAGTAGTAAGGGACTTATATTATATATAAAAAGGAGTCGCGAATTTGTTTGCGGCTCCTTTTTTATTTAGAATAACTCCTGCTCCCCTTTGATCAGCGCCAAAATCTCGTCGCCGTATTTGGAGATGAAGGCCTTGCCGACGCCCTTGATCGCAAGCAGCTCGCTGGGGGTCGTGGGGACGGTGTTCGCAATAGAGATCATCGTCTTTTGATGCATGATGCAGTAGGCGGGAAGTTCCGTCTCCTCGGCTTTGTCCTTGCGCCACTCCCTCAAAAGTGCAAACAGATCGTGGTTGGTTACCTCCTCCTGCTCTTGCGCTTCTGCGACCTGGGGCGTCTCTTTCGACAGCACCGAGAAGGCAACTCCGGGACGGCCGATCGCCTTGTTGAATAAGGTGATAAGGCGTGAGGGTGTCGCTTCGGGAATCTCGGCCGAGAGTATGGAGCGCTCCACGAGGTGTTTGTCCAGATCGAATCCCTTGAGGGTGTGATTCCACAGGAAAAGCTTCAGAAATAGCGTCTCCGAAAAGTTCGAGAAATATTGGCGGTTGATTTTCTTTTTGTTCTTGTCATCGAAATCGACCGATTCGGCAATCTTCACAAGAGGCAACAACACATCTTCGGCCTTCGAGAGGAAGTAGTTTGAGGCTTTGCACACGCGCTCCTGAAGGTATTCCGAGGTGAGGTAATCGTCCTGCACGATCCGATCCAGCGATGCCGTAAATCGGTGTCCGACCTCCGCCAACTCATTGCGGAACGGGGCTTCGGCCGCCTTCCACAGCGACAACGCATTGGGAAATAACCCCGGGAAGGTGAACCGTACGAATTTAAGGTAGGCGAAGTAGTATTTCTCGAGCGTACCGAAATCAAACAAATCCTTGATCACCTCGCGGAAGTAGGCGCGTCGGTCGTTGCGCAAAATTTCCTCCGAGGGGAGCGATTGCGACACGTAATCGGCATAAAGATCGACCCTTCGGTCGTCGATGATCGAACGGTCGGAGATCTTCTGCTTGAGGACGATGCCCTCCAGTGTGCGGCAACGGCTCAATGCGACATAAACCTGCCCGTGCGAGAACGAGCGCCCAGCATCAATCACCGCGTGGTCGAAGGTCAGACCCTGACTTTTGTGAATGGTGATCGCCCAAGCGGTTTTCAAGGGGTATTGCGTGAAAAGTCCGTCGATCGCCGAAACGATCTCCTTGGTCTCCTCGTTGATGTCGTATTTGAGGTTCTCCCACGGCAGGGGTTCGACCTCGACCTCCTCGCCATCCTCCAAACGCACCTTGATGTAGTTCGACCCGATGTCGGAAACTTTGCCCAGCGTGCCGTTTACGTAGCGTTTCTCGGGATTGGGGTCGTTCTTGGTGAACATGACCTGTGCCCCGCGCTTGAGGATCAGCGTCTCATCCTGCGGATACATGCTTTCGGGAAAATTACCCTCGATGGTGGCTTGGAACGAATATTCGGGCGACTTCAGCTCGGCGAGTTTGCGCTCGTTGATCTCGCGTGCCGAGAAGTTGTGCGTGCAGAGCGTGATGCAACCTTCGGGCGCTTCGTAATCGGGAATGTAACGGGCATTCAGTTTGGCCAGAAGGGACGGCGTCATGCGGTTCTCGCGCACGGCCGCCAGGATGCCGATAAATTCCGAATCGCTCTGACGGTAGATCCGATCCAACTCCACGAGGCGGTAGGCGTTGTTGTGCAACACCTTGGCATCGAAAAAGTAGGGCGATTCGTAGTAGCGGCTCATCATCTGCCACTCCTCGTCGCGCACGACGGGCGAGAGCTGCTGCACATCGCCGATCATCAACACCTGCACCCCGCCAAACGGCTTCTCCGAATGGCGTAGACGGCGCAGCAGCGCATCGAGTTCGTCCACGATGTCGGCACGCAACATACTCACCTCGTCGATGATCATCAGATCGATCGAACGGATCAGTTTGAGTTTTTTGCGGTGGAATTTGTAACGCCCCTCCTTGTCGTGTGCCTGCACGTGTTCGAATTCGGGCAGGAACAACCCGAACGGCAACTGAAAGAACGAATGAAGGGTCATGCCGCCTGCGTTGATGGCCGCGACACCCGTCGGTGCGAGGACGATTTTACGCTTGGGGCACTCGTTGACGACGCGCTTCAGGAAAGTCGTCTTACCCGTTCCCGCCTTTCCCGTGAGGAAGATGTTCATGGAGGTTCGGGTGACGTATTCCCATGCCAATTCAAGTTCTTTGTTCGATTCGGATTGCATATCGGAAGGAGTTTACAGGTCAAAGGTACGCTTTTTCGGTTGAAAATCCGCATCGGAGCGTGCGCCGTTTCAAGAATTTTTTCTACCTTTAAAAACAAAAATTTTAAGGATATGACCTACAATTTCGATGAAGTGATTGACCGTCGATCGACCCATGCGATCAAGATCGACGGCATGAAGGATATCTGGGGACGTACCGATCTGATCCCCCTGTGGGTGGCCGACATGGATTTTGCCACGCCGCCGTTTGTGTTGGATGCCGTGCGTAAGCGTTGCGAACACCCTGTCCTGGGCTATACGGCCAAGTCGGACGAATATTACGAAGCCGTGGAGCGCTGGGTGAACCGCCGTTATAAGATGAACGTCAAGCGTGAGGATCTGAATTTCGTCTCGGGCATCGTGGCGGGATTGGGTATGGCGATCAACTGCTTCTCGGAAGTGGGGGATAAGGTCGTCATCATGCCGCCCGTCTATCCGCCGTTCTTCTGGCTCAATACGCGTAACCACCGCGAGATCGTCACCTGTCCGATGATCTACGAGAAGGGGAGCTATCGGATGAACCTCGAGCTGCTCGGGGAAAAGTTGGAGGGTGCACGCCTTTTGATCCTGTGCAATCCCCACAACCCGGGCGGTGTGGTGTGGTCGCGCGAGGAACTCGAAACCCTGGCCGATCTTTGCGCGGAACACCATGTGCTGGTGCTCTCGGACGAGATTCACGCCGATCTGACGCTCCCGCCCCACGAGCATGTCCCCTTCGCGACGGTATCGGAGCGGGCACGCCTCAATTCGGTGACCTTTATGGCACCGAGTAAGACCTTCAACATGCCGGGCGTGGTGGCTTCGCACGCCATCATCTTCAACCGCGAATTGCGCACCCGCTTTGAGGAGTACCTCGCGGCGGGCGAACTGAATATGGGACATGTTTTCGCGTTCGATTGCGTGGCAGCTGCCTACAACAACGGCGAGGAGTGGCTCGGACAGTGTTTAAAATACATCGCGGGCAATATTGACTACGTGGATTCGTTCTTAAAGGAGCACACGCCCAAAATCCGCGCCGTGCGTCCCGAGGCATCGTTTTTGATGTGGTTGGACTGCCGCGAACTGCACCTCGACCAAAAGGAGTTGAACCGATTCTTTGTCGAAGGGGCGGGACTGGCTTTGAACGACGGCGAGAGCTTCGGTCGGGAGGGCATCGGCTTTATGCGTCTGAATATCGCCACCCCGCGGAGTGTGCTTGAGAAGGCCATGGCGCAACTGGCCGCGGCTTATGTGAAACAATTTTAAAAAGAAAAATTATGAGACATCTGATTTTACTGATGATGGTACTGATGCCTTTTGCGGGTCTTCAGGCTCAAAAGGTCGTAAAACTGCAACATCCGTCCGAGGATCGCGGCATTTCGGTCATGGAAGCGCTGGCGATCCGTCATTCGGTGCGCGAATTTTCTGCAAAGGCGCTCAGCGACGAGGATTTGTCGGATCTGCTGTGGGCAGCCAACGGCGTGAGCCGTTCCGACGGGCGACGCACGGCACCTTCGGCCATGAACAAGCAGGACATCGATCTTTATGTGGTGATGGACAAGGGCGCTTATCGCTACGATGCCAAGAACCACTTGCTGGTGCTGGTTGCCGAAGGCGATCACCGCGCAGCCGTAGCCGCCACGCAGGCTTTTGTCAAGACGGCACCCGTCAGCATCGTGATGGTGGCCGACCTGTCGAAATGGGGTAAGGTGACGGAGGAGACGCTGATGTTGAGTGCGATTGATGCGGGTGTCATCTCCGAGAACATCAACCTGTTCTGCGCTGCGGTCGGATTGAATACCGTGCCGCGCGTGAATATGAATCGTGAGAAACTCGGCGAGGTGCTCAAACTCAAACCTACGCAACGACCCATCATGAATAACCCCGTGGGGTATTCCAAGTAACAAAAAAAAGAGGTCTTCGAAATTCCGAAGACCTCTTTTTTTATTCTGCCAGAAATCGTTCCCGCCACTTGTCGGGCATCGGAACGCTCTTCTGCTGGACGAAATCAAACATGGCCATAACCGTGTGGCTGTCGCTGCACAGGCGGTCACCGACCCACAACTGCTGATGGAGGGTCATGCTTTTGTTACCGACCTTCTCGCAGGTGGTCGTGCAGCGTACCTCGTCCGTAAAACGGATCTGTGACATGTAGTCGCTTCGGGTCGAGACGTTCACCACACGCAGATCGCCTGTCAGACACTCGTCGCTCATGACCTGGGCGAAGTAGTCGGTCTTGCCCACATCGAAATACATCTGCTGGGCGACGTTGTTCACGTGGAGGAACAGGTCGATGTCCGAAAAACGCTTCTGAATGGGTGTTACGATGGTTCGTGCCATGGTTTTATCGGATGATTTTCACTTCGCCACCCTCACCGAACGCGATGATCGAAGAGGCCTTGCGCGTGGGTTTGCCTTCAAAACGGGGATTGACCACATAGTCCGCACCGTCCACAATCTCGCGAGCCACATCGTTCAGTCCCACGGGCGTCGCTTCACCCGAAATATTGGCCGAGGTCGATACGATGGGACGACGCAACTGACGCAGCATCTCCTGACAAAATTCGTGGTCGGGAACGCGCACACCGAGCGTCTCCTCCTCGGGGATGAGGTTGGGCGCAACGCCGACGGCACCCGGCAGGATGAAGGTTGTGGGGGTGGTCGCCATACTCATCACATCGAACGCAATGCCCGGAGCACGGTTCACGTAGCGTACGACCATATCGGCCGACGAGCAGAGTACAAGCATCGATTTCTTGTTCTCGCTGCGTTTGAGTTTGTAGATCTTGTCGACGGCTTCCTGGTTTGTAGCATCGCAACCCAGTCCCCAAACCGTGTCGGTGGGGTAGAGGATGATACCACCCTCCTTGAGGATGCGCACGGCTTCGGCGGCCTCGCGGTACAAAGGGCTATCTTTTGAAATGGTTTCCTGTCTCATGGTATTTAAGTGTTTTGTGGAATCCTTTTAAGGATTCCTCCTGCAAAAATAGTGAAAGAATGTGAATTTCGGGGTATTATTTCCGAAAACACAAAAAATCCCGTTCCGAAAACAATTTCAGAACGGGATTTTTAGGGGTTGTATTGCTTTAGATGAAGATCATCAGTACAATCTGGATGATGATCACACGCAGAAACATGCAGATCGGGTAAACCGTGGCGTAGGATACCGAGGGGTTATCACCCTCGATGGTGTCGTTGGCGTAGTTCAGTGCCATGGGGTTTGCCATACTGCCGCACGCAAGACCCGTCACGGTACCGAAGTCCAGACGGAACCAGCGCAGCGCCAACCACGAAACGATCACCACGGGAACGAACGTCAGGATGAAACCCGAACCGAGCCACAGGAGGCCTTCGGGACGCATGATGGTCGAAAGGAGATCCTTACCCGAATCCAGACCCAGACACGCCAGGTAGATCGAAAGACCCATGGCACGCATCATGAGGTTGGCGCTCTGCGTCGTGTAGGTGATCATGTGCAGACGCGGGCCGAACGTGCCGATCAGAATACCGATCAGGATCGGACCACCTGCCAGACCGAGTTTCACGGACGAAACCATACCGGGAATGGTCAGCGGAATGCTACCGAAGATCAGACCGACCGTCAGACCGATGAATACGGTTGCCAGGTTCGGTTCGTCAAGGCTCTTGACGGCATTACCCAGGATCTTCTCCACGCGGTGGATGGCCTCCTCCTCGCCGACGACCGTCAGTCGGTCACCGACCTGAAGACGCAGATCGGGCGTGGCGAGCAGCTGCACTCCCGAACGATACACGCGGCTGATGTTGATGCCGTAGGTGTTGCGCAGGTGGAGCGACGAGAGGCGTTTGCCGTTGATGTCGGGACGGGTCACGAGGATGCGCTGCGAAATGAGACGTGCATCAACCTCGTTCCAGTCGATATCTTTGTTGTTCCAGTCTTTTTTCTCCTGTTCTCCGAAGATTATCTTCAGACTCTTCACATCGCGCGGGGTGGTGATCACCAACACGATATCGTCCTTCTCGATGAGTTTGTCGGACGTCGGAATCGACACATGACCGTTGCGCCAGATACGCGAAATGACGAAGTGCAGGTGGCTCTGCTCGGCGGCTTCCTGCACGCTCTTGCCGAAAATACCGGGGTTCGTGGCGCGGAACGAAGCGATGTAGACGTTTTTCTTATGCTCGGTGTCGGGACCCGAAAGATCCGACGGCTTTACGAAGAGTTTTCTTAAGAAGATGATGGCGAGGATCACACCGATGACACCCAACGGGTAGGTCAGTGCACAACTCAAAGCCGCACCGCTGGCATCCTGTCCCATCTGCACGAGGGTCTGCTGGGCGGCACCCAGGGCGGGGGTGTTGGTGGTGGCACCGCAGAGGATACCCGACATGTCGGCAATCGAGATGTTGAACAGGTAGCTCATGCCGATGGCCATGACCGTGCCGACGATGAGCACCATGATGGCGGGCGTCACCAGACGGATACCGTCCGAACGCAGCGAGCTGAAGAAACCGGGGCCGACCTGCAAACCCAGCGCAAAGACGAAGAGCGCAAGGCCGAAACTCTCGATGTAAACCAGCATGTTGTGGTCGATCGACAATCCGAAGTGTCCGGCGATGATGCCGACGAAGAAGATGAAGGCCGTGCCGAGCGAGATGCCGAAAAAGCGGACCTTGCCCAAAAGAATGCCCACAAACGAAATGAGCGAAACCACGATAATGGCCTGAAGATCCGAATGCTCTACGAACAGAGACTGTAACCAACTTTCCATTTCAATACAGAATCCTTGAGTTTGATCCGCAAAAGTAACTAATTTTTCGGGATAACCACAATTATTTAATAAATTTATTAAAATATTGCAAAAAAATAAATCCCCGAGCCGTTCTATGGGCTTGGGGAGTGTGTTTCGGGGGTGTTCGGGGGAGGGGTTTATTCCTCGTCGTCCTCATCCGAGTGTGCGGCCTGGGCGGCACGACGGGCACGGGCGCGTTCGATGGCCTTGATTTTTTTCTCGTCCAATTCGATGTCGCAGGCCGAGCAGTTGCCGTGGCAGCCGGAGGTGGTGTGGGTGGTCGAGCAGACCGACGTACCGTCCGCCTCGCGCGTTTCGTGTACGGCGCATTTGATTCCCAAACGCTGCATGTCTTTGTTTGTCGAGATTTCGGAGTCGATGTTGTGACCTTTGATCATCAGCGTCAGCGACATTCCGATGACGAAGAAGCCGACGAAACCGATGGCACACAGGATGACGATTAACCAACTGGGCATATTCGATTGATGTTTTTAGCGATTTTAAATTTTGGCTTTCGCCTGCAAATTTATATATTTGTATGCTAATATGCAAAAACGCGGATCCATCCCAACGGCAGTCGGCCGATTCGGGATCCGGTGTTTGGCACTTATCCTATTGTATATTTGTAGAGTAACTAAGATCTGAACATGAAAATCGTTGTTGCGGGAGCCGGTGAAATGGGCAGCCATTTGGCGCGAATGCTGAGTGGTAACGGCCATGAAATTACCATCATTGATGCCGATCCCAAACTTTTGGCCGAGGTGGGCAGCCTTGCCGATGTTATTGCTTTTGAGGGTGATTCCACGACCTTCGAGGTGTTGCGTAAGGCGCAGGTGCGCAAGTGTGATCTGTTTATCGCCGTCAATCACGAGGAAAACGACAACATTGTGGCCGCCATGATGGCCAAGAAACTGGGCGCCAAGAAATCCATCGCCCGTATCGACAACAACGAATACCTCGAACCCAACAACAAGGAGATGTTCATCGAGATGGGTATCGACTACCTGTTCTACCCCGAAAAGGTGGCCGCCCGCGAGGTGATCAACCTGCTGGGACACACCTCCACGACGGAATATGTCGATTTCTCGAGCGGTAAACTCTCGCTGGTCGTTTTCCGACTGGAACCCAACTCGACCCTGATCGGTCGTCCGCTGTCGGGCTTCGACGAGAAACTCAACCAGCTCAGCTACCGTACCGTGGCCATCACGCGCGGTGGCGAAACGATTATCCCCAAGAGCTCCGAACGATTCATGGAGGACGACATCATCTACGTCATTGCGCGTCACGATGCCGTCCGCGAGGTGATGGAGTATTCGGGTCAGAAAAATATCGAAATCAACAACCTGATGATTCTGGGCGGTTCGCGTATCGGTATCCGCATCGCCATGGAGTTGCAGGACGAGGTCAATGTGAAATTGATCGATTACCACGCCGACAAGGCCTACCGACTGGCCGAGATGCTCGATAAGACGCTTATTATCAACGAAGACGGTCGTAATACGGATGCCATGCTCGAGGAGGGTCTGGCCAATATGGATGCCTTCGTTGCGGTGACGGGTCGAAGCGAGACGAATATCCTCGCGGCGATGCTGGCCAAACGTATGGGCGTGAAGAAGGTGATCGCCGAGGTCGAGAACCTCAATTACATCAACCTTGCCGAGTCGATCGGTATCGACACGATCATCAACAAGAAACTGGTCACGGCATCGAACATCTTCCGATTCACGATGTCGACCGATGTGCAGGCCATCAAGTGCCTGACGGGTAGCGATGCCGAAGTTTTGGAATTTATCGTCAAACCCAATGCCCCCGCCACCAAGGCACCCATCCGCGACATCGGCCTTCCGGACGATGTGATCGTGGGCGGTATCGTGCGTGGCGACAAGGTGTTCATCGCCGTGGGTTCGACGCAGATCAATCCCTACGATCGTGTGGTGGTGTTTGCCATGCCGGGATCGGTCGAGAAGGTGGGATACTACTTTAACTGATTTTAATTTTACGGAATCATGTCACTGAAAAATAGTTTGTTCAAACTCTATTTTGCACCGCGTATGCGGGCGATTGATTCCTTCCGCCGTCATCCCGAAGAGGTGCAGCAGAAGATGTTCGAGCGCCTCCTCGAAAAGGGACGCAAAACGGCATTCGGTGCGGAGTACGATTTAAGAAATATCCATTCGGTTGCCGAATTCGAGCAACGCATTCCGACGTTCAATTACGATACGTTCAAACCCTATATCGAACGCATGCAGCGGGGCGAGAAGAACGTAACGGCACCGGGACGCATCACGCTCTTTGCCAAATCGTCGGGAACGACCTCCGACCGCAGTAAATATATCCCCATCACCCGCGAATCGGTCTATTGGAACCATACGCTCGGTATGCGCGATGTGGCGACGGTCTATGCCGACACCCACCCCAAAACCAAAGTCTTCGACGGCAAGACGCTTACGTTGGGCGGCTCGTGCGAGCTGGAGAACGGTTACCTGGTCGGCGATTTGTCGGCCGTGCTGATCAAGGTGATGAACTTCTGGGGCGGCTGGTTCCGTGCCCCCAAGACCAATACGGCGATTATCCCCGATTTCTACGAGAAGGTCGAGGCCATCTGCCGCGAATGTGTCGGCGAAAAGATCACTTCGTTTGCGGGTGTTCCGTCGTGGAACCTCGAAATGATGCACAAGGTGCTGGAATATACGGGTAAGAAAAACCTCCTGGAGGTGTGGCCCGATCTGGAATTCTTTGCACACGGCGGCGTGGAGTTTACGCCCTACCGCCAGTCGTTCCGCGAACTGATCCCCTCGGACGACATGAACTATATGGAAACCTACAACGCTTCGGAAGGTTTCTTCGCATTGGCCGATGACCCGTCGAAGAGCGATATGCTGCTGATGCTGGATTACGGCACGTTCTTCGAATTTAGAGAGGGCGACAAGATCGTTCCGCTGTCGGGTGTCGTGCAGGGACACTCCTACGCGATGCTCATCACTTCGAACAACGGCTTGTGGCGTTACGAAATCGGCGATCGTGTGGAATTTACCTCGACCGATCCCTACCGCATCCGCTTTGCAGGCCGTACCAAACAGTATATCAACGTGTTCGGCGAGGAACTCATCGTCGATAATGCCGATCATGCACTGACCGAGGCCTGCCGCCGTACGGGAGCCGTGGTCGATGAATACAGCGTTGCGCCCTGCTATATGTCGCTCGACAAACGCGGCGCACACGAGTGGATCGTGGAATTTGAGCACGAACCCGACTCGCTGGAGCATTTCGCTGAGGAGTTGGACGAGGCACTCCGCCACATCAATTCCGACTACGACGCCAAACGCAAAACCACGCTGGAGCGTCAGCACCTGTCGCTTGTCGAGCGGGGACATTTCCTCGAGTGGATGCGTGCCCGCCATAAAAATAAAGTGCCGCGCCTGATGAACGATCGCCATGCGGCCGACGACATCCGTTCCTTCGGACGGGGTGTCCGCGAATACAATACGAACGAAGAATAAAGAACTATAAGAATTATGTATATTGCCATTGCCGGAAACATCGGAAGCGGAAAGACGACCCTCACCACGCTTCTTACGGAACACTACAAGGCGAAAGCCTATCTGGAGGAGGTCGATAATCCCTATATCGGTGATTTCTATGAGGATATGAATCGTTGGTCGTTCAATTTGCAGGTGTGCTTTCTGGCAAATCGAATCCGTCAGACGATGGATATGCTGGAGGACAGCTCTTCGAGTATGATTTTCCAGGATCGTACGATCTATGAGGATGCCCACATTTTTGCCGATAACCTCCACGAGATGGGACTGATGTCGGGTCGCGACATCGAGACCTACATGAAGATCTTCCAGCTCATCACGCGCCTGATCCCGAAACCCGACCTGCTGATTTACCTCCGTGCAAGCGAACCCAAACTCATCGAGCAGATCCGTAAGCGCGGCCGCGAGTATGAGATGAACATCGACGAGGGTTACCTGACCCGTCTGAACAAGAAATACAACCACTGGATCGACACCATCTACGACGGTAACATTCTGGTGGTGGATAAGGATAAGGAGGATTTCGTGGAAGATCCCGAGGTCTTCGCACGCATTTGTGCCCGCATCGACTCGCTTAAAAAGAAATAGCCGATGACTTTACCCGCAGAATTTGTCATCCGCATCAAGACGGAGTTGGGCGAAGAGGAGGGCGCACGCCTGTGCGCGGCGCTGGACGAAGAGCCTTCGGTCTCGGTACGTCTGAATCCCCGCAAGATGCAGTCGCCCCGGGACTCTTGGAGCAACGTAAAGCCCGTGCCGTGGTGCTCGGAGGGGTATTATCTCGCTACGCGACCTTCGTTTACGTTCGATCCCGTGTTCCATGCCGGAGCTTACTACGTGCAGGAGGCCTCCTCGCAATTTGTCGGAAGCCTGTTGCGCGATGTCGAGGTGCGCGGTGCACGTGTGTTGGATTTGTGTGCCGCTCCGGGCGGGAAAACCACGCTCTACGCCTCGTTGGTCGGTGATGAGGGGCTGGTCGTGGCGAACGAGATCGACCGCCGCCGTGCCAATGTCCTTGCCGACAACGTGCGCAAGTGGGGTACGGGTAATGTGGCCGTATGTTCGTGCCGTCCGCAACAGATCTCCGTCATGGAGGGTTGGTTCGATGTGGTGGCTGTCGATGCGCCCTGCTCGGGCGAGGGTATGTTCCGTAAGGACGAGGTTGCCCGCGAGGAGTGGAGCGAAAACAACGTGAAAATGTGTGCCGCCCGTCAGGACGAAATCCTGAAGGAGGCGTGGCGGATGTTGCGCCCGGGGGGTACCTTATTATATAGTACCTGTACGTTTAACCGATTGGAGGATGAAGGATCGCTCGAACGACTGATCCAATGGGCGGAGGAAGAATTGGAAGCCGCACCCGACATCGCACCCGATCCCGAGTGGGGGATCACCCAGGGGCGGATCGGAGCGTTCCAGACCTTCCATTTCTACCCCCACCGCATCAAGGGCGAAGGATTTTTCGCCGCCGTGGCACGTAAACGGGCGGATGCACCGACCATAAAACGCCTCGGTAAGGGGCAGAAATCGCCGATCACGGCGGCCGACAAAGTGGCGCGTCAGGAACTTGCGCGATGGGTGGAGTTACCCGACCGCATGACGTTTGTCGGGGTGGGGGATACCTACTACGCATGGTTTGCGGCGCAGGCCGATGCCCTGAAAGCCCTTTCGGAGCGCGTTCCCGTGATTTATTCGGGCGTGGCCGTGGGGCAGATCTTCAAGGGAAAGCTGAAACCCGACCCCGCGCTGGCGTTTTTTGCGGAACTCAACCGCAAGGCAGTGCCCGCGGTCGAGTTGGACGACGAAGAGGTGTTGCGTTACCTGCGCCGACAGGATATTGCGGCAGCGCCGCTGACCGAAGGGATGAACCTTGTGACGTATAAGGGCTATGCGTTGGGATTTGCCAAACGCATCTCGCAACGCGTCAATAACCTTTATCCCGATTCGCTGAGAATTATGAAACAATAAAATAACGAATTTTTATGGCTGAAAAACTTTTTTACACCATGGGCGAGGTCGCCGAAATGTTTGACGTCAATCAGTCGTTGATTCGTCACTGGGAAACCCATTTCAAGGAGCTGAAACCCAAAAGAAACAAGAAGGGAAACCGCCTGTTCTCTCCCAAGGATGTGGAGTATCTGAAACTGATTTACCACCTGGTCAAGGAGCGTGGCATGACCCTTGACGGAGCGGGCAAGGTGCTGCGCGAACACCGTACCGACGGATCTCTGAACCGCGATGTGGAGCTGATGGAGCGTTTGCAGAAGATCCGTTCGCTGTTGTTGGAGGTACGGGAAGACCTTAAGATCGAGGGTGATGAGATTTATCCCGACGCGGATAGTGCCGTCGTCAATACCGAACCCCAGCGTACCGAAAAGTCGGATGAGGAGGGTAAGGATCGCGAATTGTTCGCTTTTTACGAGCAGTCCCTCTTTTAAATCGGAACGGCCATGATACTCAAACAAATAACCGATCTGATCGAGGAGTTTGCACCGCTCGATCTTCAGGAAAGTTACGATAATTCGGGCTTGATCGTTGGGTGCTATGATCAGGAAGTGCACGGCGCACTTCTTGCGGTCGATGTCACGGAGGCGGTGCTGGACGAGGCGCACGAGAAGGGGTGTGATCTGATCATCACGCACCATCCCATCGTGTTCCGCGGCATGAAACGCTTCAATTCGGCCGACCTGACGCAGCGTTGTGTCGAACGAGCCATCCGCGAGGGCATCGCCCTGTATGCCTGTCATACAAATTTGGATGCTGCCCCCGGAGGCATGAGTTGGCGTCTGGCGGAAATCCTCGGCGTCGAAAACCTCGAGGTGCTCGAACCGCACGCGGGTACTTCAAAGGATGGTGCCGGTTTTGGCGTGGTGGGCGATCTGAAGGAAAAAACAAAGACGATGGATTTTATGCGGATGATGCAGAAACGTTTGATGCTGAACGTGGTGCGTTACTCGGATCTGGCTTCGGAAGAGGTCGGCCGTGTAGCCGTCTGCACGGGTTCGGGCGTGGATCTTATCGGGGCGGCCTGTGCGGCAAAAGCCGACCTTTACATCACCGCCGACATGAAATATCACGACTTCGCGATTCCCGATAAAAGGCTTACGGTAGCCGATATCGGACATTTTGAGAGCGAATATTGTGCAATTCAGTTGATTTTTGATATTTTATCGAAAAAATTGATTACCTTTGCCGTTCGCAAGAGTGAGTGCTCTTGCAATCCCGTAAACTATTTGGTTTAAGTCTATAACATATAAAGACATATATATGGCAACGCAAAAGAAAACAGCCGAAGTTGATTATTCGATGCAGGAGAAAATTCTCGCACTGTACAAATTGCAGAAGATTGACAGTAAAATTGATGAAATCAACAAGGTGAAAGGCGAACTGCCTTTGGAGGTTCAAGACCTTGAAGACGAAGTGGCCGGACTGACCACCCGTCAGGAGCGCATCAATTCGGAGATTGAGGAGCTCAATTCGCTCATCAAGCAGCGCAAGCGCGAGATCGACCAGGCCAAAATCCAAATCGGTAACTACAAGGAACAGCAGAACAACGTGCGCAACAACCGTGAGTTCGATGCCATTTCGAAGGAGATCGAGTATCAGGAGCTCGAGATCGAGTTGGCCGAGAAGCGCCTCAAGGAGCACAACGCCGGAATCAAGGCCAAGAAAGTTCAGCTGGAAGAGGTTGCCAATTCGATCCATGAGCGTCAGGCCGACCTCGACGTCAAGAAGAAGGAGTTGGACGGCATCGAGGCTGAAACCGCACCGCGCGTGGCCGAGTATCAGGCCGAGGCCGATGTGGCTGCCAAGAAAATCGACGAGCGTCTGCTGTCCGCTTACGAGCGTATCCGCCGTAACGTACACAACGGTTTGGCCGTAGTCACCGTTCGCCGTAACGCTTGTGGCGGTTGCTACAACCACATTCCTCCCCAGCGTCAGGCCGATATTCGTCAGGGTAAGAAAATCATCATCTGCGAATATTGCGGTCGTATCCTGGTGGCTGATCCCGAAGCCCAGCAGGAGTAACAGAACTCTGGAAAACAAACAACAGCCGGAATCCCGAAAAAGGTTTCCGGCTGTCGTTGTGTGTATCCGTGGGATATGCGGGGGCGGATTTCCCGAAAAAATTTTAAATTTCAGAAAAATCCTTGCGAAATGTGCTCCCCGTAACGGTCTTTTGTCCGGAATATTGTTGATTTGGTCAGGTGTTATTTTAATAACATCAAAATCTTATCGACTTTTGCAAATAATCCTTAACTTTGTGCAGTTATATTCAACCGATAAAGACGCTGTCTAATGAAAATAGCAATTGCCCAATTAAATTACACCATAGGTGATATTGAGGGAAATACCTCGAAGATCATTGATGCAATTAATAAAGCCAAAGAACACCATGCGGATTTGGTCATCTTTGCCGAACATGCCGTTTGCGGTACTCCGGCATTTGATTTGTTGCGCAAAACCACATTTCTCGAATTGTGTGAGGATGCGTTGGTCACGATTGCTTCGTGTTGTGATAATATTGCCGCCATTGTCGGCCTGCCGATCCTGACGCATGAGGGTACCGTAAGTGCCGCCGCCTACATTCGAAATCGTAAGGTGATGCGTTACATTGGCAAGAAATACGTTACTGCCCGTCGTGAGATGGGCTTCATTGTTTCATCGAAAGGCTATGAGCAGATCCGCATCAACGGCGAGAATTGCGTGGTCATCCTCGGTGACGATCTGAGCCGCGAACGCGACTTCGACAAGTCGGTTTCGACCATCATTTCGATCAATTCGCGCAAGTACGGAAAGGGCAATCTGACCTACCGCTACGAGATGATGCACAACCTGGCTTTCGTCGAGGGAAAGAACCTCGTCCTGGTCAATCAGGTGGGCGGTTCGACCGACATCGTCTATGACGGATCGTCGGGTGCGCTGAACAACAAAGGCGAATTGGTGCTCCTGATGAAACATTTCGAAGAAGATTTCCAAATTTTCGACACCAAGGCGGAGAATCCGCCGATCCTCGTTCCGACGAGTGTCGAGAAACATACCCAGATGTTATATGAGGCTGCCGTGTGCGGTCTGCGCGATTTCTACGTCAAGAACGGCTATAAGAAGGCCTGCATCGGTCTTTCGGGCGGTATCGACTCGGCCGTATGCGCCGCGATGGCCGTCGAGGCACTCGGCAAGGAGAACGTCCGCGCACTGCTCATGCCGTCGCAATTCTCGACCGACCACTCGGTGGAGGATGCCCGCGAGGTAGCCGAGAAATTGGGCATTGAATATAATGTAATTCCCATTACCGAAATTTATACCAGTACCATCAATACGTTGAAGCCGGTGATCGGCGGCCGCGAGTTTGACTCCACCGAGGAGAACATTCAGGCGCGTATCCGTTCCGTACTGCTGATGGCCGTTCAGAACAAAACCGACTACGTGCTGCTGAATTCCTCGAACAAGAGCGAAAACGCGCTGGGATTCTGCACGCTTTACGGCGATACGTGCGGTGCGTTCAGTCCTACGGGCGATATTTACAAGAGCGAGATGTACGACCTGGCGCGTTACATCAACCGTCTGCACGGCGATGTGATTTCCGACAAGATCCTCGACAAGGAACCCTCCTCGGAGTTGCACCCCGGCCAGAAGGACAGCGATATCCTGCCTCCCTACGAGGTGGTCGATGCCATCCTCTACCGTATGATCGAAGAGGGTCAGCACCGCGAGGAGATCGTCAATGCGGGATTTGATTCGGAGGTGGTCGAGAAGATCCACACGATGATCATGCGCAACGAGAAGAAGCGTTTCCAATTTCCGCCCGTATTGCGCCTGTCGGCGTGCTCCTTCGGACACGAACGACTCATGCCCCTGACCAATAAATACGGAGATTAGGGCAGTGGCGGAACAAATCGAACATAGCGGGGTGGTGGATCGCGTCGAAAACGGGGTCGTTTTCGTCAAAATCATCTCTCAGAGTGCTTGTGGTGCGTGCAAGGCACGTCAGGCCTGCGGAATGGCTGAATCCGAGGTCAAAATCATCTCTGTGAGCACATCCGATGCAGACCAATTCGCGGCGGGCGATGCCGTGACGGTCGGCGTGCGTCGTGATGCGGGTGCGATGGCCGTGCTGTTGGGCTATGTCGGTGCACTGGTGGTACTGATGGCCGTACTGCTGACCACAATCGGCGGTTTGGGCTGGAGCGAATTACAGGGCGCAGCGGCTTCACTGGTCGGCGTGCTGTTGTATTACGTGGTGCTTTGGCTGGCACGACGAAAAATTGAACACACAATTCATTTTACTATTATTAAAAACTGATGGAAGTATTATTTTACACCATTCTGACGCTGTGTGCGTTGGGAGTGCTTGCCGCCGTCATCCTTTACTTCGTGGCACAGAAGTTCCGCGTTGAGGAGGATCCCCGTATCGACGAGGTGGAGAAGATGCTGCCCGGTGCAAACTGTGGTGGTTGCGGATTCGCCGGTTGTCATGGTATGGCCGATGCGCTGGTCAAGAACGACGACATCTCGTCGCTGTTCTGCCCGGTCGGTGGTGGCGAATGCATGAAAGCAGTGGCCAAGTACCTGGGAAAGGCCGCAGCCGAAAAAGAGCCGCAAGTTGCTACGGTACGTTGTGGCGGTACGTGCGAGAAACGTCCTCGCACCAGTCAATTCGATGGCACCAAGTCGTGCGCGGTCGCATCGGCACTCTATGTGGGTGAAACCGATTGCGCGTTCGGTTGTGTCGGTTACGGCGATTGTGTCGATGCTTGTAATTTCGATGCCCTCCACATGAACCCCGAAACCGGAATGCCTACCGTCGATCCCGACAAGTGTGTGGCCTGCGGTGCGTGCGTGAGCGCCTGCCCCAAGCACATCATCGAACTGAGAAAGAAGTTCCCCAAGAACCGTGCCGTTTACGTAGGTTGCGTTTCGAAGGACAAGGGTGCTGTCGTGATGAAGGCCTGCAAGGCAGGTTGTATCGGTTGCGGCAAGTGCGTCAAGACTTGTCCGTTCGGTGCCATCACCCTGATCGACAACGTGGCCTGGATCGACTCTTCGAAGTGTAAGCTGTGCCGCAAGTGCGTCAATGAGTGTCCTACCGGAGCCATCAAACTGGTCGGTATGGATCCCCTTCCCAAGACTCCCAAAGTAGCGCCCGCCAAACCTGTCGTTGCAGCTGCCAAACCCGCAACTGCTGCGCCTGCCGCCGCCAAACCTGCTGCCGCACCCGCAGAGAAGCCCGCTACATCGGAAGAGAAATCTCAGACACCCGTACAGGCAACCCCCGTACAGGAGACTCCCGCCAAGGAAGCCTCAAAGGCTGCTCCTGCCGTAGAAAAAACGGAGGAGAAATAATCAACGAAAAAATTTTAACCGAAATATGAGAACATTTCCAATCGGCGGAGTACATCCGTCGGCAAATAAACTGAGCGCGGGAAAACCGATCGAGGTGCTTCCGTTGCCCGATGTGGTGAATATTCCTCTCGGACAGCATATCGGTGCACCTGCCGTGGCCAAGGTAGCCAAAGGCGATAAGGTGCTCACCGGACAGCTCATTGCCGAAGCGGGCGGTTTCATGTCGGCCAACATTCACTCGCCCATCTCGGGTACGGTGACGGCCGTGGGCCCGCAGGTCAACGCACAAGGTCTGCGTCAGCCGATGATCACCATCAAACGTGAGGGTGACGACTGGGTTGAGACGATTGACCGTTCGGAAACACTCATTAAGGAGTGCACGTTGGATTCCAAACAAATCATCGAAAAAATCAAAGCCGCCGGTATCGTAGGTATGGGTGGTGCTACGTTCCCCACACACGTCAAACTGTCGATCCCTCCCGGCAAGAAGGCCGAGATCCTGATCATCAACGGCGTGGAGTGTGAGCCTTACCTGACGTCCGACCACCGCACCATGTTGGAGCGTGGTGAGGAGTTGCTGGTGGGTGTGACCATCCTGATGAAGGCCATCAACGTAACGCATGCCGTGATCGGTATCGAGAACAACAAACCCGATGCCATTGCCCATTTGCAGAAGCTGGCTACGGGCTATAAAGGGGTTGAGGTGATGCCTTTGCAGGTACGCTACCCGCAGGGTGGTGAGAAACAGCTGATCGCCGCCGTTACGGGTCGTCAGGTTCCTCCTCCTCCCGCACTGCCTATTGATGTAGGTGCCGTAGTGTGCAACGCTTCGACGACGGTTGCCGTTTACGAGGCCGTGCAGAAGAACAAACCGCTGATCGAGCGCGTCGTGACGATCACGGGTAAGAGCGTGAAGAATCCCCGCAACCTGCGCACGCGAATGGGTACGCCCATCTCGATGTTGCTGGAGGCCGGAGGCGGTATTCCCGAAAATACGGGTAAGATCATCAACGGCGGCCCGATGATGGGTCGTGCGATGGTCAACCTGGAGTCGCCCGTGACGAAGGGCTGCTCGGGTATCACGGTCATGAGCGGTAAGGATGCCGTACGTCGTGAACCTTCGCAGTGTATCAAGTGCGCCAAGTGTGTGGCTGCCTGCCCGATGGGTCTGGAGCCCTACCTGATGGCAAAACTTGCTCAGAAACACGGTTGGGATTCGCTCGAGGAGAATATGATCACCTCGTGTATCGAGTGCGGTTGCTGTCAGTCGTCGTGTCCTTCCTACCTGCCGCTTCTGGACTGGGTACGTTTGGGCAAACAGACCGTCATGGGGCGCATCCGTGCGCGTGCCGCCGCTGCCAAAGCCAAGGCCGAAGCCGCCAAGGCCGCTGAAGCCGAAGCAAAGAAATAGGCTGAAACAAATTGGTAAATAAAAATCAGAAATATCATATGGCTAATAAACTTATTGTCGCTCCCGCACCGCACGTGCAATCGGATCGCTCCACGGCACTCATCATGCGTGACGTGGTCATCGCTCTGATTCCCGCGTTGGCCGTCTCGACCTACGTGTTCGGTGTGGACGTACTGTTTGTAACGGCTGTGTCGGTGCTCGCCTGTGTCCTGTTCGAGTACCTGATTCAGAAATTCCTGGTCGGCGGCGCTCTGACGATCAACAACTGGTCGGCTGTTGTGACGGGTGTGCTGCTGGCTTTCAACCTTCCCGCTTCGATTCCCTGGTGGATCGTCGTGATTGGTGCTCTGGTGTCGATCGGCATCGCCAAGATGACCTTTGGCGGTATCGGTAAGAACCCCTTCAACCCGGCTCTGGTCGGTCGTGTATTCCTCCTGTTGGCTTATCCCGTTCAGATGACTTCGTTCCCCACGGTAGAGGGTTGCGATGCCCTGTCGGGTGCTACGATGCTGGCTGCCGTAAAACAAGGCGCCGTCGGTTTCGATGCCCTGGGCATTCAGAACCTTTTGATCGGTACGATGCCCGGTTCGATGGGTGAGGTTGCCGCTCTGGCTCTGCTGCTCGGTTTCGTATACCTGTTGTGGCGCAAGGTGATCACGTGGCACATTCCCGTGACCATCCTCGGTACGATGGCCGTATTTGCATTCCTCGTGGCTTTGACGCGTGGCGGTGGCGCCCTGCTGTGGCAGATGCCCCTGTTCCATGTGCTGGCCGGTGGTGCACTGCTCGGTTCTATCTACATGGCTACCGACTACTCGTCGTCGCCGATGACCGTCAAGGGTGGCGTGATCTTCGCCTTCGGTATCGGTGTCATCACGATGCTGATCCGTCTGTGGGGTGCTTATCCCGAGGGTATGTCGTTCGCAATCCTGATCATGAACTCGGTGGTTCCTCTGATTAACAAATATGTGAAACCCAAACGCTTCGGCGTAAAATAAGGAGGATGGAGTGATGAAAAGTACACTTTTTAATATGACTGCGGTCCTTCTGGGCATCACATTCGTATCGTCGGCCGTGGTCGGTCTGGTGAACATGATCACCGTAGAGCCGATTGCTCAGGCACAGCAGGCCGCCAAGGAGGCTGCCTTGAAAGAGGTGCTTCCCGAATTCGATCAGACCGCCAAGGAGGATATGCTCATCGACGAACTCACGACGACGGTTTACACTGCATCGAAAGAGGGTGAGGTCAGCGGTTATGCCGTTGAGACCTTGTCGAAGAACGGTTTCGGTGGCGAGGTTCGTCTGATGGTCGGTTTCACGACCGATGGCAAGATCTATAACATCAACGTGTTGCAGCAGGCCGAGACTCCGGGTCTGGGTACCAAGATGACCGAGGAGGGCAACAACCTGATCACTTCGGTCAAAGGTTTTAATCCCGCCGAGAAGAAATTGGTCGACGGTCGTCTGGCCGTTCGTAAGGATGGTGGTGATGTCGATGCACTGACCGCCGCCACGATTTCGTCGCGTGCTTATGTCGATGCCGTCAACCGCGCATGGGCTGCCTACAAGAATGCAGCTCAGGGTGCCGATCTGACCGCCGCTATGGGCGCAACATCGGCCGATGCTGTAGCTGCGAATGACACCGCTAAAGAGCCTGTGGCTCAGGAAGGAGAGAAAAATGAATAAGTTGAAAATCGTTTTAAACGGTATTATCCGCAATAACCCGACCTTCGTGCTGGTGTTGGGTATGTGCCCCACGCTGGGTACGACGACTTCGGCCGCAAACGGTATGGGTATGGGTCTTGCGACGATGTCGGTTCTGATCATGTCGAACTTCTTCATCTCGCTCATCAAGAACATCGTTCCCGACAAGGTTCGTATCCCGGCGTTCATCGTGGTGATCGCTTCGTTCGTGACGGTGATTCAGATGCTGATGCAGGCATTCGTGCCCGATTTGTATGCCACGCTGGGTGTGTTCATCCCGCTGATCGTTGTGAACTGTATCATCCTGGGTCGTGCCGAGGCCTTCGCTTCGAAGAACTCGCCGTTCGACTCGCTGCTGGATGGTCTGGGCATCGGTCTGGGTTTCACCCTTTCGTTGACAACCATCGGTTCCGTTCGTGAAATCCTCGGTAGTGGTGCGATCTTCGGCTATTCGCTGGGTATCGCCGACAAAATGCCGCTGATCTTCGTGTTGGCTCCGGGTGCATTCATGGTACTCGGTTACCTTATGGTTTTGTTTAACAAATTTGTCAAAAAATAGTTATGGAACTCTCATATTTTGCAATTATCATCGGTGCAATCTTCGTTAATAACGTCGTATTGTCCCAGTTCCTCGGCATCTGCCCCTTCCTGGGCGTTTCGTCGAAGGTAGAGACTTCGTTGGGTATGGGTGCTGCCGTAACATTCGTCATGGCCATTTCGTCGGTAGTGACGTGGCTTATCCAGCAGATGCTCGTGGCAATGCACATCGAGTACATGCAGACGATCGTCTTTATTCTGGTGATCGCCGCGCTGGTGCAGATGGTGGAGATCATCCTCAAGAAACTCTCGCCGTCGCTGTATCAGGCTCTGGGTATTTTCCTGCCGCTGATCACGACCAACTGTGCTGTGCTGGGTGTGGCCATTCTGACCATTCAGAAGAACTTCAACCTGTTGCAGAGCGTGACCTATTCGGTTTCGATCGCCATCGGTTTCGGTCTGGCGTTGGTACTCTTCGCCGGTATCCGTGAGCGTCTGGAGTTCGAGGATGTGCCCGCCGCATTCAAGGGTGTGCCCATCGCACTGATCACGGCCAGCATCCTGGCAATGGCATTTATGGGTTTCTCGGGTCTGGTTTAATCCGTCGCGAAATACCTCGCTCAATTATCGGGGACGGCTCTTTTTAAAAGAACCGTCCCCGGTTTTTTATGCCCTGCGGGGTCAAATTTTTGGGGTAAAGATTTATTTTCTGCACATAAATGGTTACTTTTGCAGATAACCAATAAAACGCATCTCAATGGAGCAGATTATAAAACTTCATGATTTGAAGTTCAAACCCATGATTCCCGCCGAGAAGATCGACGAAGTGGTCAGCCGTGTGGCCGATCAGATCAACCACGATTTCAAGGATAAGGATACACCGCTGTTCCTCGGAATCCTCAATGGTGCGTTTATGTTCATGAGCGATCTGATGAAGAAGATCGACTTCACGTGCGAGCTTTCGTTTGTGAAACTGGCTTCGTATTCGGGTACGGCCTCGTCGGGTCAGGTCAAGACGCTGATCGGTCTGAACAACGACCTGAAGGGTCGTCACATCATTATCGTGGAGGATATCGTCGAGACGGGCAAGAGCATTCAGGACATGGTGCGCCAGCTGAAAACCTACGCTCCGGCAAGCATCAGCGTCTGCACGCTGTTCTTCAAGCCGAAATGCTACAAACTCGACATTCCGATCGCTTACCGCGCGATGGAGATCGGCAACGAATTCATCGTGGGTTACGGATTGGATTATAATCAGCTGGGACGTAACCTGAAGGACATTTACGTCGTTACGGAGTAGAAAGAAATAATGTCAATAGAAGAGAAATTGGATTTGGACGGGGGGCGCTTGTTGCCTCTTGTCGAGGATTTTTATACGATTCAGGGAGAGGGTCGCTATACGGGAGCCGCTGCCTATTTTATCCGCCTGGCGGGTTGTGATGTGGGTTGCGCATGGTGCGACGCCCAATATACGTGGAATTTGAAGAAGTACGCCTTGACGCCGATCGAAGAGGTCGTCGGGCGGGTGAAGGCTTCGGGGACTCCGCTGGTGGTCATCACGGGCGGCGAACCCACGATGTATGACCTCGAACCCCTGACCCGTGCACTGCACGAGGCGGGCGTTGGAATCAATATCGAGACTTCGGGCGGACATACCCTGCGTGGGGCATTCGATTGGATCTGCCTTTCGCCCAAGCGCAAGAAAGCACCCCTAAAGGAGAATCTGCCGCTGGCCGACGAACTGAAGGTGGTCATTTCGGACGATTCGGATTTCGAATGGGCGGAGGCCAATGCCACACACACGAGCAAGAAGTGCATCCTGTACTTGCAGGTGGAGTGGAGTCGTTCGGCGCAGATGATGCCCAAGGTGGTCGAATACGTCAAGGCGCATCCCGAGTGGCGGGTGTCGCTTCAGACCCACAAATACATGAATATTCCCTAAAACCATGGAATTCAAATTACGACTGAACCGCAAATTCTGGATCATCTCCACCTCGGTGGTGGTGATCTTCACGGGTTACATTGTGATCCGTAATTTGGGGCACGCCTTCTCGATGTGGCGAGAGATCGGTCGTTTGGAAGAGGAGCGCGATCGCCTTCAGAAGCAGATTGCGGCCGACAGCACGGTCATCGAAAACCTCAAATACGACGAATATCTGGAGGAGTATGCCCGCAATAAATACCACATGCAGCAGGCGGGCGAAGAGGTGTTCATCTTGGAAGACTGACCGCAATACAACACACGAAAGCGGACTTAAAACCGACGGGTTCTTAAGTCCGCTTTTTTCGTATTCGGTTGCGCGGTTTATCGGTTGCGGAAGGGCGCAAAGCAGTAAATCATTCCTACGGTCAGGAGCATGATGAGTGCCGATACCGCCACGATGGTGTAGGGCTTTGTGGCCGACACACCGAGGTCGAACACCCACAGGAAAACCACCGCAAGGGTAACACAGGTGAGGATGCACGAGATGACGGTGTCCCGAACCGATTGGCGGTACTCCCTTTTCATTTTTTTGAGCAGCCATTCGCCATAGGCTTTCGACAGTTCGGGGTCCATCTTCCGCATCGCCTGCGGGGTGGGCAGCCACTCGATGTTCCGGCGGAGTCGCTCCATGAATTGTCCGTTGTCTTCGGGAAGCATCTCCCCGGCATAGCGGTTGAAAAATTCAACGATTTCTTTGTCTTGTTTCATTTCCATTCCTCCAATGTTTGTAATCGTGCTTTAAGGTGAATCCTCGCCCGTGAAAGATGGGACTTTACCGTGCCGGAGGGCATATCCGTGATGCGGGAGATCTCCACGATGGAACGCTCCTCCATGTAAAAGAGCAGCACGCAGATTTGCTCTTTGTCCGACAGCCCCTCGATGGCGTCGTAGAGCGGTTGGTAATCCTTCCTCGGCTCCTGTTCGGCGGCTATCTTCCGACAGGGCGGTGCATCGAGCGGGGTGTCCGATCTCTTTTTTGAGGAGGAGGTGTTCCAGTCCGAAAAGGTGTTGTAGGCGATGCGGTAGAGCCAGGTCGAGAATTTCGATTTTCCGTTGAAGTCGCCGAAATGAAGATAGGCCTTCAGCAAGGCCTCTTGCGCAATATCATCGGCAGTGGAGGCGTCACGACACAGCGAGCGCAAGAACCTTCTCAACGCTCCCTGTTCCCGTTCTACGGCCTTTATGAATTGCTCGCGCGTCATCTATCGCTCTTTGTTGTGGAGTTGCTGCAAGGTCTGTTCCTCATCTTTTAGTTCCTCGGCCAGCATCTTTTTACCCATAAAATACCAAATCAGGAATCCGATGCCGACCGCAATCAAAGCAACGGAAGAAAGAAACGGAATGTCTTTAAAGTGACCAAGAATGCTCCAATATAATGCTCCGATACCCGTCAAAAGGAAAACGATACCTCCGGCAAGCCTGTTCAGTAACATCGTTTTTAAAGTGGCTTTTGAAGAGAGGTTTTTTTTGCCCCTGTCCAAAAGCAGGTCGGGATTGATATCCATACCGGTCTCCACACATTTCTCCAAAAATGAGTATTTCCTGTTGTACTTGGCCTTGTCGGTGAGGAAGAAAAAGACAATCAGTACGATCGCTACGACAAAGAACATTACAACTGGCGTAAACGCAATTAACAGGGCGAGTAATTCTCCATCCATAATTCAAATTTTTTTAAGGATTAAACATTGATATTGTTGTTTGTTAGACTATGGATGCGTTCGAAAGGTTGCACTTTGCCCCGAAATTTTTTCGGACTGCTTCTCCCCGACACAAAGAGCCGATCACAAATATACGTTTTGTAAGCGACTTCTGCAATGGTCGTTTCGGGGGCGCGCAGTGCCGTTGAGGCCCCCCCCACGCCTGTACCTGCTCCCGCCCTTTTCCACCTCGCAATTCCCCACAAAAAACGACAGCCCCCAAAATCCTTGGGGGCTGTCGTCATACGATGACTTATCTTTGAAAACTAAGCTTCTGTTTTCTTGGTGGTCTTGCGTTTGGTCGTCGTGGCCTTCTTCGTCGCGGTTGCCTTTGTGGTGGTCGCCTTCTTGGTTGCAGCCTTTTTCTTGGGTGCTTCCTTTGCGGGCTCTTCACCGCGGGCTTCCATCGCCTTATCCAACTCGATGATGAAATCCGACAGCACGTTCATGTAGTTGATGAACGCCTCGTAAGCCGAATCATAGGGGTTGAAGTAGGAGTGTACGTCACCGTCCGACAGCCATTTGGTCGCCATGTAGTAGAAGTGATCCGACGTTTGCAGGAAACTCCAAACGTGGTTGAAATCGGGATTGTTCAGCGTCTCGACCTTCTCCTTCTGGGCATAGAGTTTCGAGAAAGCCTCGTTCTGGAGTTCGTTACCGAGCCATGCCGTAACATCGCGCTCCTCGTCGGCCCACGACATCACGTGCGGGCAGTGGAGTACGGCTACGGGCTGGTGCTTCTTGGCGGTCTCGGATACCGTGGCAAATTCCAGCGCTCCGGTTGCCAGGGCAGCCTTGGGGAATGCCTCCACAAAGTCGAAAATACCCGTTGCGGCCGACTGGTGCTCGCCGAAGGTCTCGTAATCGAGGAAGAGGTTGATCACCTCACCCGGAGTTTCGGACGACGAGAGCCAATTGACATACTTGTCCGAAGTCAGCGGCCACTGATCCCACGTGCGGTTCGAGAAACGGAACGTGATATCGTCCGAGAGTTTGTAGTTACGCAGCAACAGGCGCAACTTTTGGTCGATGGCGTTCACGTAGGTGTAGTTGGGCGATTTCCAACCCAGGATGTGCTTTGCACCCTCGGCCAGCATCGTCTTGAAACCCATCTCGGCCACGGCGGCACCGATCTCGTCGGAGTAGATCAACTCCGTGTTGCGGAAAGCGGTCGGTTTTACGCCGAACTCCTTCTGGATCAGATCGGAGTGGAGTTTCACCTGCTCATGGAAATCGCTCTTCGAGGCAAGCGATGCGAGCGAGTGCGAATAGGTCTCTCCCAGGAATTCCACGCAACCCGTTGCGGCCAATTCCTTGAACGAATCGAGCACCTCGGGCGCATAGGCACGGAACTGCTCGATGGCAATACCCGTGATGGAGAACGTGCAGCGGAAACGGCCTTCGTTTTCGCGGATCAGTTTCAACAGCAAAGCGTTCATCGGCAGATAGCACTGACGAGCCACTTTCAGCATAATTGAACGGTTGGTCAAATCATCCAGGTAGTTGTGGTCTTTGCCCATATTGAAGAAGCGGTACTTCTTCAAACGCCACGGCTGATGAACCTGGAAATATAAGCAAACTGTTTTCATAGATGATTATTTTTTTTGTTTTTCTGACTCTTGAATGGCGGATTCGTACACGGTCTTGATTTTTGCCGCGGCGTCGTTCCACTTGAGGTTGGTAACCTCCTTAAGACCCTTCGATGCGAACATGCTCGACAGGGCGGGGTATTTGATCAGGGCGTACATGGCGTCGGCCAATGCCTCGACATCCCAGTAATCGACCTTGATGGCGTAGTCCAATACCTCGGCCACACCGCTCTGCTTGGAGATGATGACCGGCACGTTGGAACGCATGGCCTCCAGGGGCGAGATACCGAACGGCTCCGACACGGAGGGCATGACATACACATCCGACAACTGAAACATCTTGTGGACATCTTCGCCGCGCAGGAATCCCGTAAAGTGGAATCGGTCGGCAATACCCAGACGAGCCACACGACGGATCACGTGGTTCATCATATCGCCCGAACCTGCCATGACGAAGCGCACGTCGGGAACGCGTTTCAACACCTTGGCAGCGGCTTCGACGAAGTAGTCGGGGCCCTTCTGATAGGTGATACGACCCAGGAACGTGATGATCTTGTCCTTGACCTGACGTTCGGGTACGGCGGTCTCCTTCTCGGCGAAACGTACGGCGTTGTGTACGGTCACCACGCGGTCGGCCGGAACGCCGTAGCGGTTGATGACGATGTTACGCGTGAGGTTCGACACGGCGATGACGCGGTCGGCGGCATGCATACCCGCATGCTCGATGGCATAAACCTCGCGGTTTACGTTTTCGCCGCTTCGGTCATATTCGGTGGCGTGCATGTGGACAACCAGCGGTTTGCCCGATACGCGTTTGGCGGCAATGCCCGCGTAGTACGTCAGCCAGTCGTGGGCGTGGATCACATCGAACTGTCCCTCGAGGTTCTTGGCAACCTGTGCGGCCACCATGGCATATCGTGCAACCTCCTCCATGAGGTTGGCACCATATTTGCCCGAGAAGGTGTAGCGTTGCTTCCACACATCGGTCGAAGACCACGTCTTTTGTCCCGATTTCAGATACTCGTCGTGGTACGACTCATACTCTTCGGGCGAGATGTAGGGTACCATGTTCGAGTCGATGTGGATGAACGAAATTTTTTTCATGATGTCCTCCGAACCGCCGTCCGTCGAGACAAATCGGGTCTCCACGTCACTCGCATTCACGATTTTCAGAAATCGCTGGTCCTCGTCACCATAGGCATGTGGCACGACGAATGTGACATCGACGTTGTTACGGGCAAGGCCGCGCGTCATGCCGTAGCATGCCGTGCCCAAACCTCCGGCAATGTGAGGGGGAAACTCCCATCCAAACATTAATACTCTCATACCTTATTTATCTTTTTTCTTTTAACCTTTCATTCACGGGTGCAACTTTTTTAGGCCTTTTTCGTGGTCTTGCGGGTTGCACATTTGCGGGTCGCGGTCTTCGTGGCGCATTTGCGCTTGGGGGCTGCGGCCTTTTTTGCGGGGGTTGCCTCCTTGAGTGCTTTGTAGGAGTCGATCATGGCGCAGAGCTCCATGGCTGCCGCAACGCTCCATGCCTGTGAAATGGCACCGCGCTGCACGAAGGGAGGATCGGCGTCGTAGACCTCCGAAATTGAACCGATACCGCAGTTCTGCATGTCTTCCTCGGCACCCATCAGGATGTTCTCGGCATCGTCGATGAAGTGCTCCTTGTCGATGTCGAAGCAGGCACGTACGTAGAACATGAACAGCCACGGCCATACCGTACCGTTCTTGGCGGCAAAGTCGCGATCGGCGATCGAACCCTCCAGCGTACCCTTGTAGTTGGGGTTACGCGGCGAGAGCGTACGCAGTCCCTTCGGGGTGAGCAGGTGCTGACGCACGGTGCGGATCACGTCGATCTGCATCTCGGTCGTGAGCATCTTATAGGGAAGGGCGCAGGCGATGATCATGTTGGGACGGATGAAGGTGTTTGCTCCGCGCGTACCGACATAGTCTGCCAGATAGCCGTCCTCCAACAGGAAAATGTCGAGGAACGAGCGGCGGGTGCGTTCGGGAAGAGCGCCCCACTCGGCGATGAACTGACGGTCGCCGTTCTCTTCCGCCAGGCGGAGGGTGTAGCATACGGCATTGTACCAAAGGGCATTCACCTCGACCTGATAACCGTTACGCGGCGTTACGGCCTTGCCGTCCACCTCGGTATTCATCCACGTGAGGGGATGATCCTCGGACGAAGCCCAGATCAGACCGTTGTCGTTCAGGATGACACGGTTGCCGATACCACGGCGGTAGCATTCGAGCAGGGTTTTCATCACGCTGCCGTATTTCTTCCAGATCTTCTTGCCGTCCAGCTCCTGTTCGAGCATCTGCAACGTGCGGAAGAACCACAGCGGTGCATCGACCTCGACCGCAGCCGAACCGTTGCCCGTGAACATGCCGTCCTTCATATCGTGCACCATCGTGTCGATGATGTCCATGCAGTCCTCCTTGTGGTGCTGCATCAGGGTGATACCCGGCAGCGAGACGAACGTCTGGCGTGCATCCACACCATGCCACGGATAACCCGAAACCATCTCGGTGCGACCGCCCGGACGACGGATCACAAACTGACGTGCCGAGTGCTCCATGCAGCTGCGGAAGTCGATCTTGTGGGTACGGCGGGCAATCGACGCTTCGTAGAGTTCGTCGATGGTCTTCGTCGTGCCCATCTCCTCGAGCGATGCCGAGAAGATGATGCTTTCGCCCTTCTTGAGTTCGGTTTCGAAATACCCCGTCGTCATCAGATCCTCGTAGCCGTCATAGCCGCGTTCGATCTCCTTCTGATACTCGAATCCGTAGTACCAGTCGGGTGCGGGAATAAATTCCACGCCGGGCTTGTCGGTCTGCATATAAAGCCACGGGAACGAGGCATACAGGCGGCACTTCACGCCGTTGATGGCGGGATAGGAGTGTCCGTCGGCCTCCATGTTGGCCTTCGACAGAGCGTGTCTGTCGCGGAATGCGAGGAAGGGACGCAGACGCAGGATGGTCTCCGAGTGCGCATCGACGAGCGTGTAACGGATCATGAGCTGCGTGCGTTTGTGAATCCACAGCAATTCCTTTTTGAGAATCACACCGCCCACACGATAGGTGATCGTCGGGGTCGGCGTATATTCGAAGTCGGTGATGTATTTGTGACCGCGCGGTTCGTAGGTGCCCGCGAAGCGGTGCAGTGCCAGATTGAAGCTTTGGTCGTGCTGAACGATCGTTTCGTCCAACGAAGAGAGCAAAACATAGGCACGGTCGCTCTCGTCAATGGGAGCCACCATCAAACCATGATATTTACGGGTGTTGCAACAAACGATCGTAGTACTCATGTATCCGCCGATACGGTCTGTCGCGAGCATCTCACGCTGGAGCGAATACTCCAGGTTGCCCAATTCGCTTTTATCAAAAGTTAGTGCTGACATATCGTTGTTATAAAATACGTTTCGTTTATAAAGATATAAAATTTTCAAGAGATTACAGCATTTTTCCTAAAGAAAATCCATGCTGTAATCCCTGAAAAAAGCTTATGCCCATTTTACGAGGGCAAAGTCCATTCTGTGGGGCAGATTCTTGTTCGAGGGGAAGATTCGCAGTGCCACATCGAAGATCCCCGTTTCGTCGGGCTGGTAGTTCAGGGCGTAGGTGACTTCGTTACCCTTCGTGTTGACGCGCTCCAGCTCCTCGGTGCGGACTACGTTCACCGACTTGCCACCCTCGATCTGACGGGCGATGACCAGTTCGATGCCGATGTCCTCGGGACGCAGGTTGGCCACGTCGAGCGTTACCTCGAAGTGATACTGCTCGCCGACAAAGACGGCTTCCTTGTCCATCTTCACACGTTTCACGTCGATGACGTGTACCTTGTCCCATGCGGCCGAAACCTTACGTTTCCATGCGGCGATCTCGCGGGCAAGACGATAGCTGTCGGCCGTCATCAGTGCCTTGCGGGCAGCCAGCTTGTTGTAGAAACGATCCTCGTAGTCGGTGAGCATGCGGTTGGTCGTGAAGTTCGAGGCGATGTCCGCAACGCACTCCTTGACCGATTTGATCCACTCGTAGGGCAGACCCTTCTCGTCGCGTTTGTAGTACTTGGGAACGATCTCCTCCTCGATGGTGTTGTAGATCATCTCGGCGTCGAGCTCGTCCTGATAGTGCTGGTCGGCGAACGTGCGCTCCATGGGCAGCATCCAACCTGCACCCTTCTTGTAGCCTTCAACCCACCAGCCGTCGAGTACCGAGAACTGCAGTACGCCGTTCATGACGCATTTCTCGCCCGACGTACCCGAAGCCTCCAGCGGACGGGTCGGGGTGTTCAACCATACATCGACACCCTGTACCATGCGGCGAGCCAGCTCCATGTCATAATTTTGCAGGAAGAGGATCTTACCCACGAATTGAGGCATCGAAGCGACCTCCACGATACGCTTGATGAGATCCTGTCCGGGTTTGTCGTTCGGGTGAGCCTTACCCGCAAAGATGAACTGTACGGGGTGCTCCTTGTTATTGACGATGGCCGACAGACGATCCAGGTTCGTGAAGAGCAGGTAAGCACGCTTGTAAGTGGCGAAACGACGGGCAAAACCGATGGTCAGAACCTCGGGTTTGATGCCTTCAACCACGCGCAGCATCTGGCTGGGCGATACCATGCGTACCTGCTTGGGATCGCTGAAACGCTTGCGGATGTGGTTGATGAGCTTGTTCTTGAGCTTCATACGCTCCGACCACAACTCCTCGTCGGGAATGTTGTGTACCTTCTGCCATGCGGGGATGTTGTAGGAGTGACCCTCGAATCCGTCGGCAAAATATTTCGAATAGAGTTTACGCAATCCGGTGGCAACCCACGTGGGGAAGTGAACACCGTTCGTTACGTAACCGATGTGCAGCTCGTTCTTGAAGTATCCCGGCCACATGTTGCCCAGAATCTCCTTCGACACCTCGCCGTGCAACCACGATACGCCGTTGACCTCCTGCGAGAGGTTGCAGGCCAGAACCGACATCGAGAATTTCTCGTTCGGATCGTTCGGGTTGGTTTTGCCGAGGTTGATGTACTGATCCCACGTGATGCCCAGAACATCGGGGTAGTGCGACATGTACTGACGGATCATGGCCTCGGGGAAGGCGTCGTGACCTGCGGGTACGGGCGTGTGGGTCGTGAAGAGCGACGAGGAACGAACAACCTCGAGTGCTTCGGAGAACGACAATTTCTTGTGGGCTACCAGATCGCGGATACGCTCGATGCCGATAAAGGCGGCGTGACCCTCGTTGCAGTGGTAAACCTGATTCTTGATGCCCATCTTACGCAGGGCGCGGATACCGCCCACACCCAGCAGGATCTCCTGCTTGAGACGGTTCTCCCAGTCACCACCGTAGAGGTAGTGGGTAATCTGACGATCTTCGGGCAGGTTGTCCTCGAAGTCGGTATCAAGCAGGAACAGATCCGTACGGCCGACCTGACACTTCCATACACGTGCCGAAAGCGTACGTCCGGGAAGGGCGATGGTGACCGTGATCCAGTTTCCGGCCTCATCACGCACGGGCGAGATGGGCTGCTTGTAGAAATTCTGCGTTTCGTAGGTTGCCTCCTGTACACCCTGAGCCGAAAGACGCTGCGTGAAGTATCCGTAACGATACAGCAGACCCACGGCCGTCATCGGGATGTTCTTGTCGGAGGCCTCCTTCAGGTAGTCACCGGCCAGAATACCCAGACCGCCCGAATAGATCTTCAGCGACGAGTGTAGACCGTACTCCATCGAGAAGTAGGAGATGGTCGTGGCCTTGGGATCGGGTTTCTCGTTCATGTAGTCGCAGAACTGCTTGTAGAGGGCATCCAGACGGCCGAGGAACTCGCTGTCCTGCTCCAGAGCCTTCATGCGCTCGACGCTCAGTTTGTCTAGAAAGGCGATCGGGTTACGCTCGCAGTCGGCCCACAGTTTGGGGTCGATATCCTCGAACAGGTCGCGTGCGGCGGGCGTCCAGCACCACCACAGGTTGTGCGACAGCTCCTCGAGGGCGTGCAGACGTTTCGGCAGTGCCTTCTCGACCATCATGCGGTTCCAGTTGGGACGCTCGACGAAGAGCTGCTGGCGTACGAAATTGACCTGCTGGTCGGGAATGCCGCCGTCCTCCAGGATGGCGCGGTTCGTACGCAGGTGCGACGACTCGATGGCCTCCGAATAAGCCTGCTCGTAGGCGCTGAACATCTTCTCCCAAAGGGCCTGCTCCGAAATCTCGTAAGCCGAAGCACGGATCTGAGCCACCTGATCTTCGTTGAAGTGGCTGAAGCGCAGCAGACTGTCGGCGATCTTGATGGCCACCTCCATGTCGTTGTAGTCGTTGCGGTAGATGACCTCGACGCCTTCGTGCTCACGCTGCTTGTCGACCCACAGACCGAAGCCCGTGAGGGTCGTGGTGATGGTGGGCACGGAGAAGGCGATCGACTCCAGCGGGGTGTAGCCCCACGGTTCGTAGTACGACGGATAAACTGTCACATCCATACCGATCAGCAACTCGTAGTAGTGCTTGTTGAAGATGCCGTCGTTCTTGTTCAGATAGGTCGGAACGAAGATGACCTTCACCTTCGACGAATCGGACGCGAGGATGCTGTCCTTCATGGCATTGACGATCGGATCCCACGAAGCGTTCTCCAACTTGTGGGTCGAGTGCTTGTATTGGGTGGGGTCGATCGGCATTTCGGGATTGGCCAGATGTGCCTGCAGGTCGGGACGGGGTCCGCGGTTGCCTGCGGGTACGGTGATATAAACCAGCACCTCACGATCCAGTTTGTCGGAGGTAGCCAGTCGTTTCAACGACTCGATGAATACGTCGAGTCCCTTGTTGCGGAATTCGTAACGACCGCTCGTGCCGACAATCAGCGGAGTGGTCTTGAACTTGGTGCCCAGACAAGCCTCGGCAACCTCGATCATCGAACGACGAGCCTCGGCGCGACGCTCCTCGTACTCTTCGCCCGCCCAAACGAAATCGTTCTCGAAACCGTTGGGGGTGATGCAGTCTGGTTCGCGGTTGAACAGGTGCTTGCACTCGTTGGCCGTGAGGTCGCTCACCGTCAGGAAGGCATCCGAATTGTTGGCTGCGGTCTTTTCGATCGAGTGCTTGGCCGTCACGTTGAACTGACGTGCCAACTCGTCGGCGTTGAGCTTACCCATGTCGTTGTACAGGTGCAGACCGTTACCGGCGATGCAACGGCCGATGACGGTGGCATGGGTGGTGAACAGGGTGGCCACATAGGGGGCATGGTGACGCAGATACAGACCTCCGGCAGCCGTCATCCATTCGTGGAAGTGAGCCACGACCTTCTTGGCGGGCATGGCGTAGGTGTTGGCATACGATTCGATGACCAGACCTGCGGCATAGCCGAACAGGACGGGCTCGATGTAGTCCCACTGACCCGAAATCGAATCGACGTGGTAGGTCTCCCACAATTGTTTCAGGATGTCGTCCTTCTGGGCGATGAACGACGAGAAGTCCACCAGAATGGCAATCGGGCTGCCCGTGATTTTCCAACGGCCGATGCGGATGCGGACACCCTTCTCGTACATCTTCTGACGCCAGGCCTTCAGCAGGTTTACATCCTCCTCGAATTCCGAGTTGGCTCCTTCGTGTTGCAGGTCGGGGCCGATGACCATATAGTTGTCGCCGAACTTGCGGGTCGAAGTCTGTGCTTTGGTGGCAATCACAGTGTGAATACCACCAATCTTGTTACATACCTCCCAACTTACCTCAAATAGCAGGTCGGGAGTAAGTTTCGTGTTGCTCATTATTGTTTATGTCTGTTAATTGATTATTCAGGGACGCGGCCTCCTGTTATGGAAGCAGAATTGCCGGGCAAAGGTAATACTTATATTTATATTAGGCAATAAATTTGCGAAATTTACTTAAAAAATTTAATATGGTGTTTTTTATACGTTTTACGCGGCTTTCAGACCTCGAACAGATCTTTGATGACCAGATCCGAGATGAGGAATTGTTCGGGTTTGAGGGCGATGTGGTCGTCCGAAATTCGGAGTTTGTCTGCAAGCATCGAGCCACGGATGTTATTTTTCAAACTTTTTAATTGCTCTTCCCCGAAAAGGCGGACGATTTCCTTCAGGTCGAGTCCTTCGATGGTTCTAAGACGCGTCATCAGATACTCGTTGTAGCGATCCCTTCGCGTGAGCTGCTCGGCCTCGGGCGCTTCGCCTTGCAGATACCCCTCGACCGAACTTACGTTCCAGTGACGCTCCTCGCCGTCGAACGAATGGGCGGCAGGGCCGATTCCGAGATAGGGGACGGAGTGCCAATAGGCGGCGTTGTGGCGGGCGCGGCGGTGGGGCAGGGCGAAATTCGAAATTTCGTAATGCTCGTATCCCGCCTCGGTGAGCGCGTGGTGGACGGTGAGAAACTCCTCCTCGCTGACCTCTTCGGCAACGGGCGAGAACGTGCCGCGTGCCATCTGCCGTCCGAAGAACGTGTTGGGTTCGATGGTCAGGTGGTAGGCCGAAATGTGCTGCACGTTGAGGTCCAACATCTGGCGGATGCTGTGAAGGAGCTTTTCGCCTCCGAATCCCGGAACGCCGAAGATCAGATCGGTCGAGATGTTGTCGAATCTGACCTTTTGCGCCATATCGATCGCGCGAATGGCCTCGGCGGCATCGTGACGGCGGTTCATTAGCCTTAGGCAATCGTCGTCGAACGACTGGATGCCCATCGACAGGCGGTTGATGCCCGCATCGCGAAGACCACGCAAGTAATCGGGCGTCAGGTCGTCGGGGTTGGCTTCGAGCGTGATCTCCTCCAATGTGGAAGTATCGAACAGGCGGGCGATCTGCTCCATGAAGTCGCCGATTTGTCGGGGCGAGCAGAGCGAGGGGGTGCCTCCGCCGAAATAAACGGTGCCGATCGAAGCTCCGCGAAGGTAGGGTGCGCGCAGATCCAGTTCGCGATGCATGGCTTGCAGCGTCTCGTCGAAATGGCGCGTGCCGATCTGCTTGTAGAAATCGCAGTAGGCACATGCGCGTTTGCAAAAGGGAATGTGAAAATAAAGTCCTGCCATAACATCTCAAAGATACGTATTTTTCCGCGGAAAATCAATCCCTGCCTTTTGTCATTTCGCCCCTCGTTCGCTTTTTGGAGGACATTGTGCGGGGTGTGTCGCTTTTTCGGGCAACTTTCCCGAAAAATCGGGGAAAAGCCCCTCCGGAAAGCCTCTTTGCAATCGTTTGAAAGACAATGGGTTGAAAAGTCGAAAAAACAAATCCTAAAAAAAATGAAAAATTTAGTGTTATTTTTTTCACAATTATAAAACTTTTCCTACCTTTGTGCCGTCCGAGGTATATCCCGAAGTGGGCAAGAAAGGGGAAACAGGTTGGGGGGATCCCCAAGTTTAAGAAACTGGATTGTCCGAGAACGGGGCAAGGACATTCACCAAAGGAATTGATGATTTATTAATTATAATTTTTTAAACAAAAAGTTATGGACAAATTGGATCTTAAAAAGTACGGTATCACGGGCGTAACCGAGATCGTGTACAATCCTTCGTATGACGAACTTTTCCGCGAGGAGACCAAGAAAGGCCTGCGTGGCTATGAGAAAGGTACCCTGACCGACACGGGTGCAGTAAACGTAATGACCGGTGTTTACACGGGTCGTTCGCCCAAAGATAAGTTCTGGGTAATGGATGACGTCAGCCGCGACACGATCTGGTGGACTTCCGACGAATATAAGAACGACAACAAACCTTGCAGCAAGGCTACCTGGAAGGAGCTGAAGAAGCTGGCTTCGAAGGAGTTGTCGGGTAAGAAACTTTATGTAGTAGATACTTACAGCGGTGCTAACGAGAAGACTCGTATCAAGATCCGCTTCATCATGGAGGTTGCATGGCAGGCTCACTTCGTAAAGAACATGTTCCTGCGTCCTACCGATGCCGAGTTGGAGACCTACGGTGAGCCCGATTTCGTGGTTCTGACCGCTTCGAAGGCAAAGGTAAAGAACTACAAGGAGCTGGGTCTGAACTCGGAGACCGCCGTTGTATTCAACCTGACCGAGAAGATGCAGATCATCCTGAACACCTGGTATGGTGGTGAGATGAAGAAGGGTATGTTCTCGTACCAGAACTACCGTCTGCCTCTGCAGGGTATCGCAGCTATGCACTGCTCGGCTAACACCAACGAGAAGGGCGAGACCGCTATCTTCTTCGGTTTGTCGGGTACGGGTAAGACCACCCTTTCGACTGATCCCAAGCGTCAGCTGATCGGTGATGACGAGCACGGCTGGGACGATGAGGGTATCTTCAACTTCGAGGGCGGTTGCTACGCTAAGGTAATCAACCTCTCGCAGGAGAACGAGCCCGATATCTGGAAAGCTATCCGTCGTAACGCTCTGTTGGAGAACGTAACCGTTGACAAGAAGGGTCACTGCGACTACGCTGATAAGTCGGTAACCGAGAATACGCGTGTATCGTACCCGATCTACCACATCGATAACATCGTTAAGCCCTTGTCGAAGGCTCCCGCTGCCAAGAAGGTGATCTTCCTGTCGGCTGATGCATTCGGTGTACTGCCTCCCGTTTCGATCCTGACCCCCGAGCAGACGAAGTACTACTTCCTGTCGGGCTTCACCGCCAAGTTGGCTGGTACCGAGCGTGGTATCACCGAGCCTACTCCTACGTTCTCGGCTTGCTTCGGTGCTGCATTCCTTTCGTTGCACCCCACCAAGTACGGCGAGGAGCTCGTTAAGCGTATGAAGCAGTCGGGTGCAACCGCTTACCTTGTAAATACCGGCTGGAACGGTACCGGCAAGCGTATCTCGATCCGCGATACCCGTGGTATCATCGACGCCATCTTGGATGGTTCGATCGACAAGGCTCCGACGAAGATGATCCCCACTTTCAACTTCAAGGTTCCTACCGAGTTGCCGGGTGTTGATTCGCACATCCTCGATCCTCGCGACACCTACACCCAGAAGGGTGAGTGGGAGAAGCGTGCTGAAGATTTGGCTCAGCGTTTCATCAAGAACTTCGTTAAGTTTACCGGAAACGAGGAAGGCAAGGCGTTGGTTGAGGCCGGCCCGAAATTGTAATCCCGCAGCGGCTTGAACACCGCTTACAACCGATACTCCCGAACATCGCAAGACGTTCGGGAGTTTTTTTTTATCCAGCGGGAGGATGATATTTCCGTTTTTTTTTCGTAACTTACTCCCAAAGTAAATGCGGATTCCGATCCGAAAAAGAGTGGAGTATGAAAAAATGGTGTATGCTTTTGGCGTTGCTCCTGCCGACGGTGCTGTTTGCGCAGTCGTTTGAGGGGAACTGGGCGGGGGATCTTCCGCTCGGGATGAATAAACTTCGACTGGTATTCCATATCGAGAAGACCGGGGAGGAGTATAAGGTTGCGATGGATTCGCCCGATCAGGGGGCATTCGGCATGGCGGCCGAGAAGGTGAGCGTGGAGCAGGGCGAACTGACGATCGAAATGCCTGCCCTGCGTGCCGTCTATAAGGGAACCCTCGACGGCAACAACAAATTGATGGGCGTGTTTACCCAGAACGGATTCTCGATCCCGCTGATCTTGGAGGCTGCGGATGATGCCGTGCGCCGTCCGCAGACGCCCCGTGCACCATTCCCGTATGGGGAGCGCGAGGTGTCGTTCTCGAGCCGTGACGAGGGCGTTACGCTGAACGGAACGCTGACCCTTCCCCAAAAACCGCAGTGCGTCGTGGTGATGGTGACGGGCAGCGGTTTGCAGAATCGTGACGAGGAACTTTTCGACCATCGGCCTTTTGCCGTGATTGCGGATTATCTGACCCGCCGCGGAGTGGCAGTCCTGAGGTTCGATGACCGCGGATTCGGCCTTCCCGAAGAGGAACAGCGAAAATTGGCGGGAAGCACGACGGCCAATTTTGTGGAGGATGCGCTCGGCGGTGTCGATTTCGTGCGCACACAACCCGAATTGAACGGCCTCAAGGTCGGCATCATCGGCCATAGCGAGGGCGGAACGATCGCCTTTATGGCGGCCGCCAAAGAACCGAACGTCGATTTTATCGTGTCGTTGGCGGGTTCGTTGCTGGGCGGTGACGAGGTGCTGCTCGACCAGAACATTACCGCATTGAAAAATTCGGGATTGTCGCAGGAGTGGATCGACAAGACTTCGGAATTCCTGAATTGTACCTATGAATTACTCCAAAACCATCCGATCGAGGAGCTGAAACAGGACAAGGCAACCTATCGCGCCCAATTGCAGGCCGAAGCGCAGAAAATAGCGCTGCCGCAACCGCTCTCCGAGCAGATGCTCAACCTGTTTGATCAGATCGTTGCGATCCCGTGGTTGTATCACTTTGTGACCTACGATCCTGCGGAAGCCATTCGTCGGGTCGGTTGTCCGATCCTTGCCCTGAACGGTGATTCGGATACGCAGGTGCGTGCCGCCGATCATCTGGGTCGCCTGGAGGAACTCCTTAAAGATAATCCCCGTATGACGATCAAGCGCTACCCGAATCTGAACCACCTGTTCCAGCATTGCAAGACGGGTGCCGTCTCGGAATATGTCCAAATCGAGGAGACCTTCTCCGAGGAGGTGTTGTCGGATATGGCCGAATGGATCTTGTCTGAGGCCGTGCGTTAAACAGCCCCGATAAAAAGAAACCCCCGCAACCGAAAAGGTTGCGGGGGTTTCTTGTATTCCGAACGGGGAACGAATCAGACGGTCAGGATCTCTTTCTCCTTTACGGCCAGAATGTCCTCCAACTTCTTGGTGTACTTGTCCAGAAGTTTCTGTGCCTGTGCTTCGCCGTCCTTGGCCTCATCCTCGGCCATACCGTCTTTCTGAGCCTTCTTGAAGGCATCTACGGCATCGCGGCGGGCGTTACGCAGACTGATGCGGGCGGTCTCGGCGTAGGCACGAACCTGCTTAACAAGGTCCTTACGACGCTCCTCGGTCATGGGAGGAATCGACAGGCGGATCGACTCGCCGTTGTTCGAAGGCGTAAGACCGATGTTGGCATCCAGAATGGCCTTCTCGATGGTGCGGATCATGTTTTTGTCCCAAGGCTGGATCAGAATGGTTTTTGCATCGGGCACGGTGACGCTGGCAGCTCCCGATACGGGTACCTGCGAACCGAAGTAATCGACCATCACACCGTTCAAGACGTTGGTCGAAGCCTTTCCTGCGCGAACATTCAAAAGTTCCTCTTCAAAGTGGGCGACGCTCTTCTGCATGTAGGTCGAAGCATCGTTCAAAATTTCCTTAGTCTCCATATATTTTGTATTTAGTTGCAAAAAATGTCTATTTGAGTTCCTTTTCGATGGTTTCGATCAGAAGGTCGAATTCGTCCCGGTCGAAACCCACGGTAGTCATCACGACGCGACCCTCCTTGTTGATCAGGAAGTTACGCGGGATGTAGTTCGAAGCAAAGCAATCGTAAATCGTGCGGTCGGGATCCAGACCCATGTTGAACTTGTAGCCGTTCTGGGTGCGGAATGCGGCAATTGCCTCGCGGCTCTCTCCGCGCGAGATGGGCAGGAAGCGGAAGGCGCGACCCTCGAAACGGTCGATGATCTCGTGCTGTACGTGTTTTAACTCCTGACGGCACGGGGGACACCACGTTGCCCCAAAAGTCACCAATACCACCTGTCCCCGAAGCGATGAAAGCGTCACGGGTTTGCCGTGAAACATCTCGACCGTGAAGTCGGGAGCTTCGTCGCCCTGTTTTACGAGGGTCGTTGCCTGAATCTCATCGGCTTTCTTGTCCGTTGCGGCATAGGAGGGCAACAGGAGGATGATCGCCAATACGATGAGAATTGCGATGAGCAACGCGGGAAGCGTCCACTTTTGTTTCTTTCTTCTTGGGGTGCGTGGCATGTTATTTCAGTTTTACGAGCGTACCGATTTTCTCGCCGTTCAACAATCGCCCCAGGTTTCCGGGGGTATCCATATCGAAGACGATGATCTGAAGACCGTTCTCCAGACACATCGTGAAGGCGGTCTGATCCATGACTTTCAGACGACGGTCGATCACCTCGTCGAAGGTGATCTCATCGAAACGGGTGGCCGTGGGGTCTTTTTCGGGGTCGGCCGTGTAGACGCCGTCCACACGCGTACCCTTGAACAGCACGTCGGCCTCGATCTCGATACCGCGCAGTGCCGATGCCGAGTCGGTCGTGAAGTAGGGGTTGGACGTACCGCCGCCGATGATCACGACGTAACCCTGCTCGAGGTATTCGATGGCACGAGCCTTCGAGAAATACTCGCCGATGGGTTCCATACGGATCGAGGTCAGCACCTTGCATTTCACGCCGTTGTCCTCCAGTGCGGACTGGAGTGCCAGCGAGTTGATGATGGTGGCCAGCATGCCCATCTGATCGCCCTTGACGCGGTCGAAGCCTTTCTTGGCACCCGACAGACCGCGGAAGATGTTACCTCCGCCGATGACGATGCCGATCTGCACACCGCTTTCGGCGGCTGCTTTGATTTGTTCGGCATAAGATTGAAGAACAACGGGCGAGAGTCCGTATTTTTGTTCGCCTTGCAGCGATTCACCGCTCAATTTCAGCAGTATTCGATTGTATTTCATGGTAAACGGGGTTAGCACAGGTATTAATTCTATGCGAAGATAGGAATTTTTTGTCGAATTTTTGCTTTTTTCGACAATCTTTTCGTTTTCCGTAAAGAAAACTCTTTTCGCGGGGCGCGTACAAAAAAAGAGGGAAAATTTGGAGTAAACGGTTCGGGTATTCGAAAAATTCGTATCTTTGTCTTTACTATGATTTCGAAATCGTATAAATATCTTCAAAAGATCGATGATCCGAAAGACCTCAAACGCCTTTCGATTGACGAGTTGGAACTCTATTGCGACGAGCTCCGACGCTACATCATCGAGGAATGTTCGGTCAATCCCGGTCACCTGGCCTCGAGCCTCGGCACGGTCGAACTGGCTACGGCGTTGCACTACGTCTACAACACGCCGAAGGATCGCATCGTGTGGGATGTGGGGCACCAGACCTATCCCCACAAGATCATCACGGGGCGTCGCGAAGCCTTCCACAACAAACGTAAGTTGGGCGGCATCAGCGGTTTCCCGCGTATGGACGAGAGTCCGTATGATGCTTTCGGCGGAGGTCACGCTTCAGTGTCGATCTCGGCGGCATTCGGTATGGCGGCGGCTGCCCGATTGCGCCACGAGGACTATCAGGTCGTGGCGGTCATCGGCGACGGTGCCATGACGGGCGGTTTGGCGTTCGAGGGCTTGAACAATGCGGGCGTCTCGAAGGATACGAACCTTCTGGTCATCCTCAACGACAACAACATGGCCATTGATCAGGCCACGGGCGCCCTGAAGAACTACCTGTTGAAGATTTCGACATCACACCACTACAACCGTTTCAAGCAACGTCTTTGGGGAGTGCTTTCGCACACGCCGCACCTGTTGCACCTGTGTCAGAAGATCGGCAACGGATTCAAACAGGGCATCCTCAATAAATCGAATATTTTCGAGAGCCTCAATTTCCGCTATTTCGGCCCCGTGGACGGACACTCGATTCCCGATCTGGTACGCACGTTGCGTGCCATGCAGGACATCAAAGGCCCGAAACTGCTGCATCTGATTACGGTTAAGGGCAAGGGCTACAAGCCTGCCGAAGACGACAAACCCGTTTGGCATGCACCCGGACGCTTCAACCCCGATACGGGCGAACGTATCAAGTCGTCGGGTACGGTGGCCAAATATCAGGAGGTGTTCGGCCATACGCTGCTCGATCTGGCACGCATGGACAAACGTATCGTGGGCATTACGCCCGCCATGCCGTCGGGATGCTCGATGAACATCATGATGCGCGAGATGCCCGACCGCTGTTTTGATGTGGGCATTGCCGAAGGTCATGCCGTCACGTTCTCGGCGGGTCTGGCTGCCTCGGGTATGATTCCCTTCTGCAATATCTATTCCACCTTTATGCAACGTGCCTACGACAACGTGATCCACGATGTCGCCTTGCAGGATCTTCCCGTGGTCTTCTGTCTGGATCGCGGCGGATTGGTCGGCGAGGACGGATCGACGCACCACGGCGTGTTCGATATGGTAGCCTTTGCCACCGTGCCGGGACTGACGTTTGCCGCCCCGATGGACGAACACGAGTTGCGTAATATGATGTATACGGGTTATCGTCTGGGTCACCCCTTCATGATGCGTTATCCGCGTGGCGGAGGTGTCGGTGCACCGTGGAGCGGCGAGCCTCTCGAGAAGCTGGAGATCGGTCGCGGTCGCAAGTTGCGCGACGGACGTGATGTGGCGTTGGTGACGATCGGAACGGTCGGCAATTTCGCTGCGGGTGCTGCCCTGCGTGCCGAGAAAGACGGCATCAGCGTGGCGCATTACGATCTGCGTTTCGTAAAGCCGCTTGACGAGGCGTTGCTCGATGAGGTCGGCCGCAATTTCAGCCGTGTGATCACCGTCGAGGACGGATTGCTTCGCGGAGGAGTGGGCGAGGCCGTTGTGGCATTCTTCAACCGTCGCGGCTACAACGTGAAAGTCGAGTCGCTGGGTATCGGCGATCGTTGGGTTAAACACGGAACTCCCGCCGAGTTGTATGCCCAGTGCGGTTATGACGAGGAGGGTATTTATCGGACAATTCTCGGAAAGTAACCCTTCCCGAAAGTCATAAAAAAAGCGTGATTCCCACATCGGGAATCACGCTTTTTATTTTGTGGTTGAACGGGTTATGCCACCGAGCAGTCGATGCCAAGTGCTTCGACCCGTGCGGCAATCTTTCTCAAGTCGTCTTTTTCAACCTTGATCAGCGTCTGACACGGAGTGTCGCGGTCGAGCGAATAGACCATCACCTGACGCGGACGGATCTCCTCGACCAGCTTGAGCCATGCCGACACCTCCTCTTCGGTGGTGTTGTCGATGTGCTGACCCTTGTATTCGCCACGCAGGAACATTGTCTGAAGAATCATCTCGCCGTTGAACGATTTCATCTGCTCGACAATTTTCGCTACGGAGTAGGTCGGACTCAACGGATTGTTCACCAGACGAACCGTTTCGTCGAATGCCGAATCGAGTTTCAGAATGGGGTTATCGACCCGGAGCAGGGCGCGGTGCACATCGGGGCGGTGGAGCTGGGTGGCGTTCGACAGGACGGAAACCTTGGCCGAGGGACACAACTCGTCGCGCAGGGCGATGACATCGCCGATGACGGCCTCGAATTCGGGGTGCATGGTGGGTTCGCCGTTGCCCGCAAAGGTGATCACATCGGGCGGCGTACCTTCACCGACCATCTTACGGAGGGTTTGTCCCAACAATTCCCGCACATCCTCGCGCTTGTTGAAACGGCGGCGTCCCGGATGATCGGCATTCCAACCGCATTCGCAATAGATGCAGTCAAACGAACAAAGTTTGGATTCGGTCGGAAGCAGATTCACTCCGAGCGAAAGACCCAGTCGGCGCGAATGAATCGGGCCGAAAATAATATCGTGATACAGTGCTGTCATAACAAAACAAAATTAACGAAATCCGCGGGGATTTCCTAATTTTTCTACGCTATAAAGATAGAAAGAGTTGCCGAAGACCTCCGACAACTCTTTTTGGTGTATCGCCCCTTGAGGTTTAGATCGCGGGGGCGGGTTCTATACCGATGAAATTCAAAATGGCTTCGGCCGTCTTTTCGGGTTCTTCGATGAAACCCATGTGACCCGAATTTTCGAGCCATACGACCTTTGCTTCGGGATGCTCCGCAATCATCTTCTCGGCGATGTCGGGCGTGATGTATTCGTCTTTGCGACCCAGAATAAAGAGTGAAGGCACGGTGGTCTTGTGCAACATCTCGTTCAAGTCCTTGCGCTCGATCATGCCGTTCAGCACAGCCACGATGCCGTCGTCTTCCGTCAGGTAGACCTGCTCGGTGAGATCCTCGATGTAGTCGCTGCATGTGCGGCGGTTGTCGGCGGCAAAACCCTTGCCCGGAGCAACGCGTGCGATGAGATCCTTCTTGCCCGATTTGACGAGTGCAATCTCGCGGCGGCGCATCTCCTTTTTCTCCTCGGAGTCGGCATTGGGTGTCGAGCTTAAGAGTACCACGCCGTCCGACAGCTCGGGATGACGCTCCGTGAGTGCCAGAGCCACGTAACCGCCCATCGAGTGTCCGACCACCGTACATCGGTCGATCTCCAGCGAACGAATGGCCTCGGCCACCGTGTCGGCCAGATAGTCCATCGTGTGGATCTCGCCCTTGACCTCCGAAATTCCGTGACCCGGAAGATCGAGCGTCACCACGCGGCATTGTTTGTAGAGATGGGGTACGAAATCGTCCCAAACCAGCAGCGATTCGAGGTAGCCGTGCAACAATACGACACATTTGTCGCCCTGTTGCGAATCGCAGATGTGCAGTGCGGTGTCACCCGCCATTATGAATTTTTCAACCATGGGATTGTCTTGCTATTTATCCTCGTCGGAGTCTTCCTCCTCGTCGTATTCCTCTTCTTCGTCGAATTCTTCCTCGTCGTCGATCGAACGGCCGGGTTCGTCTTCATCGTCGAAGTAGTCGTATGCCGAGCGTTTCTTGGTGTAGGAGGTCATGAGCTCCTCATCGTCCTCATCGTCGTGATAATGACCGTGACTGAGGTTGTGACGTGTTTTGCCGCTTTTGTGATTCGGTTCCAGGCGGCGGGGTTTGCGAAGTTCGTCGTTGTCGTTCAGACGGCTTCCCTTTTGTGTTTTCATTGCAAATTTAGGTGAAACTTTTGATTAACGGATATTTAGTAATTTTTCTCGTCGATCACACCCTCGAAAACCCTGCGGGCAGGGCCTTGAAGCATGATTTCGTGATAGGTTTCTGAGTGTGGGTCGTAGCGGAATGCTACGTGAAGTTCGCCTCCGGGTACCTTTACGCGGAAACTGTTTCCGGCGGGTTGGAAGGCGTGGCAGGAGATAATCGCCGCGGCCGTGGCACCCGTACCGCAGGCCAGCGTCTCGTCATCGACACCGCGTTCGAAGGTGCGCATCGCAATGTGCCCCTCGCCCTCGATGTGGACGAAATTGACGTTCGTTCCTTCCTTGAATCGCTTAAAATCGTGCGAAATGGCATAGCCGCGCTTCTGGATATCGACCTTCGAGAGATCCTCGACAAATTCGACGTAGTGGGGGACACCCGTGTTCACCGACCACCAACCGTCGCCTTTTTTGATCTTCTTTACATCAATCATGCGGATGCGGATCTCGCCCCGAAGCGTATCGGCCTCAAGAATTTGTGCGTTGTGTACGCCGTCCGTGGCGCGGAACGTGCACTCCGAAGAGCAGAGTCCCAGATGGCGGGCAAAGAGCGTAAAACAACGGGCGCCGTTGCCGCACATCTCACCCTCCGACCCGTCGGAGTTGTAGTAGTGCATACGGGCGGCAATGCCCTCCTCATGGCTTTCGGAAAGCGTCATCAGGCCGTCCGCCCCGATGCCGAAATGGCGATCGCACAGGTGTGCGATGCGTTCGGTCGAGGCCTCGAAATGGCAGTCGCGGTTGTCGATCAGGATGAAGTCGTTGCCTGCACCCTCGTATTTTACGAATTTCGTAAGCACAAAATATCTCTTTAAGTGAATGCAAAAATAATAAAACTTCTAAAAGTTTTACTAATTTTGTGAAAAATTAGCAGCCCGATGAAACATTCTTTCCCGAGAGGCTGCCTTTACACCGTATAAATAATATTGAAGATGAAAAAAGAGTTGTTGTTCAAGCACCGTTCGATCCGTAAATTCCGTTCCACCCCCATTCCCGAAGAGACCCTCCGCGACATTCTGACGGCGGCCTCGAGGGCATCGACCTGCGGCAATATGCAACTCTATTCGCTGGTCGTGACGCGCGATAAGGCCATGCGCGAGAAACTCTCGCCGTGCCATTTCAACCAGCCGATGGTCATGCAGGCACCGTGCGTGGTGACCGTTTGTGCCGACATCCACCGCTTCACGATGTGGTGCGAGCAGCGCGATGCCACTCCCGCTTACGATAACTTTGCATGGTTCTTGAACGCATCGACCGACGCGCTGTTGGCCGCGCAGAACCTCATCATCGAGGCCGAGTCGAATGGACTGGGCATTTGTGTGCTGGGTACGACGATCTACACGGCGGGCGAGATTTCGCATATCCTGGAACTGCCTTCGGGTGTGATTCCGCTGACGACCGTCGTGATGGGTTATCCCGATGAAGATCCCGGCTTGACGGATCGCCTGCCGCTGAACGGCGTTGTACACTACGAGAAATATGTCGATTATACGGCTGCCGAGATCGACGAGCTGTGGGCCGAGCGCGAGGCCTCGGAGCAGACGCGTAAATTGCTGGAGGAGAACAACCTCCCGAACCTTGCCCGTATCTTTACGGAGCGTCGTTATGTGCGTGAGGATAACCTCGCCATCTCGAAGAGCTACTTCGAATTGTTAAAGGAGAAAGGATTTTTCAATAACTAAACTTTAGAAAGACATGAACATGAAACGGACGTGGAGCGTTGTGGTGATGTGTGTGGCGGGCTTGCTCTGTTCGTCGTGTAGCGTCCGTCGTCATATTCCCGAGGGGAAATATCTGGTCAATAAGGTGACGATCACCGAGGATCGGAAAGCACCACGCAAGGAGCGCATTTCGTCGGGCGACATGGAGACCTACATCCGTCAGACGCCCAACAAGCGTTTGCTGGGTACGAATTTCTACGTGTGGCTCTATACGAAGGCCAATCCCGAGAAACATAACGGCTGGAATAACTGGAAACGCCGTGTGGGTGAGGAGCCTATTCTGATCAACGATAAACTCACCGCGCAGAGCATCCGCAACCTGAAGATCTATATGGATTCGCGCGGATTCTTCTCCTCGAAGGCCGTTTGCCGAATCGACACGAACTATCGTCGCCGTCGCGTGAACCTCGACTACCGACTGCATCAGGGACAGCCCTACCGCATTTCGTCGATCGACTACGAATTCCGCGACGAGGCGCTCAAGGAGATCATCCTGCCCGATACGGTCAATACGTTGCTTAAGCGCGGTGCACCGTTCGACACGAAGGTCTTGAACGAGGAGCGCGAACGCATTGCCGAGAAACTCAACCGACTGGGTTTCTTCAACTTCTCGGTCAATAACATCGAGTATGAGGCCGATACGTTGGGCGGAAACCAGCAGGTGGGCGTGAAGATGATCGTCAAACAGTTCCTGTTGGGCTATGACGAGCAGGGTAATCCGCGTCAGGAGAACAATGCCGTTTACCGCATCAAGCACATCAATATCTATCCCGATTTCGACCCCACGGTGGTGCGTATCGACGATATGAAGACCAATCAGCTGGATACGGTGAATTATCAGGGACTGAATATCATCTACAACAACCGTCTGAATCTGCGCCCCTTGGTGTTGCGTCGTACCGTGCCGTTGTACCCCAATACGATGTACAACTCGGCGACCGTGGCGCGTGCCTACTCCGACCTGATGTCGCTCGGCTATTTCCGTACGGCGCGTATCTCGTTCCGCGAGGAGCAGAGTCCCTATGCCCAGCCCAATTATGTGAGCTACGTGGGACACCATGCCGATACCACCCGCCGTCTGGTGCGCGAGGGGTATCTTTCGTGCAACATCATCTGCTCGCCGACCCTGAAGCAGAGTTTCAAGATCGACCTGGAGGGTAGTACCACCTCGAGTTTCTACGGATTGAAGACGACGGTCGGTTACCAGAACCGCAACATCTTCCGTGGTGCGGAGTCGTTCGATGTGTCGGTGTCGATGGGTTATGAGTTTATGAAGATGCGCGAGACGAAGAAAAAACGCGCTACCGAATATGGTGTGACGCTCGGTTTGACCTTCCCGCGATTCTTGCTTCCGTGGCGTATGCCCAATTTGCGTACGATTCTTCAGCCGAAGAGTAAGGTCGAGTTGTCGGTCAATGTGCAGGATCGTTCGTTCTATCACCGTACGCTGACGAGTGCGGGTCTGACTTATATGTGGCAGAATTCGCACTATACGTCGTTCATGTTGCGTCCGATCGACATCAATGTGGTCGATGTGAGCTACCTCGATCCCGATTTCCTGAGCCATACGACGAACCTCTACCTGATCAACAGTTACAAAACGCAGCTGATGGCGGGTTTGTCGTTCAGTATGACCTATAACAACCAGCTGAAAAACAAGGGGTTGAACGCAACGATGATCCGACTGAACGGTGAAACGGCGGGTAACTTCGTGGGTGCGCTGGCACACCTGTTCACCCATCCGACCTACGAGCCGAACGACACCTACCACAAGATTTTCGACATCCGTTATTCGCAATATTTCCGTTTCGATTTGAGCATGGCGCGTAAGATCATGCTGGGGGACAAATGTGCGCTGGCGGGTCGTCTCTACGGCGGTATGGCGATGGCTTACGGCAACTCGACTTCCGTGCCGTTCGACCGTCTGTTCTATGCGGGCGGCAGCAACAGCATGCGTGGTTGGGCACCGCGTGCCCTGGGACCCGGTTCGGCACCCATCACCGACACGGAATTCCCGACCCAGCTGGGTGACATCAAGCTGGAGGCCAACCTCGAATTCCGATTCCCGATCTGGAGCATTCTGCAAGGTGCGACCTTCTTCGATGTGGGTAACATCTGGTTCCTGCACAGCAACCCCGATCAGTATAGCAACGATGCGGTGTTCTACCTGAAGAAATTCTACAAGCAGCTGGCCTTCAATACGGGTCTGGGTCTTCGTTTCGACATCAAATTTGCCGTGTTGCGTCTGGACTGGGGTGTGCAGCTCTACAACCCCAATATGCCTGCGGGCGAGCGCTGGATCAAGAAACTCCGCTGGAAGAATACCGCGCTGAACTTCGGTGTCGGTTATCCGTTCTAACGGAAGAGCGATAAGCATAAAAAAAGCGTCTGACGATTGGTCGGACGCTTTTTTTGTGTCGGGGAAGAGAGGTTATTGCTGCTCCTTGTATTGCGTGGGTGACATACCCGTGTTGCGCTTGAAGTAACTGCCGAAAAACGACTGGTTGGGGAAATTCAGGTAGTAGGCGATCTCCTGAATGCTCATGTGGGAGTGCTTCAGAAGGGTCTTGGCCTCCAGAATCACGTAGCTGTCGATCCATTCCGATACGGACTGACCGCTGATGCGCTTGATGAGGGTGGTCAGGTATTTCGGGGTGATGCACAGCTGCTGGGCGTAGAAACTTACGCTGCGTTCCTGGCGGTAGTGTTCGCCCAGGAGTTGCATGAAACGGCGGAAATAGTTCTCCGTGCGGTCGCGGACGGCGCTGTTCGATTCGGGAAGTTTCGAGATGTAGTTGTAGATGATGTCGCAGACCTTGTAAAGGAGGGTGGTCAATAGGCCGCTTACGACTTCTTTCGAGAATTGTGATTCGGGCGAGTGGATCTCGTTACGGATCAGGGCGATGAATTCGGTCATCGAGTTGATGAGTTTCTGGTCGCTCAGCTCGAAGCAGGGGTGCTCCGAGAAACGCATCAGAAGCGGGATCATGCTCTTCAGGTCGATGTTCAGATGACGGATGAACTCCGACGAGATGGCAACGATATGACCTTTGAACGCTCCGTAGGCGTGTACCTGGATGATCGTGTTCGGGGCGAACAGGAACAGCGTGTTCTTTTTCAAGTGGCACTTGTGGAGGTTGTACGAGAGCATCGTTTCGCCTTCGATGCCGATGCCGATGATGAAGGCATCGATACGGCACGGGAAACGGAATGCTTCCAATTGCGATTCGCTTTCGGTGGCGATGCACTCGCTCATCAGACCGTTGTGTTCTTCACCCGAAAGCGCGAGCAGTTCCGTCAGACTGAAGTCCGTGATCGGGTTCGTATTGTTATTTTTGTCCATAAAATTCGACTTTTAATGAACAAACATAACATATATTTTTGATATTTAGTTTGAAAAGTTCGTTGATTTCCGTTTTGGAACAATTATGTGTACATAAATACTGATTTAAAGGTCGTTTTATGCACAAAAATCCCAGAAAATCAGCCGTTTCGGCTATAATTGCCGAAATTACCTTTGAAACAACCCGAAAAAACGGAGCGGATCACCGAAAGATCCGCTCCGTTTTTTGTTCTTTATCGGTATTTGTCGCCCCAGAGTTGTTCGATATGGTCGGCGATTTTGCTTTCCGCACCGTTTTGGCGGTCGGGTTCGTAGAAACGATGCCCCGAGAGCGATTCGGGCATGAATTCCTGACGGACGAAATGTCCGGCGTAGTCGTGCGAATATTTATACCCCTTGCCGTAACCTGCCTCTTCCATGAGTTTGGTGGGGGCGTTGCGGATGTTGAGGGGTACGGGTCGGTTTTGCGTGTCGTGCTGCACGAAGGCCAGCGCCTCGTTGATGGCGCGGTAGGCCGAATTGCTCTTGGCACTCGTGGCCAGATAGATGGTCGTCTCGGCCAGCGTGATGCGAGCTTCGGGCATGCCGATCTTGTGTACCGTGTCGAAGCAGGCATTCGCCAAAAGCAGGGCATTGGGATTGGCCAGGCCGATGTCCTCCGAGGCAAGGATTACCAGACGACGGGCGATGAACCGCGGCTCTTCGCCTCCGGCCAGCATGCGGGCGAGGTAGTAGATTGCGGCGTTGGGATCACTTCCGCGCACCGACTTGATGAACGCCGAGATGACGTCGTAGTGCTGCTCGCCGTTCTTGTCGTAGAGGGCGATGTTTTGTTGCAGACAATCGGTGACGTATTGGTCGGTGACCACCACACGACCTTCGGTTGCGCCGACGATGATGTCCAGAATGTTGAGCAGCTTGCGGGCATCACCCCCCGAAAGACGGAACAGGGCGGCGGTCTCTTTTACCTCGATGTCGCGTGCCTTGAGCTCCGCGTCGGTCGTGATGGCACGGTGCAGCAGAGTCTCGAGGTCGCGCTCCTCCATAGGTTTGAGAATGTAGACCTGACAACGGCTCAACAACGGCGAAATGACCTCAAACGAAGGGTTCTCGGTCGTGGCACCGATCAGCGTGAAGACCCCCTGCTCGACGGCACCCAGCAGCGAATCCTGCTGCGACTTGTTGAATCGGTGGATCTCGTCGATAAACAGGAAGGGCGGTTTGGCATCGAAGAAGCGTTCCTTGCGGGCGCGTTCGATCACCTCGCGGACATCCTTCACACCCGACGTGACGGCCGACAACGTGAAGAACGGTCGGTTGAGTTGCGTGGCGACGATCTTGGCCAGCGTGGTCTTGCCCACACCCGGAGGCCCCCACAAAATAAACGAAGGGACATTACCCGTTTCGAAGAATTTGCGGAACACACCGTTCTGACCGACCAGGTGATCCTGACCGATGTATTCGTCGATGGTTTTGGGTCTGAGGCGCTCGGCCAAAGGAATATTTGCCATGATGCAAAATTTATTTACGGGAGCAAAGATACGAAAAAAACAAGCGACCGACAAACACTTGTCGGTCGCCTTCGGATGCAATTTTGCATCGGATTATTTCTCCATCTTTCTTAAGAAGCACTCGATCGTGTTCTCCATCAGACAGCAGATGGTCATGGGGCCTACACCGCCCGGAACGGGAGTGATGATCGATGCCTTGGGTTCGATGCCTGTGAAATCCACGTCACCGCACAATTTGCCGGTTTCGGGATCGCGGTTTACACCCACGTCGATTACGACCGTACCGTCGCTGACCATATCGGGCGTCACGAATTTCGGACGACCGATGGCAACCACCAGAATCTCGGCACGACGCGTCACCTCACCGAGGTTCTTCGTGCGGCTGTGGGTGATGGTGACGGTGGCGTTGGCATCGAGCAGCAGCTTGGCCACGGGAAGACCCACGATGTTGCTGCGGCCGACAACCACGGCGTTCTTACCCTCGATCTCGACACCTGCCGTGCGCAACATCTTGATGATGCCTTTGGGCGTGCAGGGCAATACGCAGGGCTGCTTCTGCCACAGGGCGGCTACGTTGCCGGGGTGGAAACCGTCCACATCCTTGCTCTTGTCGATGGCCTCGATGACGCGATCCTCGTTGATGTGGCGGGGCAGGGGCAGCTGAACGAGAATACCGTCGACGGTGTCGTCGGCGTTCAGTTCGGCGATGATCTGGAGCAACTCCTCCTCGGAGATGGTTGCGGGTTTACGGATGGTGGTATTCTTGATGCCCACCTCCTCGGATGCTTTGGCCTTGCCCTTCACGTAGCTGACCGAACCGGCATCTTCACCGACCAGAATCACTACGAGGTGGGGTACACGGCCATATTTTGCGGGGAAAGTCTTCACTTCCTCGGCCATTTCTTGCTTGAGTTTTAAAGCAAGTTCTTTTCCACTGATAATCATAGGTTTTAAGGTTTTTTATTTTTCAAATGCTCTCCATCCGATATCCGAACGGTGGAACAGGTTTTCACACTCGATCATCTCGACGCGGCGACGGGCATCCTCTCGTGCTTCCTGAAGCGTTGTACCCTTGCCGACAACCGTCATGACGCGACCGCCTGCCGTAACGAAGCCCTTGTCGGTGGATTTCGTACCCATGTGGTAGATCCATGCGTCGCGGCCTGCCTCTTCCAGACCCTTGATCTCGAATCCCTTCTCGTAGGAGCCGGGATAGCCTTTCGAGGCGAGTACGATGCCCAATGTGGCGAAATCGTGCCACTCGAGCTGCATCGAACCACCGTCGGCTACGGCCATGAAGGCATCCACGATGTCGCTCTTCAAACGGGGCAGAACGACCTCTGTCTCGGGATCGCCGAAACGGGCGTTGAACTCGATGACCTTGATGCCCTTGGCGGTTTTCATCAGACCGCCGTAGAGAATACCCTCAAACGGGCAACCCTCCTTGACCATGGCATCGGCCGTCGGCTGCATGATGTGCTCCAGGGCGTACTGCTCGTCCTCCTTCGAGATGAAGGGTAGCGGCGAGTAAGCACCCATACCGCCCGTGTTGGGGCCTTTGTCGCCGTCGTAGGCGCGTTTGTGGTCCTGTGCCGAAACCATCGGCCATACCTTGTGTCCCGATACGAAACACATGTACGAGAACTCGACACCTTCCAGGTATTCCTCGATGACTACGCTTCCCTTGCCGAATTTGTCGTCAAGCAGCATATCGCGCAGTGCCTCGTCGGCCTCCTCCTGGGTCATGGCGATGACCACACCCTTGCCGGCTGCCAGTCCGTCGTATTTCAAAACGGTCGGCACTCCCGTCTGGCGTACGTAGTCGCGTGCGGCTTCATACTCCGAGAATACCTTGTAGGCGGCGGTGGGGATTTGGTATTTGTGCATCAGATCCTTGGCAAACTCCTTCGAGCATTCGATCTGTGCGGCGGCCTTCGTCGGGCCGACGATCTTCAGACCGCGCTCCTTGAACAAATCGACAATACCCACGGCCAGAGCGGCTTCGGGGCCTACGACCGTCAGTGCGATATCGTTCGCTTGGGCAAAATCAGCCAGCTTCTCGCATTCGCTGACACCGATGCCCACGCACTCGGCCTGAAGGGCGATGCCCGCATTACCCGGTGCGCACCAGATTTTATCGACCTGCTTTGAACGGGACAGCGCATCGACAATGGCGTGTTCGCGACCGCCCGAACCAATAACCAGTACTTTCATGGTTTTACCTTTTTAATGAATGACTGTGTATCCGCGGCCTCGGGTCGCGGATACACAGAGTTTTACATGCTTGAAATAAAGGGAGACTCCCGATTAGTGCTTGAAGTGGCGCTCGCCCGTGAATACCATGGCGATACCCAGCTCGTTGGCCTTGCGGATCGAGTCCTCGTCGCGGATCGAACCACCCGGCTGAACGATTGCCGTCACTCCGTACTCGGCGGCCAGCGTTACGCAGTCGTCGAAGGGGAAGAAACCGTCCGATGCGAGTACCAGACCTTCGGTGAATCCTGCGGCCTTGGCCTCCTTCAGGGCGATCTCGGCCGAACCGATGCGGTTCATCTGACCGGCGCCCACACCCAGGGTGCGACCGTCGCGCACGACGACGATGGCGTTCGATTTCACGTGCTTGACGATGTGCCAGCCGAAGTTCATGTCGGACATTTGTGCTTCTTCGGGCTTACGCTCCGTGACGCACATATCGGCCGTTACGGTGCGGGTCTCGGTGTCGGCCTGCTGCATGAGCATACCGCCGTTCATGCCGACATACTGATACTCGGCAACCGCACCCTCCATATTGACCTCCAGAAGACGCAGGTTCTTCTTCGTCTCCAGCACTTCCAAAGCCTCCTTGTCGAACTTCGGAGCCATGATGATCTCCAGGAAGATCGGCTTCATGAGCTCGGCAACTTCGCGCGTTACGGTGCAGTTCGTGGCAACGATACCGCCGAAGATCGACACCTTGTCGGCTTCGTAGGCCTTCGTCCAAGCCTCGACCACATCCTTACCCGTGGCGGCACCACAGGGGTTCATGTGCTTCAGACCCACGCAGAACGGCTCCTTGAACTCGCGAACGATGTTCAGCGCAGCCTGTGCATCCTGAATGTTGTTGTACGAAAGCTCCTTGCCGTGCAGCTGCTTGGCAAATGCGGGCGAGTAGCTTACGGGCTCGGCCTGACGGTAGAACTTGGCTGCCTGGTGGGGATTCTCTCCGTAACGCAACGACTGTACGAGGTCATACTCGAGGAAGAGTTTCTCGTTCAGACCTGCCTGCTTACGCATGTAGGTGGCGATCATCATGTCATACTCGGCCGTGTGGGTATAGGCCTTGGCCGACAACTCGAGACGGGTCTCCTTGCGGGTGTTGCCCTCTTGACGGATCTCGTCGATGATGCGGCGGTAGTCCGAGGGATCGCATACGACCGTCACGTCAGCCCAGTTCTTGGCAGCCGAACGCAACATCGAAGGGCCGCCGATATCGATGTTCTCGATGGCATCGGCCATCGTCACACCCTCCTTGGCGATCGTCTGACGGAACGGATAGAGATTGACACAAACCATGTCGATAAACTCGATGCCGTTGTCCTTCAGCGCCTTGATGTGCGACGGATCGTCGCGTCGTGCCAACAGACCACCGTGTACTTTGGGGTGGAGCGTCTTGACGCGACCGTCACAAATTTCGGGGAATCCCGTTACATCGCTGATGTTGATCACCTTGACACCCTCTTTTTTCAAGAGGTTCATCGTGCCGCCCGTGGCAATGACTTCCCATCCGGCCGCACGCAAGTCGCGGGTAAACTCTACGACACCTGTTTTATCGCTTACACTGATTAATGCACGCATATATCTTATTTCTCCTTTATTTTAATAATTTGTTAATCGTCTCCACGTAGAGGACATGTTCCACGGCGTGGATTTTTTGTTCGAGTTCGTCGATGTCGTCACCGTAGTATTCGAAACCGCGCTGGGCGATGATCTTACCGCCGTCGAGCGTGGCATCGACCTGATGAATCGTCACGCCGAACACCTTGACTCCGTATTCGAAGGCGTCGCGGATGCCGTGTGCTCCCGGAAACGAGGGAAGCAGGGCGGGGTGGATGTTGATGATCTGTCCGCCGTAGGCCTCGAGCAACGTGTCGCCCACAATACGCATATAACCTGCCAGGCAGATCAGTTCGACCTCGGCCTCCTGCAATCGGGCGACGATCTCGCGTTCGAAATCGGCCTTCGAAGGATAATCCTTCGGCGAGAATGCAAAAGAGGGCACGTGGTGATTCGCGGCACGCTCCACCACCTTGGCCTGCGGTTTGTCGCATACCATCAGGACGACTTCGGCATCAATCTGATGCTTCTCGCACGCCGTGACGATGGCCTCGAAATTCGAACCGCTTCCGCTGGCAAAAACTGCTATTTTGTGCATGGCTATTTGATTGTGACGCCCTCGCCTTCGATAACCTTACCGATTACCGATGCGCGTTCGCCGTTCTTCTTCAGGATCTCGATGGCGCGATCGGCATCCTTGGCATCAAGTGCGATGACCATACCGATACCCATGTTGAAGATGTTGAACATCTCGCGGTGGGGAATCTTACCATACTTCTCGAGGAACTGGAACACGGGCAGGATCTCCCACGAACCGTGCTCGATCTCGACACCCTGACCCTCTTTCAGGATACGGGGAATGTTCTCGTCGAAACCGCCGCCCGTGATGTGGCTGATGCCGTGAACGTCCAACTCGTGAACCACTTCGAGCACCTGCTTTACGTAGATGCGCGTCGGGGTCAGAAGTACGTGACCCAGAAGATCGTCCGACAATTCGGGATACGACTTGTGCAGGTCGAGGTTGTTGTCCGATACGACCTTGCGCACGAGGCTGAAGCCGTTCGAGTGCACCCCCGTCGACTGGATGCCGACCAATACGTCACCGACCTTTACTTTCGAGCAGTCGATGAGTTTCGATTTTTCGACCACGCCCACCGTGAAACCAGCGATGTCGTATTCACCGTCGGTATACATACCCGGCATTTCGGCCGTTTCGCCACCGACCAGTGCGCAGCCTGCCTGACGGCAACCCTCGGCAACACCCGCTACGATGGCCTCGATCTTTTGGGGTTCATTGTGACCTACGGCAACGTAATCGAGGAACTCCAGCGGTTCTGCACCCTGAGCCAGCACGTCATTGACACACATAGCCACGGCATCGATACCGATCGTGTCGTGCTTGTCCATCTCGAAAGCCAGCTTGAGTTTGGTGCCGACACCGTCCGTACCGCTCACCAGTACGGGTTCCTTCACCTTGAGTGCCGACAGGTCGAACATACCGCCGAAAGCGCCGATGTTGCCCATCACGCCCAAACGGTTGGTCGAAGCCACATGTTTCTTGATGCGTCGTACTACTTCGTAACCGGCCTCCAAATTTACACCGGCTTTTTCATATGATTGAGCCATAATTCTCGTTTTAATCTGATTTTACAAAAAGGTTATTCGTCGATTTTGCTTTTTGCCTGCTCTTCGTAGCTGTACAGAGCCGTGGGGTAGTGTCCCGTGAAGCAGGCCATACACAACTCGTCGCGTTTGCCGGCTTTCAGCAGCGCGTCGGGCGAGAGGTAAGCCAGCGAATCGGCACCGATGATCTGGCGTACTTCATCGACACTGCGGTAAGCCGAGATCAGCTGATCCTTGGTCGAGGTATCCACGCCGTAGAAACACGAACTGGTCATCTCGGGCGAAGCGATACGTACGTGTACCTCCTTGGCACCTGCCTCGCGCAACATCTTGATGATACGGCGCGAAGTCGTACCGCGGACGATCGAGTCATCGACCAACACGATGCGTTTGTCCTTGACGATCGAACGCACGGCCGAAAGTTTCATGCGCACACCCTTCTCACGCATTGCCTGCGAAGGCTGGATGAACGTACGGCCGATGTATTTGTTCTTGATCAGACCCATCTCGTACGGGAGTCCGCTTGCCTCGGCATAACCCATCGCGGCACTCAGACTCGAGTCGGGTACACCCACCACGATGTCGGCATCGGCCGGAGCCTCCTCGAAGAGCAGACGTCCCGACTCCTTGCGGTAGGCGTGGACGTTGCAACCCTCGATGTCGCTGTCGGGGCGTGCGAAATAGATGTACTCCATCGAGCACATCGTATGACGCTTGTACTCCGAGAAATCGCAGCTGCGGATGCCCTTTTCGGAGATCGTGACGATCTCGCCGGGGTTGATGTCGCGGATGTATTCCGCACCGATCGTGTCGAAGGCGCAGGTCTCGCTGGCAACCACATAACCGCTGCCCAGACGACCGATTGACAACGGGTGGAATCCGTTCTTGTCGCGGCACGCATAGATGCGGTTCTTGGTCATGATCAGGATCGAGTAGGCACCCTCCATCATGTTCAGTGCGTCGATGATGGCGTAGATACGGGGACGATCCTTCTGTGCGTTCTCCTTCTTAATAAGGTGTGCCAGCACTTCGCAGTCGGAAGTCGACTGGAACAGGCTGCCCTTGTTCTCGAGGTAGGTACGCAACAGTTTGGCATTGACGATGTTGCCGTTGTGTGCCAGGGCAAAGTCACCGGTGTTGTGACGGAACATCAGCGGTTGGATGTTTTCATTGCCCGTGCATCCCTGCATCGGGTAACGCACGTGGCCGATGGCCATCGTACCGTTCAGTTTCGAGATTTTCTCTTCGTTGAAAACCTCCGTCACCAGACCTGCACCACGCTGGCGGTTGAATTGTCCGTCCTTATCGACGGTCACGATACCGCAACCCTGCTGTCCACGATGTTGCAATGCGTGGAGTGCATAGTAGGTGAGTGAAGCGGCGTTTTCGACACCTACTATGCCGAAAACACCACATTCCTCATGCAATTCGCGATCTACAATCGGTTCAAACATACTATTTCTCAACTTTTTCCAAACGGGACAAAATCTCCTCGTAAGCCTCCTTTACGCGACCCAGATCGCGGCGGAAACGATCTTTGTCCAGTTTTTCGTTGGTCTTCTTGTCCCACAGACGGCAGGTGTCGGGCGAGATCTCGTCGGCGAGAACGATCTCACCGTCGCTCGTCTTACCAAACTCGATCTTGAAGTCGATCAGGTTGATACCCATTTCGTCGAAGAGTTTGATCAGCACCTGGTTGATGCGGGCGGTCATATCGTAGATCTGCTTCAGCTCGTCGTAGGTGGCAACACCCAGAGCTACAGCGTGGTGGTCGTTGATCAGAGGATCTCCCAGAGCATCGTCCTTGTAGCAGATGTCGAAGATTACGTTCGAGGGTTTCGTACCCTCCTCGATGCCCAGTCGCTGAGCCATCGAACCTGCAATCACGTTGCGGACAATCACCTCCAGGGGGATGATTTTCACACGGCGGCAAAGCTGGTCGCGGTTGTTCAACGTCTCGATGTAGTGGGTCTTGATGCCTGCCTCGTGCAGACGGTGGAAGATCAAAGTCGAGATCGTGTTGTTCAACTCGCCCTTACCCTCGATTGTAGCCTTCTTGATGTTGTTGAATGCCGTAGCGGCATCTTTGTAGTGAATAATGATCTTGTCGGGATCATCGGTCAAGAACACCTGTTTGGCTTTTCCTTCGTAGAGCATTTCCAATTGTTTCATAGCGTGTGTGGTTTTTAAGATTTTGTATGATTTTATTACTTATTTCTTGCGAAAATAATTGATTGCATTGGTGAAGAGCAACTGCTCCTTGTTTCCGGCAATATTCTTGAATACATTCGGCTCCCAGCGCTCCGTGTGACCCATCTTACCGAGGATCTGGCCGTCCTTCGAGACGATACCCTCGATGGCGTCGGTCGAACCGTTGGGGTTGAAGGGTGCTTTGCCCGTGGGCTGCCCCTGGGCGTCGGCATACTGGAAGGCAACCTGTCCGTTGGCGAAGAGTTCGCGGGCGAACTGCTCGCTTACCACGAAACGACCCTCACCGTGGCTTACGGCGATCGAGTGGAGGTCACCCTCGTGGAATCCGGCCAGCCAGGGCGACGTCACGGAGTGAACGCGCGTGGTGACGATCTGCGAGATGTGACGGTTGATGTCGTTGCGGAACAGCGTGGGCGACTCCTTGGTCAGCATTCCCAGACGGCCGTAGGGCAGAAGACCCGACTTAACCAAAGCCTGGAAACCATTGCAGATACCGAGGATCAGACCGCCGCGGTCGAGCAGTGCGTGAACCGATTCGCGGATGTCGGCGTTGTTCAGGACATTGACGATGAACTTGGCCGAACCGTCGGGTTCGTCACCTGCCGAGAAACCTCCGGCCAGCGCCAGAATGTGGCAGTGGTCGATGTGGCTCTTCATCTCGGCAATCGACTGGAGAATGTCGTTCTCCTCAAGGTTGCGGATGACGCTCGTTTCGACCTTGGCACCTGCCTTGCGGAATGCCTTGGCGGTGTCGTAGTCGCAGTTCGTGCCGGGGAATACGGGGATGTAGGCTACGGGATGCTCGACGGCCTCATCTTTGTAGGTCAGCGTGCGCTCAACCGACGGGTGATTCTCGGGCATCGGACGATCCATACCTTTATCGGCGTAGATCTTGTTGTAGTCGGCGGTGTTGGCCTCGTACAGCTCCTCCAACGTGAACTTCGTGCCGTTGATGTCGATCTCGGGCTGCGACAGGGTTTCACCGAGCACCTCCATAGCGGGGAATTCGGGCAGCGAGTCGCACTCTACGAGGATCGAACCGTAGGCGTAGTCGTATAATTTCTGCTCGTCGCAGCGGATCGCGGCACCGATCTCGTTACCGAACGACATCTTGGCGATTGCCTCGCCGATACCGCCGAAACCGATCGACCATGCCGAGAAGATCTTGCCCTGCTCGATCTGCTCGCTGACGAACGTAAAGTTTTTCTTCAATTGCTCCGTGTCGGGCATGCCGTTCTTCAGCGGGGTGTGGCGGATCAGACAAAGTTTGTGACCTGCACCTTTGAAGTCGGTCGAGATAACCGTCGAGGCATTGACCGTGGTGATGCCGAATGCCATCAGCATGGGCGGTACGTGGATCATATCCTGGAACGTACCCGACATCGAGTCCTTACCGCCGATCGACGGCAGACCCAGCTCGACCTGCATCTTCAGAGCACCGAGCAGTGCGCTGAGCGGCTTACCCCAGGTGGTTGCCTCGTGGGTCATGCGCTCGAAATACTCCTGATACGAGTAGCGCATGCCGTCGAAACGGGCACCTGCGGCCACGACCTTGGCGGCGGCTTCGATCACGGCGTAAGCGGCACCGTGATAGGGACTCCACTTCGAGAGTAAGGGGTTGTAACCGAAGGCCATGATGCTGGCCGTGTCGGTGTAGCCGTCCACGGGAAGTTTCTGCACCGAAACCTGCGTCTCGGAGCGTTGCGTCTTACCGCCGAAAGGCATCAGGACGGTCGAACGGCCGATCGTCGAGTCGAACATCTCGATCAGACCGCGCTGCGAGAGTACGTTGCGATCCTTGAGGTTGTTCTTGAAGCGCTCCTCGGTGGTTGCGCCCTCGACTTCGCGGTGGAATACGTTGCGCTCTTCGACTTTGCCGATCTTGGCCTTGGTGTAGTGCTTGGCACCTGCGCTGTCGATGAACGAACGCTTCATATCGACGATCAGTTCACCTTTATAGAACATACGCATGCGGGCGTTGTCCGTCACGTCGGCAGCCTCGACTACCTCGATGTTCTCCTCGCGGCAGTACTCCATGAACTGTTTGACGTCCTTCTCTTCGACAACCACCGCCATACGCTCCTGCGATTCGCTGATGGCCAGCTCCGTGGCATTCAGACCGCTGTATTTTACGGGAACACGATCCAGGTAGATGTCCAGTCCGTCGGCCAGCTCGCCGATGGCTACCGATACACCGCCTGCACCGAAGTCGTTTGATTTCTTGATGAGTTTGGTAACTTCGCCACGACGGAACAAACGCTCCAGTTTGCGCTCTTCGGGTGCGTTACCCTTCTGTACCTCGCTACCGCACGATTCCAGCGAGTGGTCGTCGTGCTCCTTCGAGGAACCCGTTGCACCGCCTACACCGTCACGACCCGTACGACCGCCCAACAAAAGGATCTTGTCGCCTGCGGCGGGTGTTTCGCGGCGTACGTTGTCGGCCTTCACGGCACCTACGACGGCACCGACCTCCAGACGCTTGGCCACATAATCGTCGTGATAGATCTCACGCACGTGGGTCGTGGCAAGACCGATCTGGTTACCGTAGCTCGAGTAACCTGCGGCGGCACGTTTCGAGATGACGCTTTGCGGCAGTTTGCCTGCGAGCGTTTCGGAAACGGGCTGCCAGATATTGCCTGCACCCGTCACACGCATGGCCTGGTAAACGTAGCTGCGTCCCGACAACGGGTCACGGATGGCACCACCCAGACAGGTTGATGCACCGCCGAACGGTTCGATCTCGGTGGGGTGGTTGTGGGTTTCGTTCTTGAACTGCATGAGCCAACGCTCCTTGACGCCGTCGACATCCACATCGACGAACACCGAGCAGGCGTTGTTCTCCTCGCTGACCTCCATATCGTCGAGCAGCCCCTTCTTACGCAGGTAGCGTGCACCGATCGTGGCAAGATCCATCAGGCAGATGCTCTTGTGCTCGCGACCCAGCTCGCGACGGATGTTCAGATAGAGTGCCAATGTATCGTCGATGTCGCTCTTGACGAACGAATCCTCGACCTCGATGCCCTCCAACTCGGTGGTGAAAGTGGTGTGACGGCAGTGGTCGCTCCAGTAGGTATCGAGGATGCGGAGCTCCGTCTCGCGGGGATCGCGACCCTCGGTCTTGAAGTAATTGACTACCTCACGCAGGTCGTCGGCATTCATCGCCAGACCGTATTTTTGGCAGAACGGTTCGAGATCCTTCTCCTCCATCTTGGTGAAGCCGTCCAGCACGGGAACGGGAGCCACCTCGACCTGATCCATGTCGCTCAGACGCGTCAGATCCTTTTCGCGCGACTCTACGCCGTTGATGTAGTAGTGGCGGATGCGGTTCAGATCCTCCTCGGATACCGAATCATCGAAAATGAGCAACTTGGCCGAACGAATCTTGACATCTGCCTTGGGATCGACCAGACGAACACAATCAACGGCCGAGGCGGCACGCTGATCGAACTGTCCGGGAAGACTCTCCACGGCCAGGAATTTTTTGCCCTCCAGGTCACACGAGTCGCTCACGGTGTCCGTCACGGTCTCGCCGAATACCGAATAGCGGCTCTTTTGGAGCAGCTCCTCGGTGAATCCGAACAAATCATAGACGTTCAGTAAACGCAACTCCTTGATCGACAAATTCAGGTTGAGATTCAATTCGCGGCGCAGGCTGTCGGCCTCAACGCAGAAACGCGGAAGTTTCTCGACGAAAATACGATAGTTGGTTTTCATTTATACAGTGTTTGTTTATTTTGTTTCGGTTAATGTCTTTATACAAAGCGTTTTGCCCAATCGCGGTCGTACTCCTCCTGAGTCATCGGCGTGAAGGTGATGTGTCCCATCTTGCGTTTGGGACGGCTTTCGCTTTTTCCGTAGAGGTGTACGAATACGGCCTTGTGATCTTCGCGGAGGATCTTTTCGGCCTCGTTGAGATCCTGTCCCAGGATGTTTTTCATCACCGTGGGGGCAACGAGCGCGGGACGCTGAAGCGGTTCGCCCAACAGGTAACGCGCCAATTCGCGGTACTGGTTCGTGGTCGATCCCTCGATGGTGTAGTGTCCCGAGTTGTGGGGACGCGGTGCCATCTCGTTGAAGTAGATCTCATCGCCCTTGATGAAGTACTCGATGGCGAGGATGCCTTCGTAGCCGCACTCGCGCATGAAGCGTTCGCTCTGGCGGTGGAGTTTCTCGCGTACCGTGTCGCTCAGTTCGGCAGGTACGAAACACAGGTCGAGGATGCCGTCGCGGTGGACGTTGCGACCCACGGGGAAACTTACCACTTCGTCTTTCGATGCGACCATCACGATGCTGGCCTCAAAGTCGAATTTGACGAACTGCTCCAGGATGCAGGGAACCGTCAGCAGGGGCAGTGCCTTGGCAATGTCCTCCTCGGTCTTGATCACCTGCTGGCCGTGACCGTCGTAACCCATCGTGCGGGTTTTCAGCACGGCGGGAAGACCCACTTCGCGAACGGCGCGACGCAACGACTCCTCGTCATCGACCTGCGCGTAGAGCGGGGTCTGGAGACCATGGTTGCGGGCGTTGTCCTTTTCGCGGAGGCGATCCTGCGAGTCGTACAGCGGTTTGTAGCCTTGCGGGATGTTGTATTTTTCGCAGAGCGGGATCAGGATCTCGCCCGGCACGTTTTCGAATTCGTAGGTCACCACGTCGCTCTTGCGGCACAACTCCTCGACGGCTTCGGGGTCGTTGAACGGCTTGGCGATGTGCTCCTCGCAAACGGCGGCTGCGGGTGCGTCCGTTGCGGGATCGAGCGTGATGCAGCGTGCCCCCAGACGATGTGCCTCCTCGGCAAGCATCAGTCCCAGCTGGCCGCCACCGATAATTCCGATTGTCTTCATACTCGTGAGGCGGATTAAAGGGTGGCGTTAAGTACGGTTTCGGTCTGGTTCTTGCGGAACTCCTTCAGACGGGCGTTGAGCGCCTTGTCTTGGAGCGCGAGGATCGATACGGCGATCAGTGCGGCATTCTTCGCACCGTTGATGGCCGTCGTGGCAACGGGTACGCCGCCCGGCATCTGCACGATCGAAAGCAGCGAATCAAGACCGTTCAGTGCACGCGACTTGACCGGAACACCGATTACGGGCAGTGTCGTCATGGCGGCAACCATACCCGGCAGATGGGCAGCACCTCCCGCCCCGGCAATGATCACTCCGATGCCGCGCTCTTCGGCCGTCTTGGCGTACTCGAACATCAGATCGGGCGTGCGGTGTGCGCTGACCACCCGTTTCTCGTATTCGACCCCAAACTCTTCGAGCATCTTGACCGCATCGGCCATTACTTCGTAATCGCTCGTGGAACCCATAATAACACCGACTTTCATAATCTTGTTCTTGTTTTTATTCGGCCTTCGGGGACGGTTTATTTTTTGCCCCTTACGGCTTTTATTTGTTAAAAATTAATCGTATCTTGCAAAAATAGATCCGCCACAACAGGTTATGTCATGGCGGATTTCAGGGTATATTTTATCTTCGTGTTGCTGTTGAGCCTTCGATGCAATGCGCCCCGAATTCTGCGAAACGGACTTTCCTTCGCGCAAAACACCCGATGCAAACATCGTTGCGGAGGTGCTTCCACCCGCAAACTGCTGCCATCGACGTCGGCCCGAGTCGGATGATGACACAGGTCGCAGTTTCACTTCGGTATCCCCAAAATTCAGTACATGACGCATTTTGACCTCCTCATTTATGGGGAGATCATTATATATATATAGGAGTGAATCCGAATTGGGGAAAATCGCCGACCGACCGATTGCGGAACAGCGTGCCACAATGCAGAGAGCAGAACGTGTATTCTGCATCTTCGAAAGTGCGTGTCGCTCGATATGGCTGGCAGTAGTCATCGAAAGTAGTTAAAAAAGCCTTTAGGAAGAATCTTTTGATTAACCATACAAAATTATGGATTAAAATCAGAACTGCAAAATCTTCCCCGAAAAAAGTATTGACATTTTATTGACATTTTTCACTTCGGATCGGTTTCTACCCGAAAATTGCGATGCCGCGCAAATTAGGTATGAAAAAAGTGCACAATCTCCAAAAGATTATTATCTTTGTATGTCATAAGGATCGCTGAAGGGCGGCCTTGAGGACACTAACAAAACCGAGATGAACAAAACCTTAGTCATAATTCCGACGTACAACGAGAAGGAAAACGTAGCCCAAATGATCGAAAAGGTCTTTTCGCTGAGTGAAGAGTTCTTTCTGCTGGTTATCGACGACCACTCTCCCGACGGTACGGCCGAAATCGTCAAAGGCAAACAGCTGAAATATCCCGAGCGGTTGTTCCTCATCGAACGTGAGGGTAAACTGGGACTGGGTACGGCTTACATCCGCGGTTTCAAGTGGGCGCTGGATCGTGATTTCGATTACATCTGCGAGATGGATTGCGATTTCTCGCACAACCCCGACGATTTGCTGCTCTTGACCCATTCGGCGCAGTCGGGAAACGATGTGGTTGTGGGATCGCGCTACGTGAAGGGCGTCAATGTGGTCAATTGGCCGATGTCGCGTCTGTTGTTGTCGTACTTCGCCTCGAAGTATGTGCGCATCGTGACGGGCATGCCGCTCAACGACGCCACGGCAGGATTTGTCTGTTACTCGCGCCGTGCCCTGCAAACGATCGATCTGGATCGCATCCGCATGAAGGGATACGGCTTTCAGATCGAGATGAAGTATTCGGCATGGAGGCTCGGATTGAAGATCAAGGAGGAATCCATCGTCTTCACCGAACGACGGGAGGGCTCCTCGAAAATGTCGGGCGGAATCTTCGGTGAGGCCCTCTTCGGAGTGATCAAACTGCGTTTTGCGAAGATCCGTTCCCGTGCCGATCGTTTAAAAACGCACGAAAAGAACCTAAAGTGAAAATAATCTTTCGAAATGTAAGAAAGATTAAGAAAAAATTGTATATTTGTAATCACACTAACTTAAATCTACTAACGAAATTAAAGTATGGACAAAAAATCTGTGCACGAAGTTAAAGATGTCGTGATCCGATTCTCAGGGGACTCCGGAGACGGCATGCAGCTTACCGGCACGCTTTTCTCCGACACTTCGGCTTTGTTCGGTAACGGAACATCCACTTTCCCCGATTATCCTGCCGAAATCCGCGCCCCGCAAGGAACCGTAGCCGGTGTTTCCGGTTTTCAGGTACACTTCGGTAACTCGCGTCAAATGAACCCCGGTGACTATTGCGATGTCTTGGTCGCCATGAATCCCGCAGCACTCAAAGCGAACCGCAAATGGCTCAAACCCAGTGCTACCGTAATCCTTGACGGTGATTCCGTTACGGAGGAGCACTTGAAGAAGGCCGGTTTCAAAACCACCGATATCGTCTCCGAATTGAATCTCGAGGGCTACAACCTGATCGTGCCCGACATCACGTCGATGACGCGTGAGGCATTGAAGGACAGCGGCTTGGACAACAAGGGTATCGTAAAGTGTAAAAACATGTTTGCACTGGGTATCTGCTTCTGGATGTTCGATCGTCCCGAGGAGCACGCATTCCAGTACCTCGAGGCCAAGTTCAACAAGAAGAACCCCGCCATCGCCGAGGCCAACAAAAAGGCCATCCGCGCAGGTTATGACTTTGCAGCCAACACCCACCAGTTCGCCAACACCTACACCGTTGCTCCCGCTCCCCGCACGAAGGGAACCTATCGTTCGATCAGCGGTAACGTGGCTACGGCCTGGGGTCTGATCGCCGCATCGGAAAAGGCTCATCTGCCTTTGTTCTGCGGTTCGTATCCTATCACGCCCGCAACCGTTGTATTGGAGGAGCTGGCAAAACGTAAGGATCTGAACGTGAAGACGGTTCAGGCCGAGGACGAGATCGCAGGTATCTGCACGGCCATCGGTGCTTCGTATGCCGGTAACTTCGCCGTGACTTCGACGTCGGGTCCCGGTCTTTCGCTGAAGAGCGAGGCGCTGGGTCTGGCCGTTATGTTGGAGTTGCCGCTGGTTGTCGTTGATGTGCAGCGTGGTGGTCCTTCGACGGGTCTTCCTACCAAGACCGAGCAGAGTGACCTGATGCAGGCTCTGTACGGACGTAACGGCGAGTGCCCCGTGGCCATCGTCGCTGCTTCGTCGCCGAGTGACTGCTTCCACTATGCATTCGAGGCCGGCCGTATCGCTATGGAGCATATGGTTCCGACCATCCTGATGAGCGACGGTTTCATCGCCAACGGTTCGGAGCCATGGAAGATTCCTTCGATGTCGGAATATCCCGAAATCAAACCTCCTATTGTAGACGACGCACCCGAAGGCGGTTTCATGCCTTACGTACGTAACGAGAAACTGGCCCGTGGTTGGGCATTCCCCGGTAAGAAGGGTCTGGAGCACCGTATCGGTGGTCTGGAGAAGGATGCCGTCAAGGGTAACATCTCGCACGACCCCGATAACCACCAGAAGATGGTTAAGTTCCGTGCCGCAAAGGTTGCCAAGATTGCCGACTACCTGCCCAAACAGGAAGTTTACGGTGACGAGGAAGGCGATCTGCTGGTAGTAGGATGGGGCGGTACCCGCGGTCATCTGCAAACCGCAGTGGATCAGCTGAGAGAGGAAGGCAAGAAGGTTTCGCTTTGCCACTTCAACTACATCAACCCGCTGCCTCACGGCGTTCGCGATATCTTCAAGAAGTTCAAGACGATCGTCGTATGCGAGTTGAACGAAGGTCAGTTTGCGAACTACCTGCGTCAGCAGTTCCAAGAGTTCCAATATGAGCAGTGCAATAAGTGCCAAGGTCTTCCCTTCACTATTGTAGAGTTGAAAGAAAAATTTGAATCCTTATTGAAATAACGTCATGGCAGACTACAAATACACACCTGCGGATTTCAAGAGCGATCAAGAGGTACGCTGGTGCCCCGGATGCGGTAATCACGCAATCCTGAATGCAGTGCAACGTGCACTGCCCGTAATCGCAGATGAAACTGACACTCCCCACAACCTCTTCACGTTTGTGTCGGGTATCGGTTGCTCGTCGCGTTTCATTTATTACATGAAGACTTTCGGCTTCCACTCGGTTCACGGTCGTGCAAACGCCGTTGCTACGGGTGTGAAGGTGGCAAACCCCAAATTGGCCGTATGGGTATGTTCCGGTGACGGTGACTCGTTGGCTATCGGTGGTAACCACTTCATCCACGCGATCCGTCGTAACGTCGATCTGAATATGATCCTGTTCAACAACGAGATCTATGGTTTGACCAAAGGTCAGTACTCGCCGACGACCAAACTCGGCAAGATCACCAAGACTTCGCCCTACGGTACGGTTGAGAAGCCGTTCAACCCCGGTGAGCTGATAATCGGTGCCAAGGGTACGTTCTTTGCCCGTTCGGTCGATATGGAGGTGAACCTCTCGAAAGACTGTATGGTGACTGCTGCAAAGCACCACGGTATGTCGGTGATCGAGATTCTGCAGAACTGCGTGATCTTCAACGATAAGACCCACGCCCTGTATGCAGGTGACAAGGCCACCCGTCTGGAGCACACCATCACGCTGAAACACGGCGAGAAGATGTTGTTCGGTGCCAAGAAAGACAAGGGTCTGGTATTCGAGAACATGAAACTGAAGGTCGTAACCATCGGGGAGGACGGCTATACGCTCGACGATATCCTGGTTCACGATGCTCACGAGAAGGACACGACGCTGCACATGATGCTGGCAGCCATGAAGTATCCGGATTACCCGGTTGCTTTGGGTGTCATCCGTTCGGTTGCCGAACCCAATGTTTACGATCAGGCTGTTGAGAAACAGTGTGAGGAAGTTAAGGCCAAGAGCAAGATCCACTGCGTGGACGATCTTTTGCACTCGGGCGAGACTTGGGAGGTTGAATAATCTCTTTAAACCAGATATGAAAAAACGGGACGATCTTCGGATCGCCCCGTTTTTTTTGTGTCGTTTAGAATTCGATTCCGAAACGGAAGGTGATAAAGTTGTAGTCGCCCTCAGAGAGTGCTGTGTAACCGATGCCGCAGTTAAGACCGAATTTCCGTCTAAGTCCGAATCGGACTCCGAGAGTCGGGTTGTAGTAACCGCTTTCCCAATCGCCGAAGGCGTAACCTGCCTTCAGATCCAAGTAGGGTGTGACCCAGTTACGCAGGAAGCAGGTGTTGAGGTTTAGAAAGACGGGTGCACAGGTGGCGTTGTCGGAGATGTCCAGACCGAATATTTCGCTGCTTTCAAAGTATTTGATGATGCCTACACCCGCACCCAGGAAAACGTGGGGCGAGAATTGGTAGCCGTGGACGGTCGAAAGTCCGAGTGTAAATTCCTGAAAACCTTCAGACGGGACGATTCCCTGATCCAGGATCACCGATCCGCGATAACCGCGTTGCAGAATACGGTCGGCTTTCGTGGTCGGGGGCGTGTCGGATTGGGGCGCGGCCGACAGCATGGTGGTCGCCAAAAGGGCGAGTGAGAGCATGAAAAATCGCTTCATAAAGGTGGGGTTAAGGGTTTGGTTCTGCAAATATAGGCATTGGGGGCGGAAGAGGGGTCATGAAATGGTGTGTTTTTGCAGAAACATTGAACCCGATCCCGAATTTTTACGTACCTTTGTCCCAAATAATCATTATATAAAATCACAAAGATATGAAACCCGAATACAGACCTTTCGTAGACGAACTTATCGAACTTTGCATCAAAGAAGACATCGGTGACGGCGATCACACGTCGCTTTCGTGCATCCCTGCCGACGAGCACGGACGTATGCGCCTTTTGTGCAAGCAGGAGGGTGTTATTGCCGGTATTGAGATTGCCGAAATCGTACTGCACCGCCTGGATCCCGACATGAAGTTCGAGCAGATCCTCAAGGACGGTGACCGTGTGAAACCCGGCGATGTGGCATTCTATGTTTCGGGTCGTTTGCGTTCGCTGTTGCAGGCCGAGCGCATCCTGCTGAACATCATGCAGCGCATGAGCGGTGTGGCTACTCAGACGGCTCACTATGTGAAACTGCTGGAGGGTCTGCACACCCGTGTGCTCGATACACGTAAGACCACGCCCGGTATGCGTGTGCTGGACAAGATGGCCGTGAAGATCGGCGGTGGAGAGAATCACCGTATGGGGCTGTTCGACATGGTGCTTCTGAAGGACAACCACATTGATTTTGCAGGCGGCATTACGAACGCCATCCACGGTGTACGTAAATATCTGGCCGAGAAGGGCAAGAATATTCCCATCGAGTGTGAGGTACGTTCGCTGGAAGACATCGACGAGGTATTTGCCGCAGGCGGTGTCGATCGCATCATGTTCGACAACTTCACGCCCGCAATGACCCGCGAGGCCGTCAAGAAGGTGGCAGGCCGTTGCGAAACGGAGTCGAGCGGCGGTATCACCTACGAGACGATGCGCGACTACGCCGAATGCGGGGTAGATTTCATCTCGGTGGGTGCTCTGACACACCAGATCAAGTCGTTGGATATGTCGTTGAAGGCTTGTGAATAGTCCGTCGAAATGATATCACGATTGCTCCATACTCCCGTAGTGGTACTGCTGGGACGATTGGGTCTGCTTTATGGCGTATTGATGGCTCTGAGGGTCGTCTTCGCCGTGTACAATGCCTCGCTTCTGGGATCGTTCTCCCCGAGCGAGGCTTGGCCGCTTTTATGCGGGGCGCTGAAGTTCGATACGGCGTCGATCATCTATGCCGACGGCCTGTTCATCATCCTGTCGCTCTTCCCGTTGCACCTGAGGGAGAAGTTGTGGTGGCGTAAACTGAAATTCGGCTATTTTGTGGTGGTGAACACCTTGCTCGTTGCCGCGACAAACTTTGCCGATACGGTCTATTTCCACTACACGCAGAAACGATTCACGGCCGACGAAATCTTCTTTGCCGACAATTCCAATTCGGCGTTGCTGGTCGGTAAATTTATGATGGAGAACTGGTACTTGGTGCTCCTTTTCATCGCAACGGCGTGGGTACTTTACAAGGGCTACGGGCGACACCTCGAAGAGAAAACGCTTGTCGAAAAAGGCTGGGCGTACTATGTAATGAGCCTCGTCGTTTTTGTCTTGGCGTGCGGCCTTTCGGTAGGGGCGTTGCGTGGCGGATTTACCCGCATGACCCGACCCATCACCCTCTCGAATGCGACACTCTACACGTCCGACAGCGGTAAGGCCAACCTCATTTTGAGTAACCCGTTCTGCATCCTGCGTACGGCGGGAAGTGGCGGTAAGATTCGTTATCAGAAATATTTCGACGAGGAGCAGCTCCCCGCAATGTTCACGCCGCGCCACGAACCCGCGGATTCGGTGGCGGTGAACCTGAAGGGGCGCAACGTGGTGGTCTTCATCATGGAGAGTATGTCGGCCGAACATTCGGCGCACCTCTGCCCCGAAGTCTATGCCGATTGTAAGGAGAAGGGATTCACGCCCTTTCTCGATTCGCTGATGCGCGAGGGATTGTGCTTCAAACGCATGTACGCCAACGGCACGCGTTCGATTCAGGCCATGCCGTCGGTGTTGGGTTCGATTCCGTCGTTCAAGGTGCCGTTTGTGCTGATGGCGCAATCGCTCGGCGAGAGCCGTCAGCTGCCCGCCATGTTGCACGATATGGGCTACGAGACCTCGTTCTTCTGCGGTTCGGAGGCCGGTTCGATGGGATTCGGCGCTTATGCCCGTCAGGCGGGTGTCGATCGACTGGTCAGCCGCGAAGATTACGAAGCCAAGCACGGAACGAACGATTTCGACGGTTTCTGGGGTATCTGGGACGAGAAATTCCTGCAATTTGCGGGTGAGGAATTCACCGCGATGAAGCAGCCGTTCTTCGCTTCGATGTTCACGCTTTCGTCGCACCATCCGTTTGTTGTTCCCGCCGAATATGAGGAGATGCTGCCGAAAGGCTACACGAAGATCCATAAGGGCGTGGCCTACGACGATATGGCGTTCCGCAAGTTCTGCGAGCGATTCTCCAAGGAGGAGTGGTTCCAAAATACGATCTTCGTGTTTGTGGCCGATCACGTGTCATCCGAGAAATTTGCCGAGAAAACCAAGACCTATCCGGGCAATTACCACATCATCGGATTTATGTATACGCCCGACGGAAGCCTGCGTGGCGAGATTGAGGAGGTGACCCAGCAGTTGGATATCATGCCGACCCTCCTGGGACTGATCGGCAACCGCGAGCCGTATTTTGCATTCGGCCGTGATGTCCTGAACGAAAAGACTCGTCCCGCATGGTCGGTAAGTTACGAGGGGCAGTTCCGCGCCCTGACCGATCGGGGGGAGATCTCGTTCGACGACGAGGCGCCGATCGCGCATACCGATTCGCTGTCCGACCGCTTCAAGGCATTGGTGCAGCAGTACTACCAACACGTCGAGCGCAAGAATTACCTGCCGTAGGGGGTTCTTGCCGAAGAAAAAAATCCGTCCGACAATTACGTCGGACGGATTTTTTTGTGAAACGAAAAGACGTTGCTTACCTTTTGATAAACAACGTCTTAAACTCGGTCGGGATAGCGGGATTCGAACCCACGACCCCCTGCTCCCAAAGCAGGTGCGCTAACCGGACTGCGCCACATCCCGTGTTGCCTTTCGGGGCAATTCGAGATACAAAGATAATCGAATTTTTCGGAAGCGCAAAATATTATGGGTTATTCCTCTTTTTCGAACAACTCCATGTGGTCGAAAATGGGGCTGAAATCCTCGCCGACTTCGGGCTTATAGACCGAGAATCCCAATTCGCGGGCGACATTGACGTTGATCTCCGAGTCGTCCAGAAAAAGACTCTCGCGGGGATCCATACCGCTCAGGCGGATCATTTTCTCGTAGATCTCGCGTCCGGGTTTCAGCAGGTGCATCTCGAACGAGAGGTAAATCCCGTCGAAATAGTCGTTCATCGTCTTGCCGTCGGCTCGGAACATCTCGCGGACGGTTTCGATCGACATCGGGTTGTTGTTCGAGAGGGCGTAGATGCGGTAGCCGCGTTCGCGCAAGGTGTCCAAAAGACGCAGCTTGGAGCGATCCAACCCGACGAGCAGCTGGTTGTATGCCCACGAAATCTCCTCGTCGCGTATGTCCTCACGGTGGACATACGTACGCATCTTGTCGCACATCTCGTGGAACGTGATGTCGCCGTGCTCCATCTCGCCGATCATGGCGGCGGGGTGGTAGGGGTTGATCAGTTCGGCAATCTCGTCCAATCCTAATCTCTTAAATCCCGCCATGCAGCGGTTGGCGTCCAGATCGACGATCACGCCGCCCAGATCGAAAACAATATTCTTGATTTTGGTCATATTCTATTTTTGGAATTTCATCGTGTAGCGTCGTATGGGGCGCAGGATGCACATCGGCAGGTGTTTGCAGAGTGGAATCCACAGGCGGTTCCACCAGTCGGGAACGATGCATCTCCGTCCGCGCCACAGGGCACGAAGTCCGCGACGGGCACAGTTGTCGGGCGTAATCAGGATGCCGAGTTGCATGCCCAGCTTCTGAAGATTGGCCGGAAGTCCGTAGAGATCCGTCGCAACACCCGCGGGGCAGATTGCCGTGACATGGATGCCCCGGTCCTGCACCTCGCGCGAAAAGGCCGTCGAGAAACTTTTCAGGTAGGCCTTCGAAGCGCTGTATAGAGCCATGCCGGGGAACGGCATCCAGATCGAGAATGACGACATGTTGAGGATGTGTCCCCGAACCCCGCGACGGATCATGTCCTGTGCAAACAGGCGGCAGAGTTTCGAGGCCGTCATATCGTGCAGGAGAATGGTGCGCTCGATGCGCTCGGCGGGGGTTGCGGTGATGTCGCAGAAGGAGAACATACCCGCATTGTTGATCAGTACGGCCACGTTCAACCCCTCGCGCACGATATAGGCGTAGAGTTCGTCGGCCGCCTCGATGCGGGCAAGATCCATTGGCAGGGTGCGTACCTTTTGCGAAGGACATGCTGCGGCGATTTCCGCGGCGACCTCTTCCAGCGGGGCGGGTTTGTTGCCTACAAGCAGGGTGTTGTAGCCCAAACGTGCCAGCCTCAGGGCATAGCACCGTCCGATGCCCGAACCCGAACCCGTCACGATTGCCCATGCCGTGCCGGGCGTGATTTGTCCTTTCTTCATCGGTTAGGGCAGTTTATTGAGTTCATCCCAAATCTTCTTGGGCAGGTTCTCGCAGTTGTGGCAGCACTTCATATCGACCGAATACATACGTGCAATACAGTAGTTGCGGTGATCGCAACCGCTTCGGGTGTGCTCGTCGCCTTCGCGCAGTTTATTGACAAAGGCGGGATCGTTCACCAGGGCACGTGCCATCTGCACGCAGTCGAAACCTGCATTCAGCGCCTTCTCGATGCCTTCGCGGCTCACCAGACCGCCGACATAGATCAGCGGACCCTGCAATGCGGCGCGGAATTTCTTGGCATCTTCCAGAAAGTAGCACTCTTCGAACGGGAATTGCTTGATCATGAACGGGCCGCACCAGCGTACGAACAGGCGTAACCACCACGGCGAGTAGTAACTCATCGTGTAGGTGGGGATTAGTCCGCGCATGACGGCCATCGGGGCTTTCGACACGAATCCGCCCGAAAGAACGATGGCATTCACACCGAATTTCTCGATCTCCTTGGCGATCTCGATGCTCTCGGGAATCTCGATACCGCCCTTGAATCCGTCATACATATTGTGCTTGACGACCACCGCCATATTCTTTTGGGCGGCCTTCTCCATCACTTCGTTCAGACACATCTGCATGAAACGCATGCGGTTGGGAAGCGATCCGCCGTACTCGTCGTGACGGTGGTTGGTATAGGGCGACAGGAATTGCGAAATCAGATAGCCGTGACCCGCATGAACCTCCACCTCGTCGAATCCCGATTCGTAGGCCGTTTCGACCGCCTTGCCGAAATCCTTCGACACCTGCAAAATCTCGCTCTTACGCATCTTGCGCACGGGGGTATAGGCGTAGAGGTTGAATCCCGACGACGCACCGATCGGAATCTGTCCGGCGGTGGTGAAGTGGGTCATGTTGCCACAGTGTCCCAGCTGGATGCCGACGGCTGCCCCTTCCCGATGGACGGCATCGGTCAGATCGCGCAGGGCGGGTATGGCTTCGGGACGCAGCCACAGCTGTTTCTCGAACGAAAGACCGCTGCGGCAGACGGCTGCATAGGCCACCGTGGTCATGCCGATACCGCCGCGGGCAACGCTCACGTGGTAATCCTTGAGCTGCTGGGTGGGTTCGAAATTTCGTCCCATCGACTCGAATGCCGCCGAACGGATGGTGCGGTTGCGCAGAGTGACGGGGCCTAATTTATAGGGGGTGAACAATTTTGATTCCATACTCCGAATTGGGTTTAGTAGATGAACGGAATGATTCTTTTGCGGTTGAGGCGTTTGAATTCATCGCCGAATTCGCGTTCGTAGCGACGACGCAGCGAGGCGGCACGCGGGGCGAGGTTGGCAAAGGTCCACCATGCAAATACAACACCCGACCACGACCACGAAGCAATGGCAAAACCGATCCATTCGGTCAGTTCGCCGAAGTAGTTGGCCGACGATACGTAGCGGAACATGCCGCCACGGGGAATATAGTGACGCGTGTCGCCCGGCTTACGCAGGTGACGGATGATGTAGTCCGAATGAAGATTGACACACATGCCGAAGACGAATACGGCCGTACCGATGTAGAAGTAGGGCTTCGAGAACCAGTTGGCATAGTAATCGTCGGGGGCGATGTAGAAGATCCAGCCGCCCTGCATCAGTGCGTTGAGCGTGTTGAAAAGCATACCCATCAAGACGATTCCGAGGGGCATTTTCGACTTGCCGCGCATCAGGAGTGGAAAGATGAACGAGCGTTGCAGGTAGTGGCTCTGGAAGATCAGGAACAAGGCCAGAGGAACGGCATCCCACATCCGCTCGGACGTTGCCCACAGGATGCACATCATGATGAAAACGGGGGCTTCCATCACCACCCAGCCGACTTTGTTGGGCAGGGGAGGCCCGTAGCGACGGTCGAAAAGATAACCGTATCCCGCCTCGAAAAAGTGGAGTGCGATGAACACAAAAAGGGCGATTACCGCCATCACGATCAGAAAAATATCAAAAGTTTCTTTCATGAGCGAAGAGGTTCCTTAAAATTTGTTCAAAGATAGTGCTATTTCCTCTTTTGATCAACGATATACCTTATAATTATGCTTTCACGGGTCGGTTTTGTTCGCGTTTTTCACCAAAAAAATCTATCTTTGTACATGGTGGGGTAGGGTATGCCCGATTCCATCGTTAAAAACCTTTAGGAAAGCTATGAAAAAGATTGTTGTCTTTACGGGTGCGGGCGTAAGTGCCGACAGTGGTATTTCCACGTTCCGCGATGCCGACGGACTGTGGGCAAATTATCGGATCGAGGATGTGTGTACGCCGGAGGCGCTGGCCACGAATCGCGCCACGGTGATTCGTTTCTACAACGAACGCCGCCACGAAATGTACGAGAAAAAGCCCAATGCGGGGCATTTGGCAATTGCCGATCTGGAGCGTGATTTCGACGTCGAGGTCATTACGCAGAATGTCGATAACCTGCACGAACAAGCGGGTTCGACCCACATTACGCACCTCCACGGAGAGTTAAGTAAATTGCGCTCGTCGATTGATCCCGAATTGATTGTGCCGCTCGAAGGTTGGGAGCAGAAGATGGATGCCCTGGCATCCGACGGATCGCTTCTTCGTCCGCACATCGTCTTTTTCGGCGAGGCTGTGCCGATGTTCGACAAGGCGGCGCGTATTGCCATGACGGCCGATGTGATGGTTGTGGTGGGGACTTCGCTGGCGGTTTATCCCGCGGCATCGCTCGTTCGGTATATTCGTCCTGACGTGCCGATCTATCTGGTCGATCCGGGACATCCCGATACCTCGGGTATCCGCAATCCGCTGACCTTCGTCAATAAGCGAGGTGCGGAGGGTGTTCCCGAAGTGGTTGCCATGTTGCGCGAAAAATACCTCTAAAATAAACGGAAAAGTCCGCGAAACGAACGGGTTTCGCGGACTTCTTGTCTTTGTGGAGATGATCCGTCAGATCATCTTGAAAATCAAAGTTCTGATTTCATCTTAATGGCGGCATCTTTGAAGTACAGGTGGAGTAATTCCTTGGCGGCTACGAACGACGAAATCTGATCGTTCAAAACCTTCTGCTCGTAGCTCTCGATCTGTTCCTCGATGACGGGATCGTGGTAGAACGAGTTGCGCAACGTCTCGTTGATCGACTCGTACATCCAGTACTTGTTCTGGCGGTTGCGGTTCAGCGTGAAATAGCCGTTGCGCTGGATGTGCTCCAGATAATCCTCCACACCTTTCCAAACATATTCCAGACCCTCCTTCGTGTAGGCCGAGCAGGTGAAAACCTTGGGTTTCCAACCCGATTCGGGAACGGGGAACAGACGCAGTGCGCCCTGGAACTGGGTGCGTGCCAATTCGGCTTTGTGGACATTTTCGCCGTCGCATTTGGTGATGACCATCTGGTCGGCCATCTCCATGATACCGCGTTTGATACCCTGCAATTCGTCGCCTGCACCCGAAATCTGCAACAACATAAACATATCGACCATCGAGTGAACGGCCGTTTCGGACTGACCCACACCGACCGTTTCGATGAAAATCACATCGAATCCGGCCGCCTCGCACAGGACGATTGTTTCGCGGGTTTTGCGGGCAACACCTCCCAGCGAACCTGCCGAAGGGGAGGGGCGGATGAATACATCGGGGTTGTGGCAGATGCTCTCCATACGGGTCTTGTCGCCGAGGATCGAGCCGCCGCTACGCTCCGACGAGGGGTCGATGGCCAGCACGGCCAGCTTGTGGTGGAGCGAGGTCACCATGTCGCCGATCGCCTCGATGAAGGTCGATTTGCCGGCACCCGGCACACCCGTGATACCCAGACGGACGGATTTTCCGGCGTAGGGCAGGCACTTCTCGATAATCTCCTGTGCCTTGGCGTAATGCGTCGGGTTATTTGACTCGATGAGTGTGATGGCTTGTGATAATATGGTGATATTCCCGTCAGTGATGCCTTTGACGTATTCGTCAACCGTCAATTCGCGTTTCTTGCGCTTTCGAAAATGCGGATTTACGACGGGCTGATCTTCAACACCTTCGGCTACATTGAGAGCGGTGTCGTGATGCGTATCTGCATACTCTTTCTCGTAGTGGTTTATTTTTGTGAAGGCCATAGCTTTTATTGGATTAAGTCGATGATTGATTGTTGTTCCTGCGTTGGGTTGCCCATCCAGATGGTCAGGTGTTTGGCATTGACCAGGATGCCGTACGGGACGAAATTGACGTTGAACGAGTCGAAAATCTTACGGTCGGGGTCGGAAACGGCCACGAAATGGGGCGAAAGTACGCCGCCGAGGTACGGTAGAAGCTCTTCGTCGGTCTCCCGTCCGATTATTACGACACATAACTTGTTGTTGCTCTGCTCTTTGATCGAGTAAAGGCTCTGGATGCAGTCGAGCGATGCGGGGTTCTTGACCGAGCAGAACAAAAGGAAGGTGTAGGGCGCATCGGTCGGAGCCTTATTTTGGATCCAGTTGACCCCTTTGCGGATGGCGGGAACGCGATCCCCGTAGGCCGTATTTTGTGCGGTCGCGGATTGCAGCAGGGTAGCCGAAAACAACAAAAAAAGCAGAAGCAGTCGTTTCATGGATTGGACTTTATTTTTAGCGAATATAAGCAAATTTGTCGGGGAAACGAAATTTTGCCCCGATTTATTCTTCGTTCGGGGTGATTTCGATTTGTAAGCAGGTGATTTTTGTGGGGTGAAATATGACGTGGTAATTAAAATTTCGCTTACAATTTAAATTTTAAGTTAAGATTTTGTTTTATAAAGTATTAAATCACTTTATTTAAAGTATTTTATAAATTGTCGAATTACGGTTTGATTCCGGTTTTTAAGGGGATGTAGGAGGTATGAAAAACAAGAAGAAAACGGGGCACTGACGAGCGGAATGAAGGCGGATCGGAGTACTTAAAGTAAATAGTTCGGTAATCAGTTGTAAAACTTTGAATTATTTCGGATAAAGTACGTTGTATGTGTTTGAAGTAGAACGGATCGATCGGGGCGGAAAACCGAAAGCGGAAAATACCCCGCCGCAGAGGTATGATCCCGATAGAAACCAATGTCGGAAATGCGGTTTTGATCACCCCTCCCAAAAACGAAAAGTTTACCCTGCGGGCTGTATTTAATGGAAAAATTGTTTGGAATTACGCTTGTAAAAACATATCTTTGTATAGATGAATTGTGCCTTGCGACGCTTTGTCGAAGGATACCGATTTAGACATAAACCGTAAAGAAAATATTCACTAACTAAAATTATTCCTTATGAAAGTTTCTCATATTGAGCATCTTGGTATCGCAGTTGAGAGCCTTGATGAAGCCATCCCCTATTGGGAAAATGTAATCGGTTTGAAATGTTACGCCATCGAAGAAGTTCCCGATCAGAAAGTACGTACGGCATTCCTGATGCTGGGTCAGACGAAGATCGAACTCCTGGAGCCCACTTCGGAGGATTCGCCCATCGCTAAATACATCGAGAAACGCGGCGTAGGTATCCACCACATGGCACTCGCCGTTGAGAACATTGAGGCTCAGTTGGCCGATGCCGAATCGCGCGGCTTGCGCCTGATCGACAAAACCCCGCGTAAGGGTGCCGAGGGTATGACCATCGCATTCCTTCACCCGAAATCCACTCAGGGTATTCTGACTGAACTTTGCGAAAACAAAAACAAATAAATCATGAGCGAAATTCAAAACAAGATCAATAAGTTGATCGAGAATCGCGAGACCGCACGTCTGGGTGGCGGTCAGAAAGCGATCGACAAGCAACATGAGAAAGGTAAATATACGGCACGCGAGCGTATTCAGATGTTGCTCGATGAGGGCAGCTTCGAAGAGTTCGACATGTTCGTGACGCACCGTTGCTACGACTTCGGTATGGAGAAGAAGCATCCGTTCGGCGACGGTGTCGTGACGGGTTACGGTACGATCGGCGGCCGTTTGGTATATGTCTTTGCACAGGACTTCACCGTGACGGCAGGTTCGCTGTCGTTGTCGATGGCCGAGAAGATCTGCAAGGTGATGGATATGGCCATGCGCAACGGCGCTCCCTGTATCGGTATCAACGACTCGGGTGGTGCACGTATCCAGGAGGGTGTGAACGCTCTGGCCGGTTACGCCAACATTTTCCAGCGTAACGTAATGTCGTCGGGTGTCATTCCCCAGATTTCGGCCATCTTCGGCCCTTGCGCCGGTGGTGCGGTTTATTCGCCTGCCCTGACCGACTTCATCATCATGAAGAAGAATACCTCGAACATGTTCCTTACGGGCCCGAAGGTTGTGAAGACCGTGACGGGTGAGGACGTGACGCAGGAGCAGTTGGGTGGTGCCGTGATGCACTCCACCAAATCGGGTGTGGCCCAGTTTGCCGTAGACACCGAGGAGGAGGGTATCGAGACCATCAAGAAACTGCTGTCGTACATTCCGCAGAACAACATGGAGGACGCTCCCCTGTCGGTTTGCACCGATAAGATCGACCGCCTGGAGGATTCGCTCAACGAGATCATCCCCGACAACGCCAACAAACCTTACGATATGGCCGAGGTCATTCGTGCCATTGTCGATAACGGCGAGTACTTGGAGTCGGCCGCAGGCTACGCCAAGAACATCATCACCTGCTTCGCCCGTTTCAACGGTCAGTCGGTGGGTATCATCGCCAACCAGCCTAAGTTCATGGCCGGTGTGCTCGACATCAACGCCAGCCGCAAGGCCGCTCGTTTCGTTCGTTTCTGCGACGCATTCAATATTCCGCTGGTTACTCTGGTCGATGTTCCGGGCTTCCTGCCGGGTACTACGCAGGAGTATGGCGGTATCATCGGTCACGGTGCAAAACTGCTGTTCGCTTACTGCGAGGCTACCGTTCCCAAGATCACGATCACGCTGCGTAAGGCCTACGGTGGTGCTTACATCGTGATGTCGTCGAAGCACATCCGTGGTGACTTCAACTACGCATGGCCGACGGCCGAGATCGCCGTGATGGGTGCAAGCGGTGCTGTCGAGGTGCTCTACGGTAAGGAATTGAAGGCCATGGCCGACAAACCCGAGGAGCAGAAGGCATTCATCGCCGAGAAGGAGAAGGAGTACAACGACAAGTTCTCGAACCCGTACAATGCAGCCCGCTACGGCTACATCGACGACGTGATCGAGCCGCGTAATACTCGTTTCCGCATCATCCGCGCCCTGCAGTCGCTTGCTACGAAGCGTTTGCAGAACCCGCCCAAGAAACACAACAATATTCCTTTATAACAGGTGCCGATTATGAATATGCTATCATTTACGGACGCTGTTCAGGAAGAGGCTCGGCAGGTGGTTGTCGTTTTGGAGGAAACTGCCGAGAAAGCCTCGGAGGCGATCGCCGCAACGACTCCGAACACGATGGACTGGTCCTCGATGCTGTGGACGGCATTGATTTGTATCTGTGCGGTATTCTTTGTATTGGTGCTGTTGATCTTCGTGATGAAACTCTTCGGTGTGGTGTTCACGCAACGCGAGAAGAAGGAGAAGACGACGGCTTCCGGTCAGAAAATCGAATCGGGACAGATCCACGAGGAGGAGATTGCCGCCATCGCTACGGCTCTCCGCCTGTTCAATGGCGAGTTGCATGACCGCGAGTCGGAAGTGCTGACCATCCTGAACATCAAACGCGCCTATTCGCCCTGGAACTCCAAGATCCACGGCTTAACTCAGTTGCCTGACAGAAAATTTTAAACGACAATGAAAAAAGATTATTCGCTGAAAATCAACGGACATAATTACGATGTCGTGATTGACGACGTCAATGAAACTTCGACCCTGGCTCATGTGACGGTCAACGGTACGGCCTACGAGGTCGAGATCGCTGGAGACAATGTCGCTCACGTAGCCAAACCTCAGGTGGCTGCCGCTGCCAAAGAGGCCAACAGTGCCCAAATCACGCCTTCGACGGCTACTCCCTCGCCGCGCATTGCAGCCGCTGCCACAGCCGGTGCAGGTCGCGCCGTGAAGAGCCCGCTGCCCGGTACGGTACTCGGTATCAAGGTACAGGTCGGTGATAAGGTTGCTCCCGGTCAGACCCTCGTGATTCTCGAGGCCATGAAGATGGAAAACAACATCGATGCAGATTGCGCCGGTGTCGTTAAACAAATCCTCGTGCAGCAGGGTGCCACCGTCATGGAGGGCGATCAGTTAATCGTGCTTGAATAAAAGATTGGCTTATGTTTACTTTACTAACCTCATTACTAACCTCCCAAACCAACTCCGTTAGCGAAAGTCTTTTGGATTTCGCCAATGAAAGTGGCATAGGTCTTTTGTTCGAGGGCGGAGATTTCTTCTCTCTGACCGGAGGACTGGGTTCGCTGATTATGATCGGCGTCGCCTTCTTCCTGCTCTATCTGGCGATTCATCATAAGTTCGAACCGCTTCTGTTGTTCACCATCGCATTCGGTATGTTGCTCTCCAACCTGCCCGGTGCGAACCTCTATCACGCCGAATTGTTCGCAGGCGGTCATGTTCACTGGGATATCTTCGTGGCACAGGCCGGACTGCTGGACTACCTCTATTTGGGTGTTAAACTCGGTATCTATCCCTGTTTGATCTTCGTCGGTGTGGGCGCCATGACCGATTTCGGCCCGCTGATCGCCAACCCGAAGAGTTTCCTGCTGGGGGCTGCTGCCCAGATCGGTATCTTCATCACGTTCCTCGGTGCTTATGCACTCGGATTCAGCCCCGAGCAGGCAGGTTCGATCGGTATCATCGGTGGCGCCGATGGTCCTACGTCGATCTACCTGACTTCGTTGCTCGCGCCTGAACTTCTGGGGCCGATCGCCGTAGCCGCTTACTCGTACATGGCACTCGTTCCCGTGATTCAGCCGCCCATCATGCGTATGCTGACCACCAAGAAGGAGCGTATGATTAAGATGAGCACGCTGCGTCCCGTATCGAAGACCGAGCGCATCCTGTTCCCCATCGTGCTGACCACGATCATTGCGTTCCTGCTGCCGAGTGCAGCACCGCTGATCGGTTGCTTGATGCTGGGTAACCTGATGAAGGAGTGCGGTGTCGTAGATCGTCTGAGCAAGACCGTTCAGAACGAGATGATGAACATCGTCGTGATTTTCCTCGGTATCACCGTTGGTGCAACCGCCACGGCCGAGGCATTCCTCAATTTGAGAACGCTGGGTATCCTGGTGCTGGGTGTATTGGCATTCGGTCTGGGTACGGCAGGCGGTGTCTGTCTGGCCAAGTTCATGAATCTGTTCGCCAAGGAAGGTCACAAGATCAACCCGCTGATCGGTTCGGCTGGTGTATCGGCAGTGCCGATGGCCGCCCGTGTGTCGCAGACCGAGGGTCAGAAGGAGAATCCTTCGAACTTCCTGTTGATGCACGCCATGGGTCCGAACGTAGCTGGTGTAATCGGTTCGGCTGTTGCCGCTGGTTTGCTCTTGGCTTTCCTTCAGTAGGGAATCCGCTGACAATCTGATAAAAGGAGATCGGAACTTTCTATGTTCCGATCTCTTTTTTTTGTGTCTTAAGGAGCCGATCCCTATTTATTATAGGTAAAAAGGAGACTTTGGGGGCAAAATCGCATATGGGTTCTTAAAAATTTTATAGGAATGTTTGTAATCTGAAAATCATTTCGTATCTTTGCAAACCCATAAAGTTATGGGAACGATTACAACAAGTTAAATTAAACGTAAAACACAGTGGATTCATTAAGCTACAAAACCATCTCGGCTAACGCATCGACCGCAACCAAAGAGTGGGTTGTTATCGACGCTAACGGCGAGGTGTTGGGACGCCTTGCATCGCAGGTTGCGAAAATCCTCCGAGGCAAGAACAAGCCCAGCTACACTCCCCATGTGGATTGTGGTGACAACGTCATCGTGATCAATGCGGACAAAGTGAAGCTCACGGGCAAGAAAATGACCGATAAGGTCTACACAAGACACTCGGGTTACCCCGGCGGCCGTCGTTACACGACCCCCGAAGAGTACCTCCAGAAGAAGCCGACATTCCTGGTAGAGAATGCAGTTAAGGGTATGTTGCCCCGCACTCGCCTCGGTGTCGCTCTTTTGAAAAACCTTAAGGTTTATGCAGGTGAGGAGCATCCTCATACCGCACAGAACCCCAAGACTATTAAATTAAACGAGATTAAGTAAGAGTTATGGAAGTTGTAAACACCGTTGGTCGTCGTAAGGCCGCTGTGGCTCGCGTATACGTGAAGCCGGGTAAGGGTACGATTACAATCAACCGCAAAGATCTTGCAGTCTATTTCCCGCTGGAGATTCTTCAGTTCGAGGTAAAACAGCCCCTGCTGGTTACCAATACTCTGGAGAACTATGACATCAACATCAATCTTGATGGTGGTGGTATCACCGGTCAGGCAGAGGCTGCACGCATGGGTATTGCACGTGCATTGTGCGAAATCGACGCAGAGCTGCGTCCCGCTTTGAAAAAGGCAGGTTTCCTGACGCGTGACCCCCGTGAAGTTGAGCGTAAGAAGCCCGGTCAGCCTGGTGCACGTCGCAAGTTCCAATTCAGCAAGCGTTAGTACGATCGGAATTTCGGCAAAGTACGACGTGGGTTCAAATCGGAACGACTGCAATCTTCGGATTACATTACCTTTCGGTTGCCCCGTTGCGGAAAACTTCATAGGATCGGTCGCATGACCGCTACCGTGAGGTTGAAGTAAAGAGAATTAAAATTACCAAACAAGAATTAAAATGTCACGTACAGATTTTAATACATTATTGGAAGCCGGTGCGCATTTCGGTCACCTGAAGCGCAAATGGAACCCTAAAATGGCTCCTTATATCTTCATGGAGAAGAACGGCATCCACATCATCGACCTGCACAAGACCGTGCTGAAAATCGATGAGGCTGCTGCAGCCATCAAGCAGATCGCCAAGAGTGGTCGTCGCGTGCTGTTCGTAGCAACCAAAAAACAAGCTAAGGAAATTGTTGCCGAAAAGGTGGCAGCAGTAGGCATGCCTTACGTAACTGAACGTTGGGCAGGCGGTATGCTGACTAACTTCCCCACAATACGTAAAGCCGTCAAGAAAATGGCCACCATCGACAAGATGACCAACGACGGTACTTTTGATAACTTCTCGAAGCGTGAGAAGCTCCAGATTTCGCGTCAGCGTGCCAAGTTGGAGAAGAACCTTGGTTCTATCGCCGACCTGACTCGTCTTCCCGCAGCTCTGTTCGTTGTAGACGTTCAGAAGGAGGCTAACGCCGTTAAAGAGGCTAAGAGATTGAGCATTCCCGTATTTGCAATGGTAGATACTTGTTGTGATCCCACTGATATCGATTACGTGATCCCTGCAAATGACGATGCTGCAAAATCGATTTCCTGCATTATCGACGTAATGTGCGCCGCTATCGCCGAGGGTTCGGAGGAGCGCCGTCTGGAGAAGGAGAAAGAGGCTCAGGAGCAGGCTGCTCAGGAGGCTCACAAAGAGGGCAAACCCCGTATCAAGAAGGCCGTAAAGGCTAACTTCGATGCTGAGGAGGAGACCTTGAAAGAGGTTGTTTCGTCGGTAGAGACTCCGTTCGAGGAGCCCAAAGAGGCTTAATTTGCCAAACAAGAGAAGTTATTAACGTTAAAAAACCAAAAACTATGGAAATCAAAGCAGCTGATGTGATGAAGCTCCGCAAAATGACCGGTGCCGGTATGATGGACTGTAAAAAGGCCCTCGTAGAGGCAGAAGGTGATTATGAGCGTGCTCAGGACATTATCCGCGAGAAGGGTAAATTGGTTGTTGCCAAGCGTGCAGACCGCAGCGCATCGGAAGGTGTTGTTGTAACGAAGATCGTAGACCAGAAGGCTTACATCCTCTGTCTGGCTTGTGAGACTGACTTCGTAGCCCAGAATGCAGAGTACACTGCATCGGCCGAGGCTATGTTGGAGGTTGCCGTTGCAGCTGATGCTGCCGACCGCGACACTCTGTTGGCAACCAAGAACGCCGAGGGTCACACCGTCGAGGAGATGGTAACCGAGAAATCGGGTCAGACCGGCGAGAAGATCGAGCTGGCATACTACGCTCGCATCGAGGCTCCTTATTGCGTTGCTTACGTTCACTTCAACAAGAAGCTTGGTACGATCCTTGGTTTCAATCAGGAGGTTCCCGAAGAGGTAGCTCACAACGTGGCTATGCAGGCAACTGCAATGGCTCCCGTTTCGATCGACGCTAACGACTGCCCCGCAGAGATCGTGGAGCACGAGCGTAAGATCGCTGTTGAGGCCATGAAGCAGGATCCCAAGAACGCCAACAAGCCCGAGGCTATCCTCGAGAAGATCGCTGAGGGTAAGATGCGTAAGTTCTTCGAGGAGAACACGCTTCTGAACCAGATGATCGTTGGTGGTGACAAGGAGACTGTTGCCGAGTACATCCACAAGGCTTCGAAGGACGCTACGGTTATTTCCTTCAAGCGTTGCGCACTGGGTGAGTAATTTCCCAACAACAAATATTGAAACAAGGTGATTGGCAACAATCACCTTGTTTTTTTATGCCCTGCAATCAATTCCCCCGAACCCATCCCCGAACCTTATCTCCACCCCCGAAACCCCATCCCTGCAACCCATCTCCGAAAACCCTTCCTCGAAAATCCCTCCGACCCCCTCTGAAAAATCCCTGTTTCGGGATAGATTTTCACCCGATTCTTTTGAAAAATTCCGCTCTTTTCGCGTGAAAATGAACAATTTCAAAGAAAATTCGTATTTTCTAAAAAAATTGAATTATATTTGCGACTCATTCATTTGTTTTTTCAAGAAAATTTTATGCAAGTCGCTTCATTCAGACCAAAACTTTTGGCAACATTGAAGGGCTACGACAAAAACACGTTCTCGGCGGATCTTATGGCCGGTGTGATCGTGGGTATTGTCGCACTTCCTCTTGCCATCGCATTCGCTATTGCATCGGGTGTATCGCCCGAAAAAGGTATTATTACGGCTATCATTGCCGGTTTTGTGATCTCGCTGCTCGGTGGTAGCAAGGTGCAGATCGGTGGCCCTACGGGTGCCTTTATCGTCATTATTTACGGTATTGTCCAGCAGTATGGCGAGGCCGGTCTGATTGTGGCCACGATGATGGCGGGTGTGTTGTTGGTGCTGATGGGCGTTTTCAAGCTCGGTACGATCATCAAATTCATCCCTTATCCCATCGTAGTCGGTTTCACGAGCGGTATCGCACTGACGATCTTTACGACCCAGATTGCCGATCTGTTCGGTATGTCGTTCGCTCCGGGTACGAAGATGCCCGGTGACTTCATCGGCCGTTGGATTCTTTATTTCCACAATTTCGGCTCGGTGGATTGGCGTGAAGCCATCGTGGGCGTGGGTAGCGTCGTGCTGATTGCCGTGACGCCCAAATTCTCGCGCCGTATTCCCGGATCGCTCGTTGCCATCGTGGTGATGACCGCCGGAGTGTGGGCTTTGAACCGCTATTTCAATGTCGAGGGCATCGACACGATCGGTGACCGTTTCTCGATCAAATCGCAGCTGCCCGATGCCGCCATGCCGACCCTGAACTGGGAGGCCATCCGCGACTTGTTCCCTGTGGCTGTGACCATCGCCGTGCTGGGTGCCATCGAGTCGCTGTTGTCGGCAACCGTGGCTGACGGTGTGATCGAAGACCGCCACGATTCCAATACGGAGCTGATCGCACAGGGTGCGGCCAACTTCCTTTCGCCGATGTTCGGCGGCATCCCCGCAACGGGTGCCATTGCACGTACGATGACCAACATCAACAACGGTGGTCGTACCCCTGTGGCCGGTATTATCCACGCCGTGGTGCTGTTGCTGATCCTTCTGCTGCTGATGCCGCTGGCCAAATTTATCCCGATGGCGTGTCTGGCAGGTGTGCTGGTCGTTGTTTCCTACAACATGAGCGGCTGGCGTACGGTTCGTGCCATGATGGACAACCCCCGTTCGGATCAGTGGGTGCTGATCGTAACCTTTATCCTCACGGTCGTATTCGATCTGACGATCGCCATCGAGGTGGGTATGGTGATCGCCTGCATCATGTTCCTGCGCCGTGTGATGGAGACCACGCAGATCTCGGTGATCACCGATGAGATTGATCCGGGTGCCGACCTCGACGTGAAGGTTCACGAAGAGCCGTTGAAGATTCCCGAAGGTGTGGAGGTGTACGAGATTTTCGGCCCTTATTTCTTCGGTGTGGCTACGAAATTCGAGGAGATGATGGATCTTTCGGGCAAGCCCTGCAAGATCCGCATCATCCGTATGCGTAAAGTTCCGTTCATCGACTCGACGGGGTTGCATAACTTGGAGGCGCTGTGCGATATGTCGAAGAAGAACGGCGTGACGATTGTTCTTTCGGGTGTGCGTAAGGAGGTTCGCGAAACCCTGCGCAAGGCCGGATTCCATAATATTTTAGGGGGCAGCAACATCTGTCCCGACATCAACATCGCCCTCCACCGAGCCGAGGAATTGCTCGAAAAAGAGGAGAAGCACACGACCAAATAAAACCGTGCGGCGGGTCTAGGTGACTTCGCCCATCTTGCCGTAGAAGTATTTAGGGCTCGCTAAATAAAAAAGTAGGAGATAAACATTAATGGTTAATATTTACCTCCTACTATGTTCTATAGACTATTAACTCTGTCGATTATTGATTGACTATCACCATTCTTTACGAAAGAATACAAATCCATTGGATATTTCTTCATCAATTGATGAAACATTAACACCTAACTTTAATAAGTACTCTTTAATTATCGTATTATTTAATCTGTTTTTTATTAATCTATTTTTATAATAATCCATATTTTCAACAAATAGAGGTACCCCCTTTTCATAGAAAACCCACTTGTCTTCTTTGTAAGCTAGAATCAACCTCTCGTTAGCACTATAATCAGAACTATAAAATTTAAAAAATGGATTATCAATACCATTAGATAAAGCACACATTAAATAGCTGCATTTTATGTGCTTCTGTATAGCTCTGCATACATTAGATAACCCATCTTCGTAATTGGATATGAAAAAAATTTGATCAGGATAAATTTTACTCTTCCAACAACAAAATTTCGGGAGATGGCGACCTCCACTTATAGGATTAATGTAATCATATACAATAGGAGTTTCCATACGTATTTCTGCTTTGCCTTCTGCTAACTCTGTCTTAAATATGCTTCTTATTGCATCGATGACTATTTGGATGTCATTGATGCAAAAGATAGAGAATATCAGATATTTAAAATCACTTATCATTTATCTTATAGAATTTATTTCTTGCATTAGGATCATTTTTAGGAAGTTGTTTCTTATGCTTTTCCATGGAACGCGTTCGAGTATCATATTCTACATTTGTATGTACACCATTGTAGTCGAATTGAACGTCAGGACGATTGTTCCCTACTACATTTCCATCAATATCTACTTGCTTTTGATTTTTCCTTATATTCTGAGCTTTATTCTCGGATTTTAGTTTTTCTATTAAATTATCAATTTTTTCATTGTGTTTTAAGCCACCATGTGGCTTAGCATCACCATCATTGGGCTTTATCTTGGATTTTGCATTATCAACTAAATTAAGAACTTGTTTTTGTCCTTTTTTGTTAAAATCAGTTCCAATAACAAGATCCGCAATTGCGCCTAATTTATCCAAATGAGAAGCATCCCCGTCAAAAACAATTTGAATATCTCCTGCAATATCTAAAAACTCATCTAACCCTGCCTTTTTTCAAATTTGATGGGGTTAATTTGCCGGTTTTCTTATATACATTACCCTCTTAGCATATTTGAATGCAGCTACTGCACCTTTAACTATTGCTTTACCGTCTGGGTCAACAAATAATATAGGGTTATTAGCTGTATTAGCTGTTTATGTGAGGATATTTTTCCTGCAAAGAATCCGTAGATATCCACAAACTCAGCCTCGGGTCATAGTACCTCGCACCATAGTAATACAGTCCCGTCTCCTCGTCGAATTCCTTCGCGTTGAAGAGATAAGGCGTATTCCAGATG
>JAHHQM010000024.1 GCA_020026395.1 Alistipes sp. | reverse complement strand
GTGTCCTGTGAATACCGAAATATGTAACCGACCTCCAACTGACAGGTGTCAATCGCCTTTCGGACTGACAGGTCCCGTTCAACAACAAGCGACTGCGGTTGCCCGCAAACTGAACCCCATGCCGATAAAAGGACAAAAAACAAAAACAAATTCTTCATAAAGCCTTGATAATGTTGGGCGTCTGATGAAACCGACACCCGAATATACAATTATTTTTCTCCGAATACAAGCCAAATATCTTTCCCTTCTTCTTTTTCTGTCTCTTTCCCGGAAATCCCATTGGCATGGCCATTAGCATCGATGGAAGAACCTCCATTATCGGCATAGTAACAGCCACAACGACACATATATGATTCTCCTCCCAAGATATGGCTCATCTCCTTTTCTGAAAGGGTTTCTTTTTCGATTCGGTTTGCTTTCAGTGATTTCATAGCTCTTTAGTTTTAGGTTTGTGCAATATTTTCCGGATTTTGTCCTGCGACGGAGTGTCCGAATCCGCCGTCTGCCGAATTACAGTTCTAAATTCGGAGAATTACATTACCTTTCAATGCCGTGTCCTGTATTTTAGTTCAACTTATGAGCTGTCACACTCGGTTTTGTTCCCGCCATGGGAGGGCTTTATTGGTTCTTGGAATATTGTTTCGGTGCGAATTTTACCTCTGCAGCGTTTCCCGAAACGTTATTCCCGTTGCAGTTTTTCGAGTTTCGAGCGCAACGCATCGCCGCGCAGATCGACGGCAACGATCTTCCCGTCGGCATCCAGCAGGAAGTTGTGTGGAATCGTCTCGATACCAAACATCCGGAACAGACGGTCGTAGTCCGGATCGTCCTCGCGCAGGATTACATGGGTCAGCGCCGTGCCGCTCCCGTCGGCCTTGACGGCCTGCTTCCAGCGGTTCAGGTTCTCGTCGATGGATACGGCATATACCGCAAGCGTTCTTTCGTAATCGCGGGCCGCAGCCAGCAGCCCCGGCATCTCCTCGCGGCACGGACCGCACCACGAAGCCCAAAAATCGATCAGCACATAGGGCGTTTGCAAACTGCGCCACGACGTTTCCTTGCCTTCTCCGTCGGGCAAAGAAAAGTCTGCAACCTCATCATTCAAGGCATAGCGCTCTATTTCCGGCTCCGTTACATACTGTTCGGAATGCGATTCAATCGGATACGGAGGCAAATCACCCATCAGAACGGCACGACGATTCAGCACGGTTTTGGTTCGAAGCGTCATATCGCCGATCGAATCTCCCGTAATAGACGATATGCCCGTCAACATGGAACGATTCACGTCATCCGGCCAGCGGTGAAGTATTTCATCCTTGATTTTTGCCAGCGAATCGGCAGGCAGGTCGAATAGCATATTGTAGGCTAAGAATGCATTTATAAGGCTTTTCGTGTCGCGAAGCAAATCGATGCTTTGCGAACGCATGTCGGCGGAAACTTGTTCTAATTCCTGTCCGAGTTCTTCCGCTTGATCGCTTCCCGAATCCGCATTCTCCAATGCCATTCGCAATTTGCGCTGTTTTTGCATGCCGGCATGAATCCCGCTCCAATAGTCGACCACTTCCTCCGAGGCTTCGGAGCCGTCGACTTCAGGATAGAGAGTCGGCATATCCGGATCAAACACGAAAGAGGCTCTTTCTCCCCGGGCGAACCGGAACTGTTGAAAACTTGTCGGACAATCCTTTATAATGACCTCGCACAGCATTTCGGGATAGGGCATTTTCGTTCGGAACGTCGCTTTATTACCCGCAATTCGCACGGAATCGAGCCAAGTGGCGGAGTTCGTATCGTAGTAGCCTAGTAGATATGCCTGATGCCCGTTGAAATCGTGTCCGTCAGCGATGGTCATATCGAGCGTAAAATTCGACTGCGTACATGCTGAGAACAACAAGGCAAAAACGAACAGAGAATTTTTCATAACTTCAGTATTTTAATTTAACAGTATTTCGATCGAACGGAA
>JAHHQM010000023.1 GCA_020026395.1 Alistipes sp. | reverse complement strand
AAAGCGGGCAGCGGCACAGGCAGAAAAAAACCGCCCCAGCGGGGCGGTATGGGCGCGGCAAAAAGCAGCCCCCCGCCGAAGCGGGGGGCTGCTCTGTTGCAAACACTACGTATTCGTAACCTTGTCAATTGATTCTCTTAGGAGATCAAATTACTTGATGACGAAGATGGTGTCAGCGATGACAGTGTCGTCAGCGGTCTTGACCACGTAGACAGTGTAGGAAGCGGTAGCCTGGTTGCCCAGCTCGTCAACAGTGACGGTCTTAACGGCATCGCCGTCATAGACGTAGACAACGGTATCCTTGGTGGCGGCATAGTTCTTGTCGCCGATGGTGGCAACGCCCTTCTCGTACTTCATCTTGTCCTGAGCAACGCTGTCGACCTTCTCGAACTTGGTGCCGCTGAAGGTGCAGGGGGTCAGCTCAGCATAGCCGTTGACCTCGTTCTTGATCTCGTACAGGCCAGCAGTGGTGGTGGAACCAGAGGTGACATTGATATCGACCTTCTTGCCGTCCTTCAGAACGGTGACGATCTGATACTTGTTGCCGTCGGCATCCTTACCCTCGCCGTTAGCCTCGATGACGTAGACCAGCTCGGACTTCTCAGTGGCGTTGACGCCTTCCTTGACAGCATAAACAGCCAGGATGGTGGTCTTATCCTCGTCCAGCAGAGCGTAGATATCGCCCTCCTTGACCTCGGGAGCGTTGGTCAGGCCGGTGGTGACCTTATCCTTGGCGATGAACACGGTCACGTCGTTGGCAACCAGGCCAACAACGTTGGTGGGGTTCACCTTGTTCTTGTCGTACTTGACAGTGTCGACGTCCTTCTGTCTGTCAGCAGCAACAGCAGTCAGCTCGTACTCGCCGTCCTTGTTGGTCTCGAAGGTGTAGAACTTAGCCTTGTCCACATTGCCCTCGGTAGCATCAGCACCGCCAACCTTGGAGACGGTGATGACCTTCTTGGTGCCATCCATGAAGACAGCCTTGGCGTTGACGTCGAAGGCGTACTTCTCAGCGTCCTCGATGAAGACGTAGTTGCTCAGATCCAGAGCGGAGTCGTGGGCCTTGATGGCAACGACATAACCGTTGGGATCCAGGACCAGGTCATACTTGGTGCTCTGCAGGTTCAGATCGCTCTCAACCATAGTGCTCATGTTCTTGGCATACTTATACTTGGTGCCGTCAGCAACCACGTAATCCTTATCCTTAGCGCTCAGCTTCACGTTGGAGACGACCTCGGCGGGAGCCAGGGTGTCGATGGTGTAGTTGGTGCCGTCAGTGGTGTAAGCGGTAGCCAGGAACAGATCGTCCTTCTTGGCAGTCTTCACGATCTCGAAGTCCTCAGCCTTCAGAGTCTCGCCCTTGTTGAAGGTGCCGGCAGCCTTAACGGCAACGGACAGCTCCTCGTTGCCAACGCTGTAGTTAGCCTTGGCCTCGACCACGAAGTTGTTGTAAGAAACAACCTCGGCCTCGGCGGTCTGCAGATCGAAGTAAACCTCGGTCACAACGCCGTTGCCGCCGAACTTGTTCTCGTCGGTGGGAGCACTCTCGGACTTGCCGTTGACGTGGTAAGCGACAACATTGTAGTCCTTCAGGTTACCCAGAGCCTTCTTGACGTCCTTAGCCTTGACGCCCTCGGTGTAAACCAGATCGGGAGCCTTAGCAGACTTCACGATCTCGGTGTTGAACTGCCACTGAGTAGCAGGACGGCCGAAATTGTCAGCAGCGACAGCCTCGGTCTTCTGCAGCTTCTTGTTGGGGTACAGCTTCTCAGCCAGCTGCTGATTGCCGTCAGCGCGGCCAGCGTAGTCCTTGTCGTTATCCACTCTGTTGTAGATGTAGACAGGCTTCTGGTTGACGTGGATGCCGTTGCCGGACACGTCCATGCCGCCCAGCTCCTCAGCAACAACCACGTCGGACTCCAGGGTGTTCAGAGCCAGCAGAGCCACGTCGTTACGGGTCAGCTGCTGATCAGCGAAGACGCCCATGTCCTCGAACAGGTTGATCTTGTTAGCCTGGCGAATGGTGGCCAGACCCCAGTCATCGCCGTACTCGCCGTCAAAGACGAAGTAGCCCAGGGTCTTCATCATCATCAGGCCGGCTTCCTTGGTGGTAACATTGTTGTTGCCGCCGTAGGTGGTAGCGCTGGTACCAGAGGTGATGCCGTTGTTGTACAGGGCAGCGACATACTTGTCAGCCCAAGCGGGAACGTCCTTGAAGGGGTGGTTGCCGCCCAGAGGCAGGTTCATCATCTTGGCGATGACAACAGCCATCTCGTTACGGGTGACCTTCTGGTCGGGGTTGAAGTTGCCATTCTGGTCGCCGACCATAACGTCGATCAGCTGCATCACGTCGATGGCTTCCTGGTGATCGTTGGCGTCCACGTCCTTGAAAGCGGCGTTGGAACCGACAACGGTCATGCCCAGAACCATGACAGAAGCCAGAGCCAGAGACAGAGCCTTCTTCAGATTTCTCATTGGAATTCCTCCTTAATGTTTTTGTAAGAAGTACGGAGTGTGTTCCACGTTCTTTCGCTCCCCGTTCCGCAAAGTTCGGCGGGCGAAACAACTGTGGACCATACTCGTTAACATCTTACATTGGCATGATATCAAAGACCTTTGCGAAAGTCAACGGTCCTAACCGATTTGTAACAAAGGTGTAATATTGCGGCAGCCAGCTCGGTGCCTGTCCCGCCCCACAAAAAACGGCCCCCCGGTTTCCCGGGGGGCCGCTCGCCGTAAGGCGTGGGGTTCCTTACCTTCTAAATAAGGAGACTGTCGATCACTCGTTCGGCTCGGTGGTATCCGCAGGAGCCTCAGTTTCCTGCTTGGTGGTATCCGCAGGAGCCTCGGTTTCCTGCTGGGTGGTATCCTCAGCAGGCTCAGTTACCTGCTCAGCGGAATCCTCAGCAGCCTCGGTTTTCTGCTCGGCAGGAACCAGCTCCACCATGTCGGTGGCCGTTGGCTCCTCAGCGGGAGTCAGCTTCACCATCTCGGTGGCCTTTCCCTGCTCCGGCGTGTCGATTGCGTCAAGCCCCTCAAAGAGCTTTGCGTTGGCCTCGCAGTACTTCATCA
>JAHHQM010000022.1 GCA_020026395.1 Alistipes sp. | reverse complement strand
TCTTCACACCCTGCATACGGTAAACCTCCTGTACCTCGTTGACGATGTACTCCTGGACCTTGGTAGGACCGAGGATATTGAGGATATCCATCGGGGTGATGGCACCGTCGGAGAGTGCCTCGCCGGCCTTCACATAGTCGTTCTCCTGAACGACAATCTGACGCGACAGAGGTACGAGGTAACGCTTCTGGTCGCCCTGCTTCGAGGTAACGACAATCTCGCGGTTACCGCGCTTAATCTTGCCGAAGGTGATTTCACCGTCGATTTCCGATACAACGGCGGGGTTCGACGGGTTACGAGCCTCGAACAGCTCGGTAACACGGGGAAGACCACCGGTGATATCGCCGCCCGACTTGCCGACCGCACGGGGAATCTTGATGAGGATATCGCCAGCCTTGATCTTGGCGTTGTCCTTCACCACCACGTGTGCGCCCACAGGCAGGTTGTACTGCTTCACCTCATCGCCCTCCTTATTGAGGATTCGGATGACAGGAGCCTTGGTCTTGTCCTTCGACTCAATAACGACCTTCTCCGAAAGACCGGTCTGCTCGTCGCGCTCCTCACGGAAGGTGACACCCTCGATGATGCTCTCGTAGGCCACCTTACCCTCGTACTCCGAGATGATAACTGCGTTGTAGGGATCCCACTCGCAGATCAGGTCGCCCTTCTTCACCTCGCTGTCGTCCTCCTTGTAGAGAATGGTACCGTAGGGAAGGTTGTGGGTATAGAGTACAATCTCGGTCTTGGGATCAACGATACGGAACTCCGACTGACGCGAAATCACGATGTTGATTGCCTCACCGGCAGCGTTCTTGCTCTTGATGGTACGCAACTCGTCGATTTCGAGACGACCCTCGTACTTCGAAACCACATTGGTCTCGACAGCCGAACCACCGGCCACACCACCGACGTGGAATGTACGCAGTGTCAGCTGAGTACCGGGCTCACCAATCGACTGTGCGGCGATGACACCGACCACCTCGCCCTTCTGTACCATGCGGGCAGTGGCAAGGTTGCGGCCGTAACACTTGGCGCAGACACCGTGACGCGATTCGCAGGTCAGCACCGAACGAATCTCGACAGACTCCAACGGCGACTTCTCGATGGCCTCGGCAATCGCCTCGGTAATCTCGTCACCGGCCTTGCACATCACTTCACCGGTCAGGGGGTGGATAACGTCGTTCAGTGCCACACGACCCAGGATACGGTCGTAGAGGGTCTGAACCACATCGTCGTTGCGCTTGATGGCCGTAGCCGTCAGACCACGCAATGTACCGCAATCCTCCTCGTTGATGATGACGTCCTGAGCCACATCGACCAGACGACGGGTCAGGTAACCTGCGTCGGCGGTCTTCAGCGCGGTATCGGCAAGACCCTTACGCGCACCGTGGGTAGAGATAAAGTACTCCAACACCGAAAGACCCTCCTTGAAGTTCGAGAGAATGGGGTTCTCGATGACCTGCTGGCCACCCTCGACACCCGACTTCTGGGGCTTCGCCATCAGACCACGCATACCGCTCAGCTGACGAATCTGCTCCTTCGAACCACGGGCACCAGAATCCAACATCATGTAAACGGGGTTGAATCCCTCGTCGTCCTTGACCAGGGTCTCGATCACGGCCTTGGTCAACTTGGTGTTGATGTTGGTCCAAACGTCGATAATCTGGTTGTAACGCTCGTTGTTGGTGATAAGACCCATGTTATAGTCGTCCATAATGGCATCGGCGCGCTCGTAACCCTCTTGAACCAGCTTCTGCTTCTCCTCGGGGATAATCACGGCGTCGAGGTTAAACGACAGACCGCCGCGGAATGCCATACGGTAACCCATATTCTTGATATCGTCCAGGAAGTTGGCCACCTTGTCGGCACCGGCCTTCTTCATGACGTTGGCGATGATGTCACGCAACGAACGCTTGGTCAGCACCTCGTTGATGTAACCCACCTCCTTGGGAACAACCTGGTTGAAGAGGATACGACCTACGGTGGTCTCCTTCAACACGGTAGCCAGATTGCCCTGCTCGTCGAGGTCTTCGACCAGACACTTCACCGTTGCGTGAATGTCGACCTTGCCCTCGTTGTAGGCGATGATCACCTCCTCGGGGCCGTAGAAGACCTGACCCTCACCCTTGACACCCTTGCGGGGCTTGGTGATGTAGTAGAGACCGAGGACCATATCCTGCGAAGGCACGGTGATAGGCGCACCGTTGGCAGGGTTCAAGACGTTGTGAGAACCCAGCATCAGCAACTGTGCCTCCAGAATGGCGGCGTTGCCCAGCGGCAGGTGGACCGCCATCTGGTCACCGTCGAAGTCGGCGTTGAACGCCGTACATGCCAACGGGTGCAGCTGCATGGCCTTACCCTCGATAAGCTTGGGCTGGAAGGCCTGGATACCCAGACGGTGCAGGGTCGGCGCACGGTTCATCAACACGGGGTGACCCTTGATGACATTCTCGAGAATGCCCCAGATAACGGGGTCGCGGCGGTCGATAATCTTCTTGGCCGACTTCACGGTCTTGACGATGCCGCGCTCGATGAGCTTGCGGATAACGAACGGCTTGTACAACTCGGCCGCCATATCCTTGGGAATACCCATCTCGTGCATCTTCAGCTCGGGACCTACGACGATAACCGAACGTGCCGAGTAGTCGACACGCTTACCGAGCAGGTTCTGACGGAAACGCCCCTGCTTACCCTTCAGCGAATCCGAAAGTGATTTCAGAGGTCGGTTCGACTCGTTCTTCACGGCGTTGGACTTTCTCGAGTTGTCGAACAGCGAGTCGACAGCCTCCTGCAACATACGCTTCTCGTTGCGGAGAATCACCTCGGGAGCCTTGATCTCGATGAGTCGCTTCAGACGGTTGTTACGGATGATGACACGACGATAGAGGTCGTTCAAATCCGACGTTGCGAAACGACCGCCGTCGAGCGGCACCAGAGGACGCAGTTCGGGCGGGATCACGGGGATCACGCTCAAAACCATCCATTCGGGTTTGTTCTTGCCCTTCGATGCGCGGAACGACTCTACGACGTTCAGGCACTTCAAAGCCTCGGCCTTACGCTGCTGCGAGGTCTCCGACATTGCCTTGTGGCGCAATGCGTACGACATCGAGTCGAGATCCACCTCCTTGAGCAGGGTGTAGATTGCCTCGGCACCCATCTGAGCCACGAACTTGTCGGGATTACCGTCCTCGAGCTGCTGGTTGCCCTTCGGCAGTGCGTTGATCACGTCCAGATACTCCTTCTCGGAAAGAGTGGCCAGACGCTCGATGCCCTGCTCCGAAGCCAGACCCGGGTTGATGACGACGTAACGCTCGTAGTAGATGATCGCCTCGAGCTTCTTCGACGGAATACCCAACAGGTAACCGATCTTCGAAGGCAGCGAACGGAAGTACCAGATGTGAACCACGGGAACCACCAGCGAGATGTGTCCCATACGCTCACGACGTACTTTCTTCTCGGTCACCTCCACACCGCATCGGTCGCAGACGATACCCTTGTAACGGATACGCTTGTACTTACCGCAGTGGCACTCATAGTCCTTTACCGGGCCGAAGATGCGCTCGCAGAACAAACCGTCGCGCTCGGGCTTATAGGTACGGTAGTTGATGGTTTCCGGCTTGAGCACCTCACCGCTCGATTGGGCAAGGATCTCGTCGGGAGATGCCAAGCCTATCGAAATACGGCTGTAACCGTTGTTTACTTTATTGTCTTTGGAAATTGACATATTCGTTATCGTTTTTCTTTTTCCTCAATATAAGACCTTACTCAAGTTTGACCGACAAAGCCAATCCGCGAAGTTCGTGCAGCAATACGTTCATGGCTTCGGGGATACCCGGAGTCGGCAGATTTTCACCCTTGACGATTGCTTCGTAAGCCTTCGCACGGCCCATCACATCATCGGACTTGATTGTCAGGATCTCGCGCAGGATGTGGGCGGCACCGAAACCTTCAAGTGCCCAAACCTCCATCTCACCGAAACGCTGACCACCGAACTGTGCTTTACCACCGAGCGGCTGCTGTGTAATCAGAGAGTACGGACCGATCGAACGTGCGTGCATCTTATCGTCGATCATGTGACCCAGCTTCAGCATGTAGATCACACCGACCGTTGCGGGCTGGTCGAAACGCTCACCCGTGCCACCATCGTACAGATAGCAGCAACCGCTGTGCGGCAGACCTGCCTTGGCCGTGTAGTCGTTGATCTGGTCAAGCGACGCACCGTCGAAGATAGGCGTTGCGAACTTCAGACCCAACTCGCGACCTGCCCAACCGAGGACGGTCTCGTAGATCTGACCGAGGTTCATACGCGAAGGCACACCCAGAGGGTTCAGACAGATATCGACAATCGTACCGTCTTCCAAGAAAGGCATATCCTCATCACGCACCACGCGGGCAACGATACCCTTGTTACCGTGACGACCTGCCATCTTATCACCGACCTTCAGTTTACGTTTCTTCGCCAGGTAAACCTTGGCCATCTGGATCACACCCGTCTGCGGGAGCTCGTCGCCGTTCGTAGCGTTGTATTTCTCACGCTTGATGGCGGCATCGGCCTTCTTCCACTCGATCGTGTAGTTGTTAATCGTCGTTTCGATCAGCTTGTCCACACGCGCATCACCCGTCCAGTTCGTCGAGCCGAGGTTCAGATAACCCATCAGCACGCCGGTCTTCTCTTCGAGCGACTTGGTGGCCAGATCCTCAAGCATGGCAACCGAAAAACGGGTACCTGCCGGATAGAACTCTGCACCGAAGTAATCGGTTACGGCTGCCGTTGCGGTCATACCGCCGAGCAACTTCCACAACTTCTCGACCAGGATCTTCGTCAGATCGTTGATCTGGCTTGCGAACTTCTCGTCGAGCTTCTCCATCTGGGCCTTCTCTGCGGCGCGACCCTTCTTGTTCTCCTTGCTGACGCGGCTGTACAACGTAGTGCCGATTACGACACCGTGCAGCGACGGCTGAGCCTTCAACGAGGCATCCTTCACGTCACCGGCCTTGTCACCGAAGATCGCACGCAAGAGTTTCTCCTCAGGCGAAGGATCGCTCTCACCCTTCGGGGTGATCTTACCGATCATGATGTCACCCGGATCAACCACGGCACCCACACGGATAATACCGTTCGAGTCGAGGTTCTTGGTGGCCTCCTCCGATACGTTGGGAATATCCGAGGTGAGCTCCTCGACACCGCGCTTGGTGTCACGCACCTCCATGATGTACTCGTCAACGTGTACCGAAGTGAAGATATCCTCACGCTGGATACGCTCCGAGATCACGATAGCATCCTCGAAGTTGTAACCCTTCCACGGCATGAATGCCACCTTCAGGTTACGTCCCAGTGCCAACTCGCCGCCCTGCGTCGAGTAGCCTTCCGTAAGGATCTGTCCCTTGGTTACGTGCTCGCCGGTCAATACGGCAGGCTTCAGCGTAACCGAAGTATTCTGGTTGGTACGGCGGTAACGCGGCAGGGTGTATGTAGTCACCTCCGGCGCGAACGAAGCGAGGATCTCGTCTTCGGTACGCTCGTACTTCACTTGAATCTGAGTAGCATCGGCAAATACCACCTCACCATCGCCCTCGGCAATGACCTGGATACGGCTGTCAATCATCATATCCTTCTCGATACCGGTACCTACAATAGGCGACTCGCAGGTTACCAAAGGTACTGCCTGACGCATCATGTTCGAACCCATCAACGCACGGTTGGCATCATCATGCTCCAGGAAGGGGATCAAACTTGCCGCAATCGACGCAATCTGGTTCGGCGCAACGTCCATCAGCGTTACCTCCTTATCCGTTACCACGGGGAAGTCGGCACCCTGACGCGTCTGGATACGATCCGGTTCGAGGAAGTGGCCCTCGTCGTCGATCGGCATATTCGACTGGGCAACGATCTGTCCCTCCTCCTCTTCGGCCGAGTAGTAGTGGATGTGCGAGTTGTCCATATCAATGACACCGTTCTCCACCTTACGGTAGGGAGTCTCGATGAATCCCATCGGGGAAATCTTGGCGTAAACACACAACGACGAAATCAGACCGATGTTCGGGCCCTCAGGGCTCTCGATCGGGCAGAGACGACCGTAGTGCGTGTAGTGAACGTCTCGAACCTCGAAACCGGCACGGTCACGCGACAAACCGCCGGGGCCCAGAGCCGACAGACGACGTTTGTGGGTGATTTCGGCCAGCGGGTTGATCTGGTCCATGAACTGCGACAGCTGCGAGGTGCCGAAGAACGAGTTGATCACCGAAGACAGCGTCTTGGCGTTGATCAGGTCGACCGGCGTGAAGGTCTCGTTGTCGCGCACGTTCATACGCTCACGAATCGTACGTGCCATACGTACGAAACCAACCGAGAACTGGTTCGAAAGCTGCTCGCCGACCGTTCTTACACGACGGTTCGACAAGTGGTCGATATCATCGACCTCGGCTTTCGAGTTGATCAGTTGGATCAAATATTTAATGATGGCGATGATGTCCTCACGCGTCAAGGTGCGAATCGTCGGATCGATGTCCAGATTCAGCTTCTTGTTGATGCGGTAACGACCCACGTCACCCAAATCGTAACGCTTGTCCGAGAAGAACAACTTGTCGATTACGTCACGGGCTGTTGCCTCATCGGGCGGCTCCGAAGCGCGCAATTGTCTGTAGATAAATACGACGGCTTCGGTTTCGGAGTTGCAGGTATCCTTCTGCAACGTATTATAAATAATGGAATAGTCGATGCCCGACTGGTTCTCCTTGTGCAGGAGGATGGTCTTGGCACCGCTTTCGATGATCTGGTCGATGTGCTCCTCTTCGAGTACCGTCTCGCGGTTTACGATGACGTTGTTACGCTCGATGGAAACCACCTCACCCGTATCCTCATCCACGAAGTCCTCGATCCACGACGAAAGTACACGTGCAGCCAGTTTGCGACCTACGGCTTTCTTCAGGTTCGATTTGGTGACCTTCACCTCGTCGGCCAGGTCGAAAATCTCAAGGATCTGCTGATCGGACTCGTAGCCGATGGCACGCAGAAGGGTCGTCACGGGCAACTTCTTCTTACGGTCGATGTAGGCATACATCACGTTGTTGATGTCCGTGGCAAATTCGATCCATGAACCCTTGAAAGGAATGATACGAGCAGAGTAGAGTTTGGTGCCGTTGGTATGCATGCTCTGTCCGAAGAAGACACCGGGAGAACGGTGCAGCTGAGAAACGATGACACGCTCAGCACCGTTGATGACGAACGTACCACGTTCGGTCATATAGGGAATCGTACCGAAGTACACGTTCTGAACCACAACGCCGAAATCCTCATGCTCGGTATCCGTGCAATAGAGTTTCAGCTTGGCCTTGAGGGGGACGCTGTACGTCAAACCGCGTTGCAGACACTCCTCAATCGAGTAACGTGGCGGGTCGATATAGTAGTCGATGAACTCGAGAACGAAGTTGTTTCGAGTATCCGTGATGGGGAAATTCTCCTGAAAAACTTTATACAGCCCCTCGTGTTTACGATTTTCGGCTGTGGTGTCCATCTGGAAAAAGTCCCGAAATGATTTAAGCTGAATCTCCAGCAGATCGGGGTAGGGTACCCGATTCTTTACTGTCGAAAAGCTAATTCTCTGTTGTGTTTTTGGTGTGGACATCCTATAATCCAAATTATGTTGAAGTGTAATTCTGGCGGGTTACGCTCCTAAAAAATGCAGGTTTTCTATTATCCCGCTAATGCCCCCTATGAGAGTGTTTGCACACCGGGAGCATCTAAATTCCAAAGATCGGACACAGCTCCTAATCGGCACTTCCGATCTTTAGACTAAAATAGGCATAGAGCTAACAATATTTTGTCAGCTCTACACCTGTTTTGCCTTTATATGGGCGAAGTAGTCAATACTACTTCAACTCTACTTCAGCACCTGCCTCTTCGAGCTGAGCCTTCATAGCCTCAGCCTCTTCTTTCGAAGCACCCTCCTTAACGGCCTTGGGAGCACCGTCTACGAGAGCCTTAGCGTCACCCAGCGAAAGACCGGCGATCTCCTTAACGGCCTTGATAACCTGGAGCTTAGCCTGACCTGCCGACTTCAGAATAACGTCGAAAGTCGATTTCTCAGCGGGAGCATCTGCACCACCTGCAGCGGGAGCTGCAACGGCAACAGCGGCAGCAGCCGGCTCAATGCCATATTCCTCTTTCAGGATCTGGGCGAGTTCATTTACCTCGGTAACCTTCAGGTTTACCAGTTCTTCAGCAAGTTTCTTAATGTCTGCCATAGTTGTACTTTATTAATTTATTATTTTTATTCTTGTTGTGATTAGTTGTTTCTCGATTCAAGCGTCTTTACGATGCCTGCAATCTTTTGGCCTGCATTAGCCTGCAATGCAGAAATAACGTTCTTGGCAGGAGACTGCAACAGTGCGATGATATCGCCGATGAGTTCCTCCTTCGACTTGATGTTGCACAGAGCGTCCAGTTTGTCGTCACCCACGTAAACACCACCCTCGGCAAAAGCAGCCTTCAAGATGGGTTTGTCGTTGCTCTTGCGGAAGTCCTTGATGAGGACTGCGGGAGCTTTAGCGACGTGAGCGAACATGACAGAGGTCGAACCCTCCAATACTTTGACCAGATCAGCGTCAGCCTTCTCTACCGTCTCGAGAGCCTTGGCGAACAGGGTGTTTTTGCAAACAACCAGTTTCACGTCGTTCTCGAAGCACTTGCGACGCAGTTCGGCAGTTTTCTCTGCGTTCAGCGTCGAAATGTCGGCGATGTAGAAGTGAGGATAGTTCTGAAGCTGCTCGGTGAGGTTGTTGATTACAACCAATTTTTCTTCCTTAGTCATCTCTTCGTTCCTCCTTCTTATTTGGTTTCTACTGATTTGGGATCAATCTGCAAGCCGGGGCTCATGGTTGTCGAGAGATAGATACTCTTCACGTAAGAACCTTTGGCAGCAGCCGGTTTCAACTTGTAGATCATGTTCAGGAACTCCTGAGCGTTCTCTACGATCTGTTCCGGCGAGAAAGAAATTTTACCCACTGAAGTGTGAACAATACCGAACTTGTCAACCTTGAAGTCGATCTTACCGGCTTTCACCTCCTTGACAGCCTTTGCCAACTCCATCGTAACCGTACCGGTCTTGGGGTTAGGCATCAGGCCACGGGGACCTAAAATACGACCTAATGCGCCGACTTTACCCATCACGTTGGGCGAGCAGATGATGACATCTACATCGGTCCAACCCGATTTGATCTTCTCAACGTACTCGTCGAGACCTACATAGTCAGCTCCGGCAGCCTTTACCTCCTCCTCCTTGTCGGGAGTACAGAGAACCAGGACACGTACGGTCTTACCCGTTCCGTGAGGAAGCGTTACAACGCCACGTACCATCTGGTTAGCCTTACGGGGATCTACGCCCAAATGCACGTCGATATCAACAGATGCGTCGAATTTCGTAAACGTAACATCTTTCAGAAGAGCGGCAGCCTCCGACAACTTGTAAGCCTTACCGGCCTCCACCTTAGCGTAGGCGATTTTTTGATTTTTTGTCAACTTACTCATCTTCTTAATTACATGTTAGGAAATTCACCAACGACTTTGATACCCATGCTACGGGCAGTACCTGCTACCATGCGCATTGCAGCTTCGATAGTAAAGCAGTTCAAGTCAGGCATCTTATCCTGAGCAATTGCACGTACTTGCTCCCACGTTACCTCAGCGACTTTATCGCGGTTAGGCTGAGCGGAACCTTTCTGTACTTTGGCTGCTTCCTTAAGTTGAATAGCAACAGGCGGCTGTTTTACAACGAAATCAAACGATTTGTCGTTGTAAACGGTAATGATCACCGGAAGAATCTTGCCGGCCTTGTCCTGGGTCTTAGCATTGAACTTCTTGCAGAAGTCCATGATGTTAACACCTTTGGAACCCAATGCGGGACCAACCGGGGGCGAAGGATTGGCGGCACCTGCTTTGATCTGCAATTTAATAAATGCAGCAATCTCTTTTGCCATAATTTTCCTTTGTTAATTATTCTTTTTCTACTTGTGTGAAACTCAACTCCATCGGAGTTTTGCGCCCGAATATCTTCACCGATACCGTGAGTTTCTTGCGCTCGTTGTCGACAGCCTCGATGATACCTTGGAAGCTTGAGAAGGGTCCATCGGTGACCTTGACGGTCTCGCCCTCGACAAACGGTATTTCATTTTCCTCCTCCATTGCGTTCATCTCATCGACTCTACCCAGGATTCGAGCCACTTCTTGAGGTCGAAGCGGTGTAGCGTTCATGCTACGGCTGTCTTCCTTGGTATCGCCCAGCAGACCCAACACGTTGGGGGCATTACGGATAATGTACGGAATCTGACCCACAAAAGCAGCCTCGACCAAAACGTAACCCGGATACGAGACACGTTCTTTCGAAACTTTCTTACCGTTGCGGATCGTGTAAATTTTCTCGGTAGGGATTAATACCTGTGCGATATAATCCTCCAGATGATTATGACGAATTTCGGCCTCGAGATACTCTTTGACCTTATTCTCTTTTCCGCCGATAGCGCGGACTACATACCACTGCTTTTCAATCTCGCTCATCGCCACGGAACCGTATTAATGAACCAGTTTTGTCAATGTCTTGTAGATGCCCTCCATCAGATTCTCGAAGGTGAGGTCCATAACGAGAACAATGATGGCAAAAATAACAGATGCCACCATCACAACTACCGTAGAACTCTGAAGTTGGGGGAACGTGGGCCACGTTACCTTGTTTACCAACTCGTTATAGGATTCTTTTACGTAATTTAACATAATCAATCTTAACTTTTACTTGGCAGGAGCAGAGAGATTCGAACTCCCATCAATGGTTTTGGAGACCACTATTCTGCCCTTAAACTATGCTCCTAAATTGGAAGGCGGCGTTTGACCGCCTTCCGTTATTTTGGGATATTAATTACTCAATAACCTTCAGGATCTGACCTGCACCTACCGTACGGCCACCCTCGCGGATTGCGAAACGGAGACCTTCGTTCAATGCAACCGGGTAGATCAACTTAACCGTGATGGTTACGTGGTCACCGGGCATTACCATATCAACGCCAGCGGGCAAGTGAACCTCACCGGTAACGTCCATGGTACGCAGGTAGAACTGGGGACGATAGTTGTTGTGGAAAGGAGTGTGACGGCCACCCTCTTCTTTCTTCAGGATGTAGACCTCAGCCTCGAACTCGGTGTGCGGAGTGATGGTGCCGGGTTTAGCAACAACCATACCACGCTTAACGTCTTTCTTGTCGATACCGCGGAGCAGCAGACCTACGTTATCACCAGCCTCACCCTCATCGAGCAGCTTGCGGAACATCTCGACACCGGTACAAGTCGAAGTCAGCGTCTTCTCCTCCAGACCGATGATCTCAACGGGATCACCAACGTGGATAATACCAGTTTCGATACGGCCGGTAACTACGGTACCACGACCCGTGATCGAGAAGATATCCTCAACAGGCATCAGGAACGGTTTCTCGTTCTCGCGCTGGGGCAGAGGAATGTATTCGTCAACAGCGTCCATCAGCTCCATGATCTTCTCCTCCCATTTGGGCTCGCCATTCAAACCACCCAGAGCGGAACCACGGATGATGGGAGCGTTGTCACCATCATAGTCATACTTCGAAAGCAGGTCGCGAACCTCCATCTCAACGAGGTCGAGCATTTCGGGATCGTCAACCATATCGCATTTGTTCAGGAATACAACGATACGGGGAACGTTTACCTGACGAGCCAACAGAACGTGCTCGTTGGTCTGGGGCATGGGACCATCAGTAGCGGCAACAACCAGGATTGCACCATCCATCTGAGCGGCACCGGTAACCATGTTCTTTACATAGTCGGCGTGACCCGGGCAGTCTACGTGAGCGTAGTGACGGTTTGCAGTCTGGTACTCAACGTGAGAAGTGTTGATCGTGATACCACGCTCTTTCTCCTCAGGAGCGTTATCGATCTGGTCGAAAGAACGGAGCTCAGAAAGTCCCTTCTTTGCGAGAACAGTGGTAATAGCAGCAGTAAGAGTGGTCTTACCGTGGTCAACGTGACCGATGGTACCGATGTTCACGTGCGGTTTCGAACGGTCGAATTTTTCTTTTGCCATAATATTAAGTGTTTAAAGTTATTTATTAAATCTTCAAAGTTTTAAAGTCTCTCTTTATCACTCTTTTGCATAATTAGCGGGCAACACGGCATTCTTCCTCGGAAGAAAAACGTATCACGCGCTAGAAGCGTTGGAGCGGAAGACGAGGCTCAAACTCGCGACCCTTAGCTTGGAAGGCTAATGCTCTATCAACTGAGCTACTTCCGCAAAAAACAGACCGAATCAGAGTAACGTTTGTCCTATAACAAGAAACACACACTCGTATAAATAGAAGTGTGTTCTCAGTAACTTTCGCATCCGATCGGGTTACGTGGTGGGAAGTGATGGATTCGAACCACCGAAGGCGTAAGCCAGCAGATTTACAGTCTGCCCCATTTGGCCACTCTGGTAACTTCCCAAATTCTATTGATGTCATGTAGACTCGAGCCGATGGAGGGATTCGAACCCCCGACCAGCTGATTACAAATCAGCTGCTCT
>JAHHQM010000021.1 GCA_020026395.1 Alistipes sp. | reverse complement strand
GGCCTGCCGCTAGCGTTCATCCTGAGCCAGGATCAAACTCTCCATTGTAAAAAAAATAGATATAAATTGTTAGAGTCCTGACTATTCGATTTTCCTTAATAAAAAGGAAATTGACAGATAAATACTACATTTCTTTTCTCTCAAATATACCAGTAATTCAAAGAACCAGTGTTAAAAAGTTCCGCAACTTTCGTTGTGAATTGTGGTTGCAAAGGTAAAGCAATTTTTCGAAACCACCAAATCTTTTTCGAAGATTTTTCAAACTATTTTTCAGAACCTTTATCCGTTCGCAATCGACTGCTTTTCAGAATAATTGCGGTTGCAAAGGTAAGACAAATAATTTGAACTGCCAAATCTTTTTCGAAGATTTTTTGAAAACTTTTTCAGAACCTTTATTTAACCTCGCTTCGAGTGATGTTTTTCTCTCAAAGCGGATGCAAAGATACGGCTTTTATCCCCATACTTCCAAATTTTTCAACAACTATTTTTAAAATATTTTAAGGCCGTTTTTCTATCTTGTTAAGAACCAAATCTTTATTAAATTCCGGGATTTTTGCTATCTTTACAAGATATAACCTTTTGCGTATGATTCGTGCTATAATATATATAGGTATGGTGTTTTGCCTCGTCGGATGCACGTCGCAGCCACGGCCCTTACAGGAGGGTGATCTTTTGTTTCAGACTACCGCAGACTCCCCGATGACGCGGGCGATTTGCTCGGCGACGGGTAAAAATGAGGTGCAAAATTTTTCGCACGCAGCCATTTTTGTGAAGGCAGCTCCCGCAGATTCGGTGCTTGAGGCCTCGACCAAGGGCGGAGTAAAGATGCTGTCGCTCGAAGAATTTTTGCAAAGATCCGCAAGAATAAACGGAAAACCCTGCGTCGTGGCCAAACGACTTCGGGATACGACGGGCGTTCGCGCTGCGGTTGCCCGTGCAAAAAAGTGGATCGGGCTCCCCTACGACTACTCATTTCGCCCCGACAACGGTAAATTTTATTGCACGGAGCTAATCCATGCCGCCTATCTTAACCCCGAAGGGCGTCCGCGATTCACCGCCCGCCCGATGAATTTTCGCGCTACGGATGGTACGATGCCCCGCTACTGGGTCGAATTATTCGAAAAATTGGGCGAGCCAATTCCCGAAGGAGTTCCCGGCACCAATCCCAACGACCTCTCTAACGAGGAAATTCTGCGGGAAGTTTACCGCTGGTTCTGATCTCCTGAAAAACGGGGTATTACTTATATATATAAGGCTCTGTTTTCGGTACCGATTCGCTGGGTAGCGACACATCTCATCCCATTGCCTCACACACCGTTACGTCCTAAAAAGGAGCTTTCTGGAAAATATATGGCGCTTTTTGAGAAATATCCGACAAAATATCGGCGAAAATATTGCGCTGTCAAGAAAAATAGGTATCTTTGCGAGCTATGTTTAACTAATTAACTATTTACGACAATGCCAAAAATGAAAACTAATGCCGCTGCGAAGAAGCGTTTCACCTTCACCGGCACGGGAAAAATCAAGCGTCAGCACGCTTATCACAGTCACATCCTGACCAAAAAGACGACTAAACAAAAACGTAACCTCTGCTATTCGTCAACTGTATCGGCAGTGGATACGCCCAAAATCAAGAAGTTGTTGGTTAAGTAATTAATCGGCACAAAACAATTTTAATTAACCGGAACGGAACAGCCCCAAAGAATGCGGGAGAACCGTATCGCTGTGAGTTCTATAAAACTTTAAATTATGCCACGTTCAGTCAACGCTGTTGCTTCACGCGCAAGAAGAAAGAAAGTTTTGAAACTTGCCAAAGGTAACTTTGGTTCAAGGGGAAACGTTTGGACCGTTGCGAAAAATACGGTCGAGAAAGGTTTGACGTATGCTTACGCACACCGTCAGCTTAAAAAGAGAACATTCCGCTCGTTGTGGATTACGCGTATCAACGCTGCAGTCCGCGCTCAGGGAATGACCTATTCACAATTTATCGGCAAGCTCAATGTTAAGGGCATCGCTTTGAACCGTAAGGTTCTGGCTGACCTCGCCATGAACGAGCCGAAGGCATTTGAGGCTATAGTTAACGCAGTTAAATAAGGTTTTGCGTCCTTCGGGGCGCAAACCGGCTAAAACGGATTCCGATCTTCGGAGTCCGTTTTTTTTGTGTGCGGGGGTGAAGGAGTCGGATTGGGAAGATTTATTTACAAGATTCCGTCGCTCGACCTGCGGACGAAACAGGTCGCTCGTCGGGGCGGGTAGTTCCGCCCCTTGGCGCTGGCCGATCCCCGACCATATAAGATCTTCGCAAAAAAATTCCCCAGTCACCCGCCCGTATCCCCGAAAACACAAAAAAAAGACGGAAGGCCGCAGTCTTCCGTCTTTATGCCGCGAAAAATTTCGCCGCTATAACTCCACAATATGATTTTTAATGGCGTACACCACCAGCGATGCCGTATTCTTGCATCCCGTTTTTTCGAGGATGTTGGCGCGATGCTTATCCACCGTTCGTTTCGAGATGAACAGTTCGTCGGCAATTTCCTGATTCGACAAGCCGCGACACACCGCCACGAGGATCTCGCGCTCACGCGATGAGAGTTGTTCGTCGTCGGCTTCATCGCGCGTACGCATACGCCCCGCCAACGAGGCCAACAACGCTGGACTGAAATAGCTGCCGCCGCCGACCACCGTCTCGATGGCCTCGATCACGTCGCCCATATCCGAATCCTTCAGCAGGAATCCGCGGGCACCCGCCTCGACCATGCGCTGATAATAGCTTTCCTCGCCGAACATCGACAGCGTGATAATTTTCAAATCGGGACGCACGGCCAATGCCCGCTCGGTGGTTTGCGCTCCGTCCAGCCCCGGCATCGAGAAATCCATAAACACCACATCGGCCTCCAAATCGGGCACCAACTTCAAAAATTCCTCTCCGTCACCAGCCTCGGCCACCACGCTGCATCCCGCATAACGCTCCAAAAGTCCCTTTAATCCGCTGCGAAACAACGAATGGTCATCGACCAAAACTATACGATATCCCATTTTATTTTAATTTACGATCTCTTAACGACTCCTCCTGCAGGAGTTCCTGTTTGGTGTTCACTCGGATTGTGGCACGCATACCCATGCCTTTGGCCGATTTGAAATCGACCGTTCCGCCCAGCGAATTGACTCTCGACGAGATGTTCGACAAGCCCATGCCGCAATCCATCATGGCATCGGGATTAAATCCGCATCCGTTGTCGGTGTACTCCAACGCCAAATCCGCGCCGTTCTGCGCCAGCGAAAGATTGATGTGCGTACAACCCGAATGTTTCAGCGAATTGTTGATCAGCTCGCAGATCACACGATAGAAAATCACCTCGACATCCGTATCGTAACGCTCCGTCTTCAGATTGGTCGTGAAACGGATCTTGACATCGTGCATCGCGATACTTTTGTCGATAAAATTCTGCACACCGCGTGCCAATCCGAAATCATTCAACACGTGAGGCGAAAGGTTATTCGAAATTTCGCGCAACGAACGGATTGCCTCGTCGATGACGTAGGTCGTATTTTTGATGATCTCCTTCTGCTCGGGGTTCTGCTCCTGCAACGAAAGTGCCGACAACGACATTTTGGCCGACGAAAGCAGCGGCCCCAGTCCGTCGTGCAGCTCCTTCGAGAACCGCGAACGGGTTTTCTCCTCGGTACGCAACACGGCCGTAAGGATTCGTTTGTTGAGCAACTGACGCTGACGGGTCAGTCGTCCGATGTATTTGAACAGTTTGTGGGCATACATCACACCGATCGACAAGCAGATCGAGATGACGATTCCCAGATAGGCGAACCACCAATGTTCGACATACGTACACTCATCGGCGACGAACAGCTGGACGAGTCGTTCGACGGAGAGCAACGAGAATCCGATGATAAACAGGATCCACACCGAATTGTACTTGGTCGTCCGCACCAGACGCAGGGCATAAATCGTCGCGACGCTCTGGATGAGGATGGCCAACACCAACAAAACTTTGATCAACATAGGCCGAAATTTTAGGATTCCGATGAAAAAAGGGGTGCCGTTTGCACGACACCCCTCCATGCACCTTATACAAAGGTAGGATTATTTCACGATTTTTGCAAGATTTTTCATCTGGCGATAATCCGTCATATCGGCCTGCACGGGGACTACTGCCACATATTTATCGGCCAAAGCGTGTTCGTCGGTATCTTTTGCATCGGGTTCGTCGTCGTAGAACTTACCCGTCAGCCAGAAATACTCGCGACCGCGGGGATCCTCTCTCAAAAAAAATTCCTCGCGCCACGAACCGCGGTTCTGACGGCAGAGCTTCACACCCTGAATTTCTTCGGGGCGACCTTCGGGAACATTGACATTCAGACACAGCGGCAATTCGATGTCGTGCTCCAGAATATCGCCGATAATTTTGCGACCCCACTCGATCGAAGCCTCGAAATCGGCATCGGGATCGTGCGACGTAAGCGACAGACCCACCGACGGGCAATCGTAGAAACTACCCTCGATGGCGGCGCCCATCGTACCCGAATAGATCACGTTGATGGCGGCATTCGAGCCGTGGTTGATACCCGAGATCACCAGATCGACCTTTTCGTCCTTGAGCAGATAGTCGAAAGCCATCTTCACGCAATCGACCGGAGTACCCGTGAACGCATAGATTTTCAGACGGTCTTCCTCGTGCACATGGCGCAGGAAGAGGGGATCGTACAACGTGATGGACGAGCTTTTACCGCTCTGCATGGTTTCGGGGGCTACGACCACGACACGACCGAAGGTACGGGCCACTTCGATTGCGGCACGAATACCCTTGGAATCCACTCCGTCGTCATTCGTTACAAGGATCAATCTTTCTTTCATCTCAAAATTTTCATTTACGAGGCAATCGTCGTCATTACGAGCAGTTTACCTCAAGTGCTACATTTTCTCGTTGAATTTCGGGTGCAAATATACGAATAAATCCTCCTTCTTGAAATTTTTCCTCTATTTCAGCGGTTTGTTGATTTTTTCTTCTTATCTTTGCCGTCCCCAAGGGTACATATCAACCTCTTTCATTGGGTACTACGCCGGGTGCGGAGCAAGTCGCGAGCAGGCTGAGGGGACGGGGCGGAAGTTTTGTCCGGGAGGCAGCCACAAGACAACGGGAAAGAAAGGGAGGCAGTGATGTCCGACTTTATTTTTCGGTTTCGCGGGATTGACGATCAATCGTATGGTCATGGTAGGCGGGATACAGCGGGAATGTTGAATGTAAAAACAATTAATTTATTGCAATAAAATGAACAAGGACGCAATCATCAAGCTCGTAAACGAGCAGATGTGGCAGAAGACCGACGCAGACATTCCGTCGTTCAAGGCAGGTGACACGATCACCGTATCTTACAAAATCGTCGAGGGTAACAAGGAGCGTATCCAGAGCTTCCGTGGTGTGGTAATCCAGATCAAGGGTACCGGCAAGACGAAGATGTTCACCATCCGCAAGGTATCGAACGGCGTGGGTGTTGAGCGTATCTTCCCGCTCTACTCTCCTCACATCGACCACATCGAGTTGAACAAGGTAGGTGTTGTACGTCGTGCACGTATCTACTACTTCCGCAACTTGACCGGTAAGAAGGCCCGCATCAAGGAGAAGCGTATGGTTCGCACGGAGAAATAATCCGGCAAATCATTGCAACCAAAATAAAGGAATCGAATTCGTTCGGTTCCTTTATTTTTTTGCTCTGCTCTTCAAAAAAATTATTTCCCCCTTTCGGATTTTTTCTCACCGCACCCATTTACTCCGACCCCGAAATCCCCTCCCCGAAATCCGCCGCCTTTCCGCCGCCCTTCTTTTTCTCCGCCCCGCCACAAAAAAAAGTCCCCGAACCACACGGGTTCGGGGACTACAAGAAGCTACCTGTATAAATTATCGGATCAGCGATTCGAGGATCTGCACGGCATTCAGCGCAGCACCCTTACGGATCTGATCGCCGACACACCAGAACGTCAAACCATTCTCCGAGGTAAGATCCTTGCGGATACGACCGACGAATACCTCATCACGACCTGCCAGGAACAGGGGCATGGGGTACGATTTCTTTTCGGGTTCGTCCATCACGACGATGCCCTCGGCCTTTTCGAATGCGGCACGCGCTTCGGCAGGTGATACGGGACGCTCGGTCTCCACCCAGATGCTCTCCGAGTGGGCACGCATCACGGGAACACGCACACACGTAGCCGACACCTTGATGTCCGAGTGCATGATCTTGCGCGTCTCGTTGAACATCTTCAACTCCTCCTTCGTGTAGTCCTCATCGGCAAAAACATCGATGTGGGGAATCACGTTGTAGGCCAGCTGATAAGCAAACTTCGAGACGGTCGGCTCCTTGCCCTCGACCAGCTCACGGTTCTGCTGCTCCAATTCGGCCATACCCTGTGCACCTGCACCGCTCGCCGACTGATAGGTGGCCACGTGCACACGACGGATGTGCGATACCTCCTCGATGGCTTTCAACGCCACGACCATCTGAATCGTCGTGCAGTTGGGGTTGGCGATGATGCGACGGGGTGCGTTCTTGGCATCCTCGGCATTCACCTCTGGAACGACCAGAGGCACATCCTTGTCCATACGGAAGGCACTCGAATTGTCGATCATGATGGTGCCGTGTTTGGTGATCGTCTCGGCAAATTCCTTCGAGGTCGATCCGCCGGCCGACACCAGCGCATAGTCAATACCCTTGAAATCGTCGTTGTGCTGCAACAACTTTACGGTCAGCTCCTGACCGCGATAATTATATTTGCGACCTGCACTACGCTCCGAACCGAACAACACAAGTTCGTCGATCTTCAGATCGCGATGTTCCAGAATGTTGAGAAATTCCTGTCCTACGGCACCGCTGGCGCCTACAACTGCTACCTTCATGGCACTTATGATTTATTAAGTTCTAAATTTTTCTACTTTCGAGAGCCGCTCCCAATGAGAACCGCCCCCAAAAGGATTAGTCGAAGAACTCTTCTGTCTCCTCCTTTTCGATTTCGGTCTGCACATCGGCCTGCGGAGTCTCCCCGGTCGTGTAGTGCGGCATCCGCGCGGGACGGTTGAACTTGTCGCTGCGACTCACGCCGAGCGTTCCGTCCTCATAGACCTTGCGCAGGAATTCGCCCACGATCGGCAGGGCAACGATGCTACCCTCACCGCCCCACAGGAAGTGCACCATCTGATCCTCACCGCCGACCCATGCTCCGGCACAGATGTGGGGTGCGACACACATAAACCAACCGTCACGGTTGTGGTTCGTCGTTCCGGTCTTTCCGCCCAGCTCGCAATCCGTAAATCCGAACTGGTATCTCAGACGACCCGCCGTACCGCTCGTCACCACGCCCTGCAACATCGTCAGCATGGTGTATGCCGTGCTTTCGTTGATGGCATCCTGCGATTTGGGGATGAAACTCGAGATGATATTTCCCTGACGATCCTCGATGCGCGTCACGAAAATCGGATTGTTGTGCACACCGCCGTTGGCGAAGGTCGAGAAGGCACTCGTCAGCTCATAGACGTTCGTCTCGGGCGTCCCCAGACAAAGTGCGGGCACGGGATCGATGTATCCCTTCAGCCCCATATTATGGATGAAGTCGGCCACGGCCTCGGGCTGCTTGGCCTGCTTCATGATCCAAGCCGAATAGTTGTTGCGGCTTCGCGCCAACCCCCACGACAAGGGATGCAGCTCACCGTTCTGCTCCACGCGTCCGGCCTCCTTCGGCGACCACGGCGTACCGTTCACCGTCTCGATCGTCACGGGCAGGTTCGGCACCATCGTGTTGGGCGTCATGCCCAGGTGGTCGATGGCAAACGTATAGACGAAGGGTTTGATCGTCGAACCGATCTGACGCTTGCCCTGACTGGCCATATCGTACTTGAAGTAACGGAAATTGGGGCCGCCGACATAGGCTTTCAGATAACCCGTCTGCGGTTCGATGGCGACAAATGCCGCACGCATGATTTTCTTGTGGTGGAGGATCGAGTCGCGCGGGGTCATCACCGTATCGCGGTCGCCCTTGTAGGTGAAGACCTTCATCGGACACGGCTTGTTGAACGAAGCCAGTGCCTCCTCACGCGTGAAACCCGCATTGAGCATCTCGCGCATACGATCCGAATAGCGAATCGCATTGCGGATGATCTGATCGTGCTGCTGACGCGACCCCTCGGCAAAGATCGTACCGCGCTGCTTGACCAGACGGTCCATCTTGGGCTGCACCTCGTTCTCCATCTGCCACTGCACGGCCTCCTCGGCATAACGCTGCATCGTGGAGTTGATCGTGGTGTAGATCTTCAGTCCGTCGCGGTAAATATCGTAATTCGTACCGTCGGCTTTCTTGTTTTTCAGACACCAGCCGTAGATGGGGTTCTCGCGGTACTCCTTGAGTGCCTGCTCGTAGTCCCAATCGTTGGCAAACTGCTTGCGACGGGGTTCGGGCGAACTCATCACCAGACGCAACATCTCGCGGAAATAGGTCGCCGCACCCGCATTGTGCGATACGGGTTTGTAGTTCAGGACGATGGGCAGTGCCGAAATCGAATCGTACTGACGCTCCGTGATTGCGCCCTGCTCGGCCATACGCGACAGAACGAGGTTACGACGTGCCAACGCATTCTTGGGGTTGCGCACGGGCGAATAACGCGTCGGGGCATTCACCACGCCGACCAGCATGGCGGCCTCCTGCACGTTGAGTTCGTGGGGTTCTTTGTTGAAGAAGGTCTGGGCGGCGGTCTTGATGCCGTAGGCATTCGAACCGTAAGCCACCGTGTTGAGATACATCACGGCGATCTCCTCCTTCGTGTAGTTGTATTCGAGTTTGAGGGCGGTGATCCACTCCTTGAATTTCGAGAGTACGAGCATACCTTTTCGGGCGAGCGAACCGCGGCGGGTCGTGTCACGCGGGAAAAGGTTCTTGGCCAGCTGCTGGGTGATGGTCGAACCGCCACCCTGCTGCGAACGCTGCAACAAAAGGGTTTTGATGGCCACACGCGCCAGCGACGGGATGTCGATACCCGAGTGCGAACGGAAACGGGCATCCTCCGTCGAGATCAGTGCGGCGATCAGGGGCGGGATGTTGTGGCCGTCCATTTCGATATGGAGGATCGAATCGTCGGGGAAAAGGTCGGCATACTGCACATAGGAACGGTTCTGCACGAAGAACGTACCGAGCACTTTTCCTTCCTCGGAATAGATCTCCGTGGCGAGGTTGCTGCGCGGGTTTTCCAACTCCTCGAACGAGGGCATGCGACCGAACACGCCGAGTGCCGTGAGGACCAACATCACCCCGACCAGCACAAAGGGTGCAAACGCGATGCACCAGATCCATTTTATCGTTTTCGGGCTCAGCCCCTTTTTCAAGATTTTCTTCTGCTCCATAACGTCGCGATTTTGGCGCAAATATACATAAAATTTTTATCAAAACGGCAATCCGAGCGACCCGCTGACCCATACGCCGCGGTCTTTGGGTTTCCAAACGCCGAAACGGAATGTCGCCATGGCCGAAGAGGGCTGCCTCAACACGTTGAAATCAAAAATCAATTCTCCGCCCAGCGACCACAAATCGCGATGGGTTTTCCCGCCGACAAACGGGATGGAGTAGCGTCCGAAATCCCCGCCCACGCTCAAACGGATGCGCTTTACATAGAGTACCGAGGGGATTCCGCCTTCGGGACACCACAACGCCAACTCATAGTCCAGTGATGCCGCACGGTAATCTTCGGGACGGATCGCCGACGAGGAGTAACCCCGCGGGACGAGCCACGACGAAACGAAACACAGCGGACGCCCGCCCGACGGCATACGGAATCCGCCAATGGCCGTCTGATAATGTGCCGCAATGCGCAGCGAGTGATGCGCCGCCACACCCGGCAGATAGCCCTGCGTATAGAACGATATCAGATCGCTGTACTCCCGATTCGTGGGGTTCAGCGAGTAGGATGCCCGCACCGACCAACCCCAACGGGGTCTCAGATCGCGGTAAGCCATCCTGCACTGCACGCCATAGGCCACTCCGAAGGCGAGTTTGTGCACACCGTTGTTGTAGCCGATCCGATCGAGGTTTTCGATGTGCCCCTCCGCATCCCAACGGACGGCACTCAGGTCGGCCACCTTCGTATTGGCATAGTTCCAACCCGCCGACAACACCAACTGACGGATCCACGCCCCCCGCTCGAAGAGCAGCGGCAGCGAGGCGATCAGATCCACCGAACGGTATTTGTCCATCGAGGGCAGCGGCTGGAGTTTTTCGCCCTCCTCGGATCGGTCGGCCAGACGCAACACGATCTGATCCCCGCCATAGGAGAACCGACCCTCCCAGGCAAGCCCCAATCCGTAATACCTCAACCCCGCTTTCCACAGCGATCCTTCATCCCGATTCCAACCGTACGAAGCGAATGCCTCGGCACTCGACAGCAAGTTTTGCGAGAGGACGGTCACGCCCCAATTCAGATCGACCTTATGTTCATCGACCGCCTCGAAGGGATCGAACCCCACGGGCAGCCATCCGTGTACCTTGAAGAGGTTTAACCCCTTGCGGTATCGGCGCGGACGGTGTTTTTCAAATTGTCGCAGCGAATCCGCCTCCACGAAACGCACCTTGTCGAGGTTCACCACCTCCCAGAATTTGCGTCGGGGGTTGATTCCGTTGTCGGGTGTCGGACGCCACGCCAGCTCCTCCTCCCGATCCAGAGCGTGCTCGGCCAGGGCATAACCCCGCGCATCGTAGGCCGTCATCAATACTCCTTTAGAAGAAGGTGCGGGATCGAACCCGCCATATTTTGAGGTGGAAATGCGATATTCCTTCAACGAGGCCAGATCAAGGCGGTGTACCTCATCCCGACCCGAGGCAATCGAACCGAAGTAGAGTTGCCCGTCCCGCGCACACAGATCCGACAGCGTGACATAGGCAGACCGCGTCAAGGAACGGACGCCCCGCTCCCCGACCGCCACGATGCGCATACCGTCATCATCGGTCAGAAGGGCATACCATCCCCGCGAACGGTTATCCCACGCAAGGCCGTGTACCTCACATCCTACGGGGAAAGCAACTTCCCGCCGATTCCCGAAAGACTCGGCATCCACCGTAACCAACCGATAAACCCCGTCCGCGCGATACTCCACCCAGCCGAGTCGCTCCTCGGCGGGCGTTGCATAACGTACATTTTTCAGGCGTCCTTCGGTGTGGGGTTTCCCGTCCTTAAGATCCAGATAACACAAGACCGAATTCACGCGCTCCTCATACAAAGCCGAGCGTCGGTACTCCGTCCACCAGATGCGCCCGTCGGCCATCGCAGGTCGGGACGACAAACGCCCCACATCCGAAATGACCCGCTCGCGTCCCGACAGCCGATCGACCTCCACAAAACGGGTCGGGCGGTCGAAATCGCTCTTCACCGCTACGATCCGCACGCTGTCGCGCTCCATCGGCCACTGATACGAGGTATAGTTTCCGTCGGGCAGCGCCACCAGTCGGTGCGCCCCGTCCTCCACCTCGGGCAATGCATCCCAATGGCGTTTCAAATCGGCGAACGTCTCCGTGAAGAGGTGTTTTACATCGGTCTGATAATATTTACGCAGGGCGCGGTGAATGGTCGCAATGACATAGGGACGGCGTGCCCCGTAGTCGGCCACCTTGTCCCAGATGTTTTCGCCATAACGCGTATAGGCATAGGTGCAGATCTGATACCCCAGTGCATAATGATCGGGAATGAAATCACGATACGATCCGCAGAACCAGCGGTCGATGTTTTTCGCCCGTCGTCCCCGATGGTCGCACCCCACACGGTCGATCATGGCACGGTAACCCATCGTAAACGAAGGTTGCAGGCCGCGTCCATAGGTGGACATGGCCGTTTCCGACATCACGGCATCGCCCTCCATCGCCCATGCGGGCATACACAGGAGGCTGACCGTCGGGGCGTGTTGTCCCGTCAGGTAGCTCAAGGCGCGGAACACCCCGCGATTGAGATTGTTGTACTGCACCGTGTGGCGGTATTCGTGCGCCACAAGTTGTTTGAGCCACAGGGTCGAGTAATTGTCTTCCGAGGGGATGGTCAGAAATTCGACCCTCCGCGGCATATACATCACCAATCCGTTCGATTCGAAATTCTCGCCGTGCATCACAAACGGCATCCGCGGCATCGCCCCGTGGCGGAATCCGAAACGGATGTCGTGCTGCACCCGATCGACATAGAGCATCGTTCGGGCGGCGATGTGGTGCGCCGAATCGGGATAGATCAGACTGAACGAGGGGGTGCGCACCTGCATCCATTTCATGGGACGATCCGTACCCCATGTATAATATTGAGCCGAGGCGTGCCCCCAGAGGAACACTCCCGCCACCGCAAGCGCTATTTTCAGCCACCCCTTCATCGCCTACGAGCCTGCCTTTTTACAGCCGTAACCGGCCTTCACCAGAAGATCGACCACGCGGTCGCGGTGATCGCCCTGGATGATGATCTCACCCTCCTTCGCGGCACCGCCCACGCCGCATTTCACCTTGAGCATGCGGGCAAGTTCCTGCAAATCGTCGTCGGGTCCCACAAAGCCCCTGACCAGGGTCACGACCTTGCCGCCGCGTTGTTTGCGGTCGAGCCACACGCGCAGTTTCTGCTGTGCGGGAGGCAGAAGTTCTTCCTGCTCAACCTCTTCCGTCTCGTATTTGAAATTGGGATCGGTCGAGAAGACCATCCCCAGCCGTTGTTTCCAATCGTTGTCTGCCATATTTTTCAATTCGTTTGTATTTCAAGCCAAAAAGGCGACTTAATGTTGTGCAAATTTAGCAAAAATATTATCTTTGTTGGTAGAGATGAACAAGATCGTCGAAAAACTCAACCGCTTTAATCCTTTTCACCGCTCACGCAGCCTGAAGGATTTGCCCCAACCCCTGCCACCCGACACCAACCAGAGGCTGGTGGAGGTCTATGTCGAGGGGTATGAAGATGTGGCCTTCTGGCGCGGCATCTTCGATCATTTCCCGAATCCCTACCTGCGGTTTGAAATCTCGGTTCCCAACCGCGAGGATCTGCCCAAAGGCAAGAAAGTGCTTTTGAGCAGTATACCCCAATCGTCGGCCAACATGCTTCTGTGTGTGGATTCCGACTTTGACCACCTGTTTGCCGACCGCACGCCCCAGTCGCGCGAGGTCAATCACGCCAAGTACATGTTCCACACCTACGCCTATGCCACGGAAAATTACCTGTGCTATGCACCCTCGTTGCATAACGTGTGCGTCAAGGCGACGAAGAACGACACGCGCATCTTCGATTTCGTGAAATTCATGCACGAATATTCGCTGACGATCTATCCCCTGTTTGTGTGGTATGCCTACTCGGCGCAGATGGCCTCGGAACATGTCTTCACGCTGGCCGATTTCAAGTCGTCGGTGCGTCTGGGTTATCTCGACATCGAGGACAACGGCGCAAACACCCTTGCGTGGCTGAAGCGCAATGTCGAAAAGCGCGAACGTCTGCTCCGCGACCACAACCCGCGGATGATCGAACCCATGAAGGAATTCGAGCAGCAGCTGGCCGCCCGCGGTCTGAAGCCCGAAAAGACGTACCTCTTCATGCACGGCCACACGCTTATGGACAACGTGGTGATGGTCATTCTGACGGAGGTGTGCGAGAAGTTGCGCGACATGTCGATCGCCAAGATCAACTCCTCCAAGAAACAGGGCATGGCGCTCAAAAACGAGATGGCCAACTACACCAACTCCCTGCGTTCGATCCGCGATGTATTGCTCGACAACGAGAACTACACCTCGTGTGAACTCTACAAGCGGCTGCAACACGACATCAACCGTTACATGATCCGCACCATCATCGAGATGAAGCACAAGGGCGAGATTCAGGGCGATTCCTACCTGACGATCCTGCGCCGTCTGCGTCAGTGCGAGCAGCAGTAACTTGTTTTAACCCCAACAAAAAATCCGACCCGTTTCGAGGTCGGATTTTTTGTTTACAGCCAATTCTTTTAGTAACGCTTACGCACGATACGCACGGTCGACTGGGTCGATTGGCGCAGGAAAACGCGGTTGCCACAAGCATACTTGTCCCACAACTTGGGGGTATATCCGCGGATGGTAAGCAGCTCCATATCCGTACTCTTCATCACGTCGAATCCCGAAGCACGCAGAGCCTCGACTGCCTCATCGATGTGCCACGTCTCATCGACGCAGAAGCTGAGGTTGATGGCCGAGTTATGCACCAGATTGACCTTGATGCGGAAGCGTTCGAAGAGCGAGAAGATCGTGGCGAACTTCTCCTCCAGCACGAACGAGAAGTCGCGCGAACGGATCGTCATCAGTACCTGGTTTTTCTTCAGGATCAGGATCGGCACCTCGATCGGAGCGGACATACTGCGGATGACGGTACCCGGTTTGCGTTTGTCGCCGAACGGGCGGACATACAGCGGGATGTTTTTGTTTTGCAGGGGTTTGATCGTACGCGGGTGGATGATCTGCGCACCGCTATACGCCAACTCGATGATATCCAGATAGTTCAGTTCGGCGATCTGCACGGCATCGGGAAAGATTTTGGGGTCGGCATTCAGCACGCCGTCCACATCCTTCCACACGGCCATCGACTCGGCATCCAGGATATTGGCGACCACTGCCGCCGAATAGTCCGAACCCTCACGCCCCAGCGTCGTGGTCGTACCGTCGGGTGCACCGCCGATAAATCCCTGACCGATGAAGATATTCTCGCGATGGCGGGCGAGTTCCTCCTTCAGGGTCTTTTCGGTGCGTTCCATATCCACGGCCGCATCCTTATGGCGTTGTTCGGTACACATGGCGTGGCGCATATCGATCCATGCGTTATGCGTACCCGCCTTATTAAGGTATTCCGAGATGATCGTCGTCGAGATCAGCTCACCGTAAGCCACCACCTGGTCGTACAGCAACTCGGCATCCTCGGGTTTATAGCAGAAGTTATGAGCCAGCGTTTCGAGTTCCGAAAACAGCGTATCGATTCGTTCCAGTTTTGTCGGCTTATGCCACAAATCGTCGATAATCTCGGCATGGGTTGAACGCAAGGTGTCGATCTGTTCCTGAGCATAGGCACGGTCGTCGCGGCGGATGCCGTCAAAAACACGTTCCAACGCATTTGTCGTCTTACCCATGGCCGACACAATGATAAACAAATCATGCTCTCCGGCAATGATCTTATGCAGGTTGCGCACTCCGTCGGCATTTCTCACCGATGCGCCACCGAATTTATACACCTTCATTTTATCTTGGATCTTTTATCTTGATGTTTCTACTTTTTTGTTTACCCTTTTCGTTCTTTTTAC